>JAFGYB010000040.1 GCA_016936355.1 Bacteroidales bacterium | reverse complement strand
CAGCGGCGGAGCAGGATCTTACCATGTACGACTGTATGCCACCAATACCTACGGATGTACGGACACAACCTATAAATATGTGAAAGTGCATGACACACCGAAGGCCGGCTTCAGTTATGTACAGCAAAGCAATCCATTGACCACCGCCGATTTTACAAATACAACACAGATGAGTCATGATGGCAGTCCAATAAAGAGTTATTTGTGGAGTTTTTACAACGGTGATGTTTCGGATTCGGTAAATCCTACTTATAACTTCCCGGGTTATGGACAGTGTTATCCGGTAACCTTAACGGTGTCTGACACCAACGGATGTAACAACACGGATACAGAGGATGTCTGTTTGCTGCCTCCGCCTGAATTAAACTTTACAACAACCAGAGAATGTTATGGAAAAACAACGGGTTTTGAGGCTTCATTTGAACCTTCATCGGATACTGCTACCGGATATTATTATATGTGGGACTTTGGCGATGGAAGCAATCAGGTATTTACATTTTATGATACGATTACCCATCACTATGATACCCCGGGAAGTTATCAGGTAGAGCTTAAAGTATTGGGACCCGGAGGGTTTGGTATTTCGGTTTCGCATCTGGCAATAATTGATTCATTACCCAAAGCAGATTTTACTTATGTAACCCCCAGTTGTGATCAGGCTACCCGTTTTGAAGCACCGACCTGGGGAGGTGGTAGTCCTATTCAGAAGTGGGAGTGGGATTTTGGAGATACCCTATCCGGTACCGCAGATTCTTCAACTTTTTGGCATCCCAGTCACATGTATATGCCTGAGGATAGTACGTACTACGTTTCCCTGAAAATAACCAATGCAAACGGATGTTCCGATTCCATCACAAAACCGATTGTCAGAAATTCCTGTACGCATGTATTCTATACCGCAGCTCAATCACGGTGTACCAATAATCCGGTTTATTTTGTTGACGGAACGTTTATGAGCTCCTCCATGGGTAAGATAACCCAGTGGGAATGGGACTTTGGTGACGGAACGACAACAACCTATACGGCTCATAAAGATTCAGTGGAACATGTGTATGGTTCAGCAGGCAGTTATCATGTTTCTGTTACGATCCATTCAATGGTGAATAATATGCCTGCCAGCAGTACCTATGATTCCGTAATAATTATCAATCAATCTCCACAGGCTAATTTTGGTTATAGTCCGGCCTGCATGGGGCAGACAGTGAATTTCATCGATTCAACCTGGGCCTATGATGCCGGTTTGGTTCACTGGCAGTGGACGTTTAGTGACCCATCTTCCACTGACAAACAATCGGATGCTCAGGATCCCAGACATAAATACAATACGGCTGGTTCTTACCCCGCCCAACTGGTGGTGACGGATTATAATAATTGCCGTGATACTGTTGTGAAAAATGTGGAAGTCCATGTTCCGCCCATTGCATCGTTTAAAATTACTTCCAACTATGAGGATGAACTGGGGCAGTTGCTCTTCAGTAATATGTCAAAAGGAGCGATTGAATATTTCTGGGAGTTTGGGGACGGACACACTTCAACCGATGAAAGCCCGGTTTATACCTACGAATCAGGTGGTAAGTTTAATGTATTGCTCATTGCAACCAATGAATACCAATGCTCTGACACGGCCATGAGGGTATACGATCTGACATCAGGACTTTATGTTCCAAATTCATTTGTGCCTGGTTCGGATAATCCTAAATTAAGTACATTTACACCCGTTGGAATAAATTTAAAAACATATAAGATCCAAATTTTCAGCCCTTGGGGGGATTTGCTCTGGCAAAGTACTAAATTGAATTCCGACGGTTCGCCGGCTGAAGGTTGGGACGGAACCTATCAGGGTCAGCCCATGCCATCGGGGCATTATATATGGAGGATAAAGGCTGAGTTTCAGGACAACACCCTTTGGAAAGGTTCCGACAATGGTGATGGCAATAAAAAGACTTATGGAATGTTATTTTTAGTAAGGTAAGATATTAATGTCGAGTCTATGACGAGGAGTTTTACAAAAATGAGGAAGTGGTTTGTGATGGGGATTTTATTTCTCAATATGTCCTATTTACAGGCTCAGGATGTTGATTTTTCACAGTTTTTTACCAACCCGACCTATTTTAACCCTGCATTTGTCGGTTTAACAGTGGGTATGAAAGTCCGTTTCAATTATCTGAAACAATGGACCGGATTGTCGGGCAATTATCATGCCTTTGATTTCAGTGCCGATATTGCTGACCGAAACATCCCTGGTGCCGGAGGTTTGGGAATTATTGCCACTTCCGACCAGCAGGGTTTTGGAACACTGAAGACTTCTGTAATAGGGTTGATTCCGGCGGTACGGGTTCCAATCAATGATATTTCTGTTGTGCAGTTTGGTGCCTTGATTTCATTGGTATCACGACAAGTGGACTGGAATAATCTGGTTTTTGCGGATCAGCTGGATCCCAGACTGGGGAACATTGGTCCGAGCAGTTTTCCTAATCCGGGGGCTACTCCGGTTGTTTTTCCTGATTTTTCTCTGGGGGGAATCTATCAGATCAAGACGGGTAATGTGGTCGGAACCTTTGGTATTGCTGCCCATCATGTGACGCAACCCGATCAGTCGTTTTTAGAGAATGTGGCACCGTTACCGCGAAAATGGGTGGCTCATATGGACTTTGTGATTGACTTTGAACGACACCGCGGATTTTACGCCCGTGCCCGTTCTTTTAAGTTGAATCCCGGAATTTTGTTCCAGACCCAGGCTAAAATGAGACTGCTGGCTTTTGGAGCCAATGCGTACATGCAAAATGTGTATGCCGGTATCTGGTATCAAAATGAGGTGTTCAATACCAATAGTCTTTCCAATATTGTCTGGATGGCCGGAATGAATGTGCCCTTTACCAATGAAACGAGAATGAAAGTGATCTATTCATTTATAATGAACCTGTCGGGAAACATTAGCCTGCCGGGGCCTTCTCATCAGGTGAGCCTGATCTTTGAACTGGATAATGTTTCGCTGATTAATCCTTACCGACTTAGAAGACAAGCCAGATCGAGAAGTGGTGTTGAATGTTCTCCGTTCTGAGGACGGAATGATTGTAATAAAAAAAGCCGGGAAGTCCCGGCTTTTTTTGTGGGACATATAGGACTCGAACCTATGACCCCTGCTCTGTGAAAGCAATGCTCTGAACCAACTGAGCTAATGTCCCTGATGGTGGGACTTAGCAGGATCGAACTGCTGACCTCATGCCTGTCAAGCATGCGCTCTAAACCAACTGAGCTAAAGTCCCGGTATATCAAAAATAATTAATGAACGGCTTTTGCGGATGCAAAAATAGGAAAATTGTGATTTAAATAAACAAGAGAATTCTGCAAACGAATTATTAAATCAGATGGTGCCTTAATAAAAGGGTAATTACAATACCCAGTACTGCACCGGCCAATACTTCCAGCGGCTTGTGACCCAGTAATTCTTTCAGTTCTTTCTGGTCGAAGCCTTCCTGAAACGATTTGTTTAGGAGTACAACCATCCGGTTGATCACCCCGGCCTGCTTTCCAGCTGCCCTCCGTATGCCAACAGCATCATGCATCACGATGGCTCCGAGAACAATACTGATGGCAAACAATCCGGAGGAAATACCGTACACCAGGCCTATGGCGGTCGCCAGAGAGGCTACGGTAGCCGAATGGGAACTGGGCATCCCACCGGTTTCCCACAAACGTCTGAGATAAAATTTCTTTTCTGTGATCAGGCCGTGTAGGACTTTCAATGATTGGGCTCCAAACCATGCAACTGCTACTACATCCAGTATGTTGTTGCCGAGAATTCCGTGTGCCATAGTTTACTTTTTTAGTAATGTATATATAAGGATGAATCCTGGCCGGTACTTTATTGAACAAAAATACTTCAGATTGAACAAATTTTTACCTTTGGAGGCCTATTTGGACAAATTAATCATCGTCCTCATACATTTTGAAAATGTAGATGGTGTGAAAATAGAATTTAAAAATCACAAACAGATGAAGAAATCTTTAATTTTTATGGTCAGTCTGATGCTGATCATCCCAACGGCCTTTGGTCAAAACGGAAAAAAACAGATTACACTGGATAACCTGTGGGCTAATTACACCTTTGCCCCCAAGATGGTTTATGGTGTCTTTTCTTTGAACAATGGAAAACAATATACCCGTATTATCAACGGGAATATTGTGGTGTACGACTACAAAACCGGCGATTCTGTCAATACGCTGGTTTATGGTAAGGACCTGATTCCTGAAGGGAAAACCGAACCCATCAGTTTTCATTCGTTTTCGGTCAATAAAGAGGAAAACAAATTTATTTTTCCTACCGAAACAGAACATATTTACAGACATTCCCGCCGATCGTTCGACTACATCTGGGATGCCACAACCAAGAAACTGACTCCGTTGTCGGATAAAGGAAAACAACGCCTGGCTGATTTCTCGCCCGATGGCAGTATGGTGGCTTTTGTCCGTGAAAACAACATCTATCTGAAAGATTTGAAAACGGGAAATGAGACACAAATCACACAGGATGGAAAGGTTAATTCCATTATCAACGGTACCTGCGACTGGGTTTATGAAGAGGAATTTTCGTTTACCAAAGCATTCTTTTGGTCACCGGATGGCAGCAAAATCGCTTTTTATAAATTCAACGAAAGTGATGTAAAGCAATACACATTGCCTTTCTACGGTACTCTTTATCCCCGCGAGTATACCTATAAGTATCCGGTACCTGGAGAGGCCAATTCCATTGTGCAGATTTATGTGTACGATCTGAAAACAGGGAAGATCACCAAAATGGACGTAGGCTCCAATACCGATCAGTATATTCCGAGGGTAAAATGGACACAGAACAGCGATGTGCTGGCTATTGAGAGACTGAACCGTCTGCAGAATCACCTCCAGATTTTACTGGCTAATGCCGGAACGGGTGCTTCGCATGTAGTGTACGATGAAACCAACAAGTACTACATTGATATTACAGATGACCTGACTTTTTTGCCGGATGGAAAACAATTCCTGATGAGTTCAGAAAAAGACGGATACAATGCCATTTATTTGTATAATATCGACGGCAAACTGGAAAAGAAACTGACCAACGGCGATTGGGACGTAACCCAGGTATACGGCTACAATCCCAAGAGAAAGCTGGTGTATTTCCAGGCTGCAGTTTCCTCTCCGTTAAACCGGGAGGTCTATGCGGTAAACCTGAATGGAAAATTAACCAAGATCTCACAAAAAACAGGGACCAACAGCGCCTTATTCAGCAAAACGTTTGATTACTACATCAACACCTGGAGTGATGCCAATACACCTCCTTATATTACGGTGGATAATTACAAAGGGAAAACGGTTCGGGTGCTGGAGTCCAATCAGAAGCTGGTGGATAAGATGAAGACTTTTGATATGACCAAGAAAGAATTCTTCACCCTCAGGTCACCTGAATTTAAATTACCCAATGGAAAACAGGTGGATTTGAATGCTTTTATTATTAAACCGCCGCATTTTGATCCCAACAAGAAATATCCCGTCCTGATGTATGTCTACGGAGGTCCCGGTGTGCAGACAGTGAACAACGCCTGGGAGGGAAACAATTATTTCTGGTTCCAGATGCTGGCCGAAAAAGGGATTATTGTGATTTCGGTGGATAATCGGGGAACCGGTGCCCGGGGAGAACTGTTTAAGAAAATGACCTATCTGCAGCTGGGGCATTATGAGATTGCCGATCAGATTGAGTCGGCCAAGCTCATCGGTAAGTATCCTTATGTGGATAAAAACCGGATCGGTATTTTCGGATGGAGCTACGGAGGATTCATGTCGTCGTTGGCCATAACCAAAGGGGCTGATGAATTCAGCACAGCTATTTCAGTGGCTCCGGTAACCAGCTGGCGTTATTACGACGATATCTATACAGAGCGGTATATGCGTACCCCCAAAGAAAATCCGGAAGGTTACAAGGTAAACTCGCCGTTGCCATACGTCGATCAGATGAAAGGACACTTGCTGCTGGTTTTTGGTTCAGCCGATGACAATGTGCATCCGCAGAACTCCATGGCACTGATTACTGATCTGATTAAATACAACAAACAGTTTGAATTGATGGTCTACCCCAACAAGAATCACAGTATCTACGGGGGAAACACAAGACGTCACCTGTATACACGGATGACAGACTTTTTGATCCGGTATTTAAAACCAGCTTCAAATTAGAAAGCTATTTCGTGTGAAGGATAGGCGGGTGCATGAAATTTATTTGCACAGTATGAAAAATGTGTCTAATTTTGCCGCCCGATAATCATTCACATTATTAATTAACAAGAAAGTAGGTATTTACAATGATTATTATTCCTGTAAAAGAAGGCGAAAACATTGACAGAGCGCTGAAGCGTTTCAAACGTAAGTTTGAAAAAACCGGAACCATGCGTGCCTTGCGTGACGGACAGCGTTATGTAAAGCCTTCCGTAAAAAGGAGACAGGAAAAGCTGAAAGCCATTTATATTCAGCAGCTCCGCCAGGCCGAACAAGGCTGATTAATCTTTTTTAAGGAAAATCGAACGAAAAAACTTTGAATCGGGGAAAAGAAATCTTATCTTTGATTCAAAGTTTTTTCTTTTTCCGACCATGAGCACGAACCGTTTCATCCAATACCTGCAATTTGAAAAGAGATACGCTCAACACACGCTCACAGCATACCGGTCGGATCTGAATACATTCCAAAATTTCATCAAAGAAACCTACGATCTGGAGGACTTAAAACAGGTAAGTCCCGCTATGGTGCGTTCCTGGATTGTGACGCTGATGGACCGGGATTATACTCCTGTAAGTGTCAATCGGAAAATAAGTACCCTAAAGGCATACTATAAGTACTTGTTACAGGAACACGCCGTTGCTGTGAATCCCATGGATGAAATCCATACCATTAAAAAGGGGAGTAAGCTGCCTTCGTATGTGGAAAGCGACAAGCTGAACCTGTGGCTGGATCGTACGGGAGATATTGCCAATTTTGAAGAGATTCGGGATCGTATGGTAATCCTGACCCTTTATTCCACCGGCATGCGATTAAGTGAGTTGCTTTCCCTGAACCAGGATTCGTTTCAGCTGGAGAATAATATGGTGAAAGTCCGGGGAAAAAGAAACAAGGAAAGAATCATTCCTTTCACTGATGAACTGAAGCAGGAAATAGAAAGCTACCTTAACTTAAAAAAAAGGGTTTTGCCTGATGCGGAGGATGCTTTCATTGTTACCGATAAAGGGAAACGGGCCTATCCCAAATTTATTTACAGAATTGTACACCGGTTGCTCACCGGGCTGAGCAGTGCACAAAAAAGTCCGCATGTATTGCGGCACAGTTTTGCTACCCATTTGCTGAACAACGGTGCGGACCTTAATTCGATTAAGGAATTAATGGGTCATGCCAATCTGGCTGCCACACAGGTGTATACACATACGACCATTGAACAGTTAAAATCAATATATAAACGGGCTCATCCCCGAGCCAAATAAAAAAGGAGGTTGAGATGAACATTAACATTAATTCGGTACATTTTAAAACCGATGTGAAGTTGGACAATTTTATTGAGAAAAAACTGCAAAAACTTTCCGTGATGCATGAAGGTGTTGTCGGTTCCGATGTCATTTTGAGAGTAGATAATTCGGAGACCCGTGAGAACAAAGTTGCAGAGATTAAACTGATGCTCAGGGGGGAAGAACTTTTTGCCAAAAAACAAAGCAAAACCTTTGAAGAAGCCACTGACCTGGCCGTTGATGCGCTTAAAAAGCAGATAGAAAAGCACAAAGAACGGTTCAAGAAATAAAATTAAAAATTTTCTATAAAAACGTTTGGTTATTCCAATTAATCATTCTATTTTTGCAGACCTTTTTGAAAAGAGGTCTGTTTTTTTAATAAAAAGTTCTGAAAGTACTGTTATTAAAAAGATTAGTCAGCAGCAAGAGGGGAGAAAAAACTGCCAGCATAGCTCAGTTGGCCAGAGCAGCTGATTTGTAATCAGCCGGTCGGGGGTTCGAATCCCTCTGCTGGCTCAGTTCAT
>JAFGYB010000005.1 GCA_016936355.1 Bacteroidales bacterium | reverse complement strand
AGGAAAAGTAATTGCTTTTGACGAAAACACCACGGGCTTTCCCTGTTCGGCGTTTTACCTGGGCTACAGCGACTGGATTTTCGACGGCATTGAAAAGTTTCTTTCCAACGAATGCGTGTGGGGCCGCGAGCCGGAACGGTTCATCCAGTCGCCTGAAAAAGCAAAAGAATTTGTGGAATCCTATGTTCCCGAAACGCACCGAAAAGGTGCCATCGTGTTTAAACCGCTGGAATTATTCGCCGATGATGAAAGGCCCGAACTGGTGATTTTCTTTGCTAATGCCGACCAGATCTCTGCTTTGCAATACCTCACAGGGTTCAACGCACCACGGGAAGAGCGGATTGTATCACGCTTTGCCTCGGCCTGTATGTCGGTTTTTACCGTGCCTATGGAATACGCACAAAAAGGAGAAAAGAAAGCCGTTTGGGGGTTTCACGACATCTCTGTCAGGAGCAAAATGCCCAAAGACATCATGTCCATGACTTTCACCTGGCCCCTCTTTGAAGAAATCAGTGAACACCTGGACGAAAGTTTTCTGAACACGGAACAATGGGAGAAACTGTTGCAACGAAATTAACAGCAGATACTTATTGCCGTTTAAACTGAAACTTGGCCGTTTTCAACTGCTTCTTGAGCTCAGGATCAGGAAGGAAATTAATTTTTACATCTTTTACCAAACTTTTGTTGAGTTTAGAAGGGTCGTCCACTCCTTCCGTACGCACGCTCAGGCTGAATATACCCAGCCCGTCCAGTTTCACATTATTGCCTTCCAGCAGTTGCTCCATAATGATCTCACGGAAGCCTTCCAACGCAGCAACCACATCAATGGTGCTCAGGGTTGTTCTTTGACTCAGGGTTTTGGCCAGAAATCTGAAACTGACCTGTTCTCTGCCCGAAATTCTTCCGTAATACTTATAGGTTCCGCCACCTTTTACGCCGGGCTGACTGATTGAAACCGGGGAAATCTTAATCATAAGCACAACATTTTAATAACCCGCCCTGTTCAATCTGAAAGGGCTTCTGCATCAAAGTTAATGATTATAAAGAAGATTTCAAAATTTCACGGGTGTGGAAATTAATTTCCACGCGCGTAAGAATATTTTTTCACACGCATCATTTTTTATTCTCATGTGCGTCGTTTTACAAAAACCACAGGACAAAGTGATGGAAACTACATTAGGAAAATGTGAAAAGGTAATCAGGAATATGGTTCAAGTTCTTCAATGCACAAGTCAACACCCCGCAACCAACGCAAAGACTTGCGCGATAGATGAGACAATAAAATATTTCAATTACAGTTTCCGGCTCAAGTCATAAGACAGGACAACAGGCAGCAAACTTGGACCAATGACTTTCAAGCACAAGTCAACTTCTCACAGCCCAACACCAAGACTTGCGCAGTAGATGAGTTGTATTATTTGTATTTTTACAAAAAGAAATTTATGCTTCGGCTCGAATATAACAAACACGTTTTCAACTTCAAACAGCCTTCGGGGACTTCTCGGGGTGTGCTCAGGCAAAAGACTTCCTATCATCTTATAGTTTGGAACACCGACAATCCTCAAGTGAAAGGTTATGGTGAATGCAGCACCATCAAAGGACTAAGTCCTGATCCCTGGGAAGAATATGAAGCTACACTTCAAAAACTGCAAGAGCAACCCCAACACTTGGAAACCTTTTTAAATAATGGTTTGAACCGTTTCCCTTCCATCCGTTTCGGTTTGGAAACGGCATTGCTCGATCTGAAAAAAGGGGGAAACAGAATATTATTTGTTACTGATTTTACCCAAGGAAAAGCCGGTATTCCCATCAACGGCCTTATCTGGATGGGCGATCCTGAGTTTATGCACCGGCAGATCGAAACCAAAATCGAACAAGGCTATCCCTGCATCAAAATGAAAATAGGAGCCATCGATTTTGAAAAAGAAATGGAACTGCTCAGTAGTATCAGAAAACGATTCGACAGCCAACAACTGGAACTTCGGGTAGATGCCAACGGTGCTTTTGCTCCTGATGAGGCTTTGGAAAGATTGAAACGACTCTCCGAACTGGATATTCATTCCATTGAGCAACCCATCCGGCAGGGACAATGGGACGAAATGGCCAAACTGTGCGAAAAAACACCGGTTCCCATAGCACTGGATGAAGAACTCATCAGCCATTCCGATTCAATTGAAAAATTACTGGATCACATCGAACCACAATATGTTATCCTAAAGCCATCTTTAATAGGTGGTTTTGAAGCATCAGAAAACGTAATCAAACAAGCTGAAAAAAAAACTATTGGCTGGTGGATTACTTCTGCGCTGGAAGGTAATATCGGGCTGAATGCTATTGCGCAGTGGACGGCTACTTTCAACCCAGAAAACACTCAAGGCCTGGGTACCGGAAGTTTGTTCACCAACAACATTCCTTCACCCTTGTATATTGCTGATGCAAAGCTTAATTTTGATCCAAAAAACAACTGGGATTTAAACTCAATTCATGGCTAAGGAAAAACAAATACTCCGGTTGAACTTCAACGCTTTCGATAACGACTGGATGCAGCAGTATGCCCACGGTCATTTGGGAGAAAACGTTTCTCCGGCCGATTGGAAAAAAAACCTGATGTATTTCCTCCTCGACTGGCTTTCCGACAGCGAAACCATCACAGCCCAAACCTCAGGTTCCACAGGTGATCCAAAAAAGATTGAATTGGAAAAAACATATATGGAAGCCAGCGCCCGGATGACGCTTGATTTTTTCGGGCTCAATGATGGTGATACAGCATTGTTGTGTTTGCCCATCAATTACATTGCTTCCAAAATGATGGTGGTAAGAGGAGTTGTAGGGAAACTGGATTTGTTTTGCATTCCGCCTTCATTGAATCCTGTCAGCTACTGGACACCGCAAATTGATTTTGCCGCTATGACTCCTGCTCAGCTTTCCCAGTTACTGAAAACAGAAGAAGGAACAGAATTCCTCAAAACCATAAAAATTCTGTTGTTGGGTGGCAGCATCATTCCCGATGCTTTGGAAGAAAAAACCCGTAACCTGAGTACAGAAATCTGGCATTCCTATGCCATGACCGAAACCAAGAGTCACATTGCATTACGTAAAGTAAACGGCCCCGGAAGAAGCCAATATTTTACCACTTTGCCCGGTGTTCAAATTAAAAAAGACGAAGAACAATGCCTTAACATCACAGCGCCACATCTTGGAGTTTTTGAACTCAAAACAAATGACCTTGTGCAAATCACTGATGAAGGTTTTCAGATTCTGGGCAGAAAAGACAACATCATCAACAGTGGCGGAGTAAAACTGTTCCCGGAAACCATCGAAAAGAAACTCTCTCCTTTTATTGAAGACGCTTTTTTCATGGGCAGTGTCCCAGATGAGCAACTGGGTGAAAAATTGGTATTGTTTATCGAATCGGATGACGAAACCCGGCGAAGCCAGCTGGAAGAAATTATTCATCGCGAACTAACAGGTTTTGATATTCCAAAAGAAATCATTTTCAAAGCAGCATTTCTCCGAACCGAAAGCGGAAAAATTATCCGAAAATAAACAACTTCACACGTCATCGCGAGGAGGTGACCGACGAAGCGATCTTTTCAATAAAAGATTGCTTCTTCCGATAAATCGGATCACAACGAATAGTTCTTTTCTAAAATTCAAACATTTCGTTCAAACCGTATAATAATAAAACGGACATCTCGTTATGAAATCATTAATTCTGTCAGGACTAAAGCTTTGACTTACCTGATTTTATTTAATTTTGAAGAAAGATTAGCACTATGGACTATACTGAAAGTTTTGTACAAATGAGAAATGCTTTTTCGTCGGTTGAAAATGCAAGAGAAGTTGATAACATAGAAATCAGAAAGTTTTCTTTTTGCTCGCTTTCTTACAACCTCCTGCCGGGTACAGAAAATTATCATTGCGAAACACATAATCAGTCATTTCAGGATAATCTTTTGTTTTACAATGATATCGGCACCATTCAGTACGATGTTCACATGAAAGATGTTCATGTGGAAGAAAACAGAGCTTTTGATTACTACCTCATCCGCCCCAAAGGTTCTGCACCTGCCAAAAAGGTGATCTTTATGTTTCACGGTTTTAACGAAAAAAACTGGGACAAATATTTGCCCTGGGCCAAAGCTCTGTGCGATCGCAATCAGGCAACTGTTGTTCTGTTTCCCATTGCTTTCCACATGCAGCGCGCCCCCTTAGCATGGAGTGAAAAACGCAAGATGTACGACCTGAGCAAGAAACGTCGTGAACGCTACCCCAACATCATCCATTCCACCCTCTCCAATGTGGCCATCAGCATGCGCCTGCATTCCATGCCGCAGCGGTTTATCTGGTCGGGACTGGAAACCTATTACGATGCGATCCAGTTCATCGAAGAATGCAAAAACGGGAAGAACGAGCTCATTGACAAGGATTTTACTTTTGATATTTTCGCCTATTCCATCGGCGGGCTGTTGGCACAGATTCTGAAGCTGTCCGATTACAAAGGCTACTTTTCCAATTCCAAAGTGTGTTTGTTTTGCAGCGGTGCCGTCTTCAACAGATTGTCGCCTGTCTCTAAATTCATCCTCGACAGCGAAGCGAATGTGGCATTGTACTCTTACCTGGTGGAACATTTCGACAGTTTCCTGAAAAAAGACGCCCATCTGCACCACTATATTGAAGAACATCTCGAAGGGAAAGTTTTTAGATCTATGCTGGAGTACCAAAAAATGAGGGGATTTCGGGAAAATCTGCTGAAAAAATATCAGCACCAGATTTATGCCGTTTCCTTGAAAAAGGACTATGTCATTCCTTCTTTTGAAATTATGAATACGTTGCAGGGGGCTTTCCGCGATATTGATATCCGGGTGGACGAACACGACTTCGAATTCGGTTACACCCACGAGAACCCTTTCCCGCTGAACCCTTCCCAGCTTGAAAAAGTGGAACAGCAGTTTAATCTGATCTTCGATAAAATTGCGGGATTTTTATCCTGAAAAAGGGTATTTCGACAAACAAACGAAGTGCTCACAAAAATGGCTAATTTTGCGGCTGAAAAAAATTCAGTCACAAAACTGCTAACGGGTTCATTTTATGAAAGATTTTTTCCGCGAAAACAAACTGGTTCTGATTCTTTTTTTATTGCTGCTGGCAGTCGGTGGCACAATCCTACTTTCTTATTCCAAGACTCAGATTCATCTTTCTGTTAATCAATGGCACGGTCCCGTGCGCGATTTTTTCTTTAAATATGCCACATGGATGGGCAACGGCTGGTTTGTAGCTGTTCTATTTATTGTTTTTCTCTTTGTTAAAGTACGATACGCGTGGATGCTCCTTGCCGGGAATATTCTTATTACTATAGTGATTCAGGGACTCAAACACCTGGCTTTTCCGGACACACCGAGGCCGGCTGCGTATTTTGCCAAGCTACACGAAAGTCTATACCTGATCCCTGGTGAACACATGAACATGTACAACAGCTTTCCTTCGGGGCATTCGGCCACCGCTTTCGGCTTGTTCATTCTATTGCTCTTCATCACCCGCAATCATGGATTGAAATTTATTTGGCTGATCATGGCCACACTCATTGCT
>JAFGYB010000039.1 GCA_016936355.1 Bacteroidales bacterium | reverse complement strand
CATAAACCGGCCTGAAGCGTTGAATGCGCTGAATACGGCTTTTTTCAATGAGATGGATGAACTGGTGGCTTCGGTACGAAAGGATGCCTCGGTGAAGGCGATGGTGATTACGGGTGCCGGAAAGGCTTTTGTGGCCGGTGCCGACATTGCCGAGATGGTGGATAAAAAGTAGGAAGAAGGTGCCGCTTTTTCCCGGTTAGGGCAAAACACGCTTCGTAGTTTCGAAAAACTCGATATTCCCGTGATTGCGGCCATCAATGGTTTTGCGTTGGGGGGCGGAATGGAACTGACCATGGGTTGCGATTTTCGGATTGCCAGCAGTAAAGCCAAATTCGGACAACCGGAAGTGAACCTGGGGTTGATTCCCGGTTATGCCGGAACCCAGCGCTTGTCGCGACTGGTAGGCATGGGAAACGCTTTGTATTTACTGATGACTGCTGAAATGATTGATGCTGCTGAGGCGCTGCGGATCGGTTTGGTTCAAAAAGTTGTGGAACCGGAAAACCTGATGGAAGAAGCCATGAAAGTAGCTCAGAACATATTATCCAAGGGGCCTTTGGCTGTGAAAAAAGTGAAACAGGTGGTCCGTGAAGGAATGGAAATGACACTGGATGAAGGTTCGAACCTGGAAGCTGACGCTTTTGGTTCGCTGTTTGGTGATGGAAGCGAAGGCCGTGAAGGAATGCAGGCTTTCCTTGAAAAAAGAAAACCGCAATGGTAAGCTTATCTTGAAAATAAAATTTAAAATAACAATCTTATGACCTACGACGAAAGATTACAGAACGTTTCGGTACTGGGTGCAGCCGGTAAAATGGGGAGCGGTATTTTGCTGCTTACAGCCATTGAAATGGTGGATCGGTCACTGCAACCCGAAAACAAAGGCAAAACCTTTGTGCTGAATGCTATCGATGTGAGCGACGAAGCCCTGGCAGGGCTAATGGATTACCTGAAAGTTCAGGTGCGAAAAATAGCCGAAAAGAAAACGGTTTGGCTGCGCAAGATGTATGCCGACCGGGAAGACCTGATTGAAAATTTTGACATCATTGATGAATACATCTTTGCTGTCATTCGCATGGTTCGTCCGGTAACTTCAATGGAAGAAGCCTTCCGCTCTTCACTGGTTTTTGAAGCCGTAAACGAAAACCGTGCGCTCAAAGTGAAATTGCTTTCCCGCATTAAAGAAAACAGCCAGAAAGATGTTTGGTTCTTTACCAATACTTCCTCGGTACCGATTCATCTGATCGATGAAGAAGCCAAGCTGGAAGGAAAAGTCATTGGATTTCATTTTTACAATCCTCCGGCCGTTCAGAAACTGGTGGAATTGATCAAAACTGATAATACCAAACCTGAGGTGGAAGAGTTTGCCCGTCAGTATGCCGCTAACTTGAAAAAAGTGGTGGTTTCTTCGAATGATGTAGCCGGATTTATCGGTAACGGACATTTTATGCGCGATGGTTTGCACGGTATGAAAGCCGCTGCCAAGCTGGCTGAGGAAAAAGGTTTGCCTTTATACGAAGCCATTTATATGATGAATAAAATTACCCAGGATTACCTGGTACGTCCCATGGGTATTTTTCAGCTGATGGATTATGTAGGTGTTGATGTAATGCAATTCATCTTAAATGTGATGAACCCGTTTGTGGAAGATGAAGATCTGCACAGCGACTTGTTGGATCAGATGATGGAACAGGGAGTAAAAGGCGGACAGTTCTCCAGTGGTGCTCAGAAAGACGGTTTCCTGAAATATGAAGCTGGGAAACCTGTTGCTGTTTGGGATGTTCAGGGAAAGAATTATGTTCCATTTGAAGCATTTTCAGCCAGGTGTGACGAAATGCTGGGTTCAATGCCCGGATCAGTTGTGGCATGGAAAGCAACACTTCGCATGAAGAACAAGGAAGAAATGCTGAGACGTTTTTATACAGATCTTAAGACTACCGAAACGCTGGGTTCAGAACTGGCACTGAAATACGGTAAATGTTCCAAAAAAATTGGTGAGAAACTGGTTGCCGATGGAGTAGCCCACAATGCTGAAGATGTGAACACGGTAATGCTCACCGGTTTCTATCATGCTTACGGTCCTATCAATGCCTATTTTGACTAAAAACGAAAAATCATGAAAAAGTTAAGAAGAAAAGTATATATGGCTGCCGGTTACAATACCGTTTCGCTGGGAACCGGAAGAAAAGAATTCAATCCCAGAACTCCGCGGCCGGGCATTGAACATTACATCAGTGAAGCCGGTCAGGGTGTGCTGAAACAAATTGGCGGGGCGCAAAATGTGGACGAATCAGTGATTGGTAACTTCATGGCCGGGCGTTTCAATTATCAGGGCCACCTGGATGGTTTCATCCCCATGATCGACAAAGGGCTTTCCATGAAACCTGCTGTTCGTGTGGAAGGTGCCTGTGCTTCAGGGGGCTTGTCACTGGTTACCGGAATTCGACAGGTACTGGCCGAAACTTCAGATGTTGTTTTATCTATGGGCTTTGAAGTGCAAAATACTGTAAAAGCCATTTATGGTGCTGATATTCTGGCTATGGCCGGATGGTTCCAGAAGAGAAAAAAAGGTCATGCTTATTTCTTCCCGGGCCAATTCAGTGATCGCGCCGGTGCCTATTATGAAAAATATGGTTTTGACCGGACAAGAAAAGGAATGGCCCGCTGGTATGCCAATGCCATTGAAAATGCAAGGCTGGATCCGACAGCCCAGGAATATCATAATACTACTCCAGATCCTTATGCCACGGCCTTAAAAATGAAGCCCAACGGCGCTTCATTCGTGGATCACTTAACCGTATTGGATTGCTCTAAAGTTTCTGACGGTGCTTCGGCTATTGCCATCTGTTCTGAAGAAGGTTTGAAACGCATCGGTGTCGATAAAAAAGATGCCGTGGAAGTCATTGGTTTTGGTCATGCCGTTCGTGATATTACCAGTGATCCGTCGGACCTGACTGAACTGGAAACCATCAAATTTGCAGCTCATCAGGCACTGGAAAACGCGGGAATAACTATCGATCAGGTGGGAACCGTTGAAACCCACGATTGTTTCAGTATTGCCGGTATTCTGGCTGTGGAGGCGCTGGGACTGGCTGCTAAAGGAGAAGGTGCCGATTATGTGGATGCAGGACATACCGGAAGAAATGGAAAAATTCCGTTTAATACGACCGGTGGCTTGATCGGTTGGGGACATCCGACCGGTGGAACAGGAGTGCATCAGGCGGTAACCATCTGGCAGCAGTTGACCGGAAAAGCCGGAGACGCACAGATTACTATTGACGAAAAACGTCCCTATGGTTTGACCATTAACATGGGAGGTGATGATGTGACCGTTACATCTATCGTGTTTAAAAGAGGCGAATAAAAAAATTATGACGATCTTTGAGCCGTTCCTGAATGTCGGGAGCGGCTTTTTTTATGTTTCAGGAAAAATGAACTTTGTGTTGAAACCCGAAAAGGAATGCAAATATATCCATACTTTAGTATTTTTGTGTGTTATATTGATCGGTGTTTACCTAATAAATAAAAGAAATTATGGAAGAATCAAAACCAATTGTTGTTGACAAACATTCCATGAAATTGATTATGGAGCCGGGTACTTATTTCTGGTGTGCCTGCGGAAGAAGTAAAAAGCAGCCTTTTTGTGATGGTTCACATAAAGACTTTCCGCCATTAAAACCTGTAAAAGTTGAGATTAAAGAAAAAGGACTGGTTAAATGGTGTTTGTGCAAATATTCCAAAACCCCTCCTTTTTGTGATAATTTTCATCGCGAACTGTAAAGCCGCCCCAATTTTAAGAATATCGATCTTAATACAAAGTTTTTCAGCGATTTCCATGGTTTAATTTTGTAATTTCACAAATGTGTGTACATTTGTTATCAACAAGATAACAAACAGATATTTTGATGTGATTTTTTCACAAAATATAGAACCAATATTTTATGAGTAATACGCTGAAAATTTTTATTGTTGAAGACGATAGGTTTTATGGCCAGTTATTGAGGCATCACCTGTCGTTGAACCCCGACAATGAAGTGGTTTGGCTTCAGAATTGTAAAGAATGTCTGGATAGACTTTACGAAAAACCCGATGTCATTTCACTGGATTATATGTTACCCGATATGTCGGGAAAAGAGTGCTTTGATAAAATCAAATCAGAATATCCGGAAATCCCGGTTGTAATTGTTTCCGGTCAACAGGATATAAAAACAGCGGTGGATATGCTGAAAGCCGGAGCCTATGATTATTTTGTGAAAGAAACCGATACCAAAGACAGACTTTGGAATGCCGTCAACAATATTCGTAAGCAAAAGAAACTTTCTGTTGAACTGGACAGCCTGAAACAGGAAGTACAAAAAAAATATTCGTTTAGAAACATCATTAAAGGAAACAGCGATTCCATCAAGAAAATTTTCGATCTGATGGAAAAAGCCGTTAAAACCAATATTACCGTTTCGCTGACCGGTGAAACAGGTACAGGTAAGGAACTTGCAGCCAAAGCCATTCATTATAATTCACCACGTTCCAAGAAACCGTTTATTGCTATCAATGTTTCGGCTATTCCCGAAACTTTGATTGAAAGTGAGATGTTTGGCTACGAAAAAGGCGCTTTTACTGGTGCAAACTCCCGTAAAATGGGTAAGTTTGAACTCGCATCTGGAGGTACGTTATTTTTGGATGAAGTAGCTGACATGGATAAAAACATGCAGGTTAAATTGCTTCGTGTGCTTCAGGAGAAAGAATTTACACGGGTTGGTGGCCTTGAAGAAGTTTCTGTAGATACTAGGCTTATTGTGGCTACCAATAAGGATCTTGCTGAGGAAGTGAATGCCGGACGATTCCGTCAGGATTTGTATTACCGCTTGCTCGGGCTTCCAATTCAGCTTCCGCCATTGCGCGAACGCGATAACGATGTATTGCTGCTGGCTACTCATTTTATAGAGGAATTTTGCAGGGAAAATAATATTCCTGTTAAAGATCTTACACCTGAGGCCCGTAATAAATTACAGAACTATCATTTTCCGGGTAATGTCAGGGAACTTCGTTCGGTGATTGAGCTTTCAGTAGTGCTTGCCGAAGAGCAAAGTATCGACGAACGTCACATTCATTTCAATTCAGGCAACCCCATGGCGGGACTCTTGAATCAGGACTGTACCCTGGCTGAATACGAAAGCAAAATCATTAAATACTACCTCGAAAAATACAATGGAAATGTTGTGGAAGCCGCCAAAAAACTAGGTGTGGGAAAATCCACCATTTACCGCATGCTCAAAAAAGAAAAGGAAGAAAAATCCTGATCAGGTTCTGAAATGGCAGAAGTTTATTTTTGAGTTCAGTCTAAATAAGCATATCCCCTTGCTTTTTAAAAGTTTTAAACTTTTCACCACGTGAAATTTTCGTACTTTTGCAGTTTAATTAAGAATTATTCTAAATAATAATAAAATGACTGACGAAAGCAAAGAAAAAGATGTGCTGCAAGAGGTTACGTCAGGTGAATATAAATACGGTTTTTTTACTGATATAGAAGCCGATCAGGCTCCTAAAGGATTGTCTGAAGATATAATTCGGTTTATTTCTGCCAAGAAAGAAGAACCGGAGTGGTTGCTGGAATTCAGGCTTAAAGCATACCGTCACTGGCTGACCATTGAAGAACCCGATTGGGCATTATTGAAACATCCTCCCATCGATTATCAGGACATAATTTATTATTCAGCTCCCAAGAAGAAAAAGGAGTTGAGCAGTCTGGATGAGGTAGATCCTGAATTACTCGATACATTTAATAAATTGGGAATTTCACTTGAAGAACAAAAACATCTGGCCGGAGTAGCTGTGGATGCTGTTGTGGACAGTGTTTCGGTGAAGACTACTTTTCAGGAAACATTGAAAAAACACGACATTATTTTTTCCTCCTTCAGCGAAGCGGTACAAGAACATCCCGACCTGGTGAAAAAATATCTGGGCTCTGTGGTTCCTTACACCGATAATTATTTTGCGGCTCTGAATTCGGCTGTGTTCACCGACGGATCATTCTGTTTTATACCCAAAGGCGTGCGCTGCCCCATTGAGCTTTCTACTTATTTCAGGATTAATGCTGCTAATACAGGCCAGTTTGAAAGAACTTTGATTGTGGCAGAAGAAGGTGGATATGTAAGTTACCTTGAAGGGTGTACTGCCCCTATGCGTGATGAAAATCAGTTACATGCTGCTATCGTTGAACTGATTGCGCTTGATAATGCTGAAATCAAATATTCTACGGTTCAGAACTGGTATCCGGGAGATAAAAATGGCAAGGGCGGTATTTATAATTTTGTAACCAAACGAGGACTGTGTAAAGGAAATTCATCCAAAATCAGCTGGACTCAGGTGGAAACCGGATCTGCTATTACATGGAAGTATCCAAGCTGTATTCTGCTGGGCGATAATTCTGTAGGAGAATTTTACTCCGTAGCTGTGACCAATAACTTTCAGCAGGCTGATACGGGAACCAAAATGATGCATCTGGGAAAAAATACGAAGAGCACCATTATTTCCAAAGGAATCTCCGCCGGACACAGCAACAACAGTTATCGGGGCATGGTGCGTGTTGGAAAAAGAGCTGAAAATGCCCGTAATTTCTCCCAGTGCGATTCATTGCTTTTGGGCGATAAGTGTGGGGCACATACCTTCCCTTATATTAAAACAAACAACCCTACGGCTATTGTTGAACACGAAGCAACCACTTCTAAAATTTCCGAAGATCAGCTGTTTTATTGTCAGCAACGCGGTATCGATATGGAGAAGTCCATCGGTCTGATTGTAAACGGTTATGCCAAAGAAGTGCTCAATAAACTGCCCATGGAATTTGCAGTAGAAGCACAAAAACTGTTGGCCATAACATTGGAAGGAAGCGTTGGTTAATTAATAAGTATTCATCTCCCTTAACGGGAAAAGCATAAAAGAAGAACAATGTTGTTAAATATAAAAGATTTACATGTTTCTATTGGTGATAAAGAAATCATCAAAGGATTCAATCTGAGTGTAAACAAAGGCGAAGTGCACGCCATTATGGGACCCAACGGAACCGGGAAAAGTACTTTGGCAGCGGCCATCACAGGACGAGAAGGATATGAGATTACCAAAGGAGAAATCTTTTTTAAGGACGAACTCATTAACGAGTGGGAACCGGACAAAAGAGCCAACGAAGGTGTTTTTCTCAGCTTTCAGTACCCTATCGAAATTCCGGGGGTCAGCATGACCAACTTTATGCGTACTGCGCTCAATGCCAAACGCGAATATATGGGTCAGCCTCCGATGTCAGCCGGTGAGTTCTTGAAAAGAATGGAAGAAAAAAAGAAACTGGTCGATATTCAGTCGAAACTTACCAACCGTTCTGTTAACGAAGGTTTCTCAGGAGGCGAGAAAAAGAAGAATGAAATTTTCCAGATGGCGATGCTGGAACCATCACTGGCTATCCTGGATGAAACCGATTCGGGTTTGGATATTGATGCACTGAAAGTAGTGGCTAAAGGGGTGAACCAGTTGAAATCGGAAGACAATGCCTTTGTGATTATAACACACTACCAGCGTTTACTCGATTATATTGTTCCTGATTTTGTTCATGTGATGTACGATGGCCGTATTGTAAAATCCGGTGGTAAAGGTTTGGCCATTGAACTGGAAAACAGCGGTTATGAATGGATTAAAGAACAATTTGGTGCTTAATTCGGGAAAAACAAACGGATCATGAACAAAACAAAACAAAACTATTTCCCCTTGGAAGAAGCCCTCATAAAGGAATTCGGCAAAAAAGCCGCTGTCTGGACTGAGGATGAGCTTCCCGGAATCTCTCAACTCCGTCATCAGGCCCTGGCAGCGTTCAAAAAAACAGGCTTTCCCCACAATAAATTGGAAAAATGGCGCAGCACTGATATGGAACCGGTATATCAGGAACCATTAACCGTGCATACAGAGGAAACTACTTACGATAAGAAAATTGATGAGATCTTCCAGTGCGACGTGCATGGTTTTCAGGCACGTGTGCTTTCGATGCTTAACGGAAGTTTCTATGGTCCCGAAGAGTCGGCGCTAACTGTTTCTGCCGATGGTGTTATTGCCGGAAGCCTGCGCAAAGCTCAGCAAAAATATCCGGAACTGGTTGGTCAATATTACGGTAAAGCCAAAACAGCTGTGCCCGACGGGTTCAAATCGGCCAATACGGCTATGGCGCGCGATGGAATTTTTATTTATGTTCCCGACAATGTGGAGGTGAAGGATTCATTCCAGCTCATCAAAATTTTGAATAAAAAAGGGTTGATGGTGCATACCCGAAATCTGATGGTGTTGGGTAAAAATGCTAAACTAACCTTTTTGCATTGTGATGACTCGGTGAACCACCACGAAGGCCTGATCAATACCTACACCGAAGTGTTTTTGGATGAGAACTCTGAGTTGGAATTGTACAAACTTCAGAACCTGAACGATGAAACTGCACTGGTGAACCAAACCGTAGTGCACCAGTCAGCGTACAGCCGTTTGAAGGTGAATGTAATGACACTGAACGGGGGCCTGATACGAAACGAAATTGTGGATCAGATGGATGGTGAAGGAGCCTGGTCTGACATCAACGGACTGTTTCTGATTGACAAGGAACAGCACGTGGACAATCAGGTGTATGTGTACCACAACGTGCCCAACTGCGAAAGCAACCAGTTGTTTAAAGGTGTACTGGACGAACAGTCGCTGGGTGTGTTCAATGGCTTTGTTTATGTGGCTCCCGATGCACAAAAAACCAATGCTTTTCAGCAAAGCAGCAATATTTTAATGAGCCGTGATGCGCACATTGATACCATGCCTCAGCTGGAAATCTATGCCGATGACGTAAAATGTAGCCACGGGGCAACAGTGGGGCAACTGGATAAGGAAGCCCTGTTTTACCTTATGCAGCGCGGTATTCCGTTCAACGATGCCCGCATGTTGCTGATGTATGCTTTTGCCGATGAGGTACTTGGAAAAATTGCCATAGAACCTTTGAGGGTGAATATTGAAGATATGGTGAAACGCCGCTTGCGTGGTGAATTGTCCATTTGCGACCGTTGCGTGTTGCATTGCAGCCACCCCGATAAACCCATTGAGTTTGATATCGATCTAAGCAAAATTTAATCCCATGCCGTTTCCGGTAGAAAAAATAAGAGCTGATTTTCCGGTACTGAACCAGCAAGTGCATGACAAGCCTCTGGTTTATCTGGATAATGCGGCAACCACACAGAAGCCTGTTCAGGTAATTAACCGGCTGTCCGATTATTACCTGAAGGAAAACAGTAATGTGCACCGGGGCGTTCATTTGCTGAGTCAGAAAGCTACGGAAGACTACGAAAAGGCTCGTACAACCATTGCGCAATACATCAATGCTGCTGATTCTAAAGAAATCATTTTTACCCGCGGTACTACCGAATCTGTTAATCTGCTGGCCACAGTTTTGGAAGAATGGATTCAGCCCGGTGATGCCATATTGGTTTCAGCAATGGAGCATCATTCCAACCTGGTACCCTGGCAGCAGTTATGCAAAAGACGGAATGCAGATTTGAAAATCGTTCCGGTCAACGACAAAGGTGAACTGGATTTGGAATTTCTGAAAAAGAAACTCAATCCCCAGGTAAAGCTGGTGGCTGTGAATCATATTTCCAATGTTTTGGGAACCATTAATCCTGTAAAGGAGATTGTAAAGATGGCTCATGATGCAGGTGTTCCGGTTCTGATCGATGGAGCACAGGCACTGGCTCACACCAAAGTGGATGTCCAGGAAATAGGAGCTGATTTTTACGCTTTTTCAGGTCATAAGGTATATGCCCCAATGGGTATTGGCGTGTTATATGGACGAGAAACATGGATGCGGCGTCTGCCTCCCTATCAGTTTGGAGGTGAAATGATTGACAGGGTCAGTTTTGATGAGGTGACATTTAATGAACTACCATATAAATATGAAGCCGGAACACCCAATGTGGGGGGGGCTTTGGCATTGGAATCGGCGTTGCAGTATGTTCAAAACCTGGGTATTGAAGCCATCAGAAAACATGAAGATGTACTGCTGGAAAAGGCTACACATCAGTTGATGAAGATAAATGGCATGCGAATTATCGGCGAGGCAAAGGATAAAACAGCTGTACTTTCCTTTCTCGTAGATGGCGTACATCCTTATGATTTAGGAACCTTGCTGGATCAAATGGGGGTAGCGGTTCGAACCGGATATCATTGTGCTGAACCATTGATGCAGCATATGGGCATATCAGGAACCGTGCGTGCCTCTTTTGCTTTGTACAATACAGAACAGGAAGTGGATATTTTTACGGAATCTGTTTTAAAAGCAGTGAACATGTTAAGATAGAAAGGAAGAATCATGACAATTGAAGAAAAAGAACAGGCAGTAATTGAAGAGTTTTCCATGTTCGAAGACTGGATGGATAAGTATGCTTACCTTATCGAACTGGGAAAAGACCTGCCGGTTATCGAAGAAAAATATAAAGACAATCAACACCTTATTTCCGGATGTCAGAGCCGGGTATGGCTACACGCCGATCTGGTCGGCAATCAGGTAGTTTTCACTGCCGACAGTGATGCTGTCATTACCAAAGGTATTGTGAGTTTGCTCATTCGTGTGCTTTCGGGCCATCACCCAGATGAAATTCTGAAGGCCCGTTTGGGTTTCCTGGAACAAATTGGCTTAAAAGAACACCTTTCGCCAACCCGTGCTAATGGACTTACCTCTATGGTGAAACAAATTCAGTTGTACGCCAAGGCTTTTCAAATTAAATTGAATCAATAATCTGTGTCATGACTGCTGAAGAAAAAAAAGTACTGGAAGAAAAAATTGTCAACGTACTCAAGAATATTTATGATCCGGAAATTCCCGTTAACATACTCGATCTGGGATTGGTTTATGAATATCCGGTTGACGATGAGGGCAATGTGAAAGTTATAATGACCCTCACGGCACCTAATTGTCCGGTGGCTGATGTGTTGCCAGAACAGGTGAAAGAAGAGATTTCCTACCTCACCGGTGTGAAAGAAGTATCTGTTGAAATTACTTTCGATCCCCCCTGGGATCAGGACATGATCTCTGAAGAAGGAAAACTGGAACTGGGATTATTGTAAACCCTACTTATTTATTCTAATCAGGCGAAGAGCCGTTTGTCATTTTATTGTTGAAAGAATCATGGCTTACGAAAATATATTACAGACCATCGGAAATACCCCGATGGTGAAAATCAACCGACTGAATCCTAACCCTAATGTAACCATTTATGCCAAACTGGAAGGTTTTAACCCGACAGGCAGCATTAAAGATCGCATTGCCCTCAAAATGATCCAACAGGCAGAAGCTGATGGATGTATCGATAAGGATAAAACTATTCTGGAGGCCACTTCTGGAAATACAGGCATCGGACTGGCCATGATAGGCAATATTAAGGGCTATGATGTGGAGATTGTGATGAACAGTAAAGTATCTGTTGAAAGGCGCAAGATCATCAAAGCCTTTGGTGCCAAACTCACTATTGTGGATGCAGACAAAGGAACCGATGGTGCCATTCAAAAAGCCCGTGAGCTGGTAAAAAAGTTTCCGGAAAAGTACTTTATGCCCGATCAGTTCAGTAACGATTATAATAAACTGGCGCATTATAAAACTACGGGTGAAGAAATCTGGCATCAAACCAATGGTACCATTACGCATTTTGTTTCTTCACTGGGAACTTCAGGAACAATTATGGGGGTGGGAAAGGCTCTGAAAGAAAACAATCCCCGAATAAAAGTCGTCAGTGCACACCCTGTCCGTGGTCATTATATTCAGGGACTTAAAAATATGGAAGAGGCTATTGTACCTTCTATCTACGACCCCTCACAGATTGATGAAACGGTGATGATTGAATCGGAAGAAGCCTATGAAATGAGTCGCCGTATCATTCGTGAAGAAAGTATTTTTGTGGGGATGAGTAGTGGTGCTGCCATGATTGCTGCCATTGAAACGGCTAAAAATATCGACAAAGGTGTAATTGTAGTTATTTTCCCTGACAGGGGTGAGAAGTATCTGAGTACTCCTCTATTCTCTGATATGTAGTGAGATAAATACCGTAATATTTAAAAAATGTGAATTTTCTGAGAAAAAATTTGGTTTTTTCAAAAGATTCTTACATTTGTCCCTATCAATAAGAAACAATTGGACAAGTTTCAAGAGATGTTAAAAAACAGTTTGCATATTATTATTCTTATTCTTTTCACCTGACGGCGAGAAGGTTGAGATGTTATATATAAACACACAAAACTTCCCGCCGAAAACGGGAAGTTTTTTTTTGCCCTTGCGGCAATCATCGGAACAATTACAGCACATGCGGGAACCTTTCTCCGTAAAAAGGAAAGGATAACAAGTAAAACAAAAGTATTGTGAGTAACAAAGTAATTGTTTTCGATACCACCCTGCGCGATGGTGAGCAGGTACCCGGCTGTCAGTTGAACACGGTGGAGAAAATTGAAGTGGCCAAAGCGCTGGAAGCTTTAGGCGTAGATGTGATTGAAGCCGGATTTCCTGTTTCCAGTCCCGGTGACTTTCAGTCGGTGATGGAAATTTCAAAGAGCATTCGTGAACCCGTTATCTGTGGCCTGACCCGTGCCGTGGAAAATGACATCGAAGTAGCGGCTAAAGCGCTTGAGTTTGCCAGGAGAAAACGCATTCATACCGGTATCGGGACCTCTCCCTATCATATGCAGTTTAAGCTCAAGGCTTCACCCGAAGAAATTCTGGAACGAGCTGTTGCTGCTGTAAAATATGCCAAAAAGTTTGTTGAAGATGTAGAATTTTATGCAGAAGATGCCGGTCGTTCTGATAATGAGTTTCTGGCAAAGGTGATGGAAGCGGTGATTAAAGCAGGGGCCACAGTAGTCAACATCCCTGATACTACCGGATATTGCCTTCCCAATGAATACGGCACCAAAATAAAGTACCTCATGGAACATGTCTCCGGTATTCACAAAGCAACCATTTCAACCCATTGTCATAACGATTTGGGTATGGCCACGGCCAATACAATTGAAGGTGTCCTGAACGGTGCCCGTCAGGTTGAAGTCACTTTGAATGGAATCGGTGAACGGGCGGGAAATACTTCACTCGAAGAAGTGGTTATGGCAATTAAAAGCCATAAGGATCTTCCGGTTTATACCGACATCAATACCCGTCAGATATACAGCACCAGTCGTCTGGTTTCTTCATTGATGCGTATGCCGGTGCAACCTAATAAAGCGATTGTTGGACGGAATGCTTTTGCGCATTCTTCAGGAATCCATCAGGATGGCGTACTGAAACACAGGGAGAATTATGAAATCATTGACCCGAAAGAAGTGGGGTTGAAACAGTCGAGTATAGAATTGACGGCACGTAGCGGAAGAGCGGCTTTGAAACACCGGTTACAGGTGCTTGGTCATAAACTGAGCAAAGTAGAATTGGATCGGTTGTATGAAAGGTTTTTGCAACTGGCCGACAAAAAAAAGGATGTGAAGGACGACGATCTGGAAGCATTGCTGGGAATCGTATCCAGGAAAAACGGAAAAAAACTGAAACTGGAATTGTTGCAGGTGGTCTGTGGAAAATCTTCTGTACCTACAGCTACCGTTCAATTGAAGCTGAATGATGAACTCCTAACAGCAACAGCTACAGGAAACGGGCCTATTGATGCAGCCTTTACAGCAGTGAAGCAGGTAGTGAAAAGAAAGATTCACCTGGAGGAATTTCTCATTCAGGCCATTACCCGGGGCAGCGATGACCTGGGAAAGGTTCATGTGCAAATCCAACACAGAGGGGTTTCCTACTTTGGCTTTTCTGCCAGTACAGACATAATCACCGGTTCGGTGGAAGCCTTTGTGGATGCTGTTTCAAAAATTGTTTAATCATAAAAAAATCATAGAGCATGGAACCAAAAACATTATTCGATAAAATCTGGGATCGCCACGTGGTGGAGTCAATTGAAGGAGGCCCCGATATTCTGTATATCGATCGTCATTATATTCATGAAGTAACCAGCCCTCAGGCTTTTACCGGATTGGAAAAAAGAGGGGTGCAACTGATGCATCCTGAAAAGACGGTAGCAACAGCCGATCATAACATTCCTACTAAGGGCCAGCATTTGCCCATTCAGGAAGCTTTGTCCAGAGTGCAGGTAAAGACATTGACCGAAAACTGCGAAAGGCATGGTGTAACGCTTTATGGGCTGAACCATCCGTATAACGGAATTGTGCATGTAATTGGTACTGAACTGGGAATGAGCCTTCCGGGAATGACTATGGTCTGTGGCGATAGTCATACTTCTACACACGGGGCTTTCGGAACCATTGCTTTTGGTATCGGTACCAGCGAAGTGGAAATGGTATTCGCCAGTCAGTGTGTGTTGCAGCCTAAACCAAAAAAGATGCGTATCACTATTGACGGAAAACTGCAGAAAGGCGTAACTTCTAAAGATATTATCCTTTATGTAATAGCACAGATTTCTGCCAGCGGTGCTACCGGTTATTTCGTGGAATTTGCCGGTGAAGCTATCCGTGCCCTCAGCATGGAAGCCCGTATGACGGTTTGCAATATGAGTATCGAAATGGGTGCCCGTGGCGGGATGATTGCTCCCGACGAAGTGACTTTTGCCTATTTGAAAGGCCGTGAATTTGCACCTAAGGGGAAAGAATGGGATACGGCACTGGAGCAATGGAAACAGTTGAAAACAGATGAGGATGCGGTTTTTGATAAGGAACTGGCTTTTTCCGCCCAGGACATAGGGCCGATGATTACTTACGGTACTAATCCGGGAATGGGGATTGCCGTGGATGGGAATATTCCCCAACTGGATTCTGTTCCTGAAAAGGCACAGGCTTCTTTTAAAAAGTCATTGCAATACATGGATTTTGAAGCCGGCAGCGCATTAATGGGGAGACCTGTTGATTATGTTTTTCTGGGTAGTTGTACCAATGGACGTATTGAAGACCTGCGTTCCTTTGCTGCTGTGGTTCGTGGAAAACAAAAAGCACCTAATGTAACAGCATGGATTGTTCCCGGTTCACAACAGGTAGCCAAACAAGCTATTGCTGAAGGGTTGGATAAGATTCTGGAAGAAGCAGGTTTCGAGCTTCGTGAACCTGGATGTTCCGCCTGCCTTGCGATGAACGAAGATAAAATCCCGGAAGGAAAATATGCGGTTTCCACTTCCAACCGAAATTTTGAAGGTCGTCAAGGTCCCGGAGCAAGAACCATGCTGGCCAGCCCGCTGACTGCAGCAGCAGCAGCCGTTACCGGAAAAATTACCAATCCTGCAGAACTTGTATAATGAAACTTTTACAAAATCACAGAAAATCGTCCCTATTGCGAGTCAAGTGGGAAGCCTTGCGGGTGGCGCGAAGCAATCTCTTAATGGAAAAGGATTGGTTTTCAATACAGATTGCTTCTTCATGCTATCGCTCAAGTCTGCCTGAATTCATCGCAATGACGCACAAAAAGTTTTCATTGATAATTCCGAAATTTCGGGATGAAGAATCTATAACTAAAGAAAAATAAAGAATACAGAGACCCTTCGCAATGCTCAGGGTGACAAAAAGGGTGTTTCGCAAAGGTCTCATGATTATAAAAAATAAAAAAATGTCGTTACCTAAATTTAATATATTAAAATCCACCTGCATTCCTTTACCGGTGGAAAACGTGGATACGGATCAGATTATTCCCGCTCGCTTCTTGAAAGCTACTTCCCGTGAAGGGTTTGGTGAGAACCTGTTTCGCGACTGGCGTTACAACAAAGACCAGAGCCCCAATACGGAATTTGTCTTAAATAATTCCACCTATAGCGGAAGCATTCTTGTGGCAGGAATGAATTTTGGAAGTGGTTCCAGTCGTGAACATGCAGCCTGGGCATTGTTCGACTATGGTTTCCGTGCTGTTGTGTCGAGCTTTTTTGCCGATATCTTCAAAAATAATGCACTCAACAACGGACTGTTGCCGGTTCAGGTTTCGGAAGCTTTTCTGGAAAAGGTTCTGAAAGCAGTTCAGGGTCATCCGGAAACTGAAGTTCGTATTGATTTGCCTCAACAATTGATCACGTTACCGGATGGGAGTAGTGAGGCTTTCGAAATCAATGCGTATAAAAAATCGTGCCTGCTCAACGGTTTTGATGATATCGACTTTCTATTGAGCAAAAAAGACAAAATAAAAGAGTATGAACTAAAAACGGCTATGCTTTATGAAACTTGAGATGATGGATACTACCCTGCGTGATGGGGAACAAACCCGGGGGTTATCTTTTTCACCTCGGGAGAAATTACAAATGACACAATTCTTGCTTACCCGCCTCGGTGTGGATCGTGTGGAGATGGCTTCAGCAAGGGTGTCCAAAGGCGAATGGGAAGCAGCACATGATATTGCCTTGTGGGCCAAAGAGAATAATTTGCTGGAGAAGATTGAAGTACTCGGTTTCCTCGACGGGAAAGCTTCATTGGAATGGATACAAAGCACTGGACTAAAAACGGTGAACCTGCTGACCAAAGGTTCTCTTCGCCATCTGGAAAAACAATTGCGCAAATCTCCTGAACAACATGTTTCGGAAATTAAAGAACTGGTGGCTCAGGCCGAAGCGATGGATATCCGGGTCAACATGTATATGGAAGACTGGTCCAACGGAATGCTTTCTTCACCGGAGTATGTGACTTATGTGCTGGACGAACTGAAGGATCAAAATATTAAACGGTTTATGTTGCCCGATACCCTGGGGGTTTTGAATCCGGATCAGACCTATGATTTTTGTAAACAGATGACTGATTGTTATCCGGAATTGCATTTCGATTTTCATGCGCATAATGACTACGATTTATCGGTAGCCAATGTGCTGGCAGCCGTCCGTGCTGGTGTTAAAGGTATTCATACAACCGTGAATGGGCTGGGCGAACGGGCTGGTAATGCTCCGATGTCGAGTGTGGTGGGCGTGTTGCATGATCACCTGAATGTGAAAACAAATATTAATGAATCTGCTATTACGAAAGCCAGTCAGATGGTGGAACGTTTTTCAGGAATCCGGATTCCGGTGAATAAACCCATTATCGGGGAGAATGTGTTTACACAGACTTCCGGCATCCATGCCGATGGGGATAATAAAGACAGTCTTTATTTCAATGAATTGATGCCAGAGCGGTTTGGTCGAAAACGGACTTATGCTTTGGGTAAACTTTCCGGAAAGGCAAGTATTGTTAAGAACCTGGAAGCGCTGGGCTTTCATTTGGATGCCGATTCTGTTCGCAGGATAACCGACAGGGTGATTGAACTGGGCGATCAGAAAGAAGGGGTTACCCCCGATGATCTTCCCTATATCATTGCCGATGTGCTGGATAAAAACGCAGATCCCAATCAAATATTTATCCGTAACTATGCACTTTCCCTTTCGGGAGGGATGAGGCCTGTGGCCAGTATTCAGGTAGAAATATACGGTGACTTGTACGAAGAAACATCAATTGGCGACGGGCAATACGATGCTTTTATGAAGGCGTTGTGGAAAATCTATGACCGTATCGGAAAAGAAAAACCTTTGCTGACAGATTACAAAGTATCCATTCCTCCGGGAGGAAAGACTGATGCGTTGGTGGAAACTGTGATCAATTGGGAATTAAATGGCCGGTATATGGTTACCCGTGGACTGGATGTTGACCAGACTGTAGCTGCCATTAAGGCCACAGAAAAAATGTTGAACCTGATAGAAATGCATAATCAAATAGCCGTCAGAGCATGATGTGTAAAGATATTCGTCATCGCGAGGAGGTGACCGACGAAGCGATCTCTTTATTGAAAAGATTAGTTTTTAAAACAGATTGCTTCGCGCCATCCACGTTACTTCCCGCAAGGCTCGCAATTGGGACGATTTATATAACATCTGGAGAAATGACATGAAAAATGAATTAAGGAAAACATAAATAACTCCATGCTTTAGCGCGGAGAGAAAAGAAATAATATAAATATGAAGAAAAATATTGCCGTTTTACCGGGCGATGGAATTGGTCCGGAGATCATGGAACAGGGAATTAAGGTGTGTAAAGCAGTAGCCCAAAAGTTTCATCATGAGTTTGAATTTCAACAGGGTTGGGTAGGTGCCGAAGCCATTGATCGTACAGGAAACCCTTTCCCCGATGAAACGTTTGAATTGTGCAAACAGTCTGATGCTGTATTATTCGGCGCTATTGGTGATCCGAAATATGATAATGACCCGGATGCTAAAGTCCGTCCGGAACAAGGATTGTTGGCTATGCGTAAGAAATTGGGACTTTATGCCAATGTACGTCCTGTTACTACCTTTCCTTCACTGAGGGGAAAAGCACCGATTCGCCCGGAACTACTCGACGGTGTCGACTTTGTAGTATTGCGTGAACTCACCGGAGGCATTTATTTCGGAAAACCGCAGGGACGATCCGAAGACGGACTGACAGCCTATGATACTTCGATGTATCATCGCTATGAAGTGGAACGTATTGTACGATTGGCTTGCCGGTATGCTATGCAACGTGATAAACGTGTAACGGTGGTTGACAAGGCCAACGTGCTGGCAACATCAAGGTTGTGGCGTTCAGTAGCTGTTGATATTGCCAAAGAATTTCCCGAAATTACCATGGATTTCATGTTCGTGGACAATGCCGCCATGCAGCTCATCCAATGGCCCAAAAAGTTTGACGTTATTGTGACGGAGAATATGTTTGGTGATATTCTTACCGATGAAGCCAGTGTTATTACAGGTTCGCTGGGCTTGTTGCCTTCAGCTTCCATCGGACAGTATACTTCAGTTTTTGAGCCCATTCACGGTTCTTATCCGCAGGCCAAAGGAAAGAATATTGCCAATCCGCTGGGGACCATTCTTTCGGTAGCCATGATGTTCGACTATGCTTTTCAGTTGCAAGATGAAGCCGAAGCCATACGAAAGGCTGTATTAAAATCACTGGAAGAAAACTTTGTAACTGAAGACTTAACTACCGATAATCCCAAAACCACCTCCGAAGTAGGCGACTGGATTGCGGAAAGAATCTTGGAATAACTATACTTAAGACTCTAGCCATTGGCTTCTAGTCTTTGGCATTTGGCAAAAGAAATTATCTTAATTTTGAAATGAGTTGATTTGTTTGTTTTTGAATAACAGTCAATTGGTTTATCATTTCATTGAATTTTTCTTCTTTTATATAGTTTAATCCCTTTGCAATAATAAGTTGTGTTTCTATCTCAAATGATGAACCTATTGAGATTTCAAGAAACCGGGCAAAATCAACCTGTGATTTTCTTGATGAACCTTCAGCTATGTTTGAGGCAATTGAGACGGCTGCTCTTTGCATTTGAGAAGAAAGTCCGTATTTCTCATGAAACGGGAATTCGTTTGTAAGAAGATAGACGTTTTTTGTAAAATCCACAGCGCTTACCCATATTCTTAGCTTTCTGAAATTTCTCATTTTTATACCTTTTAGATTCCAATAGCCAAAGGCTAATAGCTATAAGCAAACCAACAAAAGCCCATCCAAATATGTCAGACAGGCTTTTGCAAAACAGGTTTTGACTTATTGCTGGGTTTCTTTGCCGAAGACCATAATTTCGCTGGCAACGACTTCGGTGATGTAGTGTTTGATACCGTTGTCGTCGTCCCAGGAACGGTTGATGAGTTTTCCGACAATAGCAGCTTCTTTGCCTTTTTTGAGGAGTTTCTCTGCAATTTCAGCCGTCTTGCCCCAGGCTACGATGTTGTGCCATTGGGTGTCCTGAACCTGATTGCCTTTGTGATCGCGGAAATAATCGTTGGTAGCCAGTGAGAAGCGTGCAAGTTTTCTGTCTTCGCCTACATTTTTCATTTCAGGGTCGTTACCCAGGCGTCCAACCAGGTGAACAGAATTTCTTAGTGTTGTCATAATAGTATAATTTAAGATGAATAATTTTGATAAATAAGAACGATGATGCAAAACTACAGGCAACAAAAAAGAATAGTCGGTTATTAACCGTTTACTTTCGTTTATAGTCGTTTATAAACGGATATATTGTTGATAATAAACAATTTGGTTGTTGTTAATTTTAGGACCAACGT
>JAFGYB010000004.1 GCA_016936355.1 Bacteroidales bacterium | reverse complement strand
AGGAAAAGTAATTGCTTTTGACGAAAACACCACGGGCTTTCCCTGTTCGGCGTTTTACCTGGGCTACAGCGACTGGATTTTCGACGGGATTGAGAAGTTCCTGTCCAACGAATGCGTGTGGGGCCGCGAGCCGGAACGGTTCATCCAGTCGCCTGAAAAAGCAAAAGAATTTGTGGAATCCTACGTTCCCGAAAGCCGGAGAAAAGGCGCCATCGTGTTTAAACCCCTGGAATTATTTACCGGAGACGAACAGCCCGAACTGGTGATTTTCTTTGCCAATGCCGATCAGATTTCCGCTTTGCAATACCTTACCGGCTTCAACGCACCGCGCGAAGAACGGATTGTCTCACGCTTTGCTTCGGCCTGCATGTCGGTGTTTACCGTGCCCATGGAATACGCCCAAAAAGGCGAAAAGAAAGCCGTTTGGGGATACCACGACATCTCCGTCAGGAGCAAACTGCCCAAAGAGCTTACTACCCTGACGTTTACTTACCCGCTCTTTGAAGAGATCAGCGAGCATCTGGACGAAAGCTTTCTGCAAACGGAACAGTGGGAAAAACTGGTGCACCGGATTTAACTTTCTCTGCTCATTACTCTTGAAAATCTTTCCATCAGGATGATTTTCCTCCTAAAAAATAAAGGGCAGCCCGGAATCAGGCTGCCCTTTTCATCTGGTACTAAAAACTATTGAATAACCACTTTCCGTGTCTGTGTACCGGAAGGAGTTACAATCCGAACAAAATAATATCCCGGAGAATACTTCGACAAATCAAACCGGACCGTATTTTTTCCGGACCGGCTTTGTGTTTTGTAGGGTTTCATAACCATATAACCACAAAGGTTGAAAATGTCTATGCTCACACTTCCCGATGCCGGCAAATAATAATCAATATTTACAACCTCTTTTGCAGGATTGGGATAAACCATAAACTGAAGTTTGTTTCCGGATCCAAAGGTTTCTATGCCCGTTCCGCTGACGTAGGTCATGGCATCATAAGTGGTCGGAGTTGCTTCCTTATTTCCGGCACTATCCGTTGCCACGGAGTAAAATTTATACGTTACGCCTCCCTCGCCGCTAAACACGGCAGTTGAATCATAGGTATCCAGAATCCATGGATAATAGGTACTGTCATTTTCAGACACATATATCGTGTATGAAAAAATACCAGAACCTTTGTCTGTTCCCTTCCATTTCACGGTAAAATCTTTAATCATTGATGTTCCCGGCAACGGATTTACAGCACTTTCAGGACCCAGGTTATCGGTAATATTTTTCCATACATCTGTGGGAATTGCTTCGTTCCAGTCGAAGACAATATGCGCTGAATTTTTGATTTCCGTACCTTCTGTCAGTCCGGACAAAGGCTGAATAGTATACAGCACATTTCCTTCTCCTTCGGGAGACTTCTTATTCGGAGGCAGGAATCCGTCATCCACTCCCTCAACCAGTTCATAAGTATTGGGGTCCAACGTAAGGAAGGTCCAGGTCAGAATCCCGCTGGAAATATCCAGTTGATGAAATACCCTGACGATGATGGCTTTTTTGGGTCTCATATCAATGTCCACCGTATCGCCATCAGTAGGTTGATAAAAATAGGAAGTATCGCTAAAGCCAAAACCAACCGGCCTGAAGCTATTGATATCCAATACATTTTTATCCAGTGTATCGGTGATGATGACTCTTTGTGCGGCAGCGGTAGCTGTTGAGTCATTTTCATAAGTAATCATGTACTGATATTCCCTGTCGGTAGGAACATAAAAGGATGAACCACGTCCTGCCGGTCCGTATTTGGCATTGGGATCGTGCGACTGAAAGGCGACCATATCTTCCAGTGTTTTAAAGCAATCACCGGCAAAACCGGAACAGGCACCAACAGCACCACCCGCATCAGAAGCGCCGGAATACATGGCAGCCATGCCTTTGGCTATTTTAAAAGCGGTACTCAATTGTGCCTCGCCAGGAACACAGCCGATCGCCGTCATCGCCACAGAATTGGCGATGTCTTCTACCTTGATACTTTCCCCTTTTTGGTATTTATCGACCGCCATGAGGACGGAATTATCGAAGGCCGCTTTGGCGCAACTAAGACCCGGTGTGAGATCAGCCACAAGTCCGGCAACGGCGTACATACAACTAAAGAACCCATAACCCAACCCCTGAGAAGACTTCATTGATTCAAACAACTCGTTATAAGTATCATAAATGGGCTGACTGATGGCAACCCTTATTTCGTGCGTTCCTCCTTCGGAAGTTACTTTCAGTTTCATTCCGCCATTATATTGCTGAGGCATGTAGGGAATAAACAGGGTATAGACTTTCCCATGGAAAGGCGTCCCCAGAAAATAATCCACATCTACATAGTTGGGAATGGTATCCCAGTTTACCTCAATTGACACCTGCTGAGGCTTGATTTCTTTAGGAAAGAGTACCGTTTGATTGGGACCCACAGCGACATACAGAATAACGCCATAGGCATCTTTATTGCCACTGTTTCCATAGGTAACATAACACGTTGTGGGCCTGTTGGCAAGCACCCGGTTCGGGCCGGTCCATTTAGCCCAAACATCAACCGTTGCTCCTGTTACAATATTGACAGCCGCAGGAAAGGAGAGCGGGGAACTTTGGGAATCCAACGTTACTTCCATATCCCATTTTCCTTCTGTGAAATTTGTGCCGTTAAAAAAGGCAATGATTTTGTTGCTTGTTACCTGCAAACTATCCGGCAAAACAATTTCACCCGATAATTTCAGACTCACTGCCGACTGTTCACCAAATCCATTACCATAGATAGACAGGGCAAAGGGGTCAATAGTATTGGCTGTTTGGGGGCTCCAGGAACTAACACCGGGCTCAACCATGATTTCGGGTACATGCAGGATGGCGATATTACTGTTGTCTATTTGCGTGTTCATCCCATCAAATTCACCGCCTACAGCAAGGTTCTTTCCATCGAATGCATAAGTGCTGATGCTTCCCTGCATCAACGGAATGCTAAAGCTCATCGTGACTGAGTCCTGTTGCGTATCGTATAAAATAAATCCGGGTTTATCTGTATAACTGCCAAATTCTTTCTCTCGGTTTCCTGCAGCCATAAAGAAGTTACCCTGTGTTCTTATTTGGGATAAGCCGGATTTGAATTCGGGCTGATTTTCAACTACCATTAATGTATCTCTGTTTTTATCCAGGATAAAAAGTCCCTTGCTATAATCTGTTGCGGCTGCAATAACCCCGTTTTCGTTCATCGCTATGGAGTTTATTTTTGCACTGAATGCAGCAGGATATATTTTCTTCAAAGTGCCGGTTTCGGTATCTGTTCTGAGTAAAAATCCGGTTGCCTCATTACTTTCTGTCTTCAGCTGATAGCCACCAATGTAAACAGCTGTATCCAATGGTAGCAGGGTATACACCGGATTCCAGCCGGCTACTAATTTTGGATCCCAATCACTGACTGCTCCAGTAGTAGCATTCAGTTTGACAATACAGTTATGACTTTTCTCATTTACTTTTTTAAATTCCCCTGATGCATACAAAGAGTTGCCCCTTTTGGCTATAAAATTGATCAGGTCATCGCCATATCCGTCGGCAATTTGTACAGGAGTAAATCCTGTAATCTGCGACCCAGACAAGGCATTGACAGCCGATAAATTTCCTGCATCAGTACCGTTTATTTTGCCGATTCCTTTTCCACCAATGTAAACAGTATCTCCTGAAACCAGCAGGCTGTAAACAGCCGGATAATATCCCGTTATGGCCGGGTTCCAATTGGTTACAGTTTTGGAGGCCAAATCAATTTTAGCCACTGCAGCCCGAGTCCACGAAGGCATTAATCCGAAATCGCCCGACATAACAACATGGGAATCAAAACTAAACACACGATATACTTTCCCATCAAAAGATGGAGGATTCCAGGTTTTCAGTCCGGCAGTTTCAGTATCTAACAAACAAATGTTTTGCCTTGGAACACCCGCTACAAGGTTGAACATATTCGAATAGGCTCCTACTGCATACAGCCCTTCTGTACCCAAAGCAAGACTGCCAAGAGCAGCCCGGCTGTTGTTATTTTGAATCTGATGGTCAAATTTTGTGTAGCTTAAATCACGGCGGTTTAGCCGAACAAGGCCATTTGCAATGCTGTCGCTAAATTTGGTAAAGTCTCCCCCCATGAAAATATATTTGTCGGAGGAAACGATGCTGTTTATCGTGTACACGGATGGAAATTCAACATATTCTCCTGTATTAAGTTTGATCCCTAACAAGGTTCCGGGAACAGATTTGAGAAACTCAAAATAACCGGAAAGCAACAGTTTGCCATTACTAAATGACATAGAAAAAACATAATCATCCGGGTTCGGATTCCAGTTGGTTAACGTTCCATCTGTGGCATTTAAACTAAAGAAATAAGGACGACTTTCACCCGTAGAAACTTTCTTAACGCCCATTGACATTACATAAAGGATGTCATTTTTAATCAGAATTCTTGGTGATGATGAACTGCTGTTGACTGTAAATTCCAAATCCGTATTTATGTTGGTCAGGGCAGCTGTATTGGCATCTACTACGCCCACATTCTTGATAGCAACATCGCCCGGTTTCAAGTTAAAATTTCCTACTACAAATAATTGATCCTCTTTGACGGCAATACCAGTAATTTTGGTTTGGTCCGAATAGAATGTTGAAATATGGAACGTTGTATCTAAATCCCCCGTGGTGATATCAAACCTTGATAAACCATAGATACCCCTTCCTCCGTTATTCAAAGTAGCAGTTGACATTTGATACATACCGGCCACATACAATTTGTTATTTACCAGCATTAAATCTGAAATATAACGGTCAGGACCCGTATAGCCTGCATTATAATTATCGAAATGAATTTCAGGATTCCAACTTTGCACACTGCCGGTATTGGCATCTATGGCTCCTAAAGAGGTTCGGGCTTCAGTGCCTATACTATCAAAAATGCCTCCCAAATAAAGAACTCCATTATTTTCAATGATTGAGTAAATATTACCGTTCGGGTTGGGTTTGAAAGCCGTGTCAAGTGCTCCTGTTGTGGCATCCAGTTTACACAGATATTTAATTGCGTTTCCCTGACCGTCATCCAGCGTTACATATTGAGAATAACTAACGTACAAATTATTACCCACCAATAAGAGTGCATTGTTGGCGTCAAAACTGTTAATATTGGGAGGACTGAATGCAGCTATTGGATTTAAGTCTTTATCGAGATGATACACACCCGTGCCATCAAAATCTATGTAATTTCCAATCACATACCAACCATCGTTTCCATCAGAAATACTGCTACGGAATTCACCCAACGGGGCCGTAAATGCCGGGATATCATTTGTTTCATCCAGCACCACCAGACCTGGCGAAAGATAGCCGGAACCATTGTTATTGCTTGACCAATACAGATTAGATTCTGCAATAATCAACGTATCACCCATTAAATGCATGGCCGTCACGCTGTTCACCGTGGGCAAAGAAATTCTGGTGCCATCGGATTTATTCAAAACGACCAAAGCACCTTGTTGTATGTTGTCTATTTTCCCAATTGAGCCGCCCAAAATCACTTTATCAGAACTGATCTCCATTTTCTTCACTTGCCCGGAACTGGCAAGAGCCGGATTCCAGTTGGGATCTATTGTTTTGGTTACAAGGTTTATCCTCAGTACATTTACATGGCTTGCCCCTGAATTGTCGTTGATACTGAATTTTCCGCCCACATACAAAAACGTTTCGTCGGTTTTCAAAACGTCAATCTCGCCACTGTTGAAGGCCATGTCAAAAGAATGATCCAGTGTATTATCCGGCAGAATATGTGCCAGGCGGAGGTGTTCCTTGTTATTGATTTCAGTGAAACTACCCCCAATATACCATCCGCCGGCTCCATCCGGAGCTACAGCAAATACTTTATCAGACATCCAGTAGGGTCTGATATCACCCACGATGGGCTTGCTTTCATCAGGAGTTGTAGCGCCATTATTAAAAAACACAACCGGACCGGTTTTCCGTCCCACGTTGTTAAAATTACCTCCCAAATACAGATAATTTCCACTGATTACAGTTGCATTCACTTTGCCATCAGTGGCAAAATTGAGTGAGTCAACAGATTTTTGAGCTTGTACTTCAAAACCATTAGCCTGAAAAAGTAGAAACAGGGTTAAGCTGAAGAAATATCGCCAAAAACATTTCGTATAGTTTTTCTTTGAGGAAGGGTAGATTTGTTTCATGGTTTATGGGTTATTAGGTTAATATTCTTTTATCAAAAAACATCCGGTGTAATGCCTGACACTTTTGTTTAAAGATATCCCGATACCGACACTCTATCATGATCATATGGTACATACTTATTTCATTTGGTAAAATTCTCGAGATTTTTCAAAGGGGGATGAAACAGATTCTTTTTGATGTAAACCTACCATTATGATAACAAAAATGCTGTCCTGAAATTATGAACAGCAAAGGAAAATGAGAGAGAAAGAACCGAAGTTTTAATCAAAAAGTCATCGGTCAGGCAACCTTCTTTTCCAGTCTTTGCCGGTAGGTGCCGGCTGTTACTCCTTCAAATTGTTTGAAAGCCCTGTTAAAGGAACTCAGGGATCCAAACCCGGATTTTTCAGCAAAATGGTTTAACGAATATTTAAACTGGCTGTCATTTTCCATCAGTGCTTTGGCATACTCAACACGATATTGATTGATGAAATCGCTGAAGCTCATTTTAAACTCTGTATTGATCAGGTTTGATAAATAGGTACGGTTTGTATAGAGCCGGCCACTCAAAGTCGTTATTCTGAAGTTTGGATCCAGGAAAAAATGTTCTTTTTCCATTGTACGAAGTAATTTTTCTTTTAGATCTTGTTTGTCGCCCAAACTATGAACCGGATAACTTTCACTTTCCTTTTCATCCAAAACAACATCAGAAATACTGTAATTCTGCTTATTTCCAAGCAAACCGATAATGAAAAACAACAGACTAAACAACAGGGATGGCAATGCGAGCAGATGATTTTCCTGAAAGAAAGTGCGGCCGAAAATATTCACCAAAAAACTGACAATAGAAGCTACGATGAGTGTGATAATCAATAATTCTACCCATACCAGACTTTTTCCCGCCAGATTGGAATAAAAATTAGCCACCCGCATATTATACTTTTTCACCAGCCTCAACCCCATCAAAAGATATGTAATCGATTGTATACCAAAAATAAAACGACTCGTGAAATAAGTGAACGACATCCATTTTACAATATCTGCTGCATCAGAACCAGGCCACTGATATAAAATCAATGTGCTCTTTAAATACAGCTGCCTGTCTGAAGAAGAAGCAATCAGGGACAGCAACAGCAACAAGGCACTTATGAGCACAGCAGGGATAAAATGCCATATAAAATTAAATTTGAAATGGGTATCGCGTGTTAATAACCGAATGTAGATATAGTATAAAGGAAAAACTGAAAGCCCTGATAAAGTATACAGCCAGTCAATTTTCAAATAAAGAGGATAGTTCCCCTCAAAAAAAACAGCATGTGAGAAATAGACCACAGAGGTTGTTATCATGAATATTCCAAGCCAAAAGCGTGCCCGATTTTCCTTTTTAGGATTCAGAATAAAAATTACTCCCCAAAAGAAAGTAATGTAGAATGGAGTGAGTTCAGTCAGATTATTTAGAAAATCCATGATGAAGATTGTTAATACACATCAACAAATGCAATTACAATTTTTGATACCATGTACTATCACAAATATATGAAAATTCGGCCATTACACAAATTTCTATCACTTACCGAAACCATCAAACAGTAATATTTTTTTACTTTTACAAAAAGTAAAAAATGCTTCGTTTAGAATATAAAAAGCACGTTTTCAACTTCAAACAACCGTCGGGAACCTCACGCGGTGTGCTGAAACAAAAGACTTCTTACCATTTGATCGTTTGGGATAGTGAAAATCCGGAAGTAAAAGGCCACGGCGAGTGCAGCACCATCAAAGGGCTGAGCCCCGACCCGTGGGATGAATATGAAAGCACGTTGCAACAATTGAAAGGACGTACCGAAGATCTTGAGTTTTACTTAATACAGGGATTGCACCGTTTTCCTTCCATCCGGTTCGGACTGGAAATGGCACTGACGGACTTGCAAAAAGGGGGCCGAAGAATTCTTTTTGATACGAACTTTACGCAAGGCAAAGCCGGCATCCCTATCAACGGGCTCATCTGGATGGGGAAACCGGAATTCATGCACCAGCAAATCGAGCAGAAAATTAATCAGGGCTATCCCTGTATCAAAATGAAGATCGGAGCCCTCTCCTTCGAACAGGAAATGGAACTGTTGCAAGGGATCCGGGACCGGTTCGGTGCCAAAGAACTGGAATTGCGGGTGGATGCCAACGGCGCTTTTGCCCCGGAAGAAGCACTGGAAAAACTGAAACGATTATCGGGGCTGGATATCCATTCCATTGAGCAACCCATCCGACAGGGACAATGGGACAAAATGGCCGGGCTTTGCAAAGAAACGCCCGTTCCCATTGCACTGGACGAAGAACTGATCGGTCGTTCCAGTGAGGATGCCATTTCACAACTACTGGATTACATTCAACCGCAGTATGTGATCCTGAAACCTTCGTTGCTGGGAGGGTTTGAAATTTCAGAAAACCTGATCCGTGAGGCAGAAAAAAGAAACATCGGCTGGTGGGTCACTTCGGCGCTGGAAGGCAACATCGGGCTGAATGCCATTGCCCAGTGGACCGCTACTTTCAACCCTAAAAATACCCAGGGACTGGGTACCGGCAGTTTATTTACCAACAACATTCCTTCGCCGCTATACATTGCCGATGCCCGATTGCATTTTGATCCTAAAAATCTATGGAATTTAAATTCAATTCATGAATAAGGAAAAACAAATACTCCGACTCAACTTCAATGCCTTCGAAAATGACTGGATGCTGCAGTATGCCCACGGTCATTTGGGCGAGAATATTTCTCCGGCCGAGTGGAAAAAGAACCTGATGTATTTCCTCATCGACTGGCTTTCCGAAGGCGAAACCATGATTGCTCAGACTTCCGGTTCCACCGGCGAACCCAAAAAGATCAAACTGGAAAAAGAACACATGGAATCCAGTGCCCAGATGACGCTGGACTTTTTTGATTTGAATGCAGGTGACACCGCCCTATTGTGCCTGCCCATCAATTACATTGCTTCCAAAATGATGGTGGTTCGCGCCGCACTTGGCAAACTGGATTTGTTTTGTGTTCCGCCTTCGCTGAACCCGGTCAGCCCCTGGACGCCACAAATTGATTTTGCGGCTATGACACCGGCCCAGCTGGCCGAATTGCTAAAAACGGAAGAAGGAACGGAATTCCTGAAAACCATCAGAATTCTGCTGCTGGGCGGCGGCATCATCCCCGATGCGCTGGAGGAAAAAACACGCAACATCACCACTGAAATCTGGCATTCCTACGCCATGACCGAAACCATGAGCCATATTGCCCTGCGTAAGGTTAATGGTCCGGGTCGCAGCACGTATTTTACAACGTTACCCGGAGTACAAATCACTGAAAACGAAGAGCAATGCCTCACAATCACAGCGCCGCATTTGGGTGTATTTGACCTGCACACCAACGACCTGGTGAAGATCACAGAACAAGGGTTTCAGGTTTTGGGACGAAAAGACAATATTGTGAACAGCGGAGGCGTGAAACTGTTTCCGGAAACCATCGAAAAGAAACTTTCGCCATTTATTGAGGAGGTTTTCTTTGTGGGGGGTGTCCCGGATGAACAACTGGGAGAAAAACTGGTGCTGTTTATTGAAACGGAAGATGAGACAAAACGAAACCTATTTGAAGAAATAATTCACCGCGAATTAACCGGGTTTGACATCCCGAAGCAAATTATTTTCAAATCAGCCATTCCTAGGACTGAAAGCGGGAAGATTATCAGAAAATAAAACCGTTTATCATCCTTGACTTTGTCATTCTGAACGAAGTGAAGAATCTGTATTCTGAAAAAGATCCTTCGTTTCACTCAGGATGACAAGGTGCTGAAAATAAATTCAGTTCTTTTCCAATTTCTTTGAAATAATCACTTCTTCTGCGCGTTATGAAATCATTAATTCACAAGGAATTCAGCTTTTAAAATCAACTGAATTTCCATAATTTTGACCTAAAGAATTACCACTTATGAACTATGCCAAGAGCTATGTAACAATGAAAGAGGCTTTTTCTTCAACTGACCCGGTGACCGAAGTCGATAACATTGAATTCAGAAAATTTCCTTTTCATTCCAATGCATACAGTCTGCTTCCCGGTAAGGAAGATTATTTCTGTCAGGTTCATAATGAAGCCTTTACAGACAATCTTTTGTTTTATAACGACATTGGAACCATCCAGTATGATGTACACATGAAAGATGTGTATGTGGAAGAAAACCACGATTTTGAATATCACCTCATACGCCCGAAAGGGGCTCCACCAGCCAAAAAGGTAATCTTCATGTTTCACGGGTTCAATGAAAAAAACTGGGAAAAGTATTTGCCCTGGGCCAAGGCGCTGTGTGACCGTACCCAAAGTACTGTGGTGTTGTTTCCCATTGCCTTTCATATGCAACGGGCCCCCCTGCCGTGGAGTGAAAAGCGGAAAATGTATGACCTGAGTAAAAAACGCCGTGAACGCTACCCCAACATCATCCACTCCACCCTTTCCAACGTAGCCATCAGTATGCGGTTGCATTCCATGCCGCAACGGTTTATCTGGTCGGGGCTGGAAACCTATTACGATGCCATCCAGTTCATCGAAGAATGCAAAAACGGGAAGAACGAGCTCATCGACAAGGATTTTACCTTCGATATATTTGCCTATTCCATCGGCGGATTACTGGCAGAAATATTAAAACTTTCTAACCATCAGGGTTATTTCACCGACACAAAGGTATGCTTGTTCTGCAGTGGCGCTGTGTTCAACCGGCTTTCACCGGTATCGAAATTCATTCTCGACAGCGAAGCCAATGTGGCGCTGTATTCTTATCTGGTGGAGCATTTCGACAGTTTCCTGAAAAAAGATGCACACCTCCAGCACTACATTGAAGGACACCTGGAAGGAAAAGTATTCCGCTCCATGCTGGAATATCAAAAGATGAGAGCTTTTCGCGAGGACCTTTTAAGAAAGCATCAGCATCAGATTTATGCAATTTCACTGAAAAAGGATTCGGTAATTCCTTCTTTTGAAATTATGAACACGCTGCAGGGCGCTTTCCGTGATATAGATATTAAGGTGGACGAGCACGACTTCGAATTCAGTTATACCCACGAGAATCCCTTCCCGCTGAATCCTTCCCAGGCTGAGAAAGTGGAACAGCAGTTTAATCTGATCTTCGATAAAATTGCCGGATTCCTGTCTTGACAACGGACGTTTCAGGAAAAAGATAAATGGCTAATTTTGCGACTGAAAAAATTCAGTCAATTCATTCTATGAAAGTTTTTTTCCGCGAGAACAAAGTGTTTCTGATTCTATTCCTGTTACTCCTGGTTTTCGGAGGCACTGTCCTGCTCACTCATTCCAAAACGCAACTGCATCTGAGCATTAACCAATGGAACGGTCCGGTGCGTGATTACTTTTTCAAGTACCTTACCTGGCTGGGCAATGGCTGGTTTGTGGCCGTACTTTTTCTTGTATTTCTCTTTGTGAAAGTACGGTATGCATGGATACTCCTGGCCGGGAATATTCTTATTACCCTGGTCATACAAGGACTCAAGCACCTGGCTTTCCCAGAAAGTCTGAGACCGGTAGCTTACTTTGATAAACTGCACGAAAACTTACATCTAATTCCCGGAGAGCACATGAATATGTACAACAGCTTTCCTTCGGGTCATTCGGCCACAGCTTTCGGCTTGTTCATTCTATTGCTCTTCATCACCCGCAATCATGGATTGAAATTTATTTGGCTGATCATGGCCACACTCATTGCT
>JAFGYB010000038.1 GCA_016936355.1 Bacteroidales bacterium | reverse complement strand
TAATTAACAAAAAGATGGTAAATCAGTATGAAACCGTTTTCATTTTAACTCCCGTTTTATCTGAAGATCAGGTAAAGGAAGCGGTAAAGAATTACGAAAAGCTCATCACCGACAACGGCGGCGAGTTCGTAAACCAGGAAAACTGGGGCATGCGCAAACTGGCCTACCCCATTCAAAAGAAATCTACCGGATTCTACAATTTGTTTGAATACCGCGTGGATGGAGCTCTTGTTGAAAAACTGGAAGTTCAGTTTATTCGCGACGAAAAAGTTTTGCGTTTCTTAACCGTAAAACTGGACAAACACGGTGTGGCTTACAACGAAAAAAGACGCAAAAAAGCCAAAGAAAAAACAGAACAACCTAAAGAAGAAAAGAAAGACGCTTAGTCTTTTAGTTTTTAAACTTTAAAAAAGAAAACAATGGCTCAAAATTCAGACATTAAATATTTGACTCCGATTGCAGTAGATACCAGCAAGAAAAAATACTGCCGTTTCAAGAAAAATCACATCAAATACATCGATTATAAAGATGCTGATTTCTTACTCCGTTTTGTCAACGAACAGGGTAAAATTCTGCCCCGTCGCATTACCGGAACTTCTACCAAATACCAGAGAAAGGTTGCCAAGGCCATCAAACGGGCCCGCCACCTTGCTTTAATGCCCTATGTTGCTGACTTATTAAAATAATGGAGGAATAAACAATGGAGATCATTTTAAAACAAGATATTGCCGGACTGGGCTACAAAAACGATCTGGTAACCGTGAAAAACGGATACGCCCGTAACTATTTGATTCCTCAGGGTATGGCTGTTTTGGCTGACGCATCCAAGAAAAAACAATTGGAAGAAACCAAAAAACAACAGGCATACAAAGAAGAAAAAATCAAGACGGAAGCCGAAACCATGGCCCAAAGCCTGGAAGGTGTTGAACTGACCATTGGCGTGAAAGCCAGTACCAACGGTAAGATTTTCGGCTCGGTAAACAACATCATGATTGCTGATGCCCTGCAGGCTCAGAAAAAAATTGAAGTGGACCGTAAGAAAATCGAAGTGGACGGCGATGCCATTAAGGAAGTAGGTAAATATACCGCTACCGTAAAATTGCACCGCGAAATTTCAGTAAGCATCAGCCTGGATGTAGTGGCCGAATAAGCTTCGCTTCATATTCATAGAAAAAGAGGATGTCCAAAGGACATCCTCTTTTTTGTTTTCGCTATCTTCGCAGCATGCTGAGCAAAGCCAAAATAAAACACATCCAATCGCTAAAACTGAACAAGTTCAGGAAACAACACCAAAGCTTTATCGCCGAAGGCAGTACCAATGTGCTGGATTTCATCAACAGTCGGGCCCGTGTATTGGAAGTCTATGCCACAGAAGCCTGGACAAAAAAACATGAAGCCGTTTTGAAGGGTGTTTCCGTTGAAGTGGTCAACGCCACCGATATGGAACGGATCTCAGCTCTTAAACATGCGTCGGAAGTGCTGGCCGTGATCCAAATTCCCCAACATCGTTTACCGAAAGAAATCGACGGATATGTACTGGCGCTGGATGACATTCGCGATCCGGGTAACCTGGGCACCATTATTCGTACCGCTGACTGGTTTGGAATTCGTGATATTCTTTGTTCACCGGAGACAGTGGATGCGTATAATCCGAAAGTTGTACAAGCTACCATGGGATCACTGGCACGCGTCAGGGTGCATTACACACCATTAGCGGATTATTTTGAAAGGAAGAATGATATTCCTATTTTCGGGGCCCTGCTGGACGGTGAGGACATCCGGAAAACGGAAAAACAGGGAACAGGGATCTTATTGATGGGCAGCGAAGCCCAAGGTATTTCCAAAGCCCTTTACCCGTTTATCCATCACCGAATTCGTATTCCTTCGGCAGAAAATAACGGAGCTGAATCTTTGAATGCCGCAGTAGCTACGGCTTTGGTTTGTGCCTTTTTTGTCATGACTGACTGAGAGTAAACAATTTGGTAAACCACAACTTAATTATTGTGAAAAGCTTCACTTTCACTTTGAAATTAATTATCTTTGCAAACTAAAATTTAAGAAGATGTTTTTTCAATTGTTTTTGTTATCGGTAGTGATTGTGGGCCTCGCGTTTGCCGGATTTGCTGTTAAAATGTTCTTTCAGAAAGACGGCATGTTCAAAAAACAATGTTCCAGTTCCATAGTGGACAAGAAAACAGGAAAACATTTGGAATGCGCCGGTGGCGGTTCCTGTCACAGCCCGGTTGTGGAAGAAATCAATTACCAGCAAAACGTACCCACCAGCCGGCTGAACATCAAAAAACTGCACGAAGCAGCCGCTGCAGAGTAATTTTCATCCCTTTTTCTTTCTTTTGGCAAGTTCCTGAGCCAAGGCACAACGTGCTTTTTTCCGGTTTGAAAAATCAGTATATTTGTTGGTAAGCAATACCGATTTTTCACTGAATCAAACGCATCATGACAAAGGCAAAAACCAGGGAATTCACACACCACACCATCGAACAAAATTCCGATTACGAAGGGAAAGTGGTATGCACCCTCATCGAAAGAAAAGCTGACAAGAAATCCACCAAGGCTTTTCTGTACCTTCACGGATTTAACGACTACTTTTTTCAGAGTCATTTGGCTGACTGGGCCAACGACGCGGGGATGAATTTCTATGCCCTGGAACTGAGAAAATACGGACGTTCCCTTCTCCCCCATCAAACACCTAATGATTTCAGGGAATACCATGAGTATTTCGAAGACATTGATAGGGCCATTGACTTTATTCGAAGCGATGAAAAAAACGAACACCTCACTTTTATGGGGCATTCTACCGGAGGCTTGCTGGCAGCCCTATATGCCGACGAACACAAGGAGGAAAAAAAGGTGGATCTGCTGATCCTGAACAGTCCGTTTTTTGAATTCAATGTTCCGGCCATCCTGAAAAAGACCTTTCTGCCCCTCATGACCACGCTGGGAAAAAGTTTTCCCGGAATGCCCTCACCTGTTGGACTGGACAAAGGCTATGGTTACAGCATCCATCAGTCGCACCATGGAATTTGGGACTATGAGTTGAAATGGAAACCGGATGCCGGATTCAAGATCCACGCCAGCTGGATCAGGGCCATTCATTTAGCCCATCTGAAAGTACAGCAGGGGCTGGATATTCCCTGTCCCGTACTGCTGATGTATTCGGGAAAAAGTGTTGCGCCCGGAAATTACAAACAGGAAATGCAGGAAGCCGATGCCGTATTAAATGTGGCAGACATTGAAAAATTCGGAAAGAATATCGGGAAAAAAGTAGAACATATAGCTTTCAAAGGAGGCCTACACGACTTGTTGCTTTCCAAAAAGGAAGTCCAAAAAGCAGTAATGGAAAAAATGACAACATTTATTACGGACCATTCATAAATAAAAAAACCTCCCAAAAGGAGGTTTTTTTTATTTATGCTTGTGCAGTGGGACCGTTCAGATTAAAGGGAGGAGTAGGATCCGTTTCTTTGATCGGTCCGTGCATTGATTCGAATTTCCGGATGTTATCCTGCAACGCTTTATACAAACGCTTGGCGTGCTCCGGTGTCAGAATAACCCGCGACTTCACTTTTGCTTTCGGTGTTCCAGGCATCAGCTTTACAAAATCCACTACAAACTCAGAGTGCGAATGGGTGATAATGGCCAGATTAGAGTATACACCCTCTGCCATTTCTTCCGACAATTCAATGTTGATCTGTCCCTGTTGATTTGTTTCTTCCATGTTGAATGGTATTAAAAAAAGGTCCGGCAACTAACATTACCGGACCTTTTCAGTATTTATTCATTTTCAATTTCCATGGCATCAAGGTCACCTTCACGAGCCATGATGGCTTCGTACTCTTCTCTGGATCCAACAAGGATGTCCTGATATTCACGCAAGCCGGAACCGGCAGGAATTCTGTGACCCACAATCACATTTTCTTTCAGTCCCAACAGATCATCCTGTTTGGCGTTAATAGAAGCTGTTGTCAATACCTTGGTTGTTTCCTGGAAGGAAGCAGCTGAAATCCAGCTGTCGGTCTGCAACGAGGCTCTGGTAATCCCCTGCAGCACCTGTACAGCTGTTGCAGGTTGGGCATCTCTCGCTTCTACCAGTTTCTTGTCGCGGCGTTTCAGTGTGGAATTTTCGTCTCTGAGCTTACGGGCCGTTACAATTTGTCCCTGACGCAAAGAATCTGAATCACCCGGATCCACAACTACTTTCAGTCCAAAGATCTCGTCGTTCACTTCCTGGAAGGTAACACGGTTTACCAGTTCCCCTTCAAGGAAACGGGTATCACCCGGATCTTCCACTTCAACCTTACGCATCATCTGGCGGACAATCACCTCAAAATGCTTGTCGTTGATCTTCACACCCTGTAAACGGTACACTTCCTGGATTTCATTGACAATGTATTCCTGAACTGCCATTGGTCCTTTAATAGCCAGAATGTCGGCAGGAGTAATTGCCCCGTCAGAAAGCTGGGTACCGGCTTTTACAAAGTCGTTTTCCTGAGCCAGTATCTGTTTTGATGTAGGTACCAGATAATGTTTTTCTTCACCGGTTTTGGATGTGATGATGATCTCACGATTACCCCGTTTGAGTTTTTTACCGAAAGAAACCACCCCATCAATTTCAGAAACCACCGCCTGTTCTGAAGGATTACGGGCTTCGAACAATTCCGTTACCCGAGGCAAACCTCCGGTGATATCACCCGCTTTACCAAAGGCACGCGGAATCTTAACCAGCAATTCACCGGCAGTAATACTCTGTCCGTCCTCTACCATCAAGTGAGCCCCTACCGGCAAGTCGTAAGTCTTCAGAATACTTCCGTCCTTAGCCAGGATTGTAATGAAGGGGTTCTTGGCTTTATTCTTTGTTTCAATAATTACTTTTTCAAAGTAACCGGTCTGTTCATCAGATTCAACCCGATAGGTCTGACCTTCGGCAATATTCTCAAATCCGATTTTACCGGAAACTTCTGAAAGAATTACCGCATTAAAAGGATCCCATTCAGCAATCAGGTCACTTTTCTTAACGGCAGCACCGTTTTTGAAATACAGTTTGGATCCGTAAGGAATGTTTCCTGAAGACAATACCACACCGGTTCCTTTATCGACCACCTTCATCTCGGCGGAACGACCGGTAACAATGTCGTATTCTTTACCTTCTTTATCTTTATATCCAACTACACGAAGCTCTTCAATTTCCAAAACCCCGTCGTATTTGACTTCAATTTTTGAATTAGCCGCCACGTTGGATGCAGTACCTCCCTGGTGGAACGTACGCAGTGTCAACTGTGTACCCGGCTCACCAATGGATTGGGCTGCAATAACACCTACAGCCTCTCCCATCTGAACCATACGGTTTGAAGCCAGGTTACGTCCGTAACAGTTGGCACATACCCCGTGTTTCGATTCACAGGTAAGTACTGAACGGATTTCCACCTGTTCGATGGGAGAATCTTCAATTTTCTGAGCCAGTTCTTCGGTAATTTCATGGCCGCCCTTAACGATCAATTCATTGGTCAAAGGATGGTACACATTATGTAAGGCCACACGACCCAGAATACGGTCGTACAGTGATTCAACCACTTCTTCATTTTTCTTCAAAGCTGAAATGGTCAGCCCACGGAGGGTTCCACAGTCTTTTTCAGAAATGATCACATCCTGAGAAACGTCTACCAGACGACGGGTCAGGTAACCGGCATCAGCTGTTTTCAGAGCGGTATCAGCCAACCCTTTACGAGCACCGTGAGTAGAAATAAAGTATTCAAGAACCGACAACCCTTCTTTGAAGTTAGAAAGAATCGGGTTCTCAATAATTTCGTTACCCACCGCACCGGATTTCTGCGGCTTGGCCATCAGACCACGCATACCGGACAACTGACGAATCTGTTCCTTGGAACCACGGGCACCGGAATCCAACATCATGTATACAGGGTTAAATCCATCGTCATCAGCAGCCAATTCCTTCATCAGGGTATTGGTCAGGTGTGAGTTGGTATGTGTCCAGATATCAATAATCTGGTTATAACGTTCGTTATTGGTAATGAAACCCATGTTGTAGTTGTTCAGCACTTCTTCCACTTCCTCATTGGCCTTGGAAATCAGTTCTTCTTTAACATTGGGAATAATTACGTTGTTCAGGTTAAAGGACAACCCACCAACAAACGCCATGTTGTATCCCAGATCCTTGATATCGTCCAGGAACTGAGCAGTAACTGCATTACCGGTTTCTTTCAACACATCACTGATGATGTCACGTAAGGCTTTCTTGGTCAACAGTTTGTTGATGTACCCGTATTCAGCCGGTACGCGTTCATTGAAAAGCACCCGACCTACTGTGGTTTCGATCAGTTTATTGACAATCTTTCCTTCCTCTTTAACATCTACTTTTACCTTAATGATGGCGTGCAGATCCACTTGTTTTTCGTTGTACGCGATGCGGACTTCTTCGGGTGAGTAGAAGATTTTGCCTTCTCCTTTTACAGGATGGGCATCGGTACTTTTTCTTGCTTTTGTAATATAATACAGTCCCAAAACCATATCCTGTGAAGGAACAGTGATAGGTGCACCGTTTGCCGGGTTCAAAATGTTGTGTGAAGCCAGCATCAAAATCTGGGCTTCCAGCACAGCAGCATTACCCAACGGCAGGTGAACAGCCATCTGGTCACCGTCAAAGTCAGCGTTGAAAGCAGTACAGGCCAGTGGGTGCAGTTGAATGGCTTTTCCTTCCACCAGCTTGGGCTGGAATGCCTGAATACCTAAACGGTGCAAAGTAGGTGCACGGTTGAGCAATACAGGATGGCCTTTCAAAATATTTTCAAGAATATCCCAAACTACGGGATCTTTGCGTTCTACAATCTTCTTGGCGGATTTCACGGTTTTCACAATACCGCGTTCCAGCAGGCGACGAATAATGAACGGTTTGTATAATTCGGCAGCCATGTCTTTCGGCAGACCACATTCGTTCATTTTGAGGTTCGGACCAACAATAATGACCGAACGACCGGAATAGTCCACACGTTTACCCAGCAGGTTCTGACGGAAACGTCCCTGTTTCCCTTTCAAGCTGTCGCTCAAAGATTTCAACGGACGGTTCGATTCCGATTTCACGGCGCTGGATTTTCTTGAGTTATCGAACAACGAATCCACCGCTTCCTGAAGCATACGTTTTTCATTTCGCATGATCACATCAGGCGCTTTGATTTCGATGAGTCGTTTCAGACGGTTGTTTCTGATGATGACCCTGCGGTACAGGTCGTTCAAGTCGGAGGTGGCAAAACGGCCACCATCCAATGGTACCAACGGACGCAATTCCGGAGGAATTACGGGAACGATCTTCACAACCATCCATTCGGGATTGTTTTCTTTTCTCTTCTGTGCTTCGCGGAACGCTTCAAAAACCTGAAGTCTCTTCAAAGCATCGGCTTTTCTTTGTTGTGAAGTTTCGGTATTGGCTTTGTGTCTTAATTCATAAGACATTTTATCCAGATCCAGTTTGGCCAGTAAATCATGAACAGCATCAGCCCCCATTTTGGCCACAAATTTGTCGGGATCCGTATCGTCCAGATACTGATTTTCTGCAGGCAGCGTATCAATAATATCCAGATATTCTTCTTCGGTAAGGAAGTCCATTTCCTGAATGCCGTCAGCAGCTTTAATACCGGGATTAATCACCACATAACGTTCGTAATAAATAATGGATTCCAATTTTTTGGTTTGCATTCCGAGCAAGGCACCAATTTTGTTGGGCAGGGAACGGAAGAACCAAATATGCACTACCGGAACCACCAGTTCAATGTGTCCCATGCGTTCACGACGCACTTTCTTCTCCGTTACTTCCACACCACATCGGTCGCAAACAATTCCTTTATAGCGAATGCGTTTGTATTTTCCGCAATGACATTCATAGTCCTTTACAGGGCCAAAAATGCGTTCGCAGAACAACCCGTCTCTTTCGGGCTTGTAGGTACGGTAGTTGATGGTTTCCGGTTTCAAAACCTCACCATGCGAGCGTTCCAGAATTGCCTCGGGAGAGGCAAGGCTTATGGTTACTTTATCAAAACTTTCGGGTACTTTACTGTCTTGTCTGAAAGCCATATTAGATTTTGTTTTAGAAGTATCAAAATAAATTATTTATCGAAGCTGAGTTCCAGTCCCAAACCGCGCAGCTCATTCACCAGCACGTTAAAGGATTCTGGTGTACCTGATTCAGGCATATTTTCTCCTTTCACAATAGCTTCGTACGCTTTGGCACGACCGTTTACGTCGTCGGATTTCACAGTCAGAATTTCCTGCAAAATATTGGCAGCACCAAAGGCTTCCAGTGCCCAAACTTCCATCTCACCAAAACGCTGACCCCCAAACTGGGCTTTACCTCCCAACGGTTGCTGGGTAATGAGCGAGTAAGGGCCGATGGAACGGGCATGCATTTTATCGTCGATCAGGTGGTGCAGTTTCAGCATGTAGATGTAACCTACCGTTACCGGCTGGTCAAACCGCTCACCGGTACCCCCGTCGTACAGATACACACTACCGTTTTCGGGCAGACCTGCCTTGTACATGTAATCGTTGATCTGTTCCAGGGTGGCTCCGTCGAAAATCGGGGTGGCAAATTTCAAGCCCAATTTTTTACCGGCCCATCCAAGTACCGTTTCGTAAATCTGACCCAGGTTCATACGGGAAGGCACACCCAACGGATTCAACACAATGTCAACCGGTGTTCCGTCTTCCATAAAGGGCATGTCTTCTTCGCGGACGATTTTGGCGACGATCCCCTTGTTTCCGTGGCGACCGGCCATCTTATCTCCTACTTTCAGTTTCCGTTTTTTGGCAATATAAACCTTGGCCAACTGCACAATACCATTAGGCAACTCATCACCGACAGCGGCAACGAATTTCTTGCGGTTGTAAACACCCAACAGCTCTTTATATTTGATATTGTAGTTGCTGAGCAACTTCTTGATCAATTCGTTCTTTTCTTTATCCGTTGTCCATTTGTTGGGATTGATATTGATATAATCCAACGAATGGAGGATCTTCTGAGTGAACTTGGTTTTAGTAGGAACCACAATTTCACCGAACATGTTCACCACGCCCTGAGAGGTTCTGTTGCTGACAATTACAGTAAGCTTGTCCACCAACTTAGCTTTCAGTTCAGAAAAGAGTTTATTGTATTCCTCATCCAGCTGAGAAGTAATCTCTTTTTCTTTGTTTTTAGTCTTGGTAGTCTTCACTGTTCTGGAGAACAAATGGTTTTCCAACACTACACCTACCAACGATGGCGGTGCTTTCAATGAAGCATTCTTCACATCACCGGCTTTATCACCAAAGATGGCACGCAGCAGTTTTTCTTCCGGTGTGGGATCACTTTCCCCTTTCGGGGTAATCTTACCAATCAGGATATCCCCTTCGGTGACTTCAGCACCTACACGGATCAATCCATTTTCATCCAGATCTTTGGTAGCTTCAGCACTCACATTGGGAATATCATTGGTCAGTTCTTCAATACCGCGTTTGGTATCACGAACTTCCAACGTAAACTCTTCAATGTGAACCGAAGTAAAGATGTCTTCTTTAACAATCTTTTCGGAAATTACGATGGCATCTTCATAGTTGTATCCTTTCCAGGGCATGAAGGCCACTTTCACATTCCGTCCCAGTGCCAGTTCTCCGCCTTCAGTACCATACCCTTCACACAACGGCTGTCCGGAAGATACTTTATCTCCGACTCTCACAATCGGACGAAGGTTAACCGAGGTATTCTGGTTGGTACGACGGAATTTTACCAATTCGTATTCTTTCACATCGTCGTCAAAGCTGACCAGTTTTTCCATCTCGTCTCTTGAATAGCGGATCACAATTTTTTTGGCATCCACATATTCAACCACCCCATCACCTTCAGCTACTACCAATACTCTTGAATCACGAGCCACAGGGGCTTCAATTCCGGTTCCAACCAACGGAGCTTCAGGGTTCAACAAAGGAACAGCCTGACGCATCATGTTGGAGCCCATCAAAGCACGGTTCGCATCATCGTGTTCCAGGAAGGGAATCAAGGATGCGGCGATGGAAGCAATCTGGTTGGGAGCAATGTCAATCAAGTCCACTTCTTCACGAGGTGTGATAGGATAGTCGGCCTGATAACGAACTTTAACTTTATCATTAACAAAACCGCCGTCTTCAGCAACCACGGTATTGGCCTGAGCAATAATTTTGTCTTCTTCCTCTTCAGCACTCAGATATATAGGCTCTTGTTTGTAATCAATCACCCCTTCCACAACCTTACGGTATGGTGTTTCAATAAATCCAAGGTGGTTGATTTTTGCAAACACACACAGTGATGAAATCAGACCAATGTTAGGCCCTTCAGGAGTTTCAATGGTACACAGACGTCCGTAGTGTGTATAGTGCACGTCACGAACCTCAAACCCGGCACGTTCGCGGGAAAGACCACCCGGTCCCAAAGCAGAAATTCTCCGTTTGTGGGTAATTTCCGACAGCGGATTGGTTTGGTCCATAAACTGAGACAGTGCATTGGTACCAAAGAAAGAGTTAATAACCGAAGACAACGTTTTGGCGTTGATCAGATCGGAAGGAGTAAACACTTCGTTGTCGCGAACGTTCATTCTTTCGCGAATGGTTCTAGCCATACGGGCCAAACCAACACCGAACTGACCATACAACTGTTCACCAACAGTACGAACCCTACGGTTACTCAAGTGGTCAATATCATCGACAATGGTTTTCTGATTCAACAATTTGATCAGGTGTCTGATGATTAACACAATGTCTTCCTTGGTCAGCACACTCACATCCATGGGTGTGTCAATTTCCAGTTTCTTGTTGATTCTGTACCTTCCGACTTCACCTAAGTCGTATCTTTTATCGGAGAAGAACAGTCTTTCAAAAACGCTTCGTGCAGTTTCTTCATCCGGAGGCAGTGCATTCCTCAACTGGAAATAAATGTATTCCACCGCTTCTTTTTCAGAATTGGTGGTATCTTTTTGTAAGGTGTTAAATATAACGGCGTAATCAGTGATGCTTTCGTCATCCTTATGCAACAGGATGGATTTGACGCCGGCATCGAGGATTTGATCAATGTGTTCTTTTTCGAGAATGGTTTCGCGTTCAATGATCACATCATTTCTTTCGATGGTCACCACTTCACCCGTATCTTCGTCCACAAAATCTTCGAACCAGGAACGAACCACACGGGCTGCCAGGCTGCGGCCCATAACGCGTTTCAATGCGGTTTTACTTACTTTGATTTCTTCAGCCAAATCGAAGATTTCCAAGATATCATGGTCGGTTTCATAACCGATGGCACGAAGTAAAGTAGTTACCGGTAATTTCTTTTTTCTGTCGATGTAGGCATACATCACGTTGTTGATGTCGGTAGAGAACTCTATCCAGGATCCTTTGAAAGGAATGATACGGGCTGAAAAGAGCTGGGTACCATTGGCATGCCTGTGTTGCCCGAAGAACACACCGGGAGACCGGTGCAACTGGGAAACGATGACCCGTTCGGCACCATTTATGATGAAGGTTCCGTGCGGGGTCATATAAGGGATCATACCCAAATACACATCCTGAACGATGGTTTCAAAATCTTCGTGTTCGGGATCGGTACAATACAGTTTCAGCTTGGCCTTTAACGGAACGCTATAGGTCAAACCTCTTTCCAAACATTCATCGATGGTGTAACGGGGAGGATCTACAAAATAGTCCAGGAATTCCAGGACAAAATTATTTCTTGCATCGGTAATCGGGAAATTCTCAGAAAAAACCCTGAAAAGTCCTTCATTGGTGCGATTTTCTGTATTCGTTTCCAGTTGGAAGAAGTCCTGGAACGATTTTAACTGAATATCCAGAAAATCGGGGTATTGCATCCTGTTTTGAGTCGATGCGAAACTGATTCTTTCGGTTTTGATTCCAGCCAAGGCACTATAGTTTTAAGTTATGAACAAAGCCGACACTTTAGGTCAGCGAAAAAAGCAAGAAAGATGTAAAAGAGCATATAGCCACAAACCTCTGTCCCGAAAACCGGGACAGAGGTCGTGTGTTGGTATCCCAAAATGGGATTATTTTACTTCTACCTCAGCACCTGCAGCTTCGAGCTGAGATTTGAGGGCTTCTGCTTCGTCTTTTGAAACGCCTTCTTTGAGGGCTTTGGGAGCTGAATCAACCAGTTCTTTAGATTCTTTCAAACCTAAGCTGGTCAATTCTTTCACCAATTTCACAACAGCCAGTTTAGACTGACCGGCGCTTTTCAAGATAACATCGAAAGAACTTTTTTCCTCAGCAGCTTCTTCACCAGCGCCACCAGCGGGGCCAGCAACGGCTACTGCAGCAGCAGCAGGTTCAATACCATACTCAGTCTTGAGAATTTCTGCCAGTTCGTTTACTTCTTTAACGGTGAGGTTTACCAATTGTTCTGCAAATGCTTTTAAATCTGCCATTTTATTGTTTTTTTAAAATTGTTACAAATTCTATTAATTCAGTTTTTTAGTTGTACCCTTATTCAGGTCGTTCTGATAAGGTCTTAAGAATTCCGGTTAGGTTGTTACCACCAGATTGTAAAGCAGACACAACGTTCTTAACAGGTGACTGAAGCAAGGCCACAACATCGGCAATCAGTTCGTTTTTGGACTTGATTGCGGCGAGGAATTCCAGTTGATTGTCGCCTACATAAATCATTTCTTCAATGTAGGCAGCTTTCAGCTTGGGGTATTCCTGTTTTTTTCTAAATTCCTTGATCAATTTTGCGGGAGCATTTCCAGCTTCAGCAAACATCAACGAACTGTGACCTTTCAGTGCAACATCTAACCCTTCAAATTCCTTGTCAACAGCTTCCATAGCTTTTTTCAGCAAGGTGTTTTTCACCACACGAAGCTGAATGCCACGGTTGAAACACATTCTTCTCAGCTTGCTGGTATCGGCAGCATTTAATGTCGATACATCAGCCAGGTAGAAGTTGTTGTTTTCTGTCAGCTGTGTTACTAAGGAATCGATCAGTTGTTTTTTATCTTCTTTTCTCATAATTAATGCTCGTTAATCCGTTAAGCCTAAGCAGCAGTAATCGATTTCAGGTCAAGGGCAATACCGGGACTCATGGTGCTGGTCAGGTAAATACTTTTTACATAAGTACCTTTGGCAGCAGCCGGTTTGAGTTTCATGATCATGTGAACCAGTTCGGAAATATTATCCTCCAGTTTGTCAGCTTCAAAGCTTACTTTTCCAACGGGTGAATGAATAATACCGAATTTATCCACTTTAAAATCAATCTTCCCTGCTTTTGCAGCGCTCACAGCCTGACCAATTTCCATGGTTACCGTACCCGTTTTGGGGTTCGGCATCAAACCGCGAGGACCTAAAATTCTACCCAATGCCCCTACTTTAGGCATCACACTGGGCATCGTAATTACGACATCAACATCGGTCCAACCGCCTTTGATTTTATCGACGTATTCGTCGAGACCGACATAGTCGGCTCCGGCAGCTTTCGCTTCTTCCTCCTTATCAGGTGTACACAAAACGAGTACACGCAAGTCCTTACCAGTACCGTGGGGCAAAGTTACCGAACCGCGAACCATCTGGTTTGCTTTCCGGGGATCTACACCCAAACGAATACTTAAATCAACTGAAGCATCAAATTTTGTATAAGTGATGTCTTTTACTAATTTAACTGCTTCTGCTAAGGAGTACTGTTGATTCTTGTCGAATTTGGCTAACGCTTCTTTGTGTTTTTTTGTCAATTTTGCCATATTCTCCTCCTGTTAACAGATATTAATTTGCGGGGAATTCGCCCTTAATTCTTACGCCCATACTTCTGGCAGTACCGGCCACCATTTTCATGGCCGATTCAACGGTAAAAGCATTCAAGTCGGGCATTTTTGCCTCGGCAATCACTTTCACCTGATCCCAGGTAATGGTAGCTACTTTGGTACGGTTGGATTCAGCAGAACCTTTTTTCAGTTTTGCAGCTTCCATGATCTGTACAGCTACCGGAGGTGTTTTCAGGATGAAATCAAAAGATTTGTCCTTATAAACAGTAATGATCACAGGAATCACCTTACCGGCCTGCTCCTGCGTACGAGCATTAAACTGTTTACAGAATTCCATGATGTTCACACCCTTGGCACCCAATGCGGGACCTACCGGAGGTGATGGGTTTGCGGCTCCCCCTCTGATCTGTAGTTTAATTAATCCACTAATTTCTTTTGCCATTTTAAACCCAATGTTTAAAATTAATAAAAGTTACCAACTATTCTTTTTC
>JAFGYB010000037.1 GCA_016936355.1 Bacteroidales bacterium | reverse complement strand
GTCCTTTGGAAGTAAAAGCCTGCCATTACCATCCAGCTCGACCGGTTTAACGCCAGCCATAAACTTGGTAACAAATTCTGCGTTTCGTTTTTTGAACATATTCAGCTTGCTGACCATGGCCGACTCCTGATTCCACTGCTCCATGGTAAAAATCTCCAGACATTTTTTAAAAATGCTGCGCTTTACCACAAAGCCCTTTTGCACCTCTTCCCCCAACTGGGTTTTGTAAGGTGCTGGAAACATGAACCTACCCTTGGTATCCAGCTTTGCCTCGTATGTTCCTAAAACGTTGAGCATCAAATGCGTTTTTAATGGTGTAAATATAGTATAATATTTCCCACTTTTTTACATTATTTACCACTTTTTACCACATTGTTGAAAAATCCTTGTTTTTTATGGTGGTTTTTATCAAAAAATAATTATTTAAAAAAATGATATACAGCCCCCTACAAAGTCATGTTTCAGCACTCCATTTTTTATCAACAATTCAGGAAAGCCAAAATTGTTAACATTAATTCGCATGAAGGATCAGACAAAACAAAGAGAAACACCGAAAAAAATTAATCCTTAGCTTTGTGTCGAAAAATTTGAAAAAGATGCAGGATTCCAAGGAAGAAAAAGAACCTTTTCAACCCGAATACATTGATGTTGAGAAAGTCATTGAGAACAAAAGTCCCAAGCTCAGAAAAGCCTTGCCGGGATTTGTGATCCGCTATCTGAAAAGGATCGTACACCAGGATGACCTGAATGAATTCTTGTCACAATACGGTCACCTTACAGGCCTCCCGTTCATTGCCGGAGCGCTCGAAACCATGAACACAAAACTGGAAGTAATCGGTGCGGAAAATATTCCCAAGTCCGGAAAGGCGATAGTCGCCTCCAATCACCCGCTGGGCGGACTGGACGGGTTGGCACTGATGCTGACTGTGGGCACTATTCGCAACGATCTGATCTTTCCGGTAAACGATATTCTGATGAACATCAAAAACCTGGAACCCTTGTTTATTCCGATAAACAAACACGGTTCCAACATGGAAAACCTCAAGATCATCAACGACACCTTTGCCTCAGACCGTATTGTCTGTTATTTTCCTGCCGGACTGGTTTCCCGGAAACGAAAAGGAATTATTAAAGACCTGGAATGGAAACCTACTTTCATCACCAAAGCACGCCGGTTCAAACGCGATGTGATTCCAACCCACATCAGCGGAAGAAACACCAACTTCTTTTACAACCTGGCCAATTGGAGAAAACGGCTCAAAATCAAAAGCAACATCGAGATGCTTTATTTGGTGGATGAATTTTACAAATACCGGAACAAAACCATTACCATAACCTTTGGGAAACCAGTTAGTTTTGAAACTTTCAACAAACAAAAAACAGCCCAGGGCTGGGCTGCTGCTTTGCACGATTATATTTATTTTCTGAAAGACAATCCAAATCAGCCTTTTGTGGCAGATTGATGTATCTTTGCAAAAATGGAAAACACAATGGAAACAATCATTCCTCCTGTTGATATAGAGTTCCTCGTCCGTGAACTCACTGAAGACAAAAGGTTACGCAAAACCAATAACGGCAACAACGAAATTTACATCATTACCGATGCCGACTCACCTCATGTGATGCGTGAAATTGGCAGGCTCCGGGAAGTAACATTTCGTGATGCGGGGGGCGGAACCGGAAAAAGTATTGACATCGACGAATACGATACCGGAGAAAACTCCTTCAAACAAATGATTGTCTGGGATCCTGATGAACAGGCCATTGTAGGCGGTTATCGATTCATTGACTGCAACAACCTGAAAGTGGAAAAAGGAAAAGTGTATTCCCCCACTTCCCGGCTTTTCAGCTATTCCCAGAAGTTTATCGACAAATACCTTCCGTTCACTATTGAGCTGGGACGTTCGTTTGTGCAACCCCTCTACCAGCCCACATTCAACCTCAGACGGGGCCTCTTCGCTCTGGACAATTTATGGGACGGAATCGGAGCTTTAATTGTCGACCACGAACACATCAGGTATCTGTTCGGAAAAGTCACTATGTATCCTCATTACGATCAACTGGCACGTGACATGATCCTTTATTTCATGCACAAATATTTTCCGGATAAGGATGTTTTAATTCGCCCTCATAACCCCCTGGTTGTTACAACGGAAGAAAAGGTACTGGACAGTTTCTTCTCCGGATACAATTACGAAGAGGATTATAAAATTCTGGTTCAGAAAGTACGCAAACTGGGGCAAAATGTTCCGCCTTTGATCAATGCGTACATGAATTTATCTTCCACTATGAGGACCTTTGGAACCAGCCTGAACGACCACTTCGGGGATGTGGAAGAAACCGGAATACTGGTGACCATTAACGATATTTATCACCAGAAAAAGGACCGGCACGTCAATACATACAAAAAGAATAAATAGCGCTACGCGTGTAACCGTATTTCCATGGAGATTCACCAGGCAGAATATGTTGTCAGTTCAACCACAATCAAACAGTGTCCCCAACCTGACAAACCGGAATATGCCTTTATCGGTCGCTCCAATGTGGGGAAATCTTCGTTGATCAACATGCTGACCGGTCAGAAAAAACTGGCCCGTATTTCAGGCACTCCGGGAAAAACCATCACCATCAACCATTATCTGATCAATAAAGCCTGGTATCTTGTTGACTTACCGGGATATGGATATGCCAAAAGATCGAAAAGCGACAGGAAAAGCTGGGAAAAAATGATCCGGGACTATATTCTGGCCCGGCCGAACCTGATGACTTTATTTGTTTTGGTAGACGCCCGTCTCGAGCCCCAAAAAATTGACCTGGAATTCATAGCATGGCTGGGAGAATCGGAAATCCCGTTCGCTATTATTTTCACCAAAACGGATAAACTTAGCAGCACCAAAAAGGACCAGAGTATTTCTTTGTATAAAAGAATATTGAAAAAAAACTGGGAGTCTTTACCGCCCCTGATACAGACATCGTCTGTATCAGGTTTGGGTAAAGAAGAGATTTTAACCTATGTGGACGAAACCAATCACTGGTTTCAGGCCTGATTACTCCATTTCAATAATCAGCTGATTCTTACCAACCAGTTCCATTTTTTTCACCAGAATCTGCTTGATCTTTCCATCAAAAGGCGCTGCGACCACATTTCTCATCTTCATGGCTTCCAGAATCAGCAAAGAATCTCCTTCCTTAACAGTACTTCCTTTTCGCACATGAATTTCAACAATGGTACCGGGTATATACGCCTTGATGAGCTTGGGATCTGCTTCTTCATAGGTCGTACGGTTCTTGAATTTTTTGGTAAGCTGGGTTTTGTAAAACATACCTCCCACCGTAAATTCAGCCCATTCATATTTTTGATCTTCTGCCATTGTCTTTGAATTAAAAGGGTGGAATACCGTGTTTCTTAGCTGGTCCGGTTTCTTCTTTACTGGAAGAAATTTCCAGCGCCCTGATGATCATTTTCCGGGTTTCTTCCGGTTCGATGACGGCATCAATATAACCATAAGCAGCAGCCACATAGGGGTTAGCGAATTTTTCCTTGTATTCTTCCACTTTCAGTTTCCGGTATTCTTCCGGATTTTCAGCCGAAGATATTTCCTTTCGGAAAATAATGTTGGCTGCTCCCTCGGGACCCATGACGGCAATTTCAGCGGTTGGCCAGGCAAACACGAAGTCGGCACGGAGATGGTGTGAACACATGGCAATATAACCACCGCCATAGGCTTTTCGCATAATCAGTGTAATCTTGGAAACCGTTGCTTCGGAATAGGCATAAAGGATCTTGGCACCGTGTCGGATCACCCCGGCATGTTCCTGATCCACACCCGGCAGATAGCCTGGTAAGTCAACCAGGGTCACTAAAGGAATATTGAAAGCATCGCAGTAGCGGATGAAACGGGCGGCTTTATCGGACGAGTCCACATCCAATACACCAGCCAAAACCAGAGGTTGGTTGGCCACAAAACCCACCGTATCACCATCCATTCTACCAAACCCGATCACAATATTTTGAGCGAACAAATCCTGAATTTCCAAAAATTCCGAATCGTCTGTGAGCGCCTTGATCACATCGCGAACATCATAGGGTTCGCGGGGATCGGAAGGAATAATGTTTTCAATATTGTATTTTTTGGTCTTGGGTTTTTTCTTGGGAAATTTCTCTGCTTTTCGTGAGTTGTTCCAGGGAATGTAGCTGATCAGATCTTTAATCTGGCTAAAGCATTCTTCCTCACTCCGGGCAAAAAAATGGGCATTACCCGTAGTTTCACAATGTACCCGGGCTCCACCCAGGTCTTCCATAGAGATTTCTTCTCCCAATACCGTTTTGATGACTTCCGGTCCCGTGATAAACATTTTAGAAATATTTTCAACCACGAAAACAAAGTCAGTTAATGCGGGAGAATAAACGGCACCCCCGGCACAGGGTCCTAAAATCACGGAAATCTGAGGCACCACTCCCGACGCTTGTGTATTACGGTAGAATATTTCTCCATAACCGGCCAGAGAATTCACGCCTTCCTGAATACGGGCACCACCGGAATCGTTGATACCGATAATCGGAACTTTCAGCTTGAGTGCATGATCCATGATTTTGGTAATCTTTTTGGCATGCATCCAGCCCAAAGAGCCGCCTGCCACCGTAAAATCCTGTGCGTAAATACACACCGGATGTCCCATGATCATACCGGTTCCGGTAAGTACACCATCACCCGGTAAATACTTTTTGTCCATGTCGAAATCGCGTCCGGCATGTTCCACAAAAAGATCATACTCATGAAACGTGTTGGGATCCAGCAAAGCCAGAATCCTTTCGCGGGCGGTCAGCTTACCAATGGCTTTTTGCTTTTTGATGGCCTTTTCGCCACCTCCCATCAGTGCATTACGCATCCGCGTTCTTAAATCAGTTGTTTTTTCTTTCAGTCCCATCGTTGTTTTGTAATTGGATTCATTTTCTTTAAGAAAAAGAGAGACAAGCTTTTCAAATGGATTGCTCCATTTCATGCAAAAACTTATCTCTTGTTTGCAAATGTAAATAAAAACCCATTCAGGGCAATTTTTTGCCTTCACATCATTAATTATCCCTATTTTTAAAACCCAACACTATCGGTATGAATATTGAAGACATCCGCACCTACTGCCTTTCCAAAAAAGCAGTATCAGAAAGCTTTCCCTTCAACGATACCACCCTTGTGTTTAAAGTAGAGGACAAAATATTTGCTTTACTGAACCTGGAAATACCGCAGAGCATCAATCTGAAATGTGCTCCGGAAAAAGCCCTTCGTTTGAGAGAAGAGTATCACTTTATCTTACCGGGATATCATATGAATAAAAAACACTGGAATACGATACTTCTGGATGAGTTTGTAGCTGACGACCTGCTCCGGGGATGGATTGATGATTCCTATCGTCTCGTTGTACTGGGTCTGCCGAGTCAAAAAAGACAGCATTTAGAAGGCTAAAACGGCGCAAACATTGGATTTCGCTGATTTTTCTATAATTTTCTTAACATTTATTTCATAACTGAAAAAAATACTTATTTCAATCGTTTGCGAATTCGTTTCCGGTCAATTGTAAACGTTTGAACTCAAAAATTCAAATCGCAGTATCGAATTCTTTATCAAACCTTTGCAGAAATCACGTTATTTTAAAAAATTCCAAATAAATTGGCCAAAAACCACTATATTTAAAAAAATTTAACTTTGCATGTTAGTGTTGTTTTAACTATTGTTAACATCATGATTACAGTAGTCAAACAAAAGACTAAAACGATATAAAAAGTACCCAGCAAGAGCAGAATAATGTTAAAATCATTTAACTTATCAATAAGCAAATTTCCAAATCGAAATAAAGTTCACGTTTTATTATTTATCTAAATTAAAAAAGCATGTTATGATAAAAAAATTTATCCCTAGCTCATTGTTGTTGATACTCCTCTTATTTGGGGGACTATCAACCGTTTTTGCCCAGTCCGGGACGGTACAGGGTGTAATTACTGATGCTTCGAACGGGACCCCGTTACCGGGTGCTACCGTTCAGGTTAAAGGAACTTCCACCGGTACCATCACCGATATTGACGGTAAGTACTCTCTTACTGTTAATGCAGGGGCTACACTGGTTTATTCATACATTGGTTATGAATCCCAGGAAATAGCTGTTCAACCGAACACAACAGTAAACGTTAAACTGAAACCCACAGCTGCCAACCTGAACGAACTGGTGGTTATTGGTTACGGTGTTGAAAAGAAAAAAGACGCAACCGGATCGGTCGAATCGGTCAGCGCCGGTAAATTCAACAAAGGAGCAAACATTTCTCCCATGGATTTGCTGGTGGGTAAAGTTCCCGGTGTTGCGATCACTACCCAGGGGGGTGCTCCCGGTGCCGGATCTACGATCCGCATCAGGGGTGGTTCTTCACTGAATGCCAGCAACGATCCCTTGATTGTTGTGGACGGAGTTCCGCTTTCCACCAGTGGTATTTCCGGTGCCCGCAGCCCGTTGAACTCAATTAACCCGGAAGACATTCAAAGCATGACTATTTTGAAAGATGCCTCTGCAACGGCAATCTACGGGTCAAGAGCTTCCAATGGTGTAATCATCATTACTACCAAAAAGGGAGAAAAAGGACAGGGTTTGAAAATCAATTTCAACACCAAGGTTACCTTCTCCAACCCCATCAAGATGTTGAGTGTGTACGATACGGCTCAGTTTAAACAATTAATGAGAACACAGTACCCCACCCATGTGGATCTGTTGGGAAACAGCAGTACCAACTGGCAACAGGAAATTTATGGTGTGGGAATTGGTAACGAACAACACATCAGTCTTACGGGTTCTACCAAGTGGCTTCCTTACCGTATTTCCGCAGGCCATACCGATCAAAACGGTATCCTGAAAACCGGAAGTTTCAAACGTACCACTTTGAACGCTACCTTATCTCCTAGTTTATTCAACAATCATCTGCAGGTAACTTTGAATGTGAACGGATCCTTTATTAAAAACCGTTTTGCCAATACCGATGCCATCGGTGCTGCCATTCAAATGGATCCCACACAACCGGTTTATAACAGTACTCTGCAGTTAGTTTCTTATGAAACTGCCTATGGGGAAGCCGCTTCCATGTATACTGATTACGGTGGCTATTATACCCGGGTGAATCCTGCAACCGGAATGCCTGTTACCCAGGCTACTACCAACCCCATGGCATTACTTTACCTGAGAGACAACACCTCGAAAGTTAACCAGATCATGGGAAATTTGAAACTGGATTATAAATTCCATTTCCTGCCTGCTTTGTCAGCCCATATGAATTTGGCTATGGACCACTCCTATAGTGTAGGTCACGACATTTCGCCCATCTATGCTTCCTTCCATTTTGATCCAAAGAATGGTGGTGGTTACAGAAGTGATTACAACCAAACGAAGAAGAATGACCTGTTTGACTTCTATATGGATTACAATAAAGACTTTACAAACATTCAGAGTCATTTCAATCTGATGGCCGGTTATTCATGGCAGCATTTCTATACCAAAGACTATTCAGAAGTGGGTAACTATTATCATAATTATGATTTTACCATCTACGACAACCCGACTGAATACTACCTCGTATCGTTCTTTGGTCGTTTGAACTATTCATTCAAAGATCGTTACTTACTGACTGTTACTGTACGTAATGACGGTTCTTCTCGTTTTGCTCCCAATAATCGCTGGGGTCTGTTCCCATCAGCAGCTTTTGCCTGGAGAATTTCTGAAGAACCCTGGATGAAAAACGTGAAAGTAATTTCACACCTGAAATTAAGATTAAGCTACGGGGAAACCGGACAACAAAATATTTTACCCCAGGGTGGAACTATTTTGGCTGACTACCCGTATGTTGGTTCTTATACCTACAGTACAAATACCGCACAATATCCGTTTGGCAACCTTTTCTACACAACGCTGCGTGCTAATGCATACAACGAAAACATCAAATGGGAAACAACGGCTACCTACGATGCCGGTATCGACTACGGTTTCTTCCAGGACAGAATCTATGGTCAGTTGGATGTTTACTACCGTAAAACAAAAGATTTGATCGAGTATGTGAACGTGCCTGCCGGTTCTAACCTTTCCAACTACATTTTTGCCAATATTGGTAACCTGGAAATCAAGGGTATGGAATTCTCCATTTTTGGACGCGCTATCGCCAAAAAGGACCTGAAATGGACCATCGGGTTCAACGCTACCTACAACGAAAACAAGATCACCAAACTGACTGCCAATGACAATCCTGAGTTTGTTGGATTCCAAACCGGTAATATCTCTGGTGGTGTGGGTAACCAAATTCAGGTTAACAGCGTAGGTTATGCCAGAAATTCATTCTTCGTATACCAGCAGGTATATGATAAAAATGGTAAACCCATCGAAGGTTTGTATGTAGACCGCAATGGTGACGGAGTGATCAATGCTCTGGATTTATATCATGCACACAGTCCCGATCCGAACATCACACTGGGTATCTCTTCCTCTCTGGATTACCAGAACTGGAACTTCTCCTTCTCAGGAAGAGCCAATCTGAACAACTATGTTTACAACAACATTAACTCATCCAATGCTGTTTACTCAAGACTGTATCGTCCTGAAGGACCTTATTTGAGTAACATTACAACAGCTGTTACCAATACTGGTTTTGTTAATCCTCAGTACTTATCTGATTACTACATCCAGAATGCTTCATTCTTCAAGATGGACAACATCAGCTTAAGCTACACCTTCCCAAATATCAATAAGGACAAGAGCAAAACACCGGTCAGCCTGAGACTGTCAGCTACCATGAACAATGCTTTTGTTATTACCAAGTACAACGGGTTGGATCCTGAAGTGGACGGAGGTATTGACAACAACATCTACCCCAGACCCAGAATTATGGTTTTCGGTTTAAATCTTAATTTCTAATTGAAAAAACAAACGATATGTATAGAATATTTTCAAAATTATTATTGATAACGGGATTGGTGTTCGTCATTTCATCTTGTACGAAGGATTTGAACACAATACCGTTGAGCCCGACAGTGGTTACGAGCGCTACAGTATACAACGATACTGCCGCTTATAAACAGGTTTTGGCTAAACTTTATGCTGGACTGGCTACCTCCGGACAACAGGGACCTGCCGGTCAGCCCGATATTAGTGGTATTGACGAAGGTTTTGGTGAATACCTCCGTGGTTATTGGCATCTTCAGGAACTGCCTACCGACGAGGCTGTGATTTCCTGGAATGACCAAACCATCCACAATTTTCACAAACAATCCTGGAATTCCAGCGACGTCTTTATCACTGCATTTTACTCAAGAGTTATGTTTCAGGTTGCCCAATGCAACGAATTCCTGAGACAAACTACAGATGCTAAATTGACCGAACGCGGAGTCAGTGCAGAACTGAAAGCCAAAATTGCACATTACCGTGCTGAAGCTCGTTTCCTGCGTGCTTTAAGTTACTATCATGCATTGGATCTTTTTGGTAATGTTCCTTTTGTAACCGAAAAGGATCCGGTGGGCGCATTCTTCCCTCCGCAAATCTCAAGAACGGACCTCTTCAGTTATGTTGAATCTGAACTGAAAGCCATCATTCCCGACCTGCTTCCTGCCCGTACCAATGAATACGGAAGAGCCGATCAGGGTGCTGCCGAATTTTTGCTTGCTAAACTGTACCTCAATGCCAAAGTTTACACAGGTACCGAACGTTATACTGACTGTCTTACCTACTGTAACAAAGTAATTAACGATGGTTATGCACTGGATTCAAGCTATCAGGATCTGTTCCTTGCCGACAACAATGTCAACAATCCGGAAGTAATCTTCCCCATTGAATTTGACGGTGTTCATACCCAAACCTGGGGTGGTACCACTTTTATTATCCATGCTGCCGTTGGTGGAAGTATGAATCCTGCCGACTTCGGTATTGATGGTGGTTGGGCCGGTACCCGTACAACCAGTGCATTGGTTGATTTGTTTAACGGTGTAATGCCTCCTTCACCTTCTGTAAAGGCTATGAAAGCTGCTCAGGCAACTTATCCTGAAATTTATGTACCGGGTGGTTACCAGGGTTGGGATCCAAGCACGGCTCCTGCACTGGCTTCTGTGAACAGCGACAACACCTATGAAGGATACGTTAATATGGATCCTGCCGGTGAATTTAAAATTACTGCTGCCCGTAACTGGGATGTTGCTTACGGTGCAGGTTCAACTGCCGGTACTTTGAGTACATCCGGTGGTAACCTTTCAGTTACAGACGCCGGTTATTATAAAATGAACGTTGATTTAACCAACATGGCTTATACCATGACCAAGACTACCTGGTCCATCATTGGTGCCATCACTCCCGGTGGCAACTGGACCACGGATATGACCTATGATCCTACCACAGATACCTGGTCTATTACCGGTGACTTCCCGGCTGGTGACTTTAAATTCCGTGCCAACCACGATTGGGGATTAAACTACGGTGTTGATAATGGCAATACATTGAAAGAAAACGGTGGTAACCTGAACATTCCTACTGCAAGTAACTATACCATTACCTTGAAACTGGGAACGCCTCCATACACCTACACCATCACACAGAACAAGATTGACCACAGAGCGTTGTTCTACACAGACGGACAGTCTCTTGAAATCAATGACATTGGAACATTCACCGATGGTTATGCTGTTGCTAAATTTAAAAACGTAACCTCTGCAGGTGTTGCAGGTAAGGACCTTACCTTCACCGACACTGACTTCCCGCTCTTCCGTTTGGCCGATGTATACCTGATGTATGCTGAAGCAGTATTGAGAGGCGGAACCGGTGGCGATATGGCTACTGCTGTTCACTACATCAACCTGCTGAGACAACGTGCTTATGGCAATACTGCCGGTGATATTACTGAAAGTGATCTGACTCTGCCGTTCATCCTGAATGAAAGAGGCCGTGAACTGTACTGGGAATGTACCCGCAGAACCGACCTGATTCGTTTCGGTGAATTTACTGGTGATACTTACTTATGGCCATGGAAAGGTGGTGTGAAAGATGGCATCGGAACCAACAGCAAATACGATCTGTATCCTATTCCTGCTGCCGATCTTTCTGCCAATCCTAACCTGAAACAAAATACTGGTTACTAATCTTAAATTGAGATGAACATGAAAAAAATATCAATAATTCTTTTAGTATTTGCTATCATGTTGGGCTTCTATTCCTGCCAGAAGGAAGCCCCCAAGGTAGTCTTTAATCCGGCTAATGTAAAGGCTCCCAATTTATCGGGTATTACCGATGGATCAGTCATTACTTTTGCCAAATCGCAAGCCGACAGTGTTGTGCAGTTTACATGGTCACCTGCTGAATATGGATTTAACACTTCCGTTCAGTACTTCCTGCAGATTGCAAAAGCCGGCACTAACTTCGCTGAACCCCAGTCATTGGGTACTACAGAAAGTATTGACACTTTAAGCGTTGTTGTAAGTAATTTCAACAACAAAGTGAATACCATGAAAGCCAATGCAGAAAGTACCGATCCCGTGGATGTTGAAATGAGATTGATTGCCATTATCAACCCCAATGTGGATACTGTATTTTCACAGACAGTTAGCTTTACTTTGAACACTTATTACATTCCGATTGTATATCCTCAGTTGTATGTACCGGGGGAT
>JAFGYB010000036.1 GCA_016936355.1 Bacteroidales bacterium | reverse complement strand
TACATCGAAAATTATCAGCATAAAGTAGAGAAACTAGGACTCAATTTTGTGTTCCTGATCAGCCCCCAAACGGAAACGGAACGCATCCGGTTGCTGGATGAAGCGACCAGCGGCTTTCTGTATGTGGTTTCTTCGGCTTCCACCACAGGAAAGAATCTGAATGTACAAGATGCAGAGCAGCATTATTTTGAACGCATTCAGAACATGCACCTGAAAAATCCGTTACTCATTGGTTTTGGGATCTCCAACAAAGAAAGTTACGAAAAAGCCTGTCAATATGCCTCTGGAGCCATCATCGGCAGCGCTTTTATCCGGGCTTTGGAGCAGGGTTCCGGCCTGAAGAAAAACATCCGTCAATTTATTCAATCCATTCGATCATGATCATACAACTGAAAAACGATATAAGCCCCGAACAAAGAGCCGGCATCATGGAAAAACTGGCAAAACTGAACATCGATGCCAAGTCTGTGAAAACACAGGTACGCGAATACATTGTGGGAATTGCCAAAGGGGATTTCGATCTGCGCTGTGTAGGCAGCATGGAAGGCATTGCCGACATTCACCGCGTCAGCGAACAATACAAAATGGTTTCCGGAAAATGGAAGCTGAATCCTACGGTCATTGATCTGGGTGACGGGGTAAAAATCGGGGATGGCGGCCTGGCCATCATGGCCGGTCCCTGTGCCATTGAAAACGAAGCTCAGATTGAAAGTGCGGTCAATCATTTGTTGCAAAACAACATTCGCATTATGCGGGGTGGCGTGTTCAAACCACGCAGTTCGCCGTATTCATTTCGCGGACTGGGAATTGACGGGTTGAAACTGTTTTACAAACACTGTTCGGCCAACGGCATCAAAGTCATTACGGAAGTAATGCAGGTATCGCAGGTGGAAGAAATGGCAGATTATGTAGACATCTTCCAGGTGGGCGCCCGCAACTCCCAGAACTTTAACCTGCTGGAAGTACTGGGACAGGTGGACAAACCGGTGATGATCAAGCGGGGCATTTCCGGAACCATTGATGAGTTGTTGTATTCTGCCGAATATGTTTTCTCCGGTGGCAATGAAAAAATCCTGTTGTGTGAGCGCGGCATCCGCACCTTTGAGCGCAGCACCCGAAATACACTGGATCTGAGTGCGGTTCCTCTTTTGAAAGAAAAGAGTCATTTACCCGTGATTGTAGATCCATCACATGGAGTAGGAATCAGAAAACATGTGCCCCCCATGGCATTGGCCGGAGTGATGAGCGGAGCCGACGGGGTGATTATGGAAGTGCACGAAACCCCCGAAAAGGCTTTCTCGGACGGAATGCAAAGTCTGTATTACCCGCAGGCAGAAAAGCTGTACGGACAACTCAGGCAAACCAAAGAACTGGTCAGTAGTTTTTGAAACAGGTCTCTATAGGGTTTAAAACGTTAAATTGTATGAGTAGTGCTATGTTGCCTGCCATTACTGATACAAAATGTTGTGTGCTGCTTTTTTTGTTTACCATGGACTTTCTTCAGTATCGTTTTGTATGTCATTGCTGAAAAATTTCCCTGTCGGCGCATTGGCATCAGTTAAGGTATGTTTGACAATAAAAGCGGCTGCACGCTCTACTGTTAGGGCTCCTCTATGTTGATTGAAATCCGTTGCGGTATAACCAGGGTCAATTACATTTACCTTGAATGGTGAATCTTTCAGTTCATAAGCCAATGAAATAGTATAAGCATTGAGTGCTGTTTTAGAAGGTCCATAGCTTGCTCCTTTAAAATTATAGAATTTCCAATTGGGATCATTTTGCAATGTCAATGAGCCGAGACCGGAAGTTATGTTACTGATTCTCGGGTTTTCTGATCTTCCAAGTAATTCCAAAAAGGTTTGTGTAACTTGTATTGTCCCGAAAAAATTAACTTGAAATACTTTCCTTATCTCTTCAATGGGAGTATTGGAGGCATTTTGAGGAAAACCACCACTGATACCTGCGTTATTTATTAAGATGTCTAACTTTCCCTGCTCCTTTTCAATGATGCTTTTTGCTGACTTTATTGTGACAGGATTTGTGATATCTATTTCAATGGCTTTGATGTTTTGAAATCCATTCCTACCTAATTCTTTAACTATTGTTTCTCCTTTTTCAAGATTCCGACTCCCCAGATAGATAAATAATCCTCTTTTTGAAAGTAGTTTCACCGTTTCCAAACCAATGCCTCTTGTGGCTCCTGTAACTAATGCTGATTCCATTATTCTTTCTGTTTAAGTTATCATTTTTTATCCTTTGATAATCGTTTGTGTCGTCCATTTTAAAGTTACACCCAACGCCCCAGGCTATGAGGCGTGGCGGTTTTCTTAACGTTTCACTTCGTAATTAATTGGTTTGTTTTTTGAAAACTGATTTTCATTTTCATTCGTTTCCCCGCCATGACTTATAGTTTTTATTAGTCAACGTATTTCAAAACTGTAATCAATCTTTTACACAACGAACAGAAAAACCTGATTTTTTATTTCCAACATCCCAACTAAACCGTCCGACACTTGTCAATTGATTATTTAAATATCTGTACCATGAATGAGTTTCGCTATCTTCTGTTGAAGTCCACCAAAATGCATTATAATTAATACCACTAAAACTTCCATAATATTGGTCTCTATAGCCACTTGGAAGAGCAGTGAAACCACTTTCATTATTTGCTCCAACATTTTCTGAATTCCAGTGAAAAGTCCCTTCTTCTTTCATTTTTCCACCGGCAACGCTGTCTCCTCCCAGATTGCCAACTAAGATTTTCCAATCTTCATCTGTAGGGACATGCCATCCTGATGGCGCAATTTTCCGAGAATCGGAAACGGCATACCAATTATATAACCTACCTCTGGTCGCAATTTCATTTTTATCAAATGTATTTTCATAATTACAGTACGCACCTGTCGTTAAAGTTATCCAACTATCGCTATTTTCAACATTCTTTATTGGATCTCCGTTTCTATAATGTATTGTTCTTAAATTTTCTGCCATCCAGATTTGATCTCCAATCTGAATTGTTTTATATACGTTTCCATCAATATCTTGAACTTGTCCATAAGATAAACCTGGGTTAAACTTAGCGTCTGACAATCCATTAAGTTTTCCCGTTTCACTATCTTTTTTACAACTGTTAAAAAAAAACAGTATTGTAAAAAGAAAAATTAAATACTTAAAATTAGTTGGTTTCATCGTTTAAAATTTTAGTTATTAAAAAACTGTATTATATGTTGGCTAACTCGTTTTACCTGTATTAAATATATCGTTTATAAGTTAATGTCCCAGGATAACAGCCTGTTTTGTTGCCCTTTACAGCGCTCCCCAGTCGGCACAAAGATTCATTTGTATCAGAAACAGAGAGGGGATAGTTCACAGGACAAAATGGAGCTGTTTCCGTAAACCGAAAGGGCAGTCTTAAGGGTAAAGGTTTCAAAATCTTAGTTTTTGCCTTGCTAAGTTATAAAAATTCCGAACGATAAACTGTTGTTTAAATCCAGCCGTGCAAGTTTGTGCAAAGCTTCCCCGGCAAAAAAGGAAGGCTTGCCTGTTTGTGCAAAGCTTCCCCGAACGAAAAGTGGGCCGTGCCTGTTTGTGCAAAGCCTCCCCGGACAAAAAGTTGGGCCGTGCCTGTTTGTGCAAAGCTTCCCCGGACGAAAAGTGGAGCTGTGCAAGTTTGTGCATTGGCTCCCCAGCGAAAAGTGGAGCCGTGCAAGTTTGTGCAAGGCTTCCCCAAACAAAAAAGGAAGGCTTGCCTGTTTGTGCATTAGCTCCCTGGACAAAAAGTGGAGCTTGGGAGAGTTCCCCACGCTTCCCCGGACAAAAAGTGGAGCTTGGGAGAGTTCCCCATGCTTCCCCGGACAAAAAGTGGAGCTTGGGAGAGTCCCCCACGCTTCCCCGGACAAAAAGTGAAGCTTGGGAGAGTTCCCCATGCTTCCCCAGACAAAAAGTGGAGCTTGGGAGAGCCCCCCATGCTTCCCAAAAGAAAAACAGCCGGGTACACCGGATGGAATTTTGATTGAAAATCTATTTGTAAAGCGCCTGCCCCATTTGGGGTTGGGGGTTGCGAAGGAAGAGAAGAATTAGTTTAGCTCTGAGGCTCGCGATTTATCGGGAGCCGTGAGCGTCTGCCTGGAAACGCTTTCATTTATCGATAGCAGATTCTCACTCCCGATAAATCGGGATCAGGATTGAACTTTTTTTATTTGTGTTGGCACGCCCCTATAGAGCTGGGAAAGATGGGTGTGTGAAAGGAATGGAAAATGATGAATGAAAAATGAGATTCTTCACTTCGTTCAGAATAACAAAAATGTACAACTTAAACCTTGTCCCTTTGTCCCTGTGTCACCTTTTCAACACCTTCATTTCAATCCTTGAAGGATATTCCTCTGAGAAATAAACCTTTTGCGTAGCCTTTTGGAAATCGCTCTTCTTGGCTTTATAGATATCGGTGAAGGTTTGCGGATTGATGTCAAAGAAGGGGAACCAGCTGCTTTGGATCTGGATCATGATGCGGTGACCTTTTTTAAAGGTGTGGTACACATCCTGTAACGGCAGCTTGATTTCGGTGACTTTTCCCGGGACAAAAGGCTGCGGATGTTCGAAGCTGTTGCGGTATTTCCCCCTCATAATATCACCCCGGATCAGTTGTTGATAACCACCCATTTCAGCTCCGGTTACATCAGAATCCGGAGTATCATAGGGATACACGTCAATCACTTTAACCACCCAGTCGGCATCGGTGCCGGTGGTGGAAACAAACAGGTCGGCAAGCATCGGCCCGGCCAGTGTGACATCTTTTGTCAATACAGGTGTACTATAAACCAACACATCTGGACGGGTGGAGGCATACCGCTGATCGGCGTTGAGCCACAAATGGTCGTACATCTGCCGAGAATCAATGTCTCTGTTGGTATACGGAACCGGTTTCCAGGGATCGCTGAGGTATTCATCGAATGAATTCACATCCGATTTTTCCTTTGTCAGCTGGTGATCAGCATTCAGGTACAGATCTTCTTTTTCCGCTTTTTGGGGAGGCCACTGATCAAAGGAAGCCCATTTCATGGTGCCGGTGTTGAACATCCGGGCGACAGCCTGATGGAAACTCCCTTCTCCTTTCAGATAAAACTTGAAAAAAGGCACCAGCATGTCTTGTCGGAAATAGTCTCCGGTAGCAGAACCGAAATCAATATCCCCCAAATGATCATTT
>JAFGYB010000035.1 GCA_016936355.1 Bacteroidales bacterium | reverse complement strand
ATTTACAAAATTACAAGCTTATGTTTAAAGGACACCCCAAAGGATTATATGTGGCATTTTTTGCCAATATGGGCGAGCGATTCGGGTACTACACCATGCTGGCAATTTTTGTGCTGTACCTCCAATCCAAATTCGGCTTAAACGCCACGGAAGCGGGACATATTTATGGTGGTTTCTTATTTGGTATTTATTTCCTTCCTCTGCTGGGCGGTTTTTTAGCCGACAATGTATTAGGATATGGAAAAACCATTGTGCTGGGAATCATTGTTATGTTTATAGGCTACCTGATGCTGGCTATGCCTGGAACAGGTTTATGGTTTATTTATGGTGCACTGGCGATCATCTCGCTGGGAACCGGGCTTTTTAAAGGGAATCTTCAGGCACTTGTCGGGAATCTGTATGACGAAGCCAAATACACCAAACTCCGCGATTCTGCCTTCAACATTTTTTACATGGGTATCAACATTGGTGCCTTCTTTGCACCCAGTGCAGCCAGAGGAATGAGAAGCTGGATTCTGGGAACACAAGGTCTGCATTATGATGCCGCCATCCCTTCTCTGGCACACAAATATCTGAACGGTACACTGGAAAATACTGCGGAACTGACCAAATATGCCCAGGCTGAAATGGGCAGTCATTTCACTAATCTTGCTGATTTTGCGCACACTTATATTGATGCCTTAGGAAAATCATACAATGCGGGCTTTGCAGTTGCCGCTGCCAGTATGATCCTTTCCATTGCCATCTTCCTGGGCTTCAGAAAATATTACAAACACGCTGATGTAACCCACAAGGAAAAGAAAGCACTGAACAAAGAAAGTGTAGTGGAACTGACCTCCAAACAAACCCGCGACAGACTTCTTGCACTGGGACTCGTGTTTCTGGTGGTCATTTTCTTCTGGATGGCCTTCCACCAGAACGGGTTTACCCTAACCATCTTTGCCCGCGACTACACCGTAGGATCTGTAAATCAGGGTACAGCTATTTTGTTTAACCTGTCCACCTTCCTCCCATTACTCATAGCAATACTGGGTATTGTATTGTTTGTGGGTAAGGGAAATTCCATGAAAGTTAAATGGTCAGGTTTGGCTATTGCTGTTATTTCCGGCATTGTAGCTTATTACACCATTAGCAGTCTGCAACCCGAAGGAAACCCGATTTCTCCGGAAATCTTCCAGCAGTTCAACCCGATCTTCATTGTTTTCCTTACTCCTATTATAGTCGGGTACTTCACCTACCTGGGGAAACGAAACAAAGAACCCTCTTCTCCGAAAAAAATCGGGATCGGGATGATCATTACCGCCATTGGCTTCAGCATTATGATTCTGGCTTCCAAAGGCCTGATGAGTCCGCATGATCTCGCTGAACAGGGTGGTGTTTCCGATACATTGCGTTCACCGTTCTGGCTGATCGGTACCTATTTTACTCTGACCATCGCTGAACTATTTCTCAGCCCCATCGGTATTTCCTTTGTATCAAAAGTAGCACCGCCTCAATTCAAGGGACTGGCACAGGGAGGCTGGCTGGGAGCAACCGCTATCGGAAACCTGATGGCCGGACTGATTGGACCTTTCTGGGATCAATGGGAACTGTGGCAGTTCTTTGCCCTTTTGGTTGCCTTAACACTGGTCTCCGCCATCTTCATTTTCTCCATACTGAAGTTGCTGGAAAGGGCCACGAACTCGTAAATCCATCAAACTTTTCAAAAAAAGCAGGGCCATGTGTCCTGCTTTTTTTATCTACTTTTGCGCCATGAATTCACCATTTGGAACAAGACGCTTTAATTCCTATTCCGATTATTTTAAAAGGACGTTTGGAGAACGGGTACAGAAACTGGCCGTTGATGCCGGTTTTACCTGCCCCAACCGCGACGGCACCCTGGCGCGGGGCGGTTGTACTTTTTGCAACAACAAGGCCTTCAATCCCTCCTATTGCGACCCAAAAAAAGGCGTAGCACAACAGGTAACCGAAGGCGTTGAATTTCACAAAGTCCGTTACCGCAGAGCGAATCAGTACCTGGTTTATTTTCAGGCCTATTCCAATACGTATGCACCACTGGATAAACTGAAGAGGCTGTACGAAGAAGCTCTTTCTCAGGAAGGCGTCATAGGACTGGTCATCGGTACCCGCCCCGATTGCGTGGACGATGCCAAACTGGACTATCTGAAGGAATTATCCCAACAACATTACATTGTGGTTGAATACGGTGTGGAAAGCATCTACGACGAAGTACTCGACCGCGTGAACCGCCAGCATACGTATGCCCAGTCGGTGGAAGCCATTGAGAAAACTGCCGAACGCGGGATCATCACGGGAGCTCATTTTATTTTCGGACTGCCGGGAGAAAGCCGCGAAATGATGATGCAGTCGGTGGAACCCGTTTCCAAACTGCCGCTGCACAGCATTAAATTTCACCAGCTGCAAATCGTGAATGGAACCCACATGGCCAAAGACTATAGGAAAAACCCGGAAGCTTACGATCTGTTTTCCTTCGAGGAATATGTGGACTTCATTATCCGTTACACCGAAAGACTGAATCCCAACTTCATTATCGAACGGTTTGCCGGTGAAGTACCGCCGCGATACCAGGCCGGTGATGGTTGGGGAAATATCCGCAACGACCAGATCATGATGGCCATCGAAAAGGAAATGGAACGTCGCGATACCTGGCAGGGAAAATTGTATCACAATGGCGTGGAATAATTCATACGACCTGTTCAAAGAACAGCGGAGTTCGGGTGAACAGCCCAAATCTTCGCTGATCATCGTGGCCGACAACCTGTCGTCACCCATGAACGTGGGAGCAGTCCTTCGGCTCGCCGCTAATCTGAATGCGGAAAAAACCTGGTTTGTGTATGAACAGGACCCCGGTTTCCGGTCCTACAAAATCAAAAGCACCTCTTCCGGAGCCAGCGAAAAAACCGACTGGGAATACATTAAACCGGAAAAACTTCCTCTAAATCTCCCGAATGATTACGAGGTAATTGCCATTGAAACCACCGACAACGCTGAAAATATCTATTCAGTTCAACTGCCCGAAAAGCTGGTTCTGATCGTAGGCAATGAACGTTTTGGTATTTCCGATCCCGTGTTGAAGCTGGCCACAAAACACGTTTTTATTCCCGTTCCCGGCCCCATTGCTTCCCTCAATGTGAGTCATGCGCTGGGTGTATCATTATACGAATGGTATCGCCAAATGAACGCATAGACTTCATTTCTTTTCTCTTTTCTTCTTGTTCCTTTCAACTTATGCGTTTCAAATCCGGCCCGTTGACCAGATCAGAAAATACTGTATCTCAGGCTCAGGCTAAAACCAGGATTCCAGCTATTACTGTAACCCACGGAATGCCCTGAAGTCCCGATTAAGTCATCTAAATGTTCATATATATCATTCGCCCCTACATTCAGATTCAAACGAAGTCGGGGAGAAAAATAATAATTACCCGATAATACTACTGAGGCATAAAGTGTCAGATCATGGTTTTTCGCTTCGCCGGCATCTAACTGTTTTTGCATTTCATATAAACCGCCCAACTTGAGGTCCAGTGCCAGACTGGTACGGCTGTTCGGGTAATACCCATAGATCTTTTCCAGCGAAACATGCAGGTTAGGATTGTTGACCGTATTTTTAAAGTCCGAAGTTGGATCAGTTACAACATTATGGACCTGCTTTTTCAGCTGAAAACCTAAACTTACCCTGGTTGAATGTTGCCAGGTTAAACTCACAGGTCTTTCTAAATAATAGTATGCTACAAAATCGAGGGCGGTAAAATGTGTTTTATCACCAGATACAGTCCGGGTAGATGGATCGCCTGAATTTAAAATATTGTCCTGGGTGATCTCCGATAAATCATATGAATATCCCGGTGTCACCCCAAAGGCAAAACGATGACCCGACTGACGAATCGGACCATTGGCATAATTCCAGTCATCATTCAGTGTCATAAAATAACCAGCCCCGGCATGTTCACGAATGCCCATAGCCGTCAGCAAAGAATCCACCGCTGTGATTTCGGCAATGTTACGAAGACGGCTGTCAAAGAATCGTTTGTTTCTCAATTTGGTAATAAAACGGGCCAGTTGGTCCACCTGCTCGTTACTCAGGTTTTTTTTAACGTCTCCCCTTTTCTGCAGATCATTCAGCATATACAGCGCAAGCCTTGCATTCTCAACATTTTCTATGCGGCCCATCCCGATCATAACCGAAAGACCGAAAGTCAGGTCGTTGGATTTACTTATACCTTGCGTATTGAACGGATAATACATTGGATTTGCATCATAAGTATACCGGTCTCTTTGCAAGTTCAGATTCATCTCAGGTATGATTTCCAGAAATTGTTTCCGTGCGTTATAGAACCGATTGGTGGAAGTATAATACAGTTGGGTATAAAAATTCCGTAGCTGATTTGTTGAAGTATAATTTGACTGTGAAGTATGTGAATCAGAAAAGCTCTTATGCCAGGACCCTTCCGTATAAAGTCTGATACTTTGCGTACCCTGATACCGGACCGTGTTTTTAATCTGATAATAGGCAACATTGAGATTTCCGTTGAAATTTGAATAGCTATTCTTAAACAGGCTTGAATTGTCAAATTCGTAATGGGATAAATTGTTATTGGTATTTAGATTCAGGGTGAAGTCCAGGGAATGATAACGAAAATCGGGGTTTACATAATCGGCAAGCTTGTAGTGCTGCTGCGCCTGAACCTGGATTGTGAAAATGAAAAATAATGCAATGAATACACTGCTTTTAATAGAAAAGGAATGCATTTTCATGGGTTTTAAATATTAAT
>JAFGYB010000034.1 GCA_016936355.1 Bacteroidales bacterium | reverse complement strand
TTGCCGGACGCGGTCAGAGGCTTGCCGGATGCAGTCAGGGGTTTGCCGGATGCAGTCATTTGATAAGGGGTTAACCGACATCATTGGAAATATCAGTAACCCTCTCGTCCTCGTTTGCAACGAGGACGGACCTTCTCCGAACATTTGTAATGTTCGGTACTAAATATTACACGTAAAGTAAAAAGGCACGCGTTCGGAAACGCGCGCCAGAGAACCTGCCAATAACAAAAAAAGGGAGCCTTTCGGCTCCCTTTTCAATACTCTTATAAATCCTTTTTCGGATACATGGAATCCCACCACGCGGGCTGGTCTTTCAAATACTTGTCGAACCAGGCAAAGAGGGTATGTTGCCACAGGATGCGTTTCTTATAATCCACAATGTGGTGATCCTGATCTTTAACCCATACCATAGTAACCGGCTTACCCTGTAGCTTCAGAGCTGTGTACAACTGAATACTTTCACCCGGTGGCACATTGGTATCACTTGTCCCTTGTATCAGCAACATAGGCGTAGTGATCTTATTGGCTAGGAACAACGGACTTTTATCCACATACAGCTTGCGGTTGTTCCACGGGAAGCTGTTGGCCGAAGCCACCGAGCTGTACAGATAACCCCAGTAGCCTTCACCCCAGTAAGAAGTGATGTCGCTGATACCGGCATGGGCAATGGCCGTTTTAAAGATATGGGTTTGCGTTTGCAGATACATGGTCATGTAACCGCCGTAGGAAGCACCGATGCAGCCCACCTCATCGGGATTGACCGACGGGTGTGCTTTCAGGAACTGTTTGGTTCCGTCAATGATATCCTGTGCATTTTCCTTGCCCCAGCCATTCACATGCAAAGCGGAAAAATCTTGTCCGTAACCGATGGCACCGCTGGGCTGCAGTAAATAAACCACGTAACCCTGGGCAGCAAACAAATTCAACGGATAGCGGCCGCCAAAACTTCTTTCCACCGGAACCGTACCGCCGTAGTAGTTGACAATGAGCGGATACTTTTTATTCGGATCGTAATTAGGCGGATAATACACCCGGCCTTCAATAATATGGCCCTGTTTGTTTTTGAAGTTCCAGTCTTCCACTTTACCGAACTGAACGTTGCTGAAGAATTTCTTTTCAGGATTGGCTACTTCCTCCGACTGCTGAGTCTTGGTATCAAACACCCAACCGGTAGCCGGATAGGAAACACTGCTTCCCGAATAGGAAATCACCGGACTGTTGGCAGCAAAATCCATCTGGTTGATCACATCCACTTTGGAAGGAAGTTTTGCATACTTCTTCGAAGCCACATTGTATTTCCAGATGTTGTTGTACGTTCCGTCCTGCACCAGGAAGTAAATATCGTTGTCCAGCGGATTCCAGTAAGCTTCACCGATGGAAGGATTGAAGTCTTTGGAAATGGCGGTGGCCGTTTTGCTTTTGATATCGAAAATATAAGCCTGAGTGTCGTAATCGTTGGGAATACCCTTCTTCTTCAGATGAATTCCCAGCCCGTTGAACATGTCAGGACTGCCCGTCACCACCAGTTGTTTTCCGTCGGGAGAATAAGAAGCCTGTCCGCCGAAACTGGCAACCCACAGAGTATCTACTTTCAGCGTTTGTATATTCAACTGCATCATCACCTGTTTGGTATAGGGACGCTCGGTATAATACGGGAAACTTTGTGATATCAACAGGTTTTGGTCGTTGGGAGAAATATCCTGCAGGTTATTGGTCAGGTAACCGTACGTCAACGGTTTGACTGAAAGGTCATCCATCTTCAGTAAATACAACTGGGTCCGTGTTCTGTACCAGGGCCAGCGGTCCTGCATGCCCCGCATTTCATAAACACTTTTCTTTTTGTCTCCCTTCTGCTCAGTAACTGAAAATACCAGGTAGGAAGCATCATGACTCCATTCATAACCGGCAAAGCGTTCCAGTTTGTTCATCAAAACCTTTTCCTTGTGACTGTCCAGATCGTACGTGAACAAGGCCCGGTCTACACCATCGGTAGCTACATAACTGATCTTATGGGAATCGGGAACCCATTCCACCTGACTGATCTTTGCATGTTCGGAACTGTAAATAACCTGTTTTGTATTCAGGTTTTTGATTTCAATCCAACGGTTGGTTTTTCCGTCGGGGGGATAAGCTTCCGAATAATTCAGCATGATGTATTTTCCGTCGGAAGAGAGGCTGGTACCACGCAACATCTTTCCCAGCAAGATATGAGCCAGGTCGATGGGCTTCCTGGATGTCAGTGAAGCAACAGCAGCGTCTTTACCGAACTTCTGGTCGTACTGCAAAGCAGCCGACACTTTCCAGTCCGATTTATCTTTATTGTTGTATAAGCTTTTGATTACCACCAGATATTTTCCGGGGTTTAACTTCAAAGCAGCCTCTTTGGTGACCGGTTCTTTGGAAGATTTATAGACGGTAAGTTCCTTTTTACCATCAACAAACAACTCAAAGGCCTGGGCTGTGGTTACGGAAATCTTTAACGGCAGATATTGGTTTGTCTCAACATAAAACCCCTGCCAGTTGACAAAGTAACCATCAGAAGGTGCTGCCACTGCACCGTCGCCTTCTTTCCAGCTATAGGTTTTGCCATCTTGCATGAAGAAGGTTTCCCCTGCTTTCATGCAGCGAACCGCTTTCTGCTGAAACTTCAGCAGATCGGCTTCCGTAAAGGGTTGCCCCTTGAGGTTGTTCTTATGATGAAAAGCAGGAAGCTGCACTTCCACGGGACCGGCACTGAGCCATTGTTTGATTTGTACTTTGTGCGTCTGGTTTTCCTGGGCATGGGCAAATGGTGCCAGCCCAATCACAAAAATCAGCGCCAGTAAAAGCGAATGAATGTTTTTCATTTGTTGTTATTTTTTTGAAGCCGAAAAATACGGAAAAAAACGGCAAACGGAAGGCGAATTATATAAGGAATTACGGGCTCATCATTACTGAACCAGAATCTTCAGCCGTTGTCCGTTCTTTAGTACCACGAAATAAACCCCGCTTTTGTAATGGCGTGCATCAATTGAATTCGAATTCCGTTGCTGATCCACCTGACGCCCCAGTAGGTCAAACACCTTAAAGTCGCAGGCTTTTGACAAATGAATGAAAGACTGTCTTGCGGGATTAGGATAGGCGGTAACAGATGTTTCACTGATAATCTCAGGCACAGCACTGGTTTCGTTACTGGCACCCGGTGTAGGCTGTGTAAAGAAAGTCCACGACGAAGCCCCGTCAGGGAGTCTGCCTTCCGAAACATCGGTTTGCTGTGCACCAAACGCATAGGAATCTATGGCTGAAAGGTTGGCATCGAACAAACCGATCTCCTCCCCGGCTTTGCTCAGTTTAAAGTTCGTATGGTATATTCCCTGGTCTTCTTCATCATCGGCCCAGAAGATCAGAAACTGCCCCGGCTCAATATAAACATCCGGCATTTGCCATTTATCGGGCTTGGTTAAATTATCGGTCAGATACTTATCGCCCAGCCAATATGTCTGATCACTGCCATTGTAAATTTCGATCCAGTCGTCATAATCACCCTGCTCATCGGCAACGATGTTGTCGTTATCGGCCATAAATTCATTGATATAAAGCAAGGCTCCGCTACCGCCGGCCTGAGGCACATAGACCGGGGTATGAGGTTGTACACTCTCGCGCTGACCGGCGTCAGTAGCTACCACCTGATAGGTTAATGAAGCATCCGCAGGGATCGAATCCACCAGTCCCCCATACAGATGATCACCGGCAGCACCGTCGTTGTGCTGACCGTCATCAACCATTGCTGCTTCCGCTTCACTTTGTCTCTGGATAGTATATCTGATGTTCACCGTTACCGGAAGACTGTCTGCATCCACATGGGCCTTTACCCATACTTGTGTAGCCGAAGTCCTTTTGTTACTGATGTATTTAATCACCGGCTGCATGGTAGTATTTTCCAATTGTGCTTTAATGGAATTGATGCGGGTTTCCAGATAGGGAAAGATCCCATACTTCACATGAGCACCGGTTGCCTGATTGTAGGAATTATAGAAATCGGTCATCGTATAACCATAGTCCAACGGATAATACGGATCATCCGCCAGGTACGGAGCGATCATGTCCCTTCGCCTTTCAACAGCCGTCTTCAGTGAATCCAGATTCAGATCATTGACCAGTTGCCGCATATAATAAGTATACTGATTGCGGAATTCCTGATTTTGCATGAGCTTCTCGTACAACGGTCGGTCCCCGTTCCCCTGTTGCCAGTTGTATAGATTGCGTGTACCCCAGTCAACGTTGAACCAGTCGATTCCATAGGTATTGTCCATATCATAGGGGATGTATTCAAACTTTCCGGTGGTCAGATTGTGGTACAAATAAAAATTGTTCTGATTATAGATATAGCCGTCCCAGTCGCCGCTCAGAACATCAAAGGCAATAATTTTCAGATAGTCATACACATTAAACACCGAATCCAGCGCACCGGGCAGTTGTGCATCCGATGTATTGTTCAGCACGTCAGCAAAATGAGCCAGGTCGGAATAATCACCGGATTCTTCATTGGTCTTTAACTCATAAACCGGCCGTCCTTCCGATTCCAGTTTATACAAATCGGGATCAGAGCCCAGATACTTCAGGTTAGCAGGATAAAGACACTTATACAGATTTCCGTCGTTGTACAGAAATCTTGATTTCACAAATTCCTCATCAATGTGTTCCACGCTGATGTACAATCCATAGTAATTACCGTTAATGTATATCCTGACATGATTGGAGCGCGGAGCCGGGATCCCCATCCTCCGCAACAAATCCCAGCTGATCTTGGAACGCATGACAGAAGGATCGTTGTGTTCGCCGTTCAGGTTCAGCTTTTCCACACCGTAATACTTTCCTCCATCCGTAAATCGATTAAAGGAAACCTTAAAAGACTTTTTAGCCGAATAACGGGAAGTATTTCCCCGAAGCCGGAACCCCACCGGACTGATCGTATCGCACACATGACCATTGTTGAACACGAAAGTGGCTGTAAACTCCACATCACTTTCCAAATTTTCACTCTGATAGAGCCAGGCCAGCGTATCGGGGTTGAGGGTAATATCAATTCTGGGAACGACGGTATCCACGTACAACTCCCCGTTGTCCGGGAAAACAGCCTGGGCTACCAGAACCTGTGCAGTAAAAAGAAATCCGACGAGCGTGACAATGATTGATCGGTACATTTTTTGGGATTAGGCAGTCAAAGTTATTCAAAAACAACAGCCTTTATGTTGAGATACACTATTTAAACACGATCCATTTTAAGCAATTTCCCTATCACAAATTCCAAAATCCTTAAATTGACTTACCGGAAGATGTAAATACAATATTTAATTCATATTTCTGTTTTTCAATTAAGTAATACCTCTTATTTTTGCCCGGATGCAAACAAATATACGCCGTCTTTTTCTTTTATGCCTTGTAATGGTATCCGGTATACTGATCCCTCAGCAGAGTCCTGCACAGGAGATGGCAGCTCTGGGTTTCAGCAATTACAGCGGCATCTCAGGTATACGGATCAATCCGGCTTTTCTTACCGGTTCCAAAGTCTATCTGGATGTGAATATTCTGGGCGGGCATGTATTTTTTGACAACAATTTTGCCTATATCCCCAACGACAGTGTTAATTTCTGGTCCTTCCTGAGAAAAGATACCCTTCCGACTCCCTATGGCGGATACGGCTTTAATGATTTGTATACCTACTACAGCGGAAGAAAATACAATAACCTGGCTGCAGTAGCTTCCGTGATGGCACCCTCGGCCATGCTGCAGGTGGGAAAACACGCTTTTGGGATCAGTTTCAGTGCCCGAAACTACGAATCCACGTACCGGGCATCCAATAATCTGTTACAGCTACTGTACAATGGTATTTCAGACGCAACTACTGTCGGGGAAACAGGAACATTCAAAAACCTGAACTTTGTATCCCTCAGTTGGATGGAGCTGGGTTTACATTATGCTTATGATTTTTATAACCGATACGGTGAAAAATTGACCGCCGGAGCTTCGTTAAAACTGCTCTATGGGGTGGAAGGATTTTACTCATCCATAAATGAACTCAAGTATCAGAAGCTGGACTCGATCCATTATCAAATAGATACGTTGAACGGATCTGTGGGTTTTTCACTTCCTATAGACTATAACAATTCGTCAGCCTACCTCAACCCTTTGACCAAAGGGCACGGAATAGGTTTGGACCTGGGGATTGTGTATACCAGAAACCGTTCCAATGTGGCCCCAAAGGATGAAAAATCACTCTGTGGCAAACCTTATGAAGACTATTTGTACCGCATAGGGTTTTCCATTATGGACATTGGGCGCATCCGGTTCAAAAATCATGCTCAGCTGCATGAATATCAGGTAGGAAATGTGGTATTAAACAGCGACAACCTCATCCAGAACCCTTCAGGAATGAACGGCATCATGCAAAACGTTTCCAGCCTCTTGTATAATGGCGATTCATTAGCCTCACTAAAGGACAGTGTCTTCTCCATGAGCCTGCCCACCGCCATGAGTTTACAGATGGATTACCACTTCAAAAAGAATATATACATCAGTGGACTCTGGATCCAGCCCTTGAGGTTTCAAAACAAATCGCTGCGCCGGCCGGCACAATTGCTGGTGATGCCTCGCTACGATACCCGTGAATTTGGCGTCAGTTTACCTATTTCATGGTATGACTATCAGAAACTAAGACTTGGACTGGCTCTTCGTTTTTATACTGTTACCATTGGTACTGAAAAGCTGGGCACCTTCCTCGGTGTCGGGGACCTCACAGGAATGGATTTATACTTTAATATTAAGATCAATCTGCAAAAAGGAACGTGTCTCAGTTGGAAAAACGGGGCCTGTTTCAGCGCCGGTAAATAAATCTTTCTTCCAATACCGTATAAATCATCCGGTTAACATCTTATTAAAAATTCATTCCCTTTTCCAGGGGAATCCTATTTCATATCTAGAGAAATTATCGTTACTTTTGGGGTTATATTGAAACAGTCTAAATAAGTTATGGAATCAAATCCGATTATTGACAGGCTGCCTTCTTTTCTTAGTGATTTTGTTGTGGACCAAAACTATGGACAGTATACAGCCCGCGACCACGCAGTATGGCGTTATGTCATGCGAAAGAACAAAGCTTATCTCAAAAAAACAGCCCATTCCGCATACATGGAAGGGCTAAAAAAGACAGGAATATCCACCGAGTATATTCCCTCTATTGAAGAAATGAACCACATTTTGTCCAACATCGGTTGGGCGGCGGTGTGTGTGGACGGTTTTATCCCGCCTTCTGCCTTCATGGCCTTTCAGGCTTACCGGGTACTGGTGATTGCAGCAGACATCCGCAACGTCAACCAGATTGGTTATACTCCGGCACCGGATATTATTCATGAAGCAGCAGGTCATGCCCCCATCATTGCAGATCCTGATTATTCCAGGTATTTAATTGACTTTGGAATATTAGGGTATCGCGCCTTCCCGTCGCGAAAAGACAATGAATTATACGAAGCCATACGTCATTTATCCATACTGAAAGCGGCCAGCAATATTCCGGAAGAGGAAATTGCAAAAGCCGAACAGAACATTGAATTCATCAATACACATATGGGACCGCCTTCCGAACTGGCACTCATTCGAAACCTGCACTGGTGGACCGTTGAATACGGACTGGTCGGTGATTTGGAACATCCCAAGATCTACGGCGCAGGGTTGCTTTCTTCCATTAAAGAAGGGAAAGATGCGCTCAGTAAAAAGGTAAAAAAAATCCCCTATAGTCTGGATGCCATGGACTTTAGTTTTGACATTACCAAACCTCAGGAACAACTGTTCGTTACTCCGAATTTCGAACACCTTTCCAGTGTTTTGAATGAATTTTCCAGCTTGATGGCTATTCAAACCGGAGGGATTGACGGAGTCATGAAAGCCATCGAATCGGGTGGTGTTTCCACCGTGGTTTATAGTTCAGGACTCCAGGTTTCGGGGGTTTTCACCGGTGTCAGAACCCATGCCGGGCAAACAGCCTATATCCAGGCAACGGGACCCGTTACGCTGAATTATGACGATAAAATGTTGGTCGGGCATTCAAAACAAATGCATAAGGAAGGCTTTGGATCACCCGTAGGGAAATTAAAAGGCAGTTTAAAACCCATGCGATTGTTGAGCAACAGTGACCTGAAACAACTGGGAATTGTCAAAGGAAACCCCTGCCGGCTGGAACTGGAAAGCAATGTACTGGTGGAAGGTGTTTTGCAAAACATCACCCGAAAGGAAGGAAAAATTATTTTGATGCGCTTCTCCGAATGCACGGTAACACTCGAAGGAGAAGTACTGTTCCAACCCTCATGGGGTGTTTACGATATGGCGGTGGGTGAAAAAATTGTTTCTGCTTTTTACGGTCCGGCCGATCCGGATGGGTATGGGATCCGTTTTGATCCTCCGGAAGAAAAGACACACAAGCCGAGTTATTCCGATAAGGAAAAGAGGTTGTTTGTTTTGTATGACCAGGTAAGAGAACTGGAGAATTCAGAATCCTTGAAGAAAATTTCCACCTTGTGGGATAAGATTCGTTCCGAATACCCCGACGAATGGTTGTTGGCTTATATGTTGTTGGAATACACACCGGAAAGTCAATCCAGTAATGCATTACGAAACGAGATCATCCAGTTTTTGAAAGCGTTGAAAAAAGGACGTAAAGATCTAAAACACATGAAGATTCCTCAGAACACATCAATTTGAGGAAACACCGCTAACCGCTTTGTTGTGTTTCTTGGCCCACAGGACAATGCGTGCTGTTACTCCAACAATAAGGGCTATTAAGGTGAGCAAGAGCATGACCCACTTCAGGAAAGTTGCCATCGATGCTACTTGTACCAGTGCGCTATCCAGGTTGGGAAAAGAAAGTACACCAATGCGCAGCAGGATGTTTTCAGTCAGATCAAAAACAGCCGCTAAAAAAGGCAGGAGCATCATCCATGCAAACCGGGAATTCTTACAAAAGACTGCAAGCAAACTTCCCAGCAGAAGAGAGTAAACCACCGGATAACCCATATCGATCCATTGCAGTTTCAGGTACAGTGCACGGCCACTGGCTCCGTACTGATCAAACAACCGGAACAACTGATTGTATGAATAAAATAAATTTTCATCGGGCATTCCCAGTCCTCCGGATAATTCTTTTAATTTGAAAATACTAAAAGGGAACAATCCGTTAAAGGCCCATAAAAAAAGCAATTCCAGGACAACAAGTATAGAAATCCAGTGCAAACGAGCCATTTTAGAGGGAAGAAGAAACAGAAATTCTTTCATAGCGATTGGAGTTGGATTGAGTTCTTGCTAAGATAATAATTTTTATTACACACTCATTATCAGAGCGAAATACTAATTATTCTGATCTCTTATGCGTTAATCTGTTTTATCGAAAAATAGGCTCTCCTTTTTCAGCGACTGTTTTCTATCTTTGACAGAACATTAGGGAATAACCCATGGAACAAAAAATAAACAAAAACCTGCAGTACTATAAATTTTCGCTGTACGGGTTCCTTAAAAATCTTCGTTTTTATGAAGCTTTCTTTATTTTGTTCCTCCTTTCGAAAGGGGTTAATTTCATCCAAATAGGCATTCTGTATTCCATCCGTGAAATTACAACGGCCCTGCTTGAAATCCCCAGCGGTTTCCTGGCCGACAGCCTGGGAAGAAAAAAAACACTGGTCACTTCTTTTCTCATTTATATTTTGTCTTTCGCCCTTTTTTACGGCTCCGAACATTACGGCATTTTAATTGTTGCCATGCTGTTTTTTGCCGTAGCTGATTCATTCCGAACCGGGGTACATAAAGCCATGATTTTTCATTATCTTAAAAAACAAAACTTATCGGCTCAAAAGACAAATTATTACGGCCACACCCGATCGTGGTCACAAATGGGTTCGGCTCTTTCTTCGCTCATCGCCGGAGTTCTTGTATTTTTCACAGGTAATTACAAAGTTATTTTTGCCGCCTCGGTAGTCCCCTATATTCTGGATATGCTCCTGGTTGCCTCCTACCCGTCCTATCTGGACGGTGAAACTAAAAAACTGAAGACTGACACAGTAAAGCACAAAATCAAAGAGGTTTTTACTGCGTTTGTTCTCAGTTTGAAAAGCTGGACTATGTTTCGCTCTCTGACCAGTGTTTCCATTTATACAGCCTATTACAAGGTTATCAAAGACTACATTCAACCGTTGATCGTCACCTTTGCCCTTTCGCTGTCCCTCTTACCCGGTACAAGTACCAAACAAAAAACAGCCATTGTATTGGGGATCGTTTATTTCTTTGTGTACCTGGCCACTTCCTATACCTCCCGTTCTGCTGGAAAATTCCGGAACCGGTTTAAAGATTATCACCGCCCGCTGAATAGTACTTTAATTGCAGGATTAATCGCAGGCATCTTAAGCGGAGTGTTCTATATATTTAAAATCCCTTTGGTTGCTGTATTGCTGTTTGTCTTTATTCTGATCATCGAAAACCTTCGCAAACCCATTGGGGTTTCGTTTATTGCTGAACAATCGCATGAACAGGCTATGGCCACCGTACTCTCCGTGCAATCGCAGGCACAATCCCTGTTCGGCTCCGTCATCGCCTTAATCCTTGGGTTTCTGGTACAGCAAATAGGGATTGGTTCCGGAATTGCTGTAACCACCGGATTGCTTTTTCTGCTGTTTCCTCTCTTTATTTTAAAAGAACGTAAAAAGGTGATTTAAAAAATTAAATCTTAACTTTATCGAAAATCAGAATCATGAAAAAACTGGCTGTTGCATTAGGTGGTGGAGGCGCACGTGGGTTGGCTCACATCGGATTTCTTCGAATACTGGAAAAGGAAAAGTTACCCATCAGCAGGATTTCAGGTTGCAGTATGGGCGCCATGATCGGAGGAGCTTACTGCCTGTTTCAGGATGTTAAACAGGTAGAAGAACACACCTATCGGTTCATCAACAACCCCCTGTTCAAGGAGTTTAATTTTGATGATTTTGCTTCCATCGACCGGCATGGAGAAGACATACGAAGTAAGGCCACGCTGGTACTCGGGCGTATCAAAGTGGGGATATCCTTCTTTAGAACCCTGGCTCATTCCAGCATTTACGATCTGGAAGTGGTTGAAAAAATTTACGCTGAATATCCGGAAGCCCAGATTGAAGATCTTCCTGTTCCCTTCTCCGTCACAGCCAATGATATTCTCACCGGAAAGGAAGTGCGAATCGATTCAGGGAGTTTGCGCAAAGCCATTCAGGCCAGTTCAGCCGTACCAGGCTACTTTCCTCCGGTTCCCTACAACAAATTCATGCTTGTGGACGGCGGGGTTACAAACCTGGTTCCCACCAACCATTTTCAAAAAAACGAGAATGAATTGATTGTAGGGGTGGATGTAAGTCAACCGATGAAGAAACCGACGGAAATTAAAAGCGGCATCATGATTCTGCAACGAGCTGAAGCGATTAGGGAAGACCATCTGGCACAACTAAAAATGAGCTCCGCCGATAAAATTGTTCACTGCAATCTGCATAACGTTTCCTGGGCTGCCTTTGACAAGGCCGATGAGATTATTAAAATGGGGGAAACAGCCGGAAAACAATTTGTAAGATGGGTCGATAAAAACAAAATATTGTGATGTTTTATTCTTCAAAGAAGCTCTGCTGAAAGCCCAGCAAATAAACCCTTTCTGTAGCGCGCGTAAGGGCAGTATATAACCAGCGTAAATACTCTATATTCGACTGTTCCTCTGTAAAATAGCCCTGCTCCACGAAGACCACAGGCCACTGTCCCCCCTGGGTTTTGTGGCAAGTCATCGCATAGGCATATTTAACCTGTAGAGCATTAAAGTAGGGATCCTTCTGTAAAGCAGCCAACCGTTTCCTCCGGGACGGAATATCCTGATAATCGGCCTCTATCTGTTCAAACAGTGAACGGTGCTCCTGCTCTCCCAGGGATGGTCCCGGGTAATCCAATACATCCAGAATCAATTTAACTGTCAGTTCTTTTTCTTCGGGATAATCCAGCAACACAATCTCAGCATCGGCAAAACGGAAGCCATAAACATCTTCCACGTAGTTAACCCGAACGACTTCAGCAATATCACCGTTCGCTATGAAACCAGCCCTGGATTTGGCATCCAGCCAGAAATAATTATTCTTTACCACCATCAGCTGATCACCAGCCTCCAGCTCAGATTCCTTCTGCTGAATAAAATTCCGGATCTGTTTATTAAACAAATTAGCCCCTTTATTACTTCTTGTAATCACAATCCCTTCACCGGTTCGCTTTCCCGAAAAAGACTGAAACATAAGGTCCTCCAGTTCATACGCATCTTCCACTTTCTGAACATCAGCTAAAAAATTAGTTGCCCTGAAATAAGGCAATTCCACCCTTTGGTTGTTGATTTTTTCGCGCAAAAAAGTAGCCGATTTCAAGATTCCTGAATCCAGAGACTGACGCATAACCTCCTTCATTTCAAAAGAAAAAGCCGTCAGACTGTAGGCAGATTTGAGGTAATCAATATCCAACGCCGGACTGATGTCCAGACCAACAGGAGGTAACTGAGCGGTATCACCAACCAGCAAAAGCTTGTTACCACTTCCCTGAAAAACAAACTGCAACAAATCATCCAGAAGGCCTTTTCCGTCAAAAAGGCCGTATTCGGAAACCGCATCGTTAATCATAGAAGCTTCGTCTACCACAAAAACTGTGTTTTGCATGCGGTTGTTGGAGAGCACCATTTTTCTCCGTCCGTCAGCCTGCATCACTGAAGTGTAAATCCATCGGTGAATGGTATATGCCTTAAATCCGGTGTATTGCGACAACACTTTGGCAGCCCTGCCCGTTGGTGCCAGCAACACAAATTTCCTGTCCTTATGAAGCAGATTCCGTACAAAAGCACTGATGAGCGAAGTTTTACCGGTCCCCGCATATCCTTTCAATAAGTACAACGGATTGGGCTTCTCAGATATTCCGAATGCTGCCAGATGTTCCATTGCCTTTTTCTGATCCTCGGTGGGATCATAAGTAAAAGCACTGCGCAACGCACGTTTTTCTTCCTGCAACATAAATACCTCTCACTAAAAAGGATAACCGATACCGAAGTTACCGATAAAATCGTTCCACTTCAAATAAGGCAATCGCCATCTTGTGCCTACCGGATAGGCCGGATTGACAATGGGAGCAGCCACATCCAACCGCACCACAAAGTAGGTGAAGTCAAACCTAAAGCCAAAACCGGTATCAAAAGCCAACTGACTTAAAAAAGTATTCCATTTGAACTGCCCGTTTGGATAGGTTGTGGAGGCGTTGTAATTCCAAATATTTCCGGCATCGGTAAAAAGTGCCCCTTTAAAGAATTTGTAAATGGGGAAACGCAATTCCACATTGCCTTCCAGCTTAATGTCTCCGATCCGCTCATACACATCATTTCCGCTGTATCCACCCGGCCCCAGCATTCTGAAATGCCAGCCACGCATGCCATTAGCCCCACCGGCATAAAATCCTTTTTCATAGGGAATTTCCATCGAATTCCCGTATGGAATGGCAGCGCCAATATAGGATCGCAGCACCAAAACAGCCCCCTGATTATCCACATAGATGTATTGCCTGAAGTCGGCACTGATGCGCGTATATTCAGAATAGCGAACGCCGAACAGAGAATAGTACCCTTCAGTAGTTCTTTTGGTTCCCAACAGGTGGTTCAGTCCATACAACAGGTTTCCGGAACTTTCAAAATCGAGTCTAAAATAATTAAAATTCTTCTTCGATCCCGACTGCTGATTGTTCAGAATAAAACTGTATTTCAAGCCGAATATCATGTGGTTGGAATATTGCTCTTTCAAACGAATATTCGTTTCTTTTGCCAGAATTGCAGCAAATTCGGGACTGGGATTCACTTTCACAAAATTGATATTCAGGGGAGTGAGCAGATGCTGAATCTTTGCACTTTGTTCCCACGAATAACCCAAGTCGGCATTGGTAATACTGCGTGCATAATAGGGTCTTAACTGATAATTATACCCCACATTTACACTGGTTTGCGAATTTCCAATCAGCCTGATATGCCGGAACGGGAATAACACCATGGGAAAATAGATGGAGGCATTCACGCCTGTCTCAAACGTATTGAAGAGGGCATTGTTTACGGTAGTCCCCGTGTCGCTGATGGCAGCTTGTTTCTGAGCCTCAAAACCACCGGTAAGGGATAGGTTGAACACCTCACCGCCCCTGAAGATATTCCGGTTCGAGTAGGAAACACTTCCGTTGACGCCCAGGTTTCCGCTGGAGTTAGTCCCCATCGTTTCCACTGAGAAATTGTTCAGCTTATTGGTTTGCATGGTGATTCTCGAGTTCAGATAACCAATCGGTACATTCGGATTTCTTTTAAGTCCCAGCGTATCAAAACCCACATTCACTGAGCGCAATACCCGGTATCGAAACAGGTTGTTATACGTATCCTGTACACTTTTATCTGAATAGGGCCGACCCGGTTTGATTTTGATGGCATTGTCGAAGGTTCGCAACCTGAATCTCCGGGAAGGAGTCTGAAGAAAATGATAGACAAAATTTGTAGTATCACCGCGGAAATGAATCACATGGGGTACCGTATCGTATTGATCAAAACCGGTAAACTGATAATTTGGAGTAATCCAGACGTTTTTCACAAAATAACGAATATGGGGCTTCAGAATATAAGTACCCGGATGTTCTACATTGGGCACTTCAATGGCTTTCAACACTATTCTGACATTGGCTTTATGATCCCGCAGATTAGTGTCCACCACATACTGTACAAAGTTTCGGTTAAAATAATAATATCCTTTGCCCCGCAACAGGTCGTTGACTTTATTCCGGTCATCGTCCATATGAAAGGCATTGAAGATAGCTCCTGGTTTTATCAGCTTCTTAGCCGGGAGAGACTTCAAAAAAGGAGTTAGTGTTGTGTCCTCAATAGCATATCTGACCTTGTTATACCGGTAGGGCTGACCTGCCAAGATGGTGTATAAAATAGATTTTTGATGATCCTGTTTCACCGTTTGAAAACGCACAGAAGCATCAAAATACCCCACATCTCCGAGGTAACTTTTAATCCGGCGGGCATTCACACTAACATCTTCCGCATTGAAATACACCGGCTTTACCCCTATTCGCTTGTTCAGCCAACGATTAAACCAGGTTGACTTTTTCTGGTTTCTATAATACGCCCATAGATTGAGCCTTGTAAGCAAAAACTTTTTATTGGGTTTGGGTTGAATGTATTGTCTGATCTCATTCACATCCGGAGAAGGAACTCCCTTTTTTCCCTCAATCTTAATCTTACTGCTTCCCAACAAAAACTTATTCTTTGGAATATATTTTTGAACAGAACAGGAAGAAATTCCTGCCAAGAGCAGAGAAATAAGGACAAACAGGATGACGGACTTTTTTCTCAATTTCATAGTGTATCTAAAAGCAAATGTAGGAAAAGTAGTGAGAAGATTGGGCTTTTGGCAACAAGTAAAATTTTCAATTTGAATCTTCGGATAAACGGGATATCAAAGCCTTTTTGTGATCTTTACAGGTTCTGATTATTTTTTGAAAATTTAAATTTAATTGTTGGAAAAATAAAATATGATTGTATCTTTGCACTCTCATTTTTTGAGAAAAAAATCAAAGGGAGCTTAGCTCAGCTGGTTCAGAGCATCTGCCTTACAAGCAGAGGGTCACAGGTTCGAATCCTGTAGCTCCCACTTCAAAAAAAGCCGCAAATTCTGCGGCTTTTTTTGTTGATTAATTACCTAAAATTTTAATCGTTACCGGAATCTCTGAGCATGGGAACAAAGCGGAACCCGCCAAACTGTTGCCGCTGGAGTGATCCGTCTTCCTGTTTCACAATACGCAACATGGTTTGTACCGAACCTTCGCCAAGGGGGATGACTAATACACCTCCTATTTGTAACTGATCCACCAGATCCTGAGGAATTTCGGGAGCCGCAGCAGTAATAATGATCCCGTCGTAAGGAGCATGTTGAGGAACACCTTTGAAACCATCCCCCTGGAACAAATGCAAATCATACGGAAAACGGGAAAGAAATTTTTTCGTCTTTTCAAACAGTTTCTTCTGTCGTTCGATGGTATAAACATCGGCTCCTAATTCCGCCAGAATGCAAGCCTGGTAACCGGAACCCGTTCCGATTTCCAGGATCTTACTTCCCGGTCTAATGTCCAGCAACTGGGTTTGAAATGCTACCGTATAAGGCTGCGAGATGGTTTGTCCCGAACCGATAGGAAAAGGCTTGTCTTCATAAGCAAATTCAAGGAATCCCGAATCCAGAAATAAATGACGGGGTATGGCCATGAACGCATTCAGGATTTGTTCGTCAAGAATCCCTTTCTTACGTATCTCATTTACCAGTTTCTTTCGCAATCCTTTATGACGGTAATTATCTTCCACTTATTAACATTTTACGTTGGATAATTTCATTGTTTCGTATGCAAAGTTAAGCAAACACGTCATTATTTTTGTAAAAAATTCCCCTATGCTGAACATTGGGTTATTGGGTGCCGATCTTACCGGAAAGCAACATGCGCAAGCCATTCAGACTGTCAATAGCTTACGGTTGTCCGGTATCTTTTCACCGGAAACCGAGGAGGCAAAAAAACTGGCCCATGAACTTGGGGTTCCCATTTTCAGCAGTCCCCAGGAATTAATGCAGGTCTCCGATGCATTAGACATCACCCTGTCAGACGATTCCCTACTTCCGATGATTCCTGCTTTTGTCAAAGCTTCACGTCATCTGTTTATCAATCCGTATTTTTTCAAATCTCTCCTCCTGGGAGAAAATCTGTGGAAATTAGCCCAGGAAGCCAAAGTAAAAGTTCAGGTGGGGTGCATCGAACGCTTTCATTCTGCTTTGTTAACAGCCCGGCCTTTCATTGACAATCCCGTATTTATCGAAGCCCAGCACGGAGTACCCTATCTTCCTGAATTTGCTGGCAAATCAGTGGTGGAAGAGTTGATGAACCGTGATATAGACATCATTCTGTCTCTGATCAATGCCAACATCAAGAGAGTGCATGCCACGGGGATCAATGTGTTTGGCGATACGCCCGACATCGTGAATGCACACCTGGAATTTGACAATGGTACTACTGTCAACCTGACGGCCAACCGCATTGCCGGCGAAAACATCCGCCGTTTCCAGTTTTACAAACATTATTCAAGAGTCGAAACCGATTTAATCCATCCATCGACGCACATTTTTGAGAAAAAAAACGATCAATTCTCTGTTAAGGAGTTGAATACACCACCAAACCGTCCACTGACAGAAGCATTAAATGCCTTTTATCAATCCATATTCTACAATTCGGAACCTCCGGTTGGAATCAGTGAAATATGCCAGGCACAAAAGATAACCCACATGATCTCCGACAAAATAGAAATGATCAGCAAGGCCGGATAATCCTTATTTTCTCATAATATTTCCCTACATTTGAATGTGCAAACAATGATGCCTGAAAACGATCCGGAAAAAGGTTTCCATGTAAATGTGTTCAAACGGGTAATTGAAAAGCGCTTTGTATGAATAAAAGGGTACAGATTTTCAAATACATTCTCTTAGACTGGCTGGCAGCTTTTCTAACCTGGGGACTTTTCTATCTGTACCGAAAGGTATACGAGGATCCCAACATCTTTTCGCACATTAAAGTCATTTTTTCAGATGACCGGTTCTGGTTGGGAATCTCTCTTGTTCCCATTTTCTGGCTCATATTGTATGTTATGGACGGCTCGTATCGTCGGGTATACAGAAAATCGCGATTGAAAGAGCTCGGGCAAACCATAACTACAGTGCTCATTGGCGTGGTAGCCCTGTTTTTTGTATTACTGCTTGACGACCGCATCAACAGTTATACCGCCTATTACCAGTCGGTGCTTACCTTGCTGGCCCTGCAATTTGGATTTACCTATACCTTCCGACTGATTTTAACAACCCGCACGGTAAACCGGGTTCACAGCAAAAAACTAGGGTTCAACACCGTCATAGTCGGGAGTAATGGCAATGCTCTGCAAATTTTTAACGACATCTCAAGAGAGGAAATATCCTCCGGAAACAAATTCATTGGTTTCGTAAATGTTCAGGATAAAAGTCCATTTAAACTTAGCCCTTACCTGCCGCACCTGGGATCCTACGGTAATTTAAGTCAGGTAATTCAGAAACATCAGATTGAGGAAGTAATCATAGCCATCGAACGGAGTGAGAAAAATACCATTGAACGCATCATTTACGAACTGGTGGATACAGATGTTATTATCAAAGTGATCCCCATGATGCAGGACATCATTTTTGGTTCCGTAAAACTATCAGGGATTTTTCATACCCCGCTCATTGCCATTTCACCCGATCTGATGCCTGCCTGGCAGCAAAGCCTCAAGCGACTACTGGATGTGGTGATTTCTGTTTTGGTTCTTATTTTGTTTTCGCCGATTTATGTTGTTACCGCTATAGGAGTCAGGCTTTCTTCGCGGGGTCCCATCCTGTACCGTCAGGAACGCATTGGAAGAAAAGGAAAACCTTTCACAATGTACAAATTCAGATCCATGATTGCTGATGCTGAAAAAGACGGACCTCAGCTTTCCTCGGAAAGCGACCCGAGGATCACTCCTTTTGGCTCGTTCATCAGGAAGGTACGGCTGGATGAGATTCCTCAGTTCTATACGGTTCTGAAAGGACACATGTCACTGGTAGGACCGCGGCCCGAAAGAGCCTTCTATATCGAAAAAATTGTCGCAAAAGCACCTCATTATCGGTTACTGATGAAGATTAAACCCGGAATCACCTCCTGGGGACAGGTGAAATTCGGCTATGCCTCCACGGTGGAGGAAATGGTCGAACGACTCAAATACGACTTGTTGTACCTCGAAAACATGTCCCTGGCCATGGATTTCAAAATCATTATTTACACATTTCTGATTGTATTCCAGGGTCGGGGTAAGTAGAGTTATAACTTTCCCTCATTGATTAACCGAACAATGGTTTCAATGTTTTTATCTTTTCCTTTCGGATCGTAATGAACTTTCAGATTATACCCCCACAAACGTGCCAGTCCCTGATAAAAAAAGGCTACAAATTTTCCTCTCAAACCCGCTACCAAATCATAGGAAGTATTTCCTGTCTCCCGGTCAATCAGTTTGATCAGGATAATCCCCTGGGTAAAATTGAGTTGCATTAACTTATGGCTGTATTTCTCTTTGAGTTCTTTTTCGGCCTCCTTCATCAGCTTTCTCCGCTGGGCTTCATTTTTGGCTTGTTTCAGCTGAACATCATATTTCCTCAACAGTGCACCCGCTGTTTTGGCATACGGATATACTTTCTTCACATTGTAGATCAGCCGCCGCAAACGCCACCGTTCCCAAAAGCTGAACAACCCGCTTTTATGGGAAATAATATCGATTTCTTTCAAATTGATCGTAGGCACACTGTCCTTCACTTCAACCGGATGGAACTTTTGCTCTGACTGTGCCAGCGCGGTCAGCGACAACAAAAAGAACATTCCGGTGGTCAAAAGAAATTTCATGGCCCTGCTTCAATTAGAGGACTTCAAAGATACACAGTATCTTTCTCAGATGTTTCAGGAAACAACTTTATCCGGCTACTTTCAGCTTGGATAAATTGGCTTTGCCGAATTTTTGTTTGGCATATTTCAAAGTGATCCGTAACTCGTCGGTAGTAGCTTCGGAGGGAAGATGGAACATATCATCCATCAGAACGGCTTCCAGAATAGAACGCAATCCCCTGGCTCCCAATTTGTATTCAACCGATTTCTCCACAATAAAGTCGTAAACTTTATCATCAAAAGAGAGCTTGATGTTGTCCAACTCAAAGAGTTTGACAAACTGTTTTATCAAAGCGTTTTTCGGTTCCAATAAAATTCGTTTTAATGCATCTTCATCCAACGGATTCAGATAAGTAAGCAAGGGTAAGCGCCCCACCAATTCCGGAATCAGGCCGAATTTTTTCAAATCGGCAGGGGAAATATATTCGAGCAGGTTTTCTTTATCAATGTTTTCATCTTTATGTCCCGAGAAAGTATACCCCACCACATTGGTTCGCATACGGGCGGCAATGATGCGTTCAATACCCTGAAAGGCTCCTCCGGCAATAAACAGAATGTTTTTGGTATTGATGGCGATCATCTTCTGTTCGGGATGTTTTCTGCCCCCCTGTGGCGGAACATTCACAATAGAACCCTCCAGCAATTTCAGCATGGCCTGCTGCACTCCTTCGCCGGATACATCACGGGTAATGGATGGGTTATCACTTTTGCGTGCGATCTTGTCGATCTCGTCAATGAAAATAATACCTCTTTCGGCAGCCGCCACATCATAATCGGCAGCCTGAAGCAAGCGGGTCAGAATACTTTCCACATCTTCGCCCACATAACCGGCTTCGGTCAGCACGGTAGCATCGGCAATGGCAAAAGGAACATGCAACATGCGGGCAATGGTACGGGCCAGTAATGTCTTTCCCGTACCGGTGTCCCCTACCAGAATAATGTTTGACTTTTCAATTTCCACGTCATCGGCATCTACCGGACGACCAATACGCTTGTAATGATTGTACACCGCCACAGAAAGTACTTTCTTGGCATCTTCCTGACCAATCACATATTCATCGAGGAAGGATTTGATTTTGGAAGGCTTCAGGATCGTATGGTCAATCTTAACTTCCTTACTTTTCGGCTTGCGCTCTTCGTCGAGAATATCCTTGGCCTGTTCAATACAATAATTGCAGATTTTGGCTTCCATTCCGGAGATCAGCAATTCAGTTTCCGCTTTAGGACGCCCGCAAAAAGAGCAATATTCCTGTTTTTCTTTAGCCATAGTATCAATTTATTAGAAGAAGTATGCCTAGAAGGCAAATTTAAACAATCAATGGAACCCTTGGGGTTCCATTGACAATTTTTTTGAACAGACGGGTAACAAACCGCCCTTCAATAGGATAAAATAATTATGCTTTTTTTCTTTCCAGCACCTCGTCAATCATGCCATATTCTTTGGCCTCAGCTGCCGTCATCCAGTAGTCACGATCACTGTCTTTCCATACCTTGTCGTATTTCTGACCGGAATGGTTGGAAATGATTTCGTACAACTCCTTTTTCAGCTTCTGAATTTCACGGGCTGTGATTTCGATATCGGAAGCCTGTCCTTCGGCACCTCCCATCGGCTGATGAATGAGTACTCTGGAGTGTGGCAAAGCCGTCCGTTTTCCCTTTTGTCCGGCACACAGAAGCACGGCTCCCATGGAAGCGGCCATCCCGGTGCAGATAGTTGCCACATCGGGTTTGATGTACTGCATGGTATCGTAAATACCCAGACCGGCATAAACAGAACCGCCGGGAGTATTCAGATAAATCTGGATATCACGGGAAGGATCAGCTGATTCCAGAAACAGCAACTGTGCCTGGATGATGTTGGCCACATAATCATCAATGGGAACACCCAAAAAAATGATCCGGTCCATCATCAACCGTGAAAACACGTCCATCTGGGCCACATTCAACTGACGCTCTTCAATAATAGTGGGTGAAATATAATTTCCGTAAACGGAAGTGTACCGGTCCAGGGTCAAACTATTGATGCCCCGGTGCTTGGTAGCAAATTTTTTAAATTCTGAACTGCTGTTCATGATATTAGTTTTTAGGGGTTGAAATGATTTTTACAAATTCATCAGTAGTCACTTCTTTTTCTTTCTTCCCTGCTTTTTCTTTAAAGAATGTAATGTAGCGTTCGTCCATTAATTCGGCAAAATAACGCTGATATTCCTGTTCGTTGCTCAGCAACTGATCCACAAGCCCTTCCATTTCTTTGCTGGGTTCCACACCTTCAGGCAACTGGAAGTAAGACTTATGCCTGTTGCGCACATCTTCGCGGGTCACCCGCAAAGCGTCTCCGTAAGCTTCAATCAGTTTAGCTTCAATGAGCTGCCATTTAAAGGTCTGAGCATAACTGTCGTACTGACCCTCAATTTGCTCCATGGTGGCTTTGCCCTGATTGTTTTCAACCAGCCAGCGTTTCAGGAATTCGTCGGGCAATTCGGGATTGGCTTTTTCAATCAACGTGTCGATCAGATCGGATACAAACTTTTTGTCAGCATCTTTCTGGTAATGTCCTTCCAGCTCCTGACTGATCCGTTTTCTGAAATCTTCTTCAGTTTTCAGTTCATCGGCAGGATAAATCTGGTTGAAGAATTCTTCGTTGACTTCTGCTTCTTCGACACGGACAATGTCTTTGATCTCCAGTTCGTAATCGTCTTTCAGTTTGTCGTCACCGTTTTCGAGGTTCAGCAAAGCTTCCAGCAAAGCATCGTCTTTCAGAGCCCTTTTGGGATTGAAAACTACCTTATCGCCTTTGGTTTTACCGGTGAATTCTTTGATCAGCGTTTTGAGTTTAACATCACCCAGTTCCAGCACCCCTTCGGTACTGTACCCGTCGGCAACCACGTTTTTGTCCCCATCCAGCTGACGCAGTGTTCCTTCAATACGGTCGTTTTCTTCAGCAGTTTCAGGGTGTTCCTGTTTGCCCAGACGCTTCTGCATATCCTGAATAGCCCGGTCAATTTCATCGTCGGTTACCTTGATCTTATAATAGGTAGCCTTCAGGTCATCGGTCACGGGATTTTCCACTTCAGGTGCGATACCAATGTCAAAAAAGAAATCAAAATCTTTCTGATGATCGAAGTCAATCGTGGTGGTTTTTTCTTCATTAGGCAACGGATTTCCCAGCACGTTGATCTTTTCTTCATAAAGATAGTTGTTGAGCGCTTCCGATACCGATTTGTTCACCTCATCAGCCATCACAGCTTTACCGTACATTTTCTTGACCAGCCCCATGGGAACCATTCCGGGACGGAAACCCGGCATCTGGGCTTTTTTACGGTACTCTTTTAATTGTTCGTTAACTTTTCCGATGTAGTCTTCTTCTTTCAGATTGATGTGCACAACGGCGGTCATTTTACCGTTTTCTTCCAGTGTAATATTCATTGAAACCGATTTTGTTTAAATATGTAGTGCGGATGAAGGGACTCGAACCCCCACGCCTTGCGGCACTAGATCCTAAGTCTAGCGCGTCTACCAATTTCGCCACATCCGCGTGTTAAACTCCTGTTTTTAAGGGGTGCAAATATACGATTTTTTTAAACGTTTCCTTTTAAATTTAAAATACCCGGATCCGTTTTCTATTCTTTCAGTTTCTCGTTGTTTTTGTGCCGTAGTTTGTCGCGCTGTTCTTTCTTTTCCAGATTTTTTTCCAGCGCCGTATTCAGGTCAATCCCGGTTTGATTGGCCAGACAAATCAACACAAACAACACATCGGCCATTTCATCGGCCAGATCCACTTCCTTATCCGATTCCTTAAACGACTGTTCCCCGTACTGACGGGCAATCACCCGGGCCACTTCACCTACCTCTTCGGTAAGCATGGCCATATTCGTCAATTCATTGAAATACCGAACCCCGGTGGTTTGAATCCACTCGTCCACCCTTTGTTGAGCCTGTTCAATTGTCATTTCCATAGTGTTTAAGGCACAAAGGTAAAAAAATCAACCGCTGTTGAGTCAACTATTATTTAGTGGTTTCCCTGTTATTACCTTTAAAAATAGCTACTTTTGCCGACGATGAATGCACTGAAAATCTTTGAACAGGGTATGGACCTGACGGCCAAAACATTTTCCGGAATGGAGGACGTGTTAGCCGGTGAATTATCGGCTTTGGGAGCCAAAGATATCACAACCGGAAAGCGGGTGGTGTTTTTCCGTGGAGATCAATCGATGATCTATAAAGCCAATTACCAGTGTCGGACTGCCCTGCGCATTTTAAAACCCATCGGCGTATTTACGGTTCGGGATGAAAACGAACTGTATGAAAAAGTGCAGCACATCGACTGGCCCTCTTTCTTCACACTGAAACAGACCTTTGTGATCAGTGCTTCGGTTTTCAATTCCAAAATGACCCATTCCCAGTATGTGGCTCAGAAAACCAAAGATGCCATTGTGGATCAGTTCAGAAACAAATTCGGCAGACGCCCCAATGTGGACAAAGACAATCCTACCTTATCTATTGACGTTCACATCAACGGGGATCAATGTACCCTTTCGCTGGACAGTTCAGGCCCTTCGCTACACAAAAGAGGGTACCGCACCGAAGTGGACAAAGCACCGTTGAACGAAGCACTGGCTGCCGGACTCATCCAATTGAGCGGCTGGGATAAAAACGGAGATTTTATGGATCCCATGTGCGGATCGGGAACTTTACCCATTGAAGCGGCGATGTATGCCATGAACATCCCGGCAGGCTATTACCGAAAACATTTTGCTTTTCAAAACTGGCCCGATTTTGATGAAGAATTGTGGAAACAGGTGAAACAGGAAGCCGACGAGCAAATCATCGAACACGACTTTCCCATTTATGGTTCCGATCAATCCTATAAAGCCTTTCGCATTGCCCAGTCCAACGTAAAAAGCGCTCAGCTTCATAAAGACATTACCGTCATCAACAAGCCCTTTGAGAAAATGAATCCTGAAAGCGGGAAAGGGATTCTGTTGTTTAATCCTCCCTACGGAGAAAGACTCAAAGAAAACGACATCATTTCTTTATACAAGCACATCGGGGATGTATTGAAAACCAAGTTCAAGGGCTACGAAGCCTGGATTATCACCTCCAACCTGGAAGCTGCCAAATTCATCGGGCTGAAACCCACCAAAAAGATTACCGTATACAACGGGCCGCTGGAAAGCCGTTTTTTAAAATTTGAGATTTACGCCGGCAGTAAGAAAGCAGCGAAACAATAAAAAAAGCCGGAAAAATTTCCGGCTTCCTATCAAAGATTCTCTTTCTATCATTACATCTTTCCAAAATAATGGTAGAACCAGGTAATCGTTTCTATGCCTTTATAAAAATGGGAAAGCGGATAATTTTCGTTGGGTGAATGAATAGCATCTGATTCCAAACCAAATCCCATGAGGATAGATTTTGTTCCCAGCACCTTTTCAAACGTGGAAATAATCGGGATACTTCCCCCACTGAAAGTAGGAACCGGTACTTTAGCATAAGTTTTTGTGTAAGCCTCTTCAGCTGCCTTATAAGCGGGCAAATCAATCGGGCAAACATAAGCCTGACCACCGTGCAATGAATCCACTTTCACTTTTACAGATTTGGGAGCAATTCCGGCAAAATGTTCTTCAAACATCCTCGCAATTTTATGATGGTCCTGATTGGGCACCAGGCGGGATGAAATTTTTGCATAAGCCTTGGAAGGCAACACGGTTTTGGCACCTTCACCAGTATAACCACCCCAAATACCACACACATCAAATGAAGGACGAATGCCGGTGCGTTCCAGCGTGGTATACCCTTTTTCACCATTTAATTCTTCCACGTCAATGGCCTGTTTGTATTCTTCCACATCAAACGGTGCTTTGTTGAGCATTTCCCTTTCTTTATCGGAAAAATCCAACACATCATCGTAAAATCCCGGAATGGTGATTCGGTTGTTTTCATCGGTCATGGAGGCAATCATTTTCGACAACACGTTGATAGGATTAGCCACACCACCACCAAACAAACCTGAATGCAAATCACGGTTGGGACCGGTTACTTCCACCTGCCAGTAGGCAAGTCCGCGCAAGCCAACGGTAATGGACGGAATATCGGAAGCGATCATGCCCGTATCCGAAACCAAAATTATGTCGGCCTTCAGCATTTCTTTATGTTCGATACAAAATGCCTCCAGACTCACCGAACCCACTTCTTCTTCCCCTTCGATCATGAACTTCACATTCACGGGCAAGGAATTGGTTTGTACCAATGCCTCAAAAGCTTTCACATGCATAAAACCCTGTCCTTTATCATCGTCGGCACCACGGGCAAAAATTTTCCCGTCACGGATTTCCGGTTCAAACGGTTCCGAATCCCACAACGCTATCGGATCCACCGGCATCACATCATAGTGGGCATACACCAGTACCGTGGGTTTGGACGGATCAATGATTTTCTCCGCATATACCACCGGGTTTCCCTGGGTGGGCATCACTTCCGCTTTATCGACACCGGCCTGCAGAAAACTTTGTTTGTACTGTTCGGCTGCTTTCAACATATCGCCTTTGTGCTCCGACTGCGAACTGATGGAAGGAATTCGGATCAGTTCAAAAAGCTCTTCGAGAAAACGGTCCTTGTTTTGTTCTATGTAAGCTGTAACTTTTTCCATTGCATTGATTGATTATTGATTGATTAAGAAGCGTAAAAATAAGGTTTTTTGGCATGTGCCCTCACCCACCTTGTTAACAAATTCATCTTTCAAGGTCAACCTCATAAAATAAAGAAGTATCGGATTTATCTTCATTTTGGTGAAATCCTCTTTTGATCCGATCCATTCATAAAACGTGGTTGACAGCCTGTTGAAAAAATCAATCTCCGTTCAAAAAATATTAGAAAATATTTCCTATTTTTAGGTTCAAAATTATTGAAAACTTTGAATGAATAACGGATGTGAAAAAAACCAATGTTTTACGAAATCTCTTAAAACAAAAGCTGAAAATTGAAAGTCACCAGATAAAATACCACCAGGTTGAGCGACACGCAGACCAGTAAGAATTCGACAGGCTGGTATCAGAGAGATAGGTGAAACCACTCCAGGTCGTCTTTAAATTTTCAGGGTACCCAACAAGGAACCAGGTTGCGATTCATTTCCAACACAGAAACCCTCATGGAAAAAATTAAAATTCTCGTTGCTGAAGACCAAATCATTTTAAGAAAAGGACTGATTAAACTGCTCATCGAAGATGAGGATATCGAAATTGCAGGCGAAGCCGACGACGGTCCCGAGGCTATTGAAAAAGCCAAAAAACTCCAGCCGGATATTGTAATCCTTGATGTCAACACCAAATTAAACGGTGTGGAAGTTACCCGGAAACTGGCACAATCGCATCCTGAAATCAAGGTTCTCATCCTGACGAAGCATTCATCCGATGAATTTGTATTTGCAATTTTAGATGCTGGAGCCAAAGGGTACGTGATAAAATCAGCAGCCCCCGAAGATCTTATTGCCGCCATTCATACCCTTTACCATGGCCATTCTTATTTCTCGCCTGAAGTATCGAAAATATTACTGAAACACATCAATCAACGGGAATCCAAAAACCATAAATCAAATTCTCTGTTTTTCCTTACCAAAAGGGAACGCGAAATACTCAAGCTGGTGGCAGAAGGGCATTCCAGTCTTAAAATTGCCAACATGTTGTTCATTAGCATTAAAACCGTCGAAAACCACCGCTCCAACATCATGAATAAATTAAAAATTGACAACCTGGCAGGACTGATTAAATACGCCATCCGGAAAGGCATAATTCAAATATGAATCAATTATTTTCCTGAATTATTAATCCTGTGGTCCCGTTGTTTCGTTGACATTAAATGGGAGATATCATCAAATCGGTATCCACTCCCGGGGTGCTGATAAAAAACGCAGCATCGTCACCCGCTGGACATCCGTTAGCAAATCCTACTATACCGCTCCTTTTCTAACGATTGAACCCCAAAAATATAGGGGTTTATCCCTATTGTTTATTAATCGCCTTTTTTTGAATTTTGTACACAACCAATCCACAGAACCAAAGACAACAGTTTTGAATCGAATTTATTCCCATGCGTAAAAATGAAACCATTCACAGGATCATTGAGATGATGCAACCTGTAGTTGTACAACAAAATGAACTGGAAAAAGCCCTGAAAACCGGAATTCATCAAAAAGAGCACCCCTATTTTGCAGTAAATGAAATGAAAGGAGCAACCACAGTAGGGCACTGGGAATACGATTTAAGAACCGGAAGAATCAAAGCCTCCAAAGTTGCACAACAAATTCTCGGACTGAAAAACGATAATAAATTCATTACCCTCAGGGAGATAGAATCGCATATTCCACAGGTCAAACGACACGAATGGATCAAATTTGTTTACCATACCATCAAAGGAAAAGAATTTTCATACTGCTTTAGCATCCAGCCAAACAACAATCACGGGCACAAAAGAATCAGCATTTACACCTGGTTTGTGGAAGACGATTTGGGTCCTGCAAAATTAACCGGTGTCCTGATCGACATCACCATGGAAGAAAAAAACCTGCTGGAGCTTGAAAAAAGTGAACACCGGTTTTTTCAGTTTTTCCATGACGACCTTACCGGAGATTTTATGGCCAAACCCGACGGCAGTCTCATAACCTGTAACTTATCCTATGCCCGGATCTTTGGATACTCCACTATTGAGGAAGTAGTTGCCGTCAATCAAAACCGGTTTTTTATTTCACCCGAAACACACGATGACTTCGTCAGATTGATCGAAAAAAAGAAAAAACTCCTCCAGCACGAAACCAAAAAACACGACCGCTTCGGTAAGGAAATCTATTTACAGGAAAACATTATCGGTGAATTCAATGCTTCAGGTGAACTGATCGGCTACAAAGGATACCTCATCAATATTACCAAACAAAAAGAATACGAGTAGCAGATCGTTGAGTCACACACGATGTTGAAACAAATTATCGACCTGCTTCCGGTCCGGGTATTCTGGAAAGATTTAAACTCAAATTATTTAGGTTGCAACAAAATATTTGCTCAGGATGCGGGACTGAACACACCGGAAGAGGTAATGGGTAAAAATGGTCAACAATTCTATTGGGGAGAGCATGCAGTCCGGTACAAGCAAGTGGACGACGAAGTCATCCGAACGGGGCGAAGCAAATTAAACTATATTGAGAAATTGGCTTCAGAAAACGGATCCATTCATTGGGTAAAAACCAGCAAAGCTCCCCTGACCGACAGCAAAGGAAATATAAGAGGTGTCCTGGGAATGTATCAGGACATCACGGAAAAAAAGAAGATGGAAGAAGACTTGAAGCAAAGCCTCGGCGAGTTTCGCTTATTCTTCGAACAGGATTTGACGGGCAACTTTGTTTCCAGCACGGATGGGAAATTACTGAATTGCAATCCTGCCTATCTGAAGATAATGGGATTTAAAACAAAAAAAGAGGCACTGAACTACGATTTAACAAACTTATACTGCGACAAGCATACACGGGAACACATCGTTTCCAAGCTGAAAAAAAATAAAAAAATAGTAAATTTCAAGTACGAGATGTTTCGGTTAGACGGCAGCAAGATCAACCTTGTGGCCAACATTTTTGGCATGTACAATCAGCAGAACGAATTGGAACAGATCCATGGTTATATGTACGACATTACCGAACATAATAAAGCCCAAAACAAGATCAGGCAGCTTTCGAAAGCCATGGAACAAAGTCCTGCAGCCATTATCATCACTGACAAAGCAGGGAGAATTGAATATGTCAACGCAAAATTCACCGAATTTACCGGGTATACGGAAGAAGATGTCGCCGGTCGAACACCGGCTGTGTTAAAATCGGGGCATACATCACCGGCCGAATATGAACTCCTCTGGCAAACCATTCGGAAAGGAAGGCAATGGACGGGAGAATTTTACAACAAAAGAAAAGACGGCACGACGTACTGGGAATCGGCCATGATATCACCGCTTCGCAACAGCAAAGGAACCATCACTCATTTTTTAGCCATTAAGGAAGACATTACCGAGCGAAAAAAAATGGAAAAGGAGCTGGTCCTAGCCAAGGAAAAAGCAGAAGAATCGGACCGGTTGAAAACAGCCTTTCTGAATACCATGTCACACGAGCTCAGAACACCGTTGAATGCGATTATTGGTTTTTCCGGCCTGATTGATGAACAAACATCTACAAAGGATTTGCTCACCTATATCGAATACATCAACCACAGCGGTGATCATTTGCTGAAAATTATTGAATCCGTCTTTCAGTTCTCCAACATTGAAGCCGGCATCGAAAAGATTGACCGGTCCGAAATCAGGATCAGCGAATTATTCAGCTACCTGGAAAGCCTTTTCATCAAAGAGCAAAATCTGAGAAATAAAATGCACATCCATTTCAGCATCAATAAAATTCAGGAATCCCTGACCATCCAAAGCGACCCTGACAAAATATCACAAATCCTGACCAACCTCCTGACCAACGCCTTAAAATACACCGAAAGGGGATCGATTGAACTGGGGTGCAAAACGGAAAACGAAACGGATATTGTTTTTTATGTCAAAGACACGGGAATCGGCATCCCCGACCACATGCTGAATACTGTTTTTGAACATTTCAGGAAGGTTAACGAAACGGCATCTATCCCCACTCAACACGACGGTATTGGTCTGGGATTGTCCATTTCAAAAAAATTAGCCGAACTCATGGGAGGCAGACTCTGGGTTCAATCGCAGATTGAAGGCGGGTCAACATTCTTTTTGAAATATCCAAACGTGGTGGAAAACTAAATCCGCCGGCTCTGTCTTGTTGCCTCTTTAAAGGGAATGTCATCTGCCCCCTTTTTGGTTGTTTTATTTACACCCTTGCTCCTTTTTCATATTCAGAAAAAACACTAATTTAACAAACCGAATAACGACTCATTACAAAAAAACAATATCATTGCAATCCCAAATAAGACACACATAAACGGGTGTAAATAATTTTAAACAGATGAAAAAGTATTTATTGTTCCTATTAACGATCCTAACCATCGGATTTACGAGTTGTACTAACGAAACACAGAAGAAAACAAAACTGGTTTCCGATGCGGCAGATTCTGTACTTACCATGCCCTACAACAAAATCCTGAAACCGGCAGGTCAGATGATCTTTTTCGGCGATTCGGCCCTGGAAAATCATGCACTGGATGTGGCTCTTTCACCTGATCATAAAACACTGGCTGTTGAAGGTCGCTATAGTGTGGTTTTTGTCAACACAGCCGACAACAAAATAGTTTACAGACTGGTATTGCGCCAGTTCAACAAAAGAAACTCCATGAATACTTATTCCGGTATCCGGTGGCTTGTAGAAAACGGAAAACAATATGTTCTGTGGAGTACCCGCAACAATGTTATGAAAGCTGAGTGGAACGGTCAAACAGCCGAGATAGTAAAATCCTATGCTTTCCCACCGAAAAAAGGAGTTCGCTCTTCCATTCCCAACGAAATGGTCATTCAAAAAGAAAACGGGAAAAATTATGCTTATGTCGTGCTCAATGGTAATGATGAAGTCGCCAAAATTGAACTGAATACCGGCAAAATTGTCTGGCAAAAGCCTGTGGGCATGGCACCTTACGGAATTACTTTGGCTAAAGGAAAATTGTATGTTTCCAACTGGTCGGGGTCGGTTCCGGCAGCAGATGACAAAAACACAGCAGGTATTCCCTGGGAAAAAGCTAAAGTGGACAAATTCGGTTCTGTTTCATCAGGAACGGTCAGTATTCTGAATCCGAAAACAGGAAAAACATTGAAAGAAATCAATGTCGGATTGCATCCCAACGCCATTATTACCAGTCCCGGTCAGGAATTTGTATATGTCTCCAATGGCAACGATGACAATGTGAGTGTCATCAATACCCGAACCAATAAGGTATCAGAAACCATTTCAGTGCGTTTAAATCCTGAAAAAAACCCATACTTCGGAGATTCTCCCAATGGATTGGCTTTGGGTGATAAAGGCCAAAAGTTATATGTCGCCAATGGCATGGACGATGCCCTGGCTGTTATTTCACTCGGAGAAAAAGCTTCTGAGCATTCAAAAGCAGAAAACAGCAAAGTAATCGGCTTCATTCCCACAGCAGCTTATCCTGCAGGAATTGCCATTAATAATAACCACACCCTCTATGTTGCCGATATTGAAGGCATCGGAGCACGATTGACTTCTCCCAACAAAAACAATCCGGCTTACCAGACATTTATTAAGCAAAACGGAAAACGCAAACCCACAGCAGGAGCTTTTAACACGCATCGCATGTTGGCTGTAGTGTCTGTTATTCCGGTTCCCGACAGTGCACAACTCAAACAATACACACAAACCGTAATTGAAAGTAATCGTCAGGAGCGATTAGCGATGTTAAAACTCTTACCCCGAAAAGGAGTTGCTCCCGTTCCTGTCCCAAAACGCATCGGTGAGCCTTCCGTTTTCAAACATGTAATCTACATCATCAAAGAAAACAGGACTTACGATCAAATTTTGGGCGATATGAAAAAAGGAAATGGCGATCCTTACCTTTGTACT
>JAFGYB010000033.1 GCA_016936355.1 Bacteroidales bacterium | reverse complement strand
GAGTAGTTGTTAATATCATACCTTGAGAGAAGAAAGCCACACTTTGTATTCGATGTTCCCTTACTAACTCAGTTTTAATGGTCATACGCATTACTTCCCGCACATACCTGATCCAATCATTTAGTTCTTTTCCGCTCAGATCAATGATAATAGATTTCTTTTTTTCTTTCCATGCATCATATACTCGTTTTCCTGTAGTCGGCTCATCAAGACTTGCATTAAAGCGATGACTGATCTTAATACCTTGTTGATCCGTAGCCCAGACTTCAAGAATATTATCTGCTTCTTTAATAAGACAGATATTTATCCGTTCAGGTGAAACTCCAAGCTCAGTCATTTGTTGAAAAAGGATTGCTGCAGTTTCAGCAAGTTCATTGCTTTTATGCATGGCCATGGTTCGGGCACGGACTCTTTCAAGTGAAGTCTCAATCTTGAGTTCGCGGTTTTTTTGCTCCAGTTCTTTTTTTAGTTTATCAACTTCTTTGTTTATCATTTTTGTGCAGTTTATAGGCTATAAAGAAACGTCTCTATATAGTTTCCAGACACCGTTTTCTTTTTTCCGAATCATCAAGAGCAGTGTTTCAATAAGCTTTAAGTCTTTTATCATTTATTTTATTTACCTTATAAAGTACCTTAATGCTTAAAATAAAACACTAAGTTACTAATAACTTATTTACATACAACCTTTTATATGCAGGTTGGGTTCATGTGTTTGAACTATTACGCGCTCTTCTGTCCGGTTTTTCTGGCTTTAAATGGACGCTCAGCTTTTGATATTTTTTTGATTTCTGTCAATAATTTCCCTTTCAAAAATCATTTTTTTTCTATGCTCATTCCAGTTGTTTACCTGCAAGGCGATTAAGATACCGATAACAACCAGCAGGATTTCGCCGATGGCATAGCGTAAATATTTAGTGAGTTGATTTTCTGCAGCAAGCTTTCTGCGGATATTTTTGAAGAGGATGGGCATAGTTATTCTTTTTTTGAGATTTCCCGGCGCAGCAAAGCCAATATTGGACGTATATAGTATTTCATGGCTTTTTTATAGAGTTGCACCTGCTCCATATCAGAAGCCTTGATGTTGCGGGTATTGATGAAACTTTCAGGATCCTTCAAAAACCCGGTGATGTTCGGATGTGTTCTTGAAATATGCAGTTGGGATAAGTCAATCGTACCAGGCTTTTTGTTTTCGGCTATTAACCAAAAGTGGGATAGGATCACGGGAGAAATATAACGAAACAGATGTTGACTGTATATTTTTTTGAATTCCTGGTTATCTGTCTCGGAAAATTGTCTGAGATCATTAAGTTTCCGGACATACCTGCGAATGAAGTCCATCAGTTTCTTGTTGCTTATAATCCCGACCTGTCCGGTGGAAACCAATTCATTATAGGTTGGTAAATAAGGTTGGAATGTCACGGAGCGACCGGCTACCAATGAATTTATCACAAAGTGATTCGTATCAATAACAGCCGGTTTTGTCCGGAAATACTTCAAAATATACTCTTCATCTTCTATTTTTGATTGGTTAAGTGCAATGGAATGATCTAATGACAGACTATCACTGATAAATTCTTTGTATAACTGTTGCTCATATACTTTTTCCTGCAGCTTGCTTTTCCTGGTTTCATTCCAGTTATTCACCTGCAAGGCAATTAAAATTCCTATGACCACAAGCAAAATTTCGCCGATCGCATAGCGCAGGTATTTGGCGAACCGACTTTCAGCGGCCAGTTTAAACCTTTGTTTCCTGAATATTTTCATCAGCTTCTCGGATGTGGAAGTGGCGGATCCATTACACCTAGAATAGATCATCGCTCTACTTGTTTTTACAATCTGAAGCTAATTAGTTGGGTGTATGCAAACGAAGAAACGTTTTTCCTCATACGCCTCAAATATAGAAAAAAAATAATAGATCGAAAAGAAGGGGCTCTTATTCAATGAAATATCAATGTCGTTCAGCTCGGTAAAAATTACCAAACAGTGACAATTACAGTGTAAAATAAGAGTAATCGTTCCTCATTGCTGAAGAACAAATTGGGGAAGTAAGAGAGTGTCCTTATTTATAAATTAACGGCTACCACCTCTTTGATTTGAGGCAGTACTTTCTTCAACGTAGCTTCCACTCCGTTTTTCAGGGTCATGGTGCTGAAGGCGCAGGAACCACAGGCACCGGTCAATTCCACGTTCACCACACAGTCATCCGTGACTTCCACAAATTTAATGTCGCCACCGTCGGCCTGCAGATAGGGTCGTACCTGTTCGATCACATTGATTACTTTCTGGTTCAGTTCTTGTTTTTCCATAATAACGATTGTTTTTGCTTTCTACCTGGTATTACAGAGCGTTTACAATGCTTTTCACTTTTTGGGCTATCTGAGCAAATTCTTTGGTAACCGGCGAGTCATCCACCAGTGAAATCGGCATCCCCGCATCCCCCGTTTGGGTTACCTTTTCGTTGATGGGCAATTTTCCCAGCACTTTAATGTTTAGTTCGTTGGCCAGATTTTCACTGGCTCCCTGACCAAATATAAAGTATTTTTTATCGGGTTGATCATCCGGTACAAAATAGGACATGTTTTCCACGATTCCGATGAGCGGAATCGTCAGTTTTTCCTGACGGTACATCATCGCAGCACGACGAACATCGGCGGCAGCAACTTTTTGAGGAGTGGTCACCAAAACGGCACCCCGGATGTTGTAGTTCTGTGCCAGGGTCAACTGAATGTCTCCGGTTCCCGGAGGCATGTCAATGACCAGGTAATCCAGTTCGCCCCAGTCCGATTCGGTCATCAGCTGATTGAAGGCGCTGTTGGCCATGGAACCACGCCACATCAAAGCCTGCTCGGGTTTTACGAAAAATCCGATGGAAAGAATTTTTACCCCGTAATTTTCCAGCGGAAGGAGTACCGGTTTTCCGTTTCTTTCTTCCACCTTGGGCTGTCCGCCTTCCACACCAAACATGATTGGAACCGAAGGCCCCAACACGTCAGCATCCAATATCCCTACTTTGTGACCTTCTTTGGCAAGTGCAATGGCCAGATTAGCAGATACAGTGGATTTGCCCACGCCGCCTTTGCCGGAAATGACAGCGATGATGTTTTTTACACCCGCCAAAGGACCAGAAGCATCTTCAACCGGTTTTACATCCACATTTACTTCATTTCCCAGCGTATCTTTCAGTGTCTTTACCACCGAATTATAAATGATGCCCACCGAAGGATCGTCCATTTTTTCAAATACGATCGTTACTTTAATGTCGTTTCCCTTGATGGAAATATCCTGAATCATGTTCAGGTTTACGATGTTGTCTTTCTTTTTAAAGTAAATCACCTGTTGCAACGCATCCACAACCTGTTGCTTCGTAATTGCCATGCCTGTATCTTTATTTAGATTAAATTATAATAATAAATATCGTTGAGGCAAAATTAGTTATTTATTCCTTGCCGATCCTTTTTTACAAGAGAAATGAAAGAATTTTTAATGGGTTCTAAATAACAGGAATACGCTCACTACGGAAAATGCTGCTACAAGTCTTTGTTCCGTTTTAAGATAGAACAGGCGCTGCGCCCAAGGCGGTTTTTATCTTTGCTCCGAAGGCTCAAACGTTATCAATACTCGTCCCAGGCTTTAATGGGTAAGTCTTCGGGTTTGTATTTGGTGATGGCATAGACAAAAGCACTGGCCAGGCGGGCATTGGTAATCAACGGTACATTAAAATCTACCGCTGCTCTTCGGATGGTGTAGTCGTTGTTCAATTCTTCAGAACTTAGGTTCTTGGGAATGTTGATCACCAGATCGATCTTCTTATCCCTGATCAGATCAAAAGCATTCGGCTGATGAGGTGTGTCGGGCCAGTGAACCATCGTGGTCCTGATTCCGTTTTTCTTGTAAAAATCGTGGGTTCCCCTGGTGGCAAAAAGTTTGTATCCTTTTTCAATCAGTAACCGGGCACTAATGACCAGTTCCATTTTTGATCGGGTGGGACCCGATGAAATCAGGATGTTTTTCTTCGGAATTTGATAACCCACCGACAGCATAGACTTCAGTACGGCTTCATACGGATCATCACCGATGCAGCCCACTTCGCCGGTAGAGGCCATATCCACACCCAAAACAGGGTCTGCTTTGCTTAACCGGGCGAACGAGAACTGGGACGCCTTCACTCCGATGTGATCAATTTCAAACAACGATTTTCCCGGTTTCTCCACCTTTTCCCCCAGCATGATGCGCAGGGCATAATCGATGAAGTTTGTTTTCAATACCTTGGATACAAACGGGAAACTTCTGGATGCCCGCAGGTTGCATTCAATCACTTTGATTTCGTTGTCCTTGGCCAGAAACTGGATGTTGAACGGACCGCTGATGTGGAGTTGTTCGGCAATCTGTCTGCTGATGCGTTTGATGCGACGGATGGTCTCCACATATACTTTTTGAGGCGGAAACATCATGGTGGCATCGCCGGAATGGACGCCGGCAAATTCCACGTGTTCGGAGATGGCATACACAATAATTTCTCCATCGTCGGCCACGGCATCCATTTCAATTTCCTTGGCTCCTTCGATGAATTTGGAGACGACTACCGGATATTGTTTGGAAACTTCGGTAGCCAGGTTCAGGAAATGTTCCAGTTCGCTTTTGTTGGAAACCACGTTCATGGCGGCACCCGACAAAACATATGAAGGACGAACCAGGACGGGGAAATCCACCTGTTGGGTAAACTCATAAATATCATCCAGGCTGGTCAATTCTTTCCATTCGGGTTGATCCACACCAATTTTGTCCAGCATTTCGGAGAATTTATACCGGTTTTCTGCCTGATCAATATAGCGGGGCGAGGTACCCAAAATCGGAATTTCTTGTTTGTGCAGGCGCATGGACAGGTTGTTGGGAATTTGTCCCCCGGTAGAAACCACCACGCCATAGGGCTGTTCCAGCTCAATGATGTCCAGGGTTCGTTCCAGCGAAAGTTCTTCGAAATACAACCGATCGCACACGTCGTAGTCGGTGCTCACAGTTTCCGGATTGTAGTTGATCATCACCGACCGGAAGCCTTTCTTTTTGATGGTTTGCAGGGCGTTCACGCCGGACCAGTCAAATTCCACACTGCTGCCGATCCGGTAGGCACCCGATCCCAACACGATTACTGATTTGTTGTCTTTTTCGTAATTCACATCGTGTTCGTCACCATGATAGGAAAGGTACAGATAATTGGTCTGAGCCGGATATTCGGCTGCCAGCGTATCGATCTTTTTCACCGATGGAATGATGTGCTGTGATTTTCTGAAATTGCGTACCTCCATAATCTCCTGATCGGTAGCGCCAATGGATTTGTGGTTGTAAACCAGACGTGCAATCTGAAAATCGGAAAAGCCGGCTTTCTTGGTTTCCAGCATCAGGTCTGATGGTATATCAATAACTTTGTTGACTTTGGTCAATTCCAGTTCCAGATCGTGAATGCTTTTCAGTTTTTCCAGAAACCAGCGATCTATTTTGGTCTTTTCAAATACCTTGTCCACACTCCAGCCTCTGCTGAAGGCTTCGGCAATCATAAAAATGCGGTTTTCAGTGGGATGATCCAGCATGGACTCGTCCCATTTGATGGCTTTGTTGGCCGCAAATCCGTGCATGCCCACACCGATCATCCGCAATCCCTTTTGCATGGCTTCCTCAAAACTGCGTCCGATGGCCATAATTTCTCCCACACTTTTCATGCTGGAGCCGATCTGGTGCGACACCCCGATGAATTTGTTCAGATCCCAGCGGGGAATTTTTACCACCAGGTAATCCAGTGCCGGTTCGAAAAATGCCGGTGTGGATTTGGTGACGCTGTTGGTCAGTTCGTGCAAACCGTAACCCAGTCCCAGTTTGGCTGCCACAAACGCCAGCGGATAGCCGGTGGCTTTGGAAGCCAGGGCACTGGACCGTGACAAACGGGCATTGACTTCAATCACCCGGTAATCTTCAGAATTCGGATCCAAAGCATATTGTACATTGCATTCGCCCACGATGCCCACGGCGGCAGCAATTTTAATGGATAATTGGCGAAGTTTATGATACTCACGATTCGTCAGTGTTTGGGACGGGGCCACCACAATGCTTTCGCCCGTATGGATGCCCAACGGGTCGAAGTTTTCCATGTTGCATACCGTCAGACTGTTGTTGTATTGGTCGCGAACCACTTCGTATTCCACTTCCTTCCAGCCTTTCAGCGATTCCTCTACCAGAATCTGACCCGAATATGAAAACGAATGGTTGGCCAGTTTGACAAGCTCTTCTTCGTTTTGACAAAATCCGCTGCCCTGACCACCCAGGGTGAAAGCAGCCCTTACAATGATGGGAAAACCAATCTTGCGGGATGCCTGAACAGCTTCTTCAATGGATGTACAGGCAAAAGAATGAGGTGTTTTGACGTTGATGGAGTGCAGTCGTTGTGCAAACTTTTCGCGGTCTTCGGTTTCATCAATGGCTGCCACGGGTGTGCCCAGTACCTGGATGTTGTATTTTTCTAATATGCCCTCTTTGTGCAGTGCCACGCCGCAGTTCAGTGCAGTTTGTCCGCCAAAAGCCAGCAGGATACCCTGGGGTTTTTCCTTTTGGATTACGCGCTCTACGAAAAATGGGGTAACAGGTAAAAAGTAAATTTTATCTGCGATGCCTTCTGAGGTTTGAACCGTGGCAATGTTGGGATTGATCAGTACGGTTTCAATATTTTCTTCTTTCAGGGCTTTCAGTGCCTGCGAACCGCTGTAGTCAAATTCACCGGCTTCGCCTATTTTCAGGGCTCCCGAACCCAGGACCAGTACTTTTGTAATGTTATCTTTTTTCATGGCAGTTGATTGAGCGGTTATTCGTGAAACTCAAAGTTCAAAAATGAAGTGAATTGAACTTTGTAAGCTGAACGAATCCCGATAGCGGAGCGTATCGGGAAAAATGATTTAAATATTTTATTATTTACAACAGCGTAGTTCATTTTTTCAGTTTTTCAATTTCCTGGATAAAATCAGCAAACAAAAAGGCGGTATCGGTGGGACCGCTGGACGCTTCCGGATGGAACTGGGTCGTGAAAAACGGTTTGTTTTTATGACGAATACCTTCGTTGCTTTTGTCATTCAAATTGGTAAAGAAGACTTCCCAGTCGCCTTGAAGTGTCTGGTCATCCACCGCGTATCCGTGATTTTGAGAAGTCAGATAGGCGCGGTGGGTGCCTTCCTGCAACACGGGCTGGTTGTGGCTGTGGTGTCCGAATTTCAGTTTGTACGTGCTCGCCCCGGAGGCCAGGGAAATAAGCTGGTGTCCCAGACAAATTCCGAAAATGGGCCGGTCTTCTTCAATCGATGTCTGTAAATTTTGAATCGTGGGTACACAGGTTTCCGGGTTCCCCGGTCCGTTGGAAATAAACAATCCGTCGTAGTTTTCGTTGCTGTAATCGTAATCCCACGGCACCCGGATGACCTGGGTGTCGTACTGCAGCAGATAGCGGATGATGTTGAATTTCACCCCGCAGTCCAGCAACAGGATTTTGTGTTTTCCATGGCCGTAGACAATCCGTTCTTTCACACTGACTTTTTCCACCAGGTTGGTCTGGTTGGGATCAAAAAAGGGAATGTCTTCATCAAAAACGATTTTAGCGAGCATGGAACCTTTTTCCCGGATGTGCTTGGTGAGTTTCCTGGTATCAATACCGAACAGACCGGGAATTTTTTCCTCGATGAGCCATTGCGAGAGACTCTTGGAGGCATTCCAGTGACTGTGTTTTTCCGAATAATCGGAGATAATCATCGCGGTGACGTGGACGTGTTCCGACTCAAAATGCCGCAGCATGTTGTGCTCGATCTCACTTCCCGGTACGCCGTAATTTCCAATGGAAGGGTAGGTAAGCACCAGGATTTGTCCTTCGTACGATGGGTCGGTGAGACTTTCCGGGTAACCGGTCATGGCTGTGTTGAAAACAATTTCGCCTGCTACCGATTGCTCATATCCAAAAGAGTAACCGGCAAATTCCGCACCGTCTTCCAGGACGAGGTGCGCTTTTCGGTATTGGTTTAGTTTCATGGCGTTATCTGGTGGCAGGTATTAGCCTGAGAGAAAATTTGTGACCTGCCGTTCGTTTGTGATGATTCTTTTCGGGATTCAAATATATATAGAATCTGTTCTCTTGATTGGATAAAAAATACTAATATGTAATTTTGTTGTAAGTGGTAGAAAATCAGCAATAAATATAATGATTTAAATCAGGATGGAAATTCATCAAACGATTGATAAGAAGTCACAGAGTTACAAAGTGACACAGTGACCAAGTGGAAAAAGAACAGCGCAACTGAAATTTCTTTGCAGGACTTCACGACCGGGACCTTTTTTTCAGAGCATAAGGACAGGTGGTGAAATACCCCACCCCCTTTATTCCCCCGATAAATCGGGACAGGCTCTCCGAGAGGGGAATTAGTTATTCTATAAAAAAAATAAACTTTCTATAATAACCGGAGTTTTGTAATTTTATACTAAACAATATCTCTCCCGTTCCAAAAATCCCCTCCAGGGAGGGGCAGGATTGCCGGAGGCAAGACGGGGTGGGTCCAATAATTATGAAACGAAAAATCTTACCCTATCATCCCAAACTCAAACCACTGGCAAAAGCACTCAGAAAGAACATGACTTTTGCCGAAGTTTTGCTTTGGAATGAGCTGAAACAAAAACAGATGCTGGGTTACGATTTTGACCGTCAACGTCCTATTGACAAGTATATCGTTGATTTTTATTGTAAAGATCTAATGCTGGCCATTGAAATTGACGGCATCAGTCATGATTTTGAGCAAACAATCGTTAATGATGAAAATAGGCAAAATCGTTTAGAAGCATTAGGGGTTCACTTTTTACGGTTCGACGACCGGGAAGTCAGAAATGATATGCCCAATGTTATAAGAGCCATTGAAGGCTGGATTTTGGAAAATTCGGATGAATGACCCACCCCTGCACCCCTCCCGGGAGGGGAATGATTTTTCCCGAAATAAAAATAAGACTCTCCTGCCTCCAAGCAGGGCAAGTCGCTATGCTTCATAGATTGAGAATCAATCCCAACAGAAAGCTGGTTATCTCCAGATGAATCGGGACAGGCACTCCAGGGGAGTCAATGACCCACCCCTTTGTCCCCTCCGAGGAGGGGAATGATTATTTCTCAGTAATGAATTGTTTCAAAAATCCAATGGCTTGTTGCACGTTGTCTACTTTGGGGAAAACAAGGGTCAGTTTTCCGTTTTTCTCTTTGATGTCGCAGCAGCGGGTATCTTTCTTCAGTACTTCCAAAATATGGCCGAACAGTTCGGTTTGATAGAAATCCGAATCGGCGGTGCCGGCAAAATAAGCCACCATTTTTCCGAATTTCAGAATCAGTTTTTCGATGCCCAGTTTTCCGGCGGTCCAGCGCAGGCGAACCGTATCCATCAGGTCGATGGTCTCTGTGGGAATTTCTCCGAAACGGTCCTCCAGCTGACGGGCAAATTCCGTCAGTTCGACTTCGTCTTTTATGGCATCCAGTTCTTTATACAGCGTCAACCTTTCGGCGATGTTGCTGATATAGAAATCGGGAATCAGTAACTCCCAGTCGGTTTCCATCTGGCAGTCTTTCACGAACGTGGTTTTTTCTTCTTCTTGTCCGGCAAACAAATCTTTGAATTCGGTTTCCTTCAGTTCCTCGAGGGCTTCATCCAGGATTTTATGGTACATGTCAAAACCGATTTCAGAAATAAAACCGCTTTGTTCCGCCCCCAGAATATTCCCGGCACCCCGGATGTCCAAATCGCGCATGGCGATGTGGAAACCACTGCCCAGATCCGAAAACTCGGTCAGGGCCTTGAGGCGTTTTTGGGCATCATCGGGTAAGGAAGAAAGCGGCGGGGTCAGCAAATAACAAAAGGCCTTTTTGTTGGACCGGCCCACACGGCCGCGCAACTGGTGTAAATCGCTCAACCCGAAATTTTGCGCGTGGTTGATGATGATGGTGTTGGCATTGGAGATATCCAGTCCCGACTCAATAATGTTGGTGGAAAGCAGTACATCAGTCATCCCGTTGATGAAATCCAGCATCACCTTTTCCAGTTTGGGACCTTCCATTTGTCCGTGAGCCACACCGATGCGGACACCCGGAACGATTTTCTGCAACATATCATACACCTGACCGATGTTTTGTACCCGGTTGTGCACGAAAAATACCTGCCCACCGCGTGAAACCTCATACTGAATCATATCGCGGATGGTATCGGTGTGGAAGGCCCTGAGTTCGGTTTGCACGGGAAAACGGTTGGGCGGAGCTGTGTTCATGATGGACAGGTCGCGGGCGCCCATCATGGAAAACTGCAGGGTTCTTGGAATGGGTGTTGCTGTCAGTGTGAGTGTGTCCACATTGGTCCGGGTCTGACGGATTTTTTCCTTGGCCGCCACGCCAAATTTTTGTTCTTCGTCCACTACAAACAGCCCCAGGTCTTTAAATTGCACATCTTTGCTCAACAGCCGGTGCGTTCCAATGATAATGTCGGTTTTTCCTTCTTTGAGTTTTTGTAACGCTTCTTTCTGATCCTTGCTGCTTTTGAAACGGTTTAGGTAATCGATGTTGACCGGAAAATCCTTTAAGCGGTCGCTGAAAGTCTTGTAATGTTGCAATGCCAATATGGTCGTTGGAACCAAAACGGCTACCTGTTTGCTGTCGGCCACGGCTTTAAAAGCCGCCCGGATGGCGATTTCCGTTTTCCCGAAACCCACGTCACCACATACGAGCCGGTCCATGGGATGGGGCTGTTCCATGTCTTTTTTGACGTCAATGGTGGTTTTTGTCTGGTCGGGCGTGTCTTCATAAAGGAAACTGGCTTCCAGCTCATTTTGTAAATAGGAATCGGCATTAAAGGCATAGCCTTCCTGGGCTTTCCGCTCGGCGTACAGTTTGATGAGGTCGCGGGCAATGTCTTTGACCTTCGACTTGGTTTTATCTTTCAACTTATTCCAGGCGCCGGTGCCCAGCTTGTTTAACTTCGGCACACTGCCATCGCGGCCCACATATTTTGAAATGCGGTGCAGCGAATGGATACTGACATACAGCAAATCGTTGTTTTTGTAGATCAGGCGGACTGCTTCCTGCTTTTTCCCGTTGTTGTCGATCACCTGCAAACCGTCAAACTGACCCACACCATGGTCCACATGGGTGACATAATCGCCGGGTTTCAGGTCGTATAACTCTTTCAGCGACAGCGATTCCTTCCGTCCGAAGCCTTCACGCAAGTGGAATTTATGATAGCGTTCGAAAAGTTGGTGGTCCGTATAACAAACCAGTTTGATGTCGTTATCCACGAAACCGGCACTGATGCTCGAGTGTACCGCTTGAAACAGTTCCTCCGGCGCTTTGATTTCCGCCCTTTCGTTCATGTCGCTGAAAATGGCGTTCAGGCGGTCTATTTGCGTCTGGTTGGAAGAAAAGATATGGGTAGTGAAACCCTTTTCCGCTTTCCGGATGAGGTCGTCACGCAACAGTTCAAAATTTTTATTGAAGGCCGGTTGCGGTGCCTGATGAAACAGGATTTCTTCAGCGTCACTGAAATGACAAACAGCGCCAAATTCCAGTGTGTGGAAATGGGACAGCTTTTCCAGAAAAGCATCCCCGTTGATAAACAATTCCGATGGTTCGGGAAGTTCCTGTTCGGGAAATACTTTGAACGTCTGCTCCGCTTTTTCAAACTCTTCAACGATGTGTTTGTGTGCACTGTCCACATCTTCCAGCCACCAATGGGTTTTCGAAGGCAGGTAATCCATAAAACTGACCCGTTCCTCCCTGATTTTACGGTCCTGAATATTGGGCAGCAGCGTGATGTTATTCAGATTCTTCAGTGAGCGCTGACTTTCCGGATCAAAGGTGCGGATGGATTCAATCTGATCGCCGAAAAACTCAATGCGGAACGGATGGTCGTTGGAAAAAGAAAACACATCCACAATCCCGCCCCGAATAGCAAACTGTCCCGGTTCTGCCACGAAATCCACCACTTCAAAGTGATATTCTACCAAAAGGTCGGTGAGAAAATCCAGCGAAACTTCTTCGCCTTGTTTCAGCCTCATGGTATTTTTCGACAAATATTTTTTGGTGATCACTTTTTCCGAAAGGGCTTCCGGGTAAGTCACCACAATGGTTTTCCGGTCGTCGCTCACGAAGCGTTTCAGTACTTCTGTCCGGGATAGTTCGTACGCTTTGTCCAGCACCTTGGATTCGTACGGTCGTTTATAAGTGGTGGGATAAAAAAGGACCTTTTTCTTGTCGTGATCGGTTTCCGAATCACCCAGCAGGGTTTCCAGGTCGTTGTAAAAGTAAGCTGCTTTTTCCTTGTCGGGAAGCACCGCCAGATGCTGTTGTTTTCCTGTTTTTTCAAAGGTCAGGGCCAGGGTCATCGCCACAGAGGAACCTACCATTCCTTTCAGCCAGACATGAGGACTCCCGTTTTCGAAAAGTTTTTCCAGCTTTTCAAATCCCGGGTGCTGTGCATTCGATTTTAAAAACTCGTTTGTGTTCACGATATCGGCTGCAAAGATATTCTTTTCTTGATTGTGAAGCATGGCAGGCAGATGATCTTCAAATCCGGTTAAATCTGGCGCTAAGGCCCGGAATACAGCAAAAAACAATTGTTCTCGGCCTTCCGCAACTTTGCAAAAGGGTGAAAACAGATGTTTCCGGCTTCCCGCAACTTTGCAAGAGGGTGAAAACGGTTGTTTTCATGCTCCCGCAATCCTGCAAGAGGGTGAAAACGGTTGTTTTCATGCTCCCGCAATCCTGCAAGAGGGTGAAAACGGTTGTTTTCATGCTCCCGCAACCCTGCAAGATGGTGAAAATGTTTGTTTCGGCCTCTTGCAAGGGTGCAAGAACATGAAACACGGGTGTTCCGCCCTTTTTCCCATAGAATACGAGAGCGAGGGCTAAGACTTCTGCCGGTTTGAGGGATGGTCCCGTAAAACCAACCGTAGAAGGGTTTAACAATTTTTAGCAGGCAAACGTTTGTTATCAGGAATTATACCCAAAATAGAAGCCCAAAATTTT
>JAFGYB010000003.1 GCA_016936355.1 Bacteroidales bacterium | reverse complement strand
TACCCGAGGCGGGACTTGAACCCGCACGACCGCAATGGTCATTGGATTTTAAGTCCAACGTGTCTACCAATTCCACCACTCGGGCAATACGAAAAGAAAAAATCCCGACCCGATTACTCGGACTCGGGATTTGGAGCGGGAAACGGGACTCGAACCCGCGACCCCGACCTTGGCAAGGTCGTGCTCTACCAACTGAGCTATTCCCGCGTTAATTTTGAGAGTGCAAATGTAAGATATTTTTCAAATTGCCAAAAAAAAATTGATTTTTTTCAGTGAAACGGTAAAATATCAACGACGGGCACGACCCGTTATTGAAGGCCTTTCAGTAAGTTTTTGATTTCGTTGAGTTTCATGAGCGCTTCCACCGGAGTGAGGGTGTCGATGTTGGTATTTAATATGTCTTCTTTGATCTGATGCAACAGCGGATCATCCAGCTGAATAAAGCTCAGTTGAAAGTCATCCGAATCTTTGGATTTATCCTGGATTCCTTCCAGCTCTTTGCTGGCATGACTTTTTTCCAGTGCTTCAAGCAATTGTTCTGCCCGGCGCAACACTTTTTGCGGCATGCCCGCCATTTCGGCCACATGAATTCCGAAGCTGTGCTCGCTGCCTCCTTTTTTCAGCTTTCGGGTGAAAAGCACCTGGTTTCCCATTTCCTTCACCGAAACATGAAAGTTTTTGATGCGCGGCATGGAGGCTGCCATTTCGTTTAGTTCGTGGTAATGGGTGGCAAACAGTACCTTGGCCCTGAATGCCGGATGGTTATGCAAAAACTCGACCATGGACCAGGCAATGGAGATCCCATCGTAGGTGCTGGTGCCCCTGCCGATTTCATCCAGCAGAATGAGGCTCCGGTTGGAGATGTTGTTCAGGATGCTGGCAGTTTCGTTCATTTCTACCATAAATGTGGATTCCCCCGATGAAATATTGTCGGAAGCTCCCACACGGGTAAAAATTTTGTCAACGGTTCCCACCAGTGCAGTTTCTGCTGGTACATAACTGCCCATTTGGGCCATCAAAACAATGAGGGCAGTTTGTCTCAGCAGTGCTGATTTACCAGACATATTTGGGCCTGTGAGGATGATGATCTGCTGTTTTTTATTATCCAGATACAGGTCATTGGCAATATAAGGTTCTCCTTCGGGAAGGTTTTGTTCGATAACCGGATGTCGCCCGTTTTTGATATCAATGATGTATTCATTTGAAATTTCCGGTCTTTGGTAGTCGTTTTCAAGAGAAATCCGGGCAAAAGAAACCAAACAGTCCAGTTCGGCGATGATACGGGCATTGTTCTGGATCGGCCTTATAAACTGAGCTGCTTCTTTAACCAGGTCGTCAAAAAGTTTTTGTTCCAGTGCCTGGATTTTCTCTTCGGCTCCCAGAATTTTCTGTTCGTATTCTTTCAGTTCCTGAGTAATATAACGCTCAGCATTGGTAAGGGTTTGTTTACGGTGCCATTCTTCGGGCACTTTATCCTTGTGGGTATGGGTAACTTCCAGATAGTATCCGAATACATTATTGTAACCAATTTTCAGGGAAGGGATTCCGGTACGTTCACTTTCCCGTTCCTGAATTTTCTGTAAGTAATCTTTTCCTGAATAAGCGATAGAACGCAATTCATCCAGTGTAGCTGAAACCCCTTCAGCAATCACTTTCCCCTTGTTGATCTGTACGGGGGGCTCCTCAACCAACTCACGCTCCAGTTTGTTCGCCAACAGCGAGCAGTCATCCAGTGCACTCGACTTTTGCTGCAGGGACGTTAATTCACTTTTCTGGATGAAATTTTTAATTTCTGTAACGGCTCTCAAAGCTCTTTTCAACTGAACCAATTCCCTTGGATTTACCCTGAAAGCAGCCACTTTGGATATCAATCTTTCCAGGTCTCCGGTTTCCCGGAAAGTGGCACCTAACTGATCCGTCAGTTGGTTTTCTTTTCTGAAAACAGAAACCGTATCCAGCCGTTCATCAATTTGTTTTTTGTCTTTTAAAGGAAGGGTAATCCATCTTCTCAAAAGACGGGAGCCCATTGGGGACTGGGTTCTGTCAATAGTTTGAAGCAGCGATTTGCCACCGTGAGATATGGGGAAAATCAGCTCCAGATTGCGAATGGTAAACGGATCAAGCCAAACGTAATTCCCTTCATCCATTCGGCGGATGCCTGTGATGTGATCCAGCTGTTTGTGCTGGGTTTCATACAAATAATGCAGTGCGGCACCGGCTGCAATAACTCCGGTATCCATGGTCTCAATCCCATAACCTTTCAAAGAGGCTGTTTTGAAATGACGCAGCAATAATTCATGAGCAAAATCATGGGTAAATACCCAGTCGTCGAACGCAGTGAGGTAGTATTTGTTGCCAAAAGATTCCTGAAAACCGCTTCTCTTTTGCCGTTGGAGAATCACCTCGCTGGGGGCCATAGCCTGGAGAATTTTGTCGATGTATTCGTTGTTGCCTTCGGCAATGAAAAATTCTCCGGTTGAAATATCCAGTAATGCCAGCCCTGAAATGCCGTCCGTTAAATGTAGAGCAGCCAAAAAATTGTTTTCCTTTTGCTCCAGAATGTTGTCGTTCATGACCACGCCGGGTGTAACCAGCTCGGTTACTCCTCTTTTTACGATGGTTTTGGTCATTTTCGGGTCTTCCAGCTGGTCGCAAATAGCCACTCTGTATCCGGCTCGAACCAACTTGGGGAGATAGGTGTCCAGGGCATGGTGCGGAAAGCCTGCCAGTTCCATATAGGCAGCTGCACCGTTCCTTCTTTTGGTTAACACAATCCCTAAGGTTCCGGCAGTTTTAATGGCATCTTCACCAAAAGTTTCGTAGAAATCTCCGACACGAAACAGCAACAGGGCGTCAGGATATTTGGCCTTGATCGTGTTGTATTGTTTCATTAACGGTGTTTCTGTGTTTTTTGGCATGGCAATAAATTTTTTACAAATGTAACAAATGAGTGCACGTGTGAAAAGGGAATTCTGTTTTCATCATAGCGAGGAAGTTCCTTTTTAGACTGACCCTTTCGAGGGTTAAAACGATGCTGATTTAATTTTGTTTCTTTTTCTTTTGTGCCGGTGAATGGAGCAAATTTAAGGATAAATTAATATCAGTACATTTGCACCGTTTCAAGGAACATTGCGATGAGAAAACTGTCAAATGATGAATTGAATCGTCTGGACGTGGACGATTTTAAGAAGGTTCAGAAAAACCCTGTGGTTGTCGTACTGGATAACATCCGCAGTCTGAACAATATTGGATCTGTTTTTCGTACGGCTGACGCATTTTTAGTGGAGGCTGTTTATTTGTGCGGCATTACGGCCTGTCCACCGCACCGCGACATTCATAAAACTGCTTTGGGAGCCACCGAATCGGTGCACTGGGAATATTTTGAGACGACCGAAGAGGCTTTAAATAGATTACGAAAAAACGCATACAACCTGGTGGCTGTGGAACAAGCAGATGAGAGCCGGAAACTGCATCAATTTTTCTATGATGCAGATCAGAAGTATGCGTTTGTTTTCGGAAATGAAGTAAAAGGAGTGCAGAACAGTGTAATTCAGGAAGTTGACACGGTTTTAGAGATTCCTCAATTTGGCACCAAGCATTCGTTGAATATTTCCGTGAGTGCCGGGATAATATTATGGGATTACTTATTCAAAATCAGTAATTTATGATTTGCTCATTTTGTGAATTATTCTGTTCGTAATAAATTCAATCAAATTCTTGATCAAGAAAATAAATTCTTACCTTTGCAATTAGCATGGGTAATACTTGTGTATTTACCAATGTTTGCTATATTTGAAAATTATTATCAAACAATTAAAAAATGAAAAGAGCTTATTCTATGTTCAAAAAGGCGCTGTTAATGGGTATCTTGGTA
>JAFGYB010000002.1 GCA_016936355.1 Bacteroidales bacterium | reverse complement strand
TTGGCAATGTCGGCTACAATCTCTGCTTTTGTCATGATTCTAACTTTTTAATGTATTTGAAATTAGTTTTTTAATTCGGGCGACAAACTTAATAAGTTTTTTATAACATGCTACAAGTTTTTTTGTTTTTTTTGCTCTAATTATTTCTTTATTAAGTATTTTCATTCCATGTATGATCCTTTTGGCGACGTTTTGACCGCCTGGTTCCAGAACAATAAACGCGACCTGCCCTGGCGGCATACGCGCGATCCCTATAAGATTTGGTTATCGGAAATCATCCTCCAGCAAACCCGTGTCAATCAGGGACTGGATTATTACTTAAAGTTTATCAGCGAGTTCCCCGAGGTACAGACCCTGGCTGATGCTTCCAAAGAAAAGGTGTACCGACTCTGGCAGGGACTGGGTTATTATAACCGGGCCGACAACCTGATGAAAGCCGCAAAAGTCGTTACTGAAAATTTTGACGGGAAATTTCCCACCAATTTTGAAACACTAAAAACTTTGCCGGGCATCGGCGATTATACCGCCGCCGCCATCGCTTCCATTGCTTTCGATCAAAAAACTCCGGTGGTGGACGGAAACGTCTACCGGTTTTTATCGCGGATGTACGGCATCAAAACACCCATCCATAGCGGAAAAGCGAAAAAGGAATTCTGGTCTCTCGCAGAAGAACTCATGGGGAATCAGCCTCCGGCTCAATTCAACCAGGCACTGATGGAGTTTGGTGCTCTGCAGTGTGTCCCACAAAATCCCGATTGCAAGAACTGTATTTTCAATGCACAGTGCTTTGCTTATTCCAAGGGAATCGTCGCAGACTTCCCGGTGAAGAAAAACAAAACGACTGTTCGCGAACGGTTCTTTTATTATTTCGTGATTCGGCAGCAGACCGGCAACAGCGAGTTTTTCGTACTCCGGAAACGGGGCGAAAAAGACATCTGGAAAAATCTGTACGATTTTCCTTCCGTCACCCTCGACAAACCGCTCAACGATGCGCTGGATGCGTTGCCTCTGGCTGAAAAAGAAGGATGGTTCACACCGAAAGATTGCGAAATAAGGAGTCCCTCAACGGTTTACGAACACCGGCTTACCCACCTGAAAATTCAGGCTGTTTTCATCCCCGTTTTTTCCCGGAAAGCCTTGTCAGCAGACGGAAAAAATTCCTTATATTTGGTAGCCCGTTCCGAAATAAACAACTACCCTGTACCTCAGCTAATTGTTCGTTATTTCCACGATCGGGACATAAACTATTAATAAAAGAAAGCATCATGGCAGGACTGAACAAAGTAATGTTGATCGGGCGCATTGGAAAAGATCCCGATACCTATACCTTCGACAACGGAAACAAAAAAATCAGCTTCACGCTGGCCACCACTGAAAGCTACCGCGACCGCGACAACAACTGGGTGGACCAAACCGAGTGGCACAACATCACCGGGTACCGGTACCTGGCCGAAAAAACCTTTGCCAAAGGCGATCTGATCTATGTGGAAGGAAAGATCAAAACAAGAAAATATACCGATAAAGACGGTGCCGACCGCTACATCACGGAAATTGTGGCTGATAAGATCAATATTCTGACCCGACGGTCGGGCGACTCTTTTGAGAACGGACAGTCCTCCGGACAAAATTATCAGGAACCGCCTTCCGAAGCCGATTTGCACGACGAATCAGTGGAAGACGACCTTCCGTTCTAAGCAAAAAAGAATCAAACAAAAGCAGGAAAATTCCTGCTTTTGTTTGATTCCGATATCACATTTTAATTTTTCTATTACTTTTGCTCCATATTCTGAACGAAAACTATTGTTTTGGAAGCAATTGAAATAGATCCTGACCCCCACCTATTATCCGTTTTGTTGAACAACGGTTTCTACAAAGGCTTTTCAACGGAAGCAGTCATTACCTTACTGATCCTGCTCTTGTTATTGCTGTTTTCCGGACTCATTTCCGGATCGGAAACAGCTTTTTTTTCCCTGCAACCCGCCGATTTGCACAAACTTCGCAAACACAAAGGGAAAAAAGGTAAAAAAGTAATTGCTTTGCGTGAACGCCCCAAAAGACTGCTGGCAACGGTACTTATCTCCAACAATTTCATCAATGTGGGTATTGTGGTTATATCCAGTTTTTTCACCGCTTTATTGTTCGACTTCTCAAAAAATCCGGTACTCACATTTGTGATCCAGATCATTGTGGTCACTTCTTTTTTGCTGATCTTCGGTGAAATTCTCCCCAAAATCTACGCCAACAAAAAACCGATATTTTTCTCCATGCTGATGGCCGATACTCTGGCTGTTCTCATCACCCTGGCCAAACCGTTGAGCACAATCCTGGTTCGATCCACGTCGTTTATCGACAAGCGAATGGCCAAAAAACAGGGCTCTGTCAGCCTGAGTGATCTTTCCGATGCCATCGATCTGACCGTGGGGGAAACCACGCCTGAAGACGAAAAAATGATTTTGAAAGGCATTGCCACTTTTGGCGAAAAAGAAGCCAGTGAACTGATGCGTTCGCGGGTGAATGTAACATCTGTGGAAATTGATACTCCGTTTACCGAGCTGATCCAAACCGTGATCGATTCCGGATTTTCACGCATTCCTGTGTATGAAGAATCCTTCGACAATGTGAAAGGGATTGTGTACATCAAAGACCTGTTGCCTCTGCTGCACGAAAAAGAACAACCCGAATGGAAAGAACTGATCCGCCCGGCTTTCTATGTTCCGGAAAATAAAAAAGTGAACGACCTATTGCAGGAATTCCGGCAGAAAAAGATCCATATGGCCATCGTGGTGGATGAATACGGAGGCACTTCAGGCATCATCACCATGGAAGATGTGCTGGAAGAAATAGTAGGGGAGATCAGCGACGAATTCGATAAGGAAGAAGAAAGCTATCGCTACAAACGACTGAATGCTTCCACCTGGATTTTTGACGCTTCCATTATGTTGAACGACTTGTGCAAAGTGCTTTCCGTTGCCGATGATTTTTTTGATGATTTCCGAGGAGAAGCCGATTCGTTGGGAGGAATGATCCTGGAAATTACCGGAAAAATCCCTGATTCAGGAGAAAAACTGCAGTTAAATCCTTTTGAATTTGAAATTACCGATTCCGATAACCGGAAAATCAATCAGGTTAAAGTATTTTTGCGCCAAACGAAAGACCATGCCGAAAAAGATATTTAACCTGATCCTTCTTGTTTTTGTGCTGACGGCACTGATTTCCTGCGGTTCGAACGCAACACCCAAACCCCGCGGTTACTTTCGCATTGCCTTGCCCCGGCACAGCTATCAACGGTTCGACTCTGCTTTCCCCTACACTTTTGAATATCCCACCTATACGACCCTCTCCAAAGACCCCTATTCGCCCGACCAGAAATACTGGATCAACATCAACTACCCCCGATACAAGGCGACCATTCATCTGAGCTATAAAGCCATTGATCACAACCTGATGAAATACCTGGAAGATGCACGAAAAATGGTTGTCAAGCACATTCCCAAAGCCAACGCCATCAACGACAGTCTGATCGTTGATCCCGCCCGGAAGCTTTACGGTTTAACCTACGACATCGAAGGCAACGGGGTGGCTTCACCGTACCAGTTCATCCTCACCGACAGCACACAACATTTCCTGAGGGGTTCGTTGTATTTTCGCGTAGTTCCCAACAACGACTCTTTGCAACCCGTAATTCAGTTCATCAAAGGCGACATCCGCCACTTGCTAAACACGTTGCACTGGAAGCAGGTAAAAAAATAATATTCCGGTTTTTATTAACTCCTGATCGCTTATTTTTCAATGAAAAACAGAACGGTCGTTTATTTTCAACGAAAAACCTTACTTTTGCGAGGCAAAAGAAAATATCAACACTTAGGAATTTCCTGAGTTTAAAATTAGGAGGAAGGCCTATGATCGAAACAGTAAAACTGGGTGGTCGGCTCAAATGGCACAACATATCCATCCCTTCCGAACAGGATCTGAACCATCTCGATAGCCATTTTCATTTTCACACACTGGACCTCGAAGACTGCCGGCAGTCCAATCAGCGACCCAAAATCGACGTGTATGAGGATTATTATTTCCTGATCCTTCATTTTCCCAATTTCGACAAACAGAACCGCTTTATCAAGCCGAAGGAAGTGAAAATTTTCTGGGGTGAAGACTTCATCATCACCGTAGGGAAATCGCACTGGGCTGTAGAAAATCTGTTTGAGGATGCCAAGCAACAGGAAAACAGGGGCGAGGCATTTGAAGTGGGAACCTCTGATGCGTTGCTGTATGTTATACTGGAGAAACTCATGACCCAAACCGTGTATCTTTTGCGGAAAGTGGGACTGGAACTGGAACTGATCAACCGCGAACTGTTCAGTAACCGCCCCGAAACCATCATCGAACGACTTTCCATTACCCGTAAAAACATCATCATGCTGAACACCATGCTCAAGCCGCAACTGCGGGTGTTCAACCAGTTTGAATCGGGGAACATTGAAGGTTTTGCCGACAACATGGAAGACTACTGGGGGAACATCCTCGACTACTACAACAAGATGTGGGATATGACCGAGGATTACGGCGAACTCATTGAAGGACTTTCCGTAACCTTTGACTCCATGCAGACCAACAAAACCAACGAAATCATGAAGATCCTCACCCTGATTTCATCGGTGGTGCTGCCGTTAACTTTCCTTACCGGCCTTTACGGGATGAACGTCCATCTTCCGTTGCAGGATCAGGATGCTGCTTTCTGGTTTCTTACCGGATTTATGGTGGTACTGGTGATCGTGATGGTTGCCTATTTCAAGAAAAAACACTGGATGTAACCCGGAGATTTGTGATTAATGAATGGTGAATGATGATAAAAATGGATACTGGCTGTTCACCAACCTCTATTTCTTTTCCTCCACGTTCCGGTTAAAAATCTCTGTTTGCCGCAGGATGGATTCCTTGTGAATCAGCTTGAGCATATCTTTCAGAAAATCTTCATCCAACCCCAGATTGGTTCCTATGGAAAGACGATCTTGCATAATGCCGGCCCATCGTTTAATTTGCAATATGGTGATGTTGTTGTCGCGTTTGTAGGCTCCAATCTCATCGGTAATTTCCATCCGTTTGGATAGAATCTGAAGTAATTCTCCGTCCAGCTTATCGATCTCTGTCCGGAGCCGTTCCAGCAGGAGTTCAAAATCAGGACTACCTGTTTTCTGACGCAGGATTAGCGAATCCAGCATGTGGGCCAGGTTTTCCGGAGTAATTTGTTGCGCGGCATCGGTGAGGGCACAGCTGGGGTCTTCGTGCGACTCAATCATCAGTCCGTCCATTTCCAAATCAAGGGCTTTCTGAGCCACCTCCTGCAACAGTTCGCGACGGCCGGCAATGTGGCTGGGATCCGTCACAATAGGCAGCTGAGGCATGATTCTTTTCAGCTCAATGGGGATTTCCCACATGGGGGCATTTCGGAAACGCGATTTTTCAAAATAATGGAATCCGCGGTGAATGGCCATGATATTTTGAATTCCGGCGCTGTAAATCCTTTCGATGGCGCCCACCCACAGGTTCAGGTCAGGAATAACCGGATTTTTTATCATTACCGTAACCGAGGAACCTTTCAGCGCTTCGGCAATTTCCTGCACCACAAACGGGCTCACCACACTGCGTGCGCCAAGCCACAAAATATCCACGTCGTATTTCAACGCCAGACTAACGTGTTCGGGCTTGGCTACCTCTACTGCTGTTTTCAGTCCGGTTTCCTGTTTCACTTTTTGCAGCCAGGGCAGAGCTTTTTCTCCCATGCCTTCAAAAGCACCGGGACGGGTACGCGGCTTCCAAACACCGGCCCGATAGGCTTTTACTGAAGGAATCTGTGCCAGTTGATGTGCTGTTTTCAAGACCTGCTCTTCAGTCTCCGCACTGCACGGACCGGCAATAACCAGAGGAAATTGCTCCGGATTCCAGAACCGTCCTTCTTCCGATAAGCGCACTTTTGTTGTCATGGTGCAAAATTAATCATTTGTAAGACTAAATGATGCAAACCCTTACTTGTTATTTCTGGATGTTTTGATTCGAATCTGTCTCCAGATAAAAACGAAAATCACCAATACGAAAGCCACCACCATTGTGATATCGATGTAGTGGCCGTACTTCATGATTTCATTCCAATTTTGCTTCAAAACAAAGCCCAGATAGGTGAGAAACGTGTTCCAGATGGCAGCGCCAAGGGCTGTATAGAATATAAAAGCAGGCATTTTCATTCGACTCATCCCGGCAGGAATGGAAATAAGATGTCGTACTACAGGAATGAATCGGCTGAAGAAAATGGTAATACCTCCATATCTGTTAAAAAAACGATGGGTGAGGTCAAGGTGATTTTTTTTAACCAGAAAATATTTTCCGTAGCGCTCAAAAAAAGGCTCTCCACCATATTTCCCAATGAGGTATGAAATATAAGAACCCGCAATACTGCCCATCGTACTGACCAAAACAACCATCGTCCAGGTAAATTTGCCCTGTACAATCAAAAAGCCGGCAAAGGGCATGATCGCTTCACCGGGAATGGGAAGCGCCATGCTTTCAATCATCATCAAAATAAAAATACTGATGTAACCGGTAGCTTCAATGAATTCAGTGATATGATTGGCAAGAAACTGAGTCAAACTCATCTGTAGTCTTCGATTTAAAATGAGCGGCAAAGAAAAGAAATTCAAACCAATAGTTAAAGTTCTGCCGGGAAGTTTTCTGTTTTCTTAACTAATCCCTTGAAAATTCACCTTTTAGTCTGTTTCATTGATCCGTTGCTCATTCTTTATTTTCCGCTTTTTAATGATATAATAGACTGCCGGGAAAATAGTCAGTTCCATGATCAGGCTCGTGACAATCCCTCCGATCATAGGGGCAGCAATCCGTTTCATTACATCACTACCGGCTCCGTGCCCCAGTACAATAGGCAACAGCCCAAAAAACAACACCGTTACGGTCATCATTTTAGGACGAATCCTTTTTACAGCCCCCTCAAAAATGGACTCTCTCAATTCATGAAGTGAGTTCATTTTTCCGTTTTTCAACCACTTTTCATAAGCAATGTCGAGATACAGGAGCATCACCACACCCGTTTCAGCACTCACGCCCAGCAAAGCAATAATTCCCACCCAAACAGCCACACTCATGTGGAAACCGGCGAAATAGAGGTACCAGATGGCTCCCACCATAGAAAACGGCAAGGCCATCAATATAATCCCGGTTTTGGTAAATGATTTGGTATTGAAATACAACAGCAGGATGACCAGCAACAAAGTCAGCGGTATTACCAGAGACAATGTTTTGGCGGCCCGTTGCATGTATTCGTACTGACCGCTCCACACCAGCGAATAACCCTGCGGAAGTTTTACCTGTTGGTTGACGGCTTTCTGTGCAGCTGCCACATACGAACCAATATCAGAAGTATTTAAATCCACATAAACCAGTGATTCGGGACGAGAGTCTTCCGACTTGATCACCGGCGGGCCTTTTTTAATGACCAGCGTTCCCAGTTGATCCAGAGGGATTTGACCACCATGAGGCAGAGGAACGAGTACCCTTTTCAGCGCTTCCAGGTTGTTTCTGAAATCACGCTGGTAGCGCAAATTAACAGGATATCGTTCAAGTCCTTCCACGGTTTGGGTAATATTCATTCCGCCTATGGCTGATTTGAAAACATCTTCCACTCCCTGAACTGTTAGTCCATAACGGGCAATGGCATCACGATCGATATCAAAATCGATGTAATTCCCTCCTTCGGAACGTTCAGCGTAAACAGAACGAGTGCCCGGAACTTTTTTCAAAACACTTTCTATCTGTTCACCAATATTTTGCAAAACGTGCAAATCAGGACCGGTAATTTTAATCCCCACCGGAGTTTTAATTCCTGTTGAAAGCATGTCGATCCTGGTTTTGATGGGCATGGTCCAGGCGTTGGTCAGCCCGGGAATCTGGATGGCAGCATCCAGCTTTTCTACCAGTTTTTTCGGTGTCATTCCTTTGGGCCACTCGCTTTGCGGTTTCAGCTGAATGGTGGTTTCCAGCATGGAAAGCGGTGCCGGATCGGTAGCCGTTTCGGCACGTCCGGCCTTCCCCATCACTGATTTCACTTCGGGAAAAGACTTGATAATCTTGTCGGTTTGCTGCAACAATTCCCGTGCCTTAGTAATGGAAATTCCGGGCAGGGTAGTAGGCATGTACAGTAAATCTCCTTCGTACAAGGGTGGCATAAATTCGGAACCCAATTTGCTGTAAGGATACCAGGTAGCCACAACAATCAGGACAGAGGCAATCAGCACAAACCACCTTCTGCGCAACACAAAATCAACTACCGGATGATAGGCTTTCATCAGGATATGGGTGATGGGATTGCTTTCCTCCTTTTTCATCTTTCCGCGGATAAAAAACCCCATCAACACAGGCACAATGGTAATGGCCAGGATGGCTCCCACCGCCATGGAATAGGATTTGGTAAAAGCCAGCGGCTTAAACATGCGACCTTCCTGAGCGCCCAATGCAAACACAGGCAGGAACGAAACAACAATCACCAGCAGGGAGAAAAAGATAGAGGGTCCCACTTCTTTGGCTGCTTTCGTAATGACATTCCAGTGCGGTTTTTGTTTATCGGGCGGCAGGAGCTGGTTGTGCAACACATGCGACTGCCCGTTTTCCACCATAATGATGGCCGCGTCCACCATAGCTCCGATGGCAATGGCAATACCACCCAGCGACATAATATTGGCATTGATCCCCTGCAAATGCATAATCAATAAGGCTCCCAGCACCGCGGTGGGCAAAGTGAAGACCGCTACAAACGAGCTTCTGAAATGCAACAGGAAAAGAAAAATCACAAGGGAAACCACAATGATTTCTTCCAGCAGTTTGTTGCTCAGGTTATCAATAGCGCTGTTGATCAATCCGGAACGATCGTAGGCGGTGACAACCTGTACGTCGGGGGGCAGGGATTTTTTCAATTCCGCCAGTTTTTTCTTCACCCTTTCGATCACCTTCAGTCCGTTGGCACCGTAGCGCTGTACCACGATTCCGCCAACCACTTCGCCCTTTCCGTTCCAGTCGGCTACTCCGCGCCGGAGTTCCGGGCCTACAACCACATTGGCCACGTCTTTGAGGTAAATGGGTGTTCCGGTGGATTTGTCAAACCCCACCGCAACCATGTCCAAATCCTTTTTATTCTTGATGTAGCCAATGCCCCGGACCATGAACTCCATCTCTCCCATTTCCAACAGTCTGCCGCCGACATCATTGTTGCTCTGCTGAATGGCTTTTTTTACTTTTTCGAGTGACAGTCCGTAGGATGCCAGCTTGATGGGATTCACCTCTACCTGGTATTGTTTCACAAATCCACCCACACTGGCTACTTCAGAAACACCGGGCACAGTCATTAGTTCGTACCGTAAAAACCAGTCCTGAATGGATCGTAACTGCTGTAAACTTTTCGTTTTGGACTTCAGCACATACTCGTACACCCAGCCCAGCCCTGTAGCATCCGGACCCAGTTCAGGTGTCACCCCTTTCGGCAACTGACTTTGCATGGAACTTAAATATTCCAGCACCCGGCTACGAGCCCAGTAAATGTCGGTTCCGTCTTTGAAAATGACGTACACCATAGAGAAACCAAAAAAGGAATAGCCCCGTACATCCACAGCACCGGGAACGGAAAGCATTTTGGTAGTCAGGGGATAGGTAACCTGATCTTCCACAATTTGAGGACCCTGCCCCGGATCTTTCGTGATAACGATGACCTGTACATCACTCAAATCGGGGATGGCATCCACCGAGGTGTTTTCGATGGCCCAGATACCGGCCGCCATCAGTGCCACGGTGAAGATGATCACCAGCGGTTTGTTGTTGATCGACCATTCAATAATGCGTGCAATCAGGCCTTCTTTCTGAATTTCATTGGGAGTCATGGCGTCTCTTATTTGAATTTATACCCGTGTGCTTTCAGGTTGTCTTTCACCTGTTGAATGGTCATTTCACGCAATTTCATGCCACACAAAGGACAAGTTCCCGGTTTATCGGAAATCACATTCCAGTCCATGACATCTTCATAAAGCTTGCCATCGTGGTTTTTATCGATGGCTTCTACATCGATCACCCCTTTTCGAACCAGCTTCGATTCCTTCACTTTTTTCTCCGGTTTCTTGTCCATTTTCATGTTGGATTTGGTCTGATTCGTGTCCTTTTTAGCTCCGGAAAACATGCTCAGCGAAGCATTCAGATTCGATTCGGAATCGATAAGGAATTGGGCCGAAGTCACAATTTTTGTATCAGCCGACAACCCGTCCAGCACCTGATAGTAGCCTTTGGCATAAGCACCCAGCTTCACCCGAACCGGCTTGAATTTACCACCACCCAGCGCGAGGATCACCGTATTCTTTCTGCCGCTTCGAAGAATAGCTTGTTCGGGTACCAGTGGATAAACGCCCAGGTCTTTCCCCAGAATATCCACACTGGCAAACATACCGGGTTTGAGTTCTTCTTTATTGTTGGGCAACTCGATCCGCACTTTTACGGTGCGGGTTTGGGTATTCAATGTGGGGTAGATAAAAGAAATCTTTCCTTTGAACGTTTCACCGGGAAGGTAATCCATGGTGATCTTCGCCGACTGGCCTACGGCAATTTTGTCCAGTTCATAAGCATAGATATCGGCCATCAGCCACAGCGAATTCAAATTGGCAATTTTCATCAGCGGAGTGCCGGGATTGATTTTGGCCCCCTCTTCAATTCCCTTGTACATCACCGTTCCGTCGAAAGGAGCGGTCAGTACAATGTATTTTCTGATTTTCTGTGTTTCTTTCAGCTGTCGGAGCTCCTGTTGGGAAACATCCAGCAATTCCAGTTTTTGCCGGGCATTTTCCAGTAAGTCGGAAGGTTTTTGGCTCTTGGCCATGGCTTTGTCGTAAGCCAGTGCCGTCAGATATTCCTGCTCAGCAGCCACCAGTTGCGGTGAGTAGATTCGTAACAGCTTTTGGCCTTTCCGAACTTGCTGGCCGGTATAATTCACATACAGTTTGTCGATCCAGCCGCCTGTTTTGGTGGTCACCGTGTATTCCTTTTGCTCATCCGGCTGAAGGATCCCGTTGGTATACACATCGGCAAACAAATGACCGGCTTTCACCACAGCCGTTTTTACATTCATGTCCTGCACCATTACCGGATCCACCGAAACCACTCCGTTTTGTGCTGCCTGATCAGCGTATACAGGTACCAGATCCATGCCCATGTTTGATTTACCCGGATGATCATAAATTTCTTTTGGGTTCATGGGGGCCCGCCAGTACAATATTTTTCTTTTTGAACTGGTTTTGGCAGCCCCCTTATCGTTGGTTGCCGTACTTTTATCCATTTTATTTCCAGCCAAGAAATAATATCCCAGAATACCCAAGCCTGCACCAACCAACAGAAACAGGAGGTATGTAAAAACTTTATTTTTCATCTGTTTGCTTTTGAATCAATTTTTTTCCCGATAAAAATTCCAACCGGGCCATGTTTCTATAATAATCCGACCGCACTTTGGCGAGTTCGGTTTTCACGTTTAGAATGTTGTTTTCCGCATTGATGACGTTCACAAAATCGATTTTGCCCACCTGATAGTCGTTCATGGCTGCCTGATAAGCCTGTACTGCCTGGGGAAGCAAAGTGGATTTCAGCAATTCGGCTCTGGTTTTCAACGATCGGAGTTGAGCAGTGATCTTTCCAAAATGCTGATTCAATATCTGCAACGAGGAAGAATACTGCTGTTCGTATGCCGACTGTTCGTAACGAAACCGTTGAATTTTAGCCTTTTTCCCTCCACCGTAGTCGATGGGAATGGTCACTCCGGCCACCACACCCAGAAAATCGGGATAGTTCATGCCGGTTACACTGTTGAAACTGCGTTGTGAATATTGGAATTTCAGACTAAATTTCGGCAACAAAGCAAAGCGGGCTTCCTTTTGCTGCAGGATGGCCTTGTTTTCATAGAGTCTGATCTGCTGTAATGCGGGTCGGTTTTGTTCGGCCAGTTGCACCAACGAATCACTGCTGAACAACGCAGGCAAAATAGTATCGACCCTTGGCGTAACAATGGTCGTTCCTTCTTTCCAGAGCAACAGGGCATTCATTTGTGCCTGCAAATCCTGTTCTTTTCCCGTAAGAGCCTCTATTTTATCGGACAAATGAGTTTTCTGCACTTCCACCTGTATGATGTTTTGTAAACTGGCACTGCCCACTTCGTATTTCTTTTTGGTCACCTGAGCGATCTGTTCCAACAATTCCAAACTTTGATTGGAAAGCTGGATTTCGCGCCGGGTTTCCTGTAACCCGAAATACCATTCCGAAACCTGACTGGCAATTTGATTTTTCAAATCACCTATTTGCTGCCGGATTATGGATGTATCCACTGATTTCACAGCCATTTTAGCCTTTAATGAACCCGGATAAGGAATTTTTTGTGCGACACTGACCATTTTAGCCGTCATGGCTTCCTGGTTCAGCGAAAAGGTATTGGTGGGCACATTGATCAATCCCAAATTGACCACAGGATCGGACCATTGAGTGCCTACTTTGATGTTTTCGCGGGCTGCTTTCTCGCGCATTTCCAGCATTTTTATCTGCGGACTCACTGCGACGGCCCGTTGAATGAGCGCGGCCAGTGACTGTGTTTGCTGGGCAAAAAGCATACTGCCCGATAAAACAAAAACCACCAGCACAATTAATCTTTTTCTCATTGACCTCAGTTTTAAAACCCCATTTTGTAGTTTCGGGGGCAAAATTACCTGCAGTCAAAAGAAATGGTGTTATACAATTCTTGAAAAGAGTTACAGGTTTTTTGGGAAACAGGTAGTGAATTACTGATTTACACACCTTTACAAGACCGGGAATTGATTGATCCTAAAAAGGGGGTATTTTAATTTTAATCACTGATAAATCGTTTAGTACAATTTTCACCGGTTGTGCGTATTTTTGTAGGAGACAAAAGTTAATGCCATGAAACTTAGAGCTCTGCTTCCTTTCATTCTGTCTCTCTCACTGACCGTCAGCAGTGTTCAGGCCCAGTCTTACAAGCAAAATGTTTTCTCTGTAACCTTGCATTCGAATTATCTCGGATACGATAAAAAGATCAACATTTATGTTCCGGGTGCTCCGTTCGTGAATTATAACCCACAACAGGATCAGAAATTCAATGTGGTCTATTTACTGGATGGTAGTATCGGATCAAAGCTGTTCGATCTGGTCGTATCCAATTTTGCCTATATAAACATGGATCTGTACCACAACTATCCACCGTTTATCGTGGTGGGAATCCATTCAGACAGCCACCGGTCGGAAGAATTCACGCCCGAAACCACAGATCCCAAAACATTGCAGCGACAAACGTTCAGTAAATTCGGTCACGGCAAGGCCGGCGCTTATCTGAACTTTCTGGAAAAGGAATTGTTTCCGTACATCCGGAAGCACTACAATGTCAGCGGACACCGGGTGGGGATTGGCCACTCGCTGGGCGGAACGCTGATGATGTACGCTTTGGATACCAACAAGGATTTATTCAACGCTTATTTTTTGTTCAGCCCCAACCTGCAGTATGGCAGCCGGCAACTCATCAAAGCATTTGAACAGAAGTTCCCGAAACACGCTGAAATCAACCGGTTTCTCTACGTATCGGTGGGCGATATCGGATACGAGAACTATTTCAAACCCGGCATTGAGGAACTGGATTCATTGGTCCGGGCCAACCACTATGTGGATTTTCCTTTTGTGTATGATTCGCTACAAAACTGTGATCATTTGTTTTCGCCCCAACGGTCGCTGCCGCTGGCATTGGAAGCCTATCAAAAATTATATCTTCCTCCCACAAAGGCACAACGGGAACAGTTTGCAAAAAGCAACGAAGGCTTTTTAAATAAAATCAAAGATTTTTACAAGGAAAAAGAGTCGCTGTTGGGTTATGACTACCTGCCCGGTATCGACATTATCAACAACGAATTTGTTGACTTCCTGATGGAACAGAACCAGGCCGAGCAGGCACTGAAAGTTGTCAACTGGGGCATCCGTCTCTATCCTGATAACTTTTTTTCGTATTCGCTGTACCTGAGAAAAGCCGATGTACTGGAAAAGAAAGGGGCCCTCAACGGGGCCATCAGCGCCTGCGAAAACGGATTCACTATCCTGAACGAAACCAAAAGCAAGATGAACTATGGTGATTATGTTTATGCCCGCAATTTGCTGAAAAAGCGGTTGGATGAACTCAGAAAAAAGGCGGGGGAATAGCTACACTTCATCCAGCGATTTCCGGTTGTTGATGTGCATTTTCTTGTAGGTAGACGGAGTCATTCCAATCACTTTCTTAAACTGGGCCGACAAGTGCTGGACGCTGCTGTAACCGGTTTTCCAGGCAATTTCACTCAGACTCAGTTCGTCGTATATGAGCAATTCTTTCACCCTTTCGATGCGTTGCAAAATGGCATACCGCTCTATGGTTGTGCCCACTACCGAGGAAAACAAATTGCTTAAATAGGAATAATCGTGCCCCAGTGTTTTGGATAAATGATCCGACAGGTTCACCGGACCTTCGGTTTCTTTGTCGTAATGAATCATCGAAATAATCTCCGTTTTGATCCGTTCGATCAACAGGCTTTTCTTGTCGTCAATGAGTTCAAAACCGATTTTTTGCAGGTTTTCCTCCAACTGGTCCCTGATTTCGCTCCCGATATCCCCATCGACAACAGCCTGGCCCAGCACGACGGAAATGGGCTTTAAATTCAATTTTTCAAGCTCGGACTCAACCGCCAGTACACAGCGATGACACACCATATTTTTGATAAATAATGTTTGTGTTTCCTTCTTTTTCATGATCTGAAATTTGAACTCATTGATGAGACAGCCATCCGGAAGGATTCTGAAACTGTCTTCCTTTCCACAATTCGAAGTGCAGCTCGGTATCTCCCTGCAATGACGTATGGATTATTCCCAGCTTTTGACCGGCTTTAACCTTATCTCCGGTCCGTACAAAAACCCGTCCCAGCATGGAGTAAACGGTAAAATAATCTCCGTGTTGTACAATGACTGCAATATTGGTATTGGTAATGGGTACCACACTCACCACCGTTCCTGGAAATATTGCCCGGGCATCGGTTCCTTTGGCTGTAGAAATATTAATGCCGTTGTTGCGAATTTTTACATTTTTGATGACCGGATGCGCATGGACTCCGAAAGTTTGCGACACAATGCCGTTCTTTACAGGCCACGGGAGTTTCCCTTTACTGGCATAGAACGACGACGAAAGTTTGGCTCCTTCGGGAGTTGAAGGGTAATCAGATTTCTTTTCTTTAGCTATGGCAGCCGCAATTGCTTCCTTGATTTTTTTGTTTAGTTGTTGCGATTCTCTGCGTTGGGCAGTCAGTTGACGACGCAAACGGCTTTCCCTTTTCGACAGGTTTTGTTTCAGTTTGTTTTTGCTTTGCTGCTCCATCTCCAGCAGCGAAAGCTGGGATATTTCCTGATCAAGCAGCTGTTTTTTCTCGGTAACTCGACCGTTGAGAGTAACCACTTTATGCTCTTTTTGCTGTTCCAGCTCCTCTATACGGCTGGCTTCGTTCCGGATATAGGCCGAAACCTCCGATAAATAACGGAGTCGCTGATACGCCTGATTGATGTCCTTAGCCGCAAAAAGAAAGGCCAGTCGTGTATACGGACTGTTGTGTTTGTAAACAAACTCAGCAATTCGGGCGTATTCGGTTTTCATCTTGCTCAACCTTCCGTCCAGCCTTTTTAAATCCAGATGCAGATTGTCGATGGTATCCGACAGAATCAGAACCTCCTTTTTGAGGGTAGCCGATAATTCCTGCCTGCGCTGGATTTTATTGTTTAACAACCGCAGCGAATACACTGTATTTTTTTTATCGGAGCTAACCTTGGAGATCAGATGATTGGTATAATTAATTTGCTTTTCCAGTTCGGCCCTTTTCTTTTTCAACTGATCCAGATTGTTTTGGGCAGCAGCAGGAAAAGTACCTGCCAGAATCAGCAGGATGGTGACAACAAAAACAATATGTCCACTGTGTTTATTCATGCGAAAATTCAAGTTTCCGGTAGGTTTTGGGGATCACAAAAGGAAAGCCAAAAGTCTGACCGGTTTCAATTCGCTTAAAGTTAATAGAAATTTCTGTTTTGGGTTTGGAGAAAAATACCACATGCATTTCCTGAGGAAAAAGTTGTCCGTTTACCGTCTGATAGGTATCGTAAAATACCTGGATGCGATTTTCTTTATGCCCTTTTATTTTCTCAATCATGTCGACTTTTCTGAGTCTGAAATTCTCGGGATTCAGCCAAATTTTCTGCACCAGTTCCGAGTGCTGGCCCCTTTCGGGGATGGGATCCCGACGGATCATTTTCCGGCTTTTGATCACCAACACGTAATCCTGTCCTTCCACTCCCGCATCGGAGCTTTGGATCTGATACCCACTCATGTCATTACCCATAAGCAGTGCCTGCACCACGTCGTAATCCAGTGATGTATGCAACAGGCTGTCCAGCAACCTGTAATTGCCCATAAAATAGGATTTGTTCATCCGGTTGATCAGCTTCAGTGAATCGGGGGTAACCTCAGCCCGGGCCACTTCAATACCCATAGCAGGGATCATACTCAACCAGATAATACTGTCCTTTTTCATGCGAAGCCAACCTTTCAGATTGGTGGAATGCCCCCCTTCCTTGCTGAAATTAATGACCAGACGGGCGCTCAGGTAATCGTATCGTGCCTGGTTTTTTTCCATGTGATTGTACAGAACCGAAAAGCTTTTTTTCTTGAGTTCGGAACGGGAAATCAGTTTCCGCGAAGTCTTACACGAAGAAAGAGAGGCCAGCAGGCTCCCAATCAAAAACAATAAAAGAACTGTTTTTCTGCTTTTACTCATACAATTTACCCGTCTTTATTTTTCGATCCAAAAACTTGCTGTAGTCTTTGTATTTCTTTGCTTTTTTCCACCAAACCAAGGCCTCTTTATGCTTTCCCTGCTGGTAGAGGATGTCACCGTAATGTTCCAGCACCACTCCGCTGGTATCTCCACCGTTGGCCACAGCCTTCTTTTCCCACTCCAGAGCCTGATCGTATTTTTTTTGCCGGTACAAAACCCAGGCATAGGTATCCAGATTGTTTTCGTTGTAGGGATCCATTTTAACTGCTTTGGCAGCCATCGTTGCCGCTTTGTCCAGATTCTGTTTGTCTTCAGCCAGATAATAAGCGTAATTGTTCAGCACATAAGAATTATCCGGATTCAGCTCCAGGGCCTGATCGTAACTGGCATAGGATTTTTTCATCATTTTTAGTTCGTGGTAGGTGTCGCCCAGCGTTGAATAAAACTGTTCCAGCAATGCACTGTTTCCCGAAACCAGGTCTTTTCCCTGGTTCAGATAGTTCAGCGTTGATTTGTATTCCTTCATCTGGAACGTGGCAATACCCGCCATCAGGTAGGGGACGGGGTGATCCGGAAATTTATTGATGGCTTCAACGGACCATGTTTTCAGTCTTTTATACTCCTGAAGATTCATGTAGGTAAACAGGGTTTGTTCCCAAAGAGCATAATTGTCGGGGGTGGCTTTTGTGGCCGCTATCAACAGAGGAAGAGCCTCCTTGTACTTTTTATTTTGAAAAAGCATACTGGCATAAAAAGCCTTGGATAGCGGTTCATCCGGATGGACCTTTTTGATGATTTCAGAGAGTTCCAGCGCCTGCTTCGATTGTTCCGGTGTCAGATTCCCCGAATAATAAGCTGCCAGCAGATTGATTTCTGTATTCACATCCAGTTTCGGATTGGCAAACCCTTTTTTCAGTTCCTCAAACGACAGTTCGTCCTTACCTTGTTTTTTGTAAAAATCGGCCAGGGAAATGTGCACATAGGGGTCGTTGGGGCTGATTTCAATGATTTTGTGATAGGCCCATTCCGCTTTTTTCAAAAAACCGTTTTGGGAAGCAAATTGCGCCAGCAACTCATAGGACCGCTGGTCGTCGGGATTGGCTTTGATCAGTTTTTCATATTCCAGCAAGGCCTTGTCTTTTTCACCCAAACGAACATACAACGATGCAATTTTCTGTGACAACAATTCATTCATTCCGATCAGGCTTTGCAGGTTAACGTATGCCTGAACAGCACTCTTGTAATTGCCCACGTAATTGTATGCATTGGCCAGTTCCTGAGCAAAACGCTCGCTGTTGGGCCGCTGCTTCACAAGGAATTTGTATGTGTTCACATAGTCCTGGTACTTTCCATTGGCTTTGGAAAGATTGGCAAACGTAACCCGGTACCAGATGTTTGTGGAATCCAGTTCAACTGCTTTTCCGGCATAAACCAGGGCTTCTTTTGTATTTCCCAGAACGGTCTGCAGTTTACCTTCTTCAAAATTGGCTGCCGGATCGTCTGGATTAATTTTCAGTACCTGTTTCATAAGGCTGTCCGCTGCCTGAAACCGGCCGGTTTCTTTCAGGGTTACGGCCTTGGCAAACAGATCGGCTTCCTTGTATTGTTGTTCCTGGGTCAGTCCGCTATGCTGTGTCCGACCCGATTGCTTCATCGTCTGACAGGAAGCCAGGCCAGCAAAAAAGACTCCAGCAAGGAGTCCGTTTATCAACAGTCTTTTCATTCTATTCTTTGTTTGTGTTTTTACTGGGCGCCTGTATGGCCAAAACCACCGGCACCTCTTTCCGTTTCGTTCAATGCTTCTGATTCTTCCCATTGAGCCTGCACATGAGGCGCGATCACCATTTGTGCAATCCGGTCCCCGTCATTGATTTCAAAAGGATCCGTTGACAAATTGATGAGGATTACCCGGATCTCTCCCCGGTAATCGGCATCGATGGTACCGGGACTGTTCAGCACGGTAACACCATGCTTGATAGCCAGACCACTGCGGGGTCTCACCTGGGCTTCAAAGCCCACAGGCAACTCCATAAACAATCCGGTTGGCACCAGCATCCTTTGCTGTGGCTTTACCGTTAACGGTTCTTCCAGATTAGCTCTCAAATCCATACCTGCCGAGGCTTCGGTGGCATATTGAGGAAGTTCGTGTTTCGAACGATTGACAATTTTTATCTTCATAAATAGCTTTAAACTGATACAAAAGCATTGTGCAACAAAATTTTCCTTTAAAAGAAAGCCCAAAAGTAAATAAAATTGCCCATTGCACTGAAAATGTGCACGCACGGAATTGTTAAAGAATCTTTAGGAGACAGAAGGACTTGCTTTCGGAGGTCTGATTTCGTTTTTAACCCCCAGCCAAACAACCCCTATATACGTCAGCATCAGCACAGCTCCGCCCAGCAATCTGATTTCTGTGGAAAAGGATTTCAGATAAATACTGATAAAATAAAACAACAGAGCAGTGACAGAGAACAACAATACTTTTTTCCACTGGTAATGAACCGGGAAAATTTTCCGTCCCCACAAAAAAGAGACTACCATCATGGTAAAATAACAGGCAAAGTTAGCCCAGGCCGAGCCAACATAACCGTATTTGGGGATTAATATTACGTTCAGCGTGATGGTAATGACGGCTCCCAGCACAGCAACAGCACCTCCATACAGTGTTTTGTCGGTTAGTTTGTACCAAACCGAAAGATTATAGAAGACACCCAAAAATAGTTTGGCCATGAGTACGATGGGTACAATCTGAAGGCCCACCCAAAAGGCCGGGCCAATGAAATATTTAAAGGCATCCATGAACAGCATGACGAGCAAAAAAATCATCCAGGTAGCGCCCACAAAAACAGTCATCACCCGGCTGTACGTTGTTTTGGAATTCTCTTTTTCCGATTCAGCAAAGAAAAAGGGTTCGGCCGCATAGCGGAACATCTGAATGAACAGCATCATGAGTATGGCCAGTTTGTAATTGGCACCGTATACCCCGATAATGCTTTGCACGTGCGAGCCCGGAGGCAGAAAATAACGCAGCAGAATTTTATCGGAAACTTCATTGATCATCCCGGCAAGGCCAATAATCAGAATGGGCCATCCGTAAGAAAGCAGTTTTTTTAGCAGTTCTTTGTGGATGGAAAAGCGAAACTGTTTCAGTTCGGGGATCAAAAGCAACAAGGTAGAAGCCGATGCGATCAGATTGGACAGAAACACCATTCCCACCATGGGAACATGCCGGTACAACCAGAAGTGCTGATATTGCCCGGGTAACATCCGCGGGATGAGGATCAGCAATACCAAATTGAACCCAATGTTGATGATGACATTGAGAATCTTCAACTGTGAAAACCGGCGACTTTTGTTTTCGTACCTTAAGTAGGCAAAGGGCAGGGAAGAAAATGCATCCAACGCTACGATTAGGGCGATATAAACGATGAACTGACTGTGACCCGAATAATGTATCCATCCGGCAACCGAATCGCGGAAAGCTAAAATAAGGACCACAAACAGGAGGGAAGTAACCAGTAAACTACTGGATGCCGTATTGAAGACAGCCTTTACATCGTTTTTATACTGATTAGCATACCGGAAAAAAGAGGTTTCCATTCCGTAGGTAAGCAAGACCATGAGCAGGGCAACATAGGCATACAATTCAGTGATCTCACCATACTGCGCTTTATCGAATACCCAGATGGTATAAAATGGAACCAGCAGATAGTTCAGCAACCGCGGAACGATCGTGCCCAACCCGTAAATAAGGGTATCTCCTGCTAATTTTTTGATTGGATTGTATGCCATATACAGCCGTCAAAGGTACGCAAATAAAAATCCGTACCGCATCATTCGTTACGGTATTACGAGTCGTTTTGCTCCGGTGAAACTTTTTTGAATCGAAGTATAAAAGTCGTCCCTGCACCGGGTTCTGAATCAAAGGAAACGCTTCCCTCCCATTCCCGCATCAGGTTTCTGACGATGGCCAAACCCAGTCCCGTTCCGGTGGATTTGGTAGTAAAATATGGCTGAAAAATGCGATCGCGGTTCTTCCGTGCGATGCCCGGACCGTAATCGCGGAACAACACGGCCACCAGTTCTTTCTCCACGTTGATGCTGATGTCGATTTGCTTGTTTTCTTTGTGTTCCATAGCCTGGATAGCATTCTTGGTAAGGTTGTTGAAAATACGGATCAGGTCTTCCTGAGAAGCCCGCACCCAAATATTCTCATCAGTGACCATCAGATTAAATTCCACATGGAAAGATTTTTTGAAAAACGAAATATTCTCGTTCAGTGCTTTCAGCAAATTGGCTGTCGTCGTTTTATCCTGGGCGGCGCTTTTTGAAAAATCTGAAAACATACCGGCTACTTCGTTCAGGGTATCGATCTGACTGATCAGTGTTTCGCTGATGTTTTTCAGTTTCTCGTCAAACTGAGCATCTTTTTGTTCATAGGCCTTTTGCAGATATTGCACATTTAGTTTCATCGGTGTCAGCGGGTTCCTGATTTCGTGGGTAATCTGTCGTGCCATTTCCCTCCAGGCCCGCTCACGTTCGGTGTATTTGAGCAATTCCGCACTTTCCTCCAGCTTTTCCACCATCTGATTGTACGCCCCGATCAACTGACCGATCTCATCACGGTCTTTCCAGACAATTTTCTCGTTTTTCTTTTCTATACTCACCAAATTGATTTTATCGTGCAGCAGACGCAAAGGCTTTGTCAGAATCCGAGAAAGGTACATCATGATGATCATGCCAAGAATACCGGTAATAACAAACAGGTTCAGCAGGTTGGCCAGCATTTGGTAATAGGAATGCTGAATTTCGTTCTGTCGGGCAAAATAGGGCAGGTTAATGATTCCTCCTTCCTTTCCGTCCATCAGTGTCAGCGGAATGTATGACGAATAAAATACTGTTCGGCCCAGGCGCTCCTTGGAAAGATAAAACAGCTGATGCTTTTCCTGAATGGCAAAATAGGCCTGTGGATTCATCCATTCGGATTGTTCTCCTTTTTCGAAGATTTGCGGATTGGACGAAGCAATGAGTTTCCCGTTTCGATCGTACAGATTAATGTCCGAAAAAAACACATCGGAAAATTTCTGCAGATTCATTTGTATTTCCATTTTATCCTGCGGAGTGATGTTTGCTAGACCGGAAAATTTGTGCTGCATTTCAATCAGCACCGAATGGGTTTTTTCCTTGAGGTAATCGCTGATCCGAATCCGATTGTTTTCGTTGAAATAGTACAACGCAATTACCGAAAGGAAAACAAAAACAAACAGAACCGAAGAAAAGAAAATCAGCTGCAGACGCGTCCGGAATGAATTTCTCAGGAGCGAAAGTACCTGCCCCCCGTAGTTGATCACAATATACACCAGCAGAAACAGACTGAGGAGCAGAAATAATTCGGAAAAAGGCAAAAGCCAGACAGAAAAGGAATCCTGGGGCCGGCTCACAATAAGAAAATCATTGTCACCAGACGGAACAATAATGTGCTTGTAATTATCCAGATAAAAAAACCGGTTGTGGGGTTTTTCCTTGAGGTAGCTGAAATCGACCGGATAGATAAAATCACCGAATTTGTACTGCAGTTTTCCTCCCTGATAATGGGCAAAGGAGTATCCCGACAGATGCTGCAGCGTGTTTTCGCCGGAGGTTTTGAAAGGATAGCCTATACTGGTGGGAACAAAATCGGCAAACAATTCCAGGTAGAGGTTGTATTGAGGATCTGAGGCTTCTGCTCGTGGAAACGAAAATTTTGCCAGGTAGTAAATATTTTCCTGGTAATTCTGGATAAGTTTCAGGGAAAAATTCTTGGTTTCAAAAACTATTTTTCCGGGAATCTGGGAAAAAAATTCATCACATCCCATGATTTGATTTCCAGGCTGGATCTGTAGTTCCTGGCCGGGTCGACAAAGTGTAATCTGTTTTGAATACTTACCAAAATAGCCTTTCAGATAGGTATTGTCAATGTATTTGGAAACTTGTTGTTCGTTGGGTGAAGAGGTATGGTATACCATGGATTCAAGAACCGAATCGGAAAGAATTTTTTTGGATAACGATTTAAAGGTGAACTCCAGATAAGGATCGTTTTTCTGAGAAATAATGCTGGCTGTTATTTTTTGATGCGCATTGCGAACCTCCAGTTGGGTGTGGTTCAACAAGACTGCTCCCGATAAAGAAAGTACAATCAAGATGATCAATGTATAAACATAGGTGTTCAGGTTTCTTGCGTGGGCATAAGCAAGTAAAAATACCACCAGCACCACGATAAAAACCATCAACATAATTTCTACTTCAGGTCGGAAAATAATCCACAGAATCAATGTGGGAAAAAGTAAATACAATAACCCCAGTGCCAGAGAGCGCTTTTGGCCGGCAATAAACCGGGCGGCCATGTCCACCACAAGAAAAGTGAGCATGCCCAAAAAGGCAATAAAAAACAAGTCGGAAAAACCCAGTAAGCTAAAGAACGCATCATTCAGAAAATACTGCTGATCGAAGCCGATCAGAAAAAAATCAGCCAGCTCATACAAACCAAAAACAACGGAAACAGCAAAAAACAACAACGCCATTCCTTTCAGGTTACTATGACGTGTAGAATGGGGATCCGAGATATATACTCTTTGTCTCAAGTGAAGGATAAAGACAGTCAGCAACACCAGATTTAATATCAAATCGCCGAGGGTAGAAAATCCATTCAGCGTCAACACCGACTCCCTGAAGAGGAACGTTTGTTTCAACAAATGGGGGACATCAAAATAAACATCAGCCCCACGCAAAATGACCACATTCAGAAAAGCAAAAACCAGAAGGTGATACGATTTAATTTTTGTATTGTTCTGATTTACTGAAATATATAAAAAATAAAGCGTGTAAAACAAGAGCACATAACCAAGAACATACAGGAAGAAAAGAGCGATGATCAAATTAGGTGAATTGTACCCCTTTTCTATGATAAATCCTACCTTAAAATGATCGAGTTTTACGACGTCTGGTTGATGAATATTGGAAACAAACCTTACTCTGTGGGGCAATAAGAAATAGTCTTTCAGATATTCGGAAAGCACATCGGTATGACCGGAATAGCGATCCTGAAGTTTGTAAAAATAATGGATAAAATATGTGTTATCATATTGATTTTCTGATATATACCACCCTGTTTTATCGGATATAAAATGAATACCTTTCGACGGGTTTACCTGAATCTGGTTGGGAAAATGTGTATTATTCCAATAAACAAGGGAGTCTCCTTTTTGGATCACAACGGATGTATAAAGACTTCCCAATTCTTTTTCAAGAAGCTTCCAATTCGTTCCGTCCTGCTTTTGCAGCAAATGATGAACCAGAGAATCCGTAGAACGAATACGGCTTTGTATCCTCAAGAGCCGTTGCTCTACCTGCTGTTTAACAACCACCGGATCCGACTCTCTTTCGACAAGATGCTGGACATAAAAATAGCCGGCCACACTAAATAAAAAGGCAACCAGAAAGGAAATTGTGAGTGTAAAGTATCGCTTATTGTTATCGGACATAGGCCTGAATTCACTAAGTAAAATTAGCAAATTACCACAAACAGAATACCAGGCTTACAGAATTGAAAAAGAATTTTGAAATCCGGGTCAGGATTTCTCAAAAATATAAATCATACTGGAATAACCATTCCCATTTTTTCTTCCCTTGGAGTTTGATTTCATTCCATTTTTTATAGCGTTGAAATACGGTAATCTATTGCCCTTATATTGTTCACTCATCAAAGAAATATAATATGAATCCCACACCATAGGAATTGATTTTATATACTTAAATCCGTGTTTTTCAGTAAGTTGAATTATATTTTTTTGCGAGAAATGAAATAAATGACGGGGTAAATCCCAGGCTGCCCAGTAGGAGCCGTAATGCTGCGCATCCCAAGACAAGAAGTTCGGTACAGCTGCAACAAAGTTTCCTTTATTTTTTAAGATTCGGTGGATGTCGCTGATTCTTTCGTTCAGATTCGAAACATGTTCAAGAACGTGCCACATAGTAATTACATCGTACGACTCGTTCTCAATTGTGGGAATCTGATCCTCCCCGTACACTGTCAAGCCCCATCGGTCTGATGCGAAGTTTCTTGCAGTGGCATCGGGTTCAATACCCGTTGCTTTCCACCCCTGGTTTTGAAAATAATCCAACAACTCTCCGGTTCCGCAGCCAATATCCAAGAGGCTTCCTATACTGGAGAATTGCGAAACCAATCGAAATTTATTGCGGATGTTTCTTTTCCTCAAAAACTGATACACCAACCGCAAGGGTGAAAATCCACGGGAATGATGGGAAAGATAATTATTCGACTGGTAATAATGAGATAATTTCACATCATCTGGTCGTGGACTGGTGAAAACAAATCCACAGCCCGCACATTGCTTCAGTGTAAATTGCTCACCCGTCAAAAAGTAATCCTTGGTTCGTAAATATTCGGTGCTGTGCGTTTCACCACAAATTGGGCATTTTTCTATTTCAACCATGTTTATTGTTTCACGTGAAACATTTATTTATCTACCAAGAAAAACCAATAAAACATTGATATCTGAAGGCGAAACGCCACTGATACGAGCAGCCTGTCCAATGGATGTTGGTTTAATTTTACTTAATTTTTCACGAGCCTCAAAGGAAAGAGATTTCAGTTTTTTATAATCAAAATGTTCGCTTAGCTTGATGTCCTCAAACTTTTCGAGCTTTTGAGCAATTTCGCGTTCCTTTTCGATATAACCCTGATATTTTATCTGAACTTCGACAGATTGTATGATGTCTTGATCCAGATCGGAATCAGCAACAAAAGAAGCCAGTGCCGGATCAGCGGCAATTAATGAGTCGAGATTCACCTGGGGACGCAATAAAATTGCCGACATTTTCATTTTTTGTCGCAAAGTAGAGGTGTTCAACTTTTCAAGTGTACCATTCAACACTTCAGGATCGGCACTTATACCCTCTATGAATTTGGTCAAAAGCTGTACTTTTTCCTTTTTTTGCAGCATTTTTTTGTATCGTTCTTCGGAAGCAAGTCCCAATCGATACGCTTTTTCTGTAAGTCTGAAATCGGCATTATCCTGACGCAATAAAATTCGGTGTTCGGCACGCGAAGTAAACATGCGGTAGGGCTCGTCGACACCTTTAGTTACCAGATCATCGATCAAAACACCAATATAAGCCTCAGACCGGCCTAAAATAAAAGGTTCTTTACCGGCAACTTTTTGATGGGCATTGATTCCAGCCATGATGCCCTGGGCAGCAGCTTCCTCGTATCCTGTGGTTCCGTTGATTTGACCCGCAAAGAACAACCCGTGAACATTTTTTGTTTCCAAAGTAGCGTGTAACTGTGTTGGAGGGAAGAAATCATATTCAATGGCATAGCCCGGGCGAAATATTTTTGCCTGTTCAAACCCGGGAATCTTGCGTAACGCTTCAAGCTGTATATAATCGGGCAAAGAAGAAGAAAATCCGTTTACATAATATTCAACCGTGTTCCAACCTTCGGGTTCCACAAATAATTGATGTCTTGATTTATCGGAAAACCGTTCTATTTTGTCTTCAATTGAAGGGCAATAACGCGGACCTATTCCCTGAATTCTACCCGAGAACATAGGGGAATCAAGAAAACCTAGTTTCAAAGTATTATGAACTTGTGGAGAGGTATACGTTATCCAGCAACTTCGTTGTTTCTTTAATTTGCGTTTTTCCAAAAATGAAAATTGGCCGGGATCTTCATCCCCCGTTTGTTCTTCCATTTTTGAAAAATCGATGGTTCGACCATCTACACGAACGGGCGTTCCGGTTTTCATTCTAGAGGTTTCAAAACCCAGTTCCGCCAATTGATCAGAAAGACCGTAACTGGCAGGATCACCCATACGTCCACCGGCAAAATTTTTCTTGCCAATATGAATCTTCCCATTTAAGAACGTACCGTTAGTTAACAGGACCGCAGAGGCATAAATTTCCATTCCCATGGAAGTCTTAACTCCTTTTACAGTATCCCCTTCTAAAATCAGTCCCACCACAACATCCTGCCAAAAATCAAGGTTGGGCGTTTGTTCCAACATACGACGCCATTCCAAAGTAAATTGCATCCGATCACTTTGCGCTCTTGGACTCCACATGGCGGGGCCTTTCGACCGGTTCAACATTCTGAACTGAATCATCGTCCGGTCTGTTACAAGAGCTGAATAACCTCCCAACGCGTCAATCTCTCGTAATATCTGTCCCTTTGCAATACCTCCCATGGCGGGATTACACGACATTTGAGCTATGGCATTCATGTTCATTGTTATCAGCAACACCTTTGAACCAAGGTTTGCAGCAGCTGCCGCTGCTTCCGCACCGGAATGTCCGGCTCCGACAACAATCAAATCATATTTATCGAACATTTCATTCATAATGTTTCACGTGAAACAATTTTACTTTACGGGCTGCAAAGATAGGTAATAATCCTCTTTAGCTCGCATTACCAGACGGTCTTCATCCGTGTGATCGTCATAGCCCATGAGGTGAAGAATACCGTGCACCATAACACGGCCAAGCTCGTTTTCAAATGTTTTATCAAATTTTTCCGCATTATCATAGACCCGATCAATACTTATATAAATATCACCTGATATAATTGTTGAATCTAAATCACCCTGAGGAAAAGTGATAATGTCAGTATAGGTATCGTGTTGCAAGAACTTTTTATTAATTTCTAAAATATATTCGTCGTTGCAAAATATATAACCAATTTGACCCAAATTAAACCCTTCTTCTTCCAAAACGGCGCGAATCCATTTAGAATGAAGTTTTTTATTGAACGGGAAATTAGATGTATTATATTGATATTCAATCATTTGATAAATTTCATGCTGTTTTTCGTTGCGATATTTTTGAATGATCGACCACCAGTACAGAAATAGAGCATTGTAGACGAGACATTGAACGTATCTTTGGCAAAATAAATATTAATTTTTGTACGATATACTCAGATTAGAAATATCGGACAAGAAATGCGCAAATAAAAATTATGGAGCAGGTAAATAAAAAAATATTAGTGACTGGTGGAACTGGATTTGTGGGAGGTCATTTATTGTATCATCTTGCAAAATCTGAAAATAGCCTTTTTGCATTAAAAAGAAAAAATTCATCGACACGCCTAGCACAAAAAATTTTTTCATGGTACCCTGACGGCATAGACCTTTTCAACAAAATCAAATGGATAGAGGGAGACATTACCGACAAAACATCACTGGAAAAGGCATTTGAAAATAAAAATCAGATATACCACGCAGCAGGTCTAGTCAGCTTTAGCCCGAGCGATCGGGATACTGTTATGGAAATCAATGCTGATGGCACACGAAACGTTGTAAATACAGCGCTGGAATTCAACATTAATAAGTTGTGCTATGTCAGCTCCATAGCCGCCATTGGGCGAGACGACAGCACAGAGCATGTTACAGAGGAAACACCATGGAACAACAACGCAAAAATTTCAGGGTATGCACGAAGTAAATACGAAGCGGAAAGGGAAGTCTGGCGGGGTATTGCAGAAGGCCTGAAGGCTGTGATCGTAAATCCCAGTATTATCCTGGGTCCAGGAAACTGGAATTCAGGAAGTGTAAAAATGTTTCAAACAGTTTATAAAGGACTCAAGTATTATACTTCAGGAACCAATGGCTATATTGACGTGAACGATTTGACAAAAGTGATGATCGAACTCATGAATAGTGAAATATCCGATGAACGTTTCATAGTAAACAGTGAAAACGTTTCGTACAAACACTTGTTCACTAAAATGGCGAAAGAACTGAAAGTGGAACCTCCACAGAAACTGGCAGGTAAATTTATGAGTGAACTGGTGTGGAGAATATTGAAAATACAGGGAGTGCTTACCGGGAAAAAACCACTGATTACAAAGGAAACAGCAAGAACAGCAAACACCGACTATTTTTACAGTAATGAGAAAATTAGAAAAGCTACGTGCTTTGATTTTATGCCCGTGGATAAAACCATCGAATACACAGCACGTATTTATCTAAAAGAACTTAATACTCATATTCAAGAATAACAAAAGCAGTCGCCATTTCTTTAACATGGGACAGGGTCAAATGTATTTGCGTAATCTTTTTCTCCTGTAGAAACTCTGCCACCCGACCCGAAACATTCACCTCTGGTTTTCCCAACTCATCGTTGAGTACTTCCACTTCGTGAAAGGCAAACCCATATCGGTAACCGGTTCCCATGGCCTTAAAAAAAGCCTCCTTAGCAGCATAACGTGCCGCATAGCTCTGGTATTTCCCGGCTTTACGTGCGTCACAATACAACCGTTCCTTTTCAGTAAAAAGCTTACTCAAAAAACTAGTTGTTCTTTCAGCCGCCTTTTGAATACGGTTCACCTCTACAATATCGTTGCCAATGCCAAAAATCAAATCTGAATGTATTAAAGCCTTCCGGAAAAATCCGGAAGGTCACTTATAATTATTGAATCACACCTAATTTTTTACCCACTTTCGTAAAAGCAGCCACAGCTTTATCCAAATGTTCCGTTTCGTGCGCCGCGGAAAGCTGAACCCGAATCCGAGCCTGACCCTTGGGAACCACCGGATAATAGAAGCCGATCACATAAATGCCTTCATCCAGCAACTGCGCAGCAAAATCCTGAGCCAGTTTGGCATCATACAACATAACCGCACAAATGGCCGACTGGGTAGGTTTGATGTCAAAACCAACAGCGCCCATTTTTTCCATAAAATAATCCGTATTCCGGTGGAGTTTATCCTGCAAATCGTTGGTTTCCGACATCATGTCAAACATTCTGATTCCGGCACTGACCACCATAGGCGGAAGAGAATTGGAAAACAAATACGGACGGGAACGCTGACGCAGCATTTCAATGATTTCTTTTCGACCGGTAGTGAATCCGCCGATGGCTCCGCCAAAAGATTTCCCCAGCGTACCGGTAATCAAATCCAGTTTTCCGGTAATATTGAAATGTTCACTCACCCCGCGACCGGTATTACCGACTACTCCGGCAGAATGACTTTCGTCTACCATCACCATGGCATTATATTTCTCGGCCAGCTCCACCAGCTTGTCCACTGGAGCCACATTTCCGTCCATACTGAACACACCGTCGGTCACAATCAGACGGAATCGTTGTGCCTGGGCTTTTTTCAGCTCTTCTTCGAGCGCTGCCATGTCGGCGTTGGGATAACGATAACGTTGCGCTTTACACAACCGTACGCCGTCAATAATTGAAGCGTGGTTTAAACTATCGGAAATGATCGCATCCTCTTCGGTCAGCAAAGGTTCAAACACCCCGCCGTTGGCATCAAAAGCCGCCGCATACAAAATGGTATCCTCCGTTCCGAAAAAGTCAGCGATTTTCTTTTCAAGCGTTTTGTGCAAATCGGTAGTGCCGCAAATGAAACGCACCGACGACATTCCGAAACCATGCGTATCCAAACCTTCCTTGGCAGCTTTGATGAGCTCCGGATGATTCGACAAACCCAGATAATTGTTGGCACAGAAATTCAGCACCTTTTGTCCTGATTCCAGCGAAATTTCAGCACCCTGGGGACTGACAATGATGCGTTCGTTTTTATACAAACCGGCTTCATGAATATCGCCGATTTCCTTGATCAAATGTTTTTGAAACGTTCCGTACATAATTTAATGTTTTAAACTGTTAATCCACTGCTCAAAAATACGGCTTTTGTTGCATGTGTATTCACAAATTTGCGTGAAATGTCATTCTTCCTCTTTAAGACATACCAAGTCCGAATAAAATTTCAGTGATTTCAAAACCACATTTTTGCGACCTTTGCAGCGAAATTTTGTTTTATGAAGATTGCTGCACTGGTATCGGGGGGCGTGGACAGTTCCGTAACCATTCCCTTGCTGAAAAAGCAAGGCTATGATCCGCATATATTCTACATCCGCATTGGCATGGAAGACGAACCCTCGTTCATGGATTGTCCTGCCGAGGAAGACATTGAGATCACTACCTGGATCGCCAAAAAATACGGCTGCAAAATGGAGGTGGTGGATCTGCAGGAAGAATACTGGGCAACGGTGGTAAAGTACACCATCGACAGTGTAAAATCCGGCTTCACACCCAATCCGGATATTATGTGCAATTTACTGATCAAATTCGGGGCCTTCAATGAGCGCTACGGACATGAATTTGACAGGATCACAACCGGACATTACGCTACACAATACGAAACGAATGAGGGCATGTTCTTGTCCACAGCTGCCGACCGCGTAAAGGATCAGACCTATTTCCTGGGGCAGATCACGCCGGAACAACTCACCAAAGCCATGTTTCCCATCGGCCATCTGCAAAAGAAAGAAGTACGGGCCCTGGCAGAAGAAATGAAGTTGCCCAGTGCGCACCGTCCCGACAGTCAGGGGATCTGCTTTCTGGGAAAGATCAACTACAGCGATTTTATCCGAAAATATGTAGGAGAAAAACCCGGCGAAATCATCGAACTGGAAACCGGTAAAGTGCTGGGCGAACACAAGGGGTTCTGGTTTCACACCATTGGCCAGCGCAGGGGTCTGCGCCTGGGCGGCGGCCCGTGGTTTGTGGTGAAAAAAGACATTGAAAAGAACATTGTTTACGTATCCAACGGCTACGATCCCATTGCACAGTACGACGACAAAATCTGGCTGGAAAACCTGCATTTCCTGAACACAAAACACAATTACGATGAGTTGAGTGCTGTAAAATACAAAATCAGGCATCAGCCCGAATTCAATTCAGGAACTTTGATTCGCGACGAAAAAGGAATCCGGATTGTATCGGACAACAAAATTTCGGGCATTGCACCAGGACAATATGCCGTCGTTTACGATACGGAAGAAAAAACCTGTATCGGTAGCGGAATGATTGCGCAAAATCCAGACTAAAAAAGTAGAGAAAATAAGAGACACCACTTCTTTACGTCTCTTTACCGACTCACCGCAACATATTTACGCACTTCAATACTTATTTATTCATTTTATAATACTTTTGCCCAATCGCTATCCGGATAAAAGTCAAATGGCTAAATTTTTATTGGCTCTATGACCTTCTCGATGCGACTAAAAATACTGTTTTAACCAGGAAATCGCATATCATGGAACAAAAAAGAAGACCGTCAATAAAACAGGCTTTCATTTTAATACCAGCCATTCTCTTTGTACTCATTCCTTTTCACTTGTTCTCACAAAACATTCCCGAAAAGGCTTATGCCGATCTTCACTGGCGTTTGGCGGGCCCGTTCCGGGCCGGTTGGTCAACCATGGCGGAGGGAATTCCAGGCAAACCCAACACTTATTATTTCGGTGCCGCCGGTGGTGGCGTATGGAAAACAACGGATGCGGGCAGAACCTGGCAACCGCTGATGCAGGATCAACAGGCTTCTTCCATCGGGGCACTGGCCATTGCGCCTTCCAATCCCAAAGTCATCTACGCAGGTACAGGACAGGTGGCTGTGCGTTATGACATCCTTGACGGAGACGGTATTTATAAATCCACCGACGGAGGAAAAACATGGAAAAATGTTGGCCTAAAAAACAGCCGGCACATTGGACGCATTTTGATCGATCCGCACAATCCCAACCGGGTTTTGGTAGCGGCACTGGGTAATGTTTTTAAACCCAACGAAGAAAGAGGTATTTTTCTCACTACTGACGGCGGAAAAACATGGAAACAGGTACTATTTGTCAATAAAAATACCGGAGCCGTAGATCTGGCCTCTGATCCTGAAAATCCTTCTATCATTTATGCGGCCTTATGGCAAATGCGGATGCATCCCTGGCTCGATTATTTTGCTCCTCAAATTGGTCCGGGTTCGGGGATTTATAAAAGTACGGATGGTGGGCTTCACTGGAACAAACTGACCGGCAACGGACTTCCCAGGGTAAACCTCGGACGGATTGGTCTTGCAGTAGCTCGCAATAGTAATGGGTTGATTGTATATGCTACCATTCAGGCAGCAAAAGGACAGAGTGGCCTCTACCGCTCGGATGATGGCGGGAAAAACTGGCAGTATGCCAATTCTGATGCCTCGCTGGCTGATTCTTATTTTTGCCGTGTTACTGTCAACCCAAAGAACCCTGATATTGTATATGTCATGGGACGTTCCATAAAACGTTCGGATGACGGGGGAAAACATTTCAACGTATTCAAGGGTTCACCCGGTGGAGATGACTACCACTTTTTGTGGATCAATCCTTCGGATACGACACACATGGTTACAGCATCCGATCAGGGCACGGCTGTTACAGTCAACAACGGTGAAAGCTGGTCAAGCTGGTACAATCAACCCACCGGACAGTTTTATCATGTGGCCGTGGACGACCGGTTTCCTTACAGTATCTACAGTGGTCAGCAGGACAATGGCACGGTAAAGATTTTAAGTCGCGGACCGTATGGAGTCATCAGCATCCGCGACTGGCATCCGGTAGGCGGCGATGAAAGAGATTATGACATTCCCAAGCCCGGAGATCCTGACTGGGTATTTGGCAGTGGCCTGGGCGGAAAAATATCCCGTTTCAACGAGGTGACCCGGCAATCCGGTGAAATTTCTCCCTGGCCTATCTCCAGTTACGGAGCCCGCCCTACCGATGTTAAATATCGTTATACCTGGATCACACCACTGGAATTTTCACACATCAAACCTTATCCGTTGTATTTTGGTGCTCAGTATCTGTTCCGGTCTGACGACAACGGAGATCACTGGAAAATCATCAGTCCCGATCTTACCGGAATCAAGCCGGGAGCTCATACGGTTGATAATCCTGATTTAGCCCAGGCAAAGTCCATCGGTTATGGTGTCATATACAGCATTGCGCCTTCACCCATCGATCAAAACGTGATTTGGGTAGGTACTGACAATGGCCTGATTCAACTCACAGAAGACGGGGGCAAACACTGGCAGAATGTGACCCCGCCCACAGTTCCGCTCTGGGGAAGAATCGATGCCATTGCGCCTTCACCGTTTTCAAAAAATACGGCCTATGTTTCCGTTGACTTACACCGCTTGGGCGAATCAAAACCTTTAATCCTCAGGACCCATGACAACGGGAAAACATGGACCACCATCACCAAAGGAATTCCTTCCAATGAATACATGAACGTGGTTCGCGTTGACCCGGTTAAAAAAGGACTCTTGTATGCCAGTACCAACCGGAGTGTTTACGTGTCTTTCAACGATGGTGATCAATGGCAGCCGCTCACCTTCAATTTGCCCACGACTTCGGTGCGCGACCTGGTGGTCCACAACAACGATCTGATTGCCGGAACTCAGGGACGCGGGATCTGGATTCTGGATAACCTGGCACCCTTGCGCGAAATGACGCCACAGATTCCCGAACAACCAGTCCATCTTTTCAGTCCGGCACAGGCCTGGCGTATCCGGAACAATGAAAATCATGATACGCCGTGGCCGCCATCCACACCATTAGGTCAAAACCCACCGGCCGGAGCCATCATCGATTACTGGCTTAAAGACAAGGTTCAGGGACCGGTTACTTTAAATATCAAAGATTCCACAGGAAAAGTGATTGCGCAATTTTCCAGTAAGGGAGAGGCAAAGAAACTGCCTGCCAACCGCTATTTTGAAAAAGAATGGGTGGGTAAGAGTGAAGGGCTTTCCGCTGAAGCAGGAATGCACCGGTTTGTTTGGGATCTTCGCTACCCGCGCCCATCGGCACTGGAATACCATTATTCCATTGCTGCTGTCTGGACGGATGGAACTCCCATCCTGCCCGAAGGTCCGCTGGTCATGCCCGGAAAGTACACCGTTACGCTGCGTGTTAACGGAAAAAGCTATTCACAGCTTTTAACCATAAAATTGGATCCGAGAGTCCGGGTCAGTGAAAAAGATCTGGATAGCCAGCTCCGGCTTGCTTTGCAGGTGGACACCCTCCTGAATAAGTCGGTTGCGCTATACAATAAGATTGGAAGGATGGAAGACAAAGTAAACCTTTCAGCCACAACAAAAAAAGCACTGGCAGACATCCTAAGGACCGGCCAACCACACCTTTCATCAATCATCAGCGGTTTAACCAGTCTGGCAACGAGTGTTCAACGCGCCGATGCGGCACCTGTACAGGGCGAAACGGAAGTCTTTTCATATTACAAAAAGCAGCTTGACGAATTGACCGGCAAATGGGAAAAGATCAGTAAGAACTAAGCCACCTACTGTCCGTTGATAACCGAATTTCGACACAAATTCCGGATTCGGCAGACAGACTTTCTTTTTTGGTAAATTAGCAAAGCCAAGATTATACTTCATGGAAAAATTTCTCTACCCCATTATTGCGCTGACCGGCAGTGTGCACATTGCCGCCTTTTACCTGAAAAAACCGATCTGGAGGTTGTTTCTAAAGCCCGCTACCACCATCCTTGTTATCGTGTTGGCATTGATGCAACCGGTTTATATTCCTGAGACATACAGAATCCTGATCCTTGCCGGGCTGGTTTTTTCACTCATCGGGGATGTGATGCTTGTGCTTCCAAAAGAACAATTCATACCGGGGCTTGTTTCGTTTTTTATTGCCCACATTTTATTTATTGTTGCCTTTTCACTGGATTTTGGCTTCCAATGGGAGTGGATCTTTTTTATCATTGTCCTGGTCGTTATGTCGCCTTACCTATGGATATTGTTCCGCAATACCAAAGAAATGACTTTTCCGGTCGTTGCCTATGCCCTGGTTCTTTTGGTCCTTCTTTGGCAAACACTGGCCCGGTTCTGGTTTTATGCCGACAGCAGAAGTACTTATATTTTTTTAGGAACTTTATTGTTTGTGTTTTCTGATTCTGTCCTGGCATATAATAAATTTGTCAAAAAAATCTTGCCGGCAGAACTGCTGTTTATGGTGACTTATTGGTCGGCACTGATTTTGTTTGCTTTGTCCATCTAAAACCAAAAATATGTTGTTCATTTACTGGCTCCTGGCTTTGATTATTTTAGGAACCGCTGTTTTGCTGATACTGATTATGACGAAAGGATTTAAAAACCCCGTAGCCAGGCATGAAATACCCGAAAATACACCCTTTAAAATCAACGAGGTTTTCATTCCGACAGTAAATAATAAGAAGCTTTATGCCTGGTGGATTCCGGTAGACACCAACGCTCCGACCATTATTTTCATTCACGGCTGGGGCCGGAATGCGCAACGGCTCATGACCTATCTGAATCAGTTTTGCTGTCAGGGATTTAATCTGCTGGCGTTTGATGCCCGAAGCCATGGAAACAGCGAAAAAGACGGTCAGGCCAATATGCTCAAATTTGCCGAGGATATTCTTTCTGTAGCTGATTATGTGAACCGCGAGACCGAAATAAAAAGCAACGATTTTTACCTGGTAGGGCTGTCCATTGGCGGTGCTGCTTCCATTTATGCCGCAGCCCATGACCAACGAATCAAAAAAGTAGTAACGGTGGGCGCTTTTGCCCGCCCCGATACAGTGATAACCAAAGAACTGAAAGCCCGCCATATTCCCGGTCCCGTCATCTGGCTGCTGTATAAAATCTATAAAATCTTTCAGAACCTGGATGCAGAGGCCATAGCCCCCGTACACCATATTGCCTCGGCAAAAGCTAAATTTCTTCTTATTCACGGTGAAGAAGATCTGGTGGTTCCCGCCGACGAAGGCAAAAAGCTCAAAGAAGCAGCAGGGACCAAAGCCGAGCTCTGGCTTATTCCCGGTAAAGGCCATTCCGACTGTCATCTGGAAACAGGATTCTGGGAACGGCTGCTGATATTTTTCCAAACCGACGAAACAAAAAAGTAATTTTGCCCAATGAAAAAGGTTCACCTCCTTATACTTTCAGTTTTAAGCGGCGTGTTGATGGCCGCCGCCTGGCCGGCCCGTGGCTTTACCCCGCTTATTTTTGTGGCCTGGGTCCCCTTGTTTTTTATCCAGCAATATTTGGGAAACGAAAACAAAAAGGGCATGTTCTGGTATTCCTGGCTTGCTTTCTTCATTTGGAATGTTCTTACCACGTTCTGGATTTGGAATGCCACCCAGGCAGGTTCCATCGCGGCCTTTGCACTGAACTCCCTGTTTATGGCCATTGTTTTCCAGGCCTTCCATTTGTCCAAAAAATGGTTTTTCAACAACAAACGCGGCTGGTGGATCCTCATCTTCTACTGGATCAGCTTTGAAGCCTTTCACATGAACTGGGACCTGTCGTGGCCCTGGCTCACGCTGGGCAATGTATTTGCTACCAAACACGAATGGATTCAGTGGTACGACATCACCGGAACACTGGGCGGCAGCTTATGGGTACTGGCTGCCAACATCGCTTCGTTCCAGATTATGAATAATCTGCAGCATAAAAAAATAATGGGGGTGAAGATCAACAGTGCTGTTTTTTTGCTGATTCTTTTTGTTCCCATTGTGATTTCCAAGATTGAATACAACCACTACAAAGAAACAGACCATCCGGTGCAGGTAGTAGTTGTTCAACCCAATATTGACCCTTACACAGAAGAATTCACACTGCCTGCTGATACCATAATTGCCAGAAATCTAAATCAGGCTAAAAAAGTTGTTACCGATTCCACCGATTACATTTTACTCCCCGAATCCACCATACAGGAAGCAATTTGGGAAGATGCACTGTGGCGTTCACAAAGTCTGAAAACCCTGAAAAGTTTTTTGATGCAGTATCCGCATATGTCCATTATTGTGGGAGCCTCAACTTTTAGCTGGGTAAAACAAGGGGAAAAGCTAACCAATGCCGCTCGTCTTTATAAAAAGGGATTGTACTATTATGCGTACAACACGGCTTTTTATCTGGATCACACCCAGTATATTCAGGTACATCATAAGTCCAAACTGGTTCCCGGAGTGGAAGAAATGCCTTCCTGGCCCATACTGGCTCCGCTGGAACATTTTGCGATCAATATGGGCGGCATTGTGGGAACACTCAAAACAGACGATCATTTGTCGCTGTTCACCAACAATAAGGAGGATTATCAGATCTGTCCACTTATTTGCTATGAATCTGCTTATGGCGACTACGTGGCCCAAAGCGTAAAAGCAGGAGCCCAGATTCTTTTCATCATCACCAACGACGGGTGGTGGGGCAATACGCCCGGTTACCGGCAACATTTCCTGATGGCTGTATTGCGGGCTATCGAAACCCGGCGTGATGTGGCACAGTCGGCTACAACCGGTATTTCAGGCTTCATCAATCAACGGGGTGATCTTCTGAAACAGACAAAATACAAAGAAGCCATTGCCATTAAAGAAACACTGAATTTGAACAGTCGTTTGACTTTTTATGTTGAACACGGTGACTGGCTCGCCAGAGGCTCCACGTTTATCAGTGCACTGATCTTACTGGGCTCTCTGGTTCAGGGTTTCATGAGAAGACAACAAGCAAACAAAAAGACCGAAGAATGAACAGCTTTCTGAACCTCATCCAGCAGCGACAAAGCGACCGGAAATATACGGAACGTCCGGTGGAGCAGGACAAGTTGGAAAACTGTCTTGAAGCAGCGCGCCTGGCACCATCGGCCAGTAACTCACAGCCCTGGACGTTTGTGGTCATCAACGAAAACCCATTATTGAACGAGGTCGCCAGGGCCACCACCGGCCCCCTGAAAAGTTTCAACAACTTTGTGGTTCAGGCTCCGGTAATCATTGCCCTGGTGATGGAGAAACCAAAACTACTGACTGAGTGGGGCGGTCATGTAAAAAAGAAAGAATATCCGCTGATTGACATTGGCATTGCAGCTGAACATCTTTGTTTGCAGGCTGCAGAAGAAGGCCTGGGAAGCTGTATGCTGGGCTGGTTCGACGAACAGAAAGTAAAAGATCTGCTGGCTGTTCCCGAAGAAAAAAACATTCCACTGCTGGTGACACTGGGCTATACACCCGAAAAATACAAACATCGAAAAAAAATCCGCAAATCTTTGAATCAAATTGTTCGGTACAATGGCTATGGAAAATGAAAAAGCATGGTATGCGCTGTACGTTAAATCGCGTTCGGAAAAAAAAGTAGCCGCACAGCTTGAGGGGGAAGGCATTGAATTCTATTTGCCGCTGGAGCAGCGACTGAAACAATGGAGCGACCGGAAGAAATGGGTAGAAGAACCGTTGTTTCGTTCCTATATTTTTGTACACATCTCCGAAAAGGATTACTTCAGGACACTGGTAGTACATGGAGCGGTACGTTATGTAACTTTTGAAGGGAAAGCCGTTCGGGTGCCTCCGCAACAAATCGAAGCCATTAAATTGTATCTCAACGAAAAGGAGCCGGTTTCTACCGACCAGGAGCACTGGGAAGTAGGACAAAAAGTGGAAGTCCTTTCAGGAAAACTTACCGGGCTGCAGGGAAAACTGGTGGACGTAAAAGGAAAGAAGAAAGTGCGAATCATGATTGATGTGGTGAACAGTGCTTTGTATTTAAACCTGCCCAAAAATCAATTGCGCGTTATACCGTAAGGGTTTAAAAAAATGTTATTTTTGAAACAAGGACACAAAAGCCTACAACATGAACGTGAATTTACTGGATCTTATTCTGCTGATCCCGCTCCTTTGGTTCGGGTATAACGGATATAAAAAAGGACTCATTATTGAGTTAACCTCTCTCGCTGCCTTTATTCTGGGATTGTATTTTGCCTTTTATTTCTCCGATTTTACCGCCAACATTCTGAGACAGTATTTTACCATCGACGAGAAATACATGGCCGCCATTTCGTTTATTGTGACGTTTATCGGTGTTTTGTTTATTGTGCTGGCTGTAGGCAAATTGCTGGAAAAGGTTATTGATGTCTTGCTCCTTGGATTCCTGAACAAAATGGCCGGGGCTGTGTTTGGCATCTTAAAAGGGGCGCTGTTTCTGAGCATCGTTATTTTTGTAATCAACTATTTCGACGGGGGTCGTTCGGTGATCAAAAAAGAGACGGCCGAAAAATCGATTTTTTACGAACCCATTGAATCCATTGCTCCCACACTCTACTCGTGGCTCAATTTGAAAAACTTCAAATTCCAGCTTCCCGACAAGGAAGATGTAATCAAAAACGTACTGGATACAGGAAAAACTTCGTAAATTCTTTCAAAACCTCCTTCTTCTTATCCGAAAGAATTTTTTGCAACAAATCGGCTGTTTTCAAAGCTTTTTCAGTAAATTTGAGAGCATTGTTGTAATTAAAAACCTATGGAAATTTATCAACTCCTGATTATTCTCGGGGTCTTTTTCCTGATCATCGAGATTTTTCTAACCGGATTTTTTGCCGGTTCTTTGGCTGTGGGCTTCTTCGTGGCTGCGTTGGGTGCCTATTTGGGCGTTTCTACCTCGTGGCAGATTTTTATGTTTTCTGTGGGAGCCCTAGTTGCCTTTTTCGCTGTCCGTCCGCTCATCAACAAATACGGGTACAAGGCGTCCAAAGGAATCAAAACCAACATGGAAAGTTTGCCCGGAAGAAAAGCAAAAGTAGTAGAAGCCATTGATGCTGAAAACGAATCGGGCAGGGTTGCCATCGACGGTGACGTGTGGCGTGCCCGATCGGAAGACGGCTCCGATATCCCTGTGAACACCACGGTGGAAGTGGTGCGTACCGAAAGCATCGTTCTTATTGTAAAACCTTTAAAATAAAAACATTATGGGAGGAAGTATTATTGTTCTTGCTGTTATAGCATTGTTTGTGATTTTCTTTGTGGGATCCGGCATCAAAATCGTACGTCAGTCGGAAACCATGCTGATCGAAAGGCTGGGAAGATACAGTCGCACCCTGAATTCAGGGATTAACATCATCATACCGGTCATCGACAAGCCACGCGAAATTGTCTGGCGCTATGTACTGGAAGATGTGGCCGACCGGCAGATTGTTCGCTTTAGAAACAAAGCCCGGATCGACCTGCGCGAAACCGTGTATGATTTCCCCAAACAAAACGTCATTACCAAAGACAATGTAAATGTGGAAATCAATGCATTATTGTATTTCCAGATTACAGACGCCATCAAGGCCGTTTATGAAATCGAGAACCTGCCCAACGCCATCGAAAAACTGACCCAAACCACATTGAGGAATGTGATCGGTGAACTGGAGCTGGACGAATCGCTGAGTTCGCGCGATACCATCAATGCCAAACTTCGGCTGATTCTGGACGACGCGACCAATAAATGGGGCGTGAAAGTAAACCGGGTGGAATTGCAGGATATCAATCCGCCGCAGGATATTAAAACCGCTATGGAAAAACAGATGCGTGCCGAACGGGATCGTCGGGCTGCCGTGCTGGAAGCCGAAGGTCAGAAAAAAGCCAAGATTCTGGAAGCCGAAGGTTTTAAAGAAGCAGAAATCAACAGGGCTGAAGGGGACAAGCAAGCTGAGATTCTGAAAGCCGAGGGTCAGGCACAGGCCCGTATCCGGGTAGCCGAAGCCGAAGCCCAGGCCATTAAACTGGTAACCGGAGCCATAGACACCAAAGAAAGTGATCCGGTAAAATATCTGATCGCCGTACGATACCTTGAAACCCTGGGCGAAATGGTCAGCGGTAAAGACAACAAAACCGTTTACCTGCCTTACGAAGCTTCGGGTGTGCTGAGTTCGCTTGGCGGCATTAAAGACCTTCTGTCTGGTAAATAAAAATGTAGCTTCACTAAAAAAGCCCGGAAAAATTCCGGGCTTTTTTTGTTAGCAAACGGAATTTTTACTTGAAGTTCTTTGTGATGAAAAAACCCACCAGCAGACCAATCCCACTCATGGTAAAGATGGCAGCCGTATAAGCGGATTCGTCTTCCATACCAGCAACCTGATACAATAAGGCGCCCAGAAAAATTCCCAGTCCCACGCCCAACAGAATCAGTCCCAGGTTCAGAATAATAATTTTCCATACCGGCGAGGGAGTACGCGGCCCGTTGGACTTTTTGTCGCCGTAAAAAATATTTACGTCCTGTCCTTTTTCAATCAGGGCCAGACGTTCTTTGTTTCGTGTGGAATAATGCAGGTAAAAAATTCCAAACACCACGATAAACAAGCTGATAAAAACAATTGATACTTCCATTTTCTTAATTTTAAATGAAACATTTTACCACTTTGACAACGGTTTTTGTACTTTGGTTACAGAAATTTTTTCGCTTCATTTTGTAACCGGAACAATGTTCCGTTGTCCAATAGTGTAATGGAAGCAACAGGTGATCATCAAAACATCGAACGGTTTTTAAGCGGCGACCGGGCCGCCTTTGTTGCCCTGGTACAAAAATACCAGGACATGGTGTTCACCTTGTCGCTCAAAATATTGAAAAACAGAGAGGAGGCAGAAGAAGTGGCACAGGATGTATTTATGAAAGTATATGATTCATTGGATCGGTTTCAGGGAAAATCCAAATTTTCCACGTGGGTTTACCGCATTGCTTACAACCAGTCCCTAAATTACCTGAAATCCGGTAAAAAGAACCGGGGAACCACCTCTCTTGACAGCCGCATCGAATATACCGGAAACCACGAACCGGATGCATTCCACACAATCCAAAACAACGAAACAAATAAACAAATTCAGAAAGCCCTGTTGCACCTGCCCGAAACCGATCAAATCATAGTAACTTTGTTCTACTATGAAGACCTGTCGGTAAAAGAAATTGCCGACATTGTGGATTTGTCGGTTCAGAATGTAAAAGTGAAACTACACCGAAGCCGGCAGAAACTCTATGCCGAACTCAAAGACAAAGTAACCACGTAAAAAGGAAGATCATGAACTCAATAAAATTCAACGAAACAGATCCCACAGACGACTTCTTAAAAGAAGCCGTCCGGTCCATGCCCCTGGAAAAACCGGGAGAAGATTTTCTTCCTTCACTCATGGAAAAAATCAAGACCAAAGAATCGGTACAACCGACCGTAATCCATGCCGCTCCGATCATTCCTGCCAAGGGATGGGTATTGATTACTTCGATCGTGGTGGCACTGTTGGCTTTGTTGTTTTCCACCGGACAAGGTCCTCAGTATTTTCCTTTTGTTTCCGGCTGGTTCAGTAAAATTTCCATCGATTTTTCATCCGTCCCTATTCCCAAGCTCTTCATGGTGGGATTAATTGTTTTCTTGTTTTATTTCGTGGTGGAGATTGTATTTATCAGCCGTAATTACAGAAGCGAGAGATCTACAAAGTAGCACCCGCCCATTTGCTCTTCCAGAGATTAAATTCAACCCTTTGGTTTCGTAATATTTAATAACTTTACCCTGTATCCTCTCGGGGAACTATTACAAGCAAATAGTTCACCCTGAGTTACAATTATTATTAACCAAACAATACCCAAAATGAAACTTTATAAATCATTCTTCGTGCTTTTTTTGGCATTAAGCTTTAGTGTTGGCTTCGGCCAAACACAATCTAACCACACAATAAAATCTGTAGTAAACGGAAAGGGCCAAATTCCTGTCGCCATGTTTATGAGCGATTTTCACATCGGTGAAGTGTATGGTTCAGTGACAAGAGTTCTGCCAAAAAATGACACCAAAAATGATTATCTCTCTGCAACCGTTGACGGTAAAGTAATTTATTACCGAAAAGAAGTGGCTGAAATGGTGCATGACCTAAACCAAAAACTGGGAGCCAAAGGGAAGATACATTACCTCATTCTTCTTGGAGATATTTTTGACATGGCCATCCACAATGAATCCGATGTACTGAATTTGACCCATGATTTTTTCAATAAAGTGACCTTTACAAAGGACAAAAGAACCTTTATCTCCTTTTTCGACAACATTATTTACCTGCCCGGAAATCACGACCACCATGTGTGGAAGCTGCTGCAGGAAGAATATTATATTTCAAACCACCTTCAGAATAAATTTACTGCTTTGCCCATACCGCAACAAGCCATTGGTTTGCTGGACCTGAAAAACAACAAAATGGTCATTGAAGATTCCATTATTTTTCCGGACCACCGCAAAAATTTTATTTCCGCAACCCTCAGCCAGAATACAAAGCCCGTATTTATTGCATACCCGAACCTTTATATCAAACCTGTTTCAAACAGCAACGAGGGGATTTGTGTCACCCACGGACACTTTTTTGAACCGGGATGGAACAAAACAGCCCTGAATTTTGATCAATACCTGAGGCATATGAATGACTCGGTTTATTTTAGTGAACTGGAAAAAAATAATGCTCCCCTAACCGAATTCAGTGATTATGAAGTCGCTCAAACCTTTGATACCATAGCACAGGGAATGAGTGACCTGCAATTTTACACCGATCCTGAATATGAAAAAATTTATTCGGTATTGGGTAAGAAATATCCCGCGCTCTTTCCTATTAAAATGGTAAAAACCTCCAAACCGAAGGATTTCGACATTGTCTCTCTCATGAAATACCCCAACCTGGTTGATCCTTATTTAATCCACACCCAACATCAGATGGGTCATTTGAAAAGCGGAAATAAAACCTATTCGCTGGTATTTGATAAACTGGTTTACGGTCATACCCATGTGCCCTGTTTTAATGTGCAATACAAAAAACACATTTACAGCCACGACAAAACATACATCGACCTAAACCTTTCAATCTACAACACGGGGGGTTGGGTGAACATCAATAGTGTCAGCCGGCCCAATCCTCTGTTTTTATACCGTGACGGAACAATAAAGCCCGTTTTAAACATGAAATTCTAAATCTTATGGAACTCAATATTGCTGAGAAATTTTTACTCCTGGCTCATCATCCGACAAAGGGTCGGTTTCTGATCGCCGATGTTATGATCAATTATGGATTAATCGGCGCGCTCCTGCTGGAACTTTCTGCGGCAGGTAAATTATCCGTTCGTAATAAAGAGCTGGTTTTGAATATCCGCCATGATTCAGATCCTGTTTTGTCAGAAATTATCAGTACGATCGGACAGGCGACCAAACCAAAGAAAATGAAGTACTGGATTTCAAAGCTTTCCAGAAAATCGAACCGGTTTAGAAAAGAAATCCTGCAAAACCTGGAGCGGAAAAGACTGGTTCGCATCAAACACAAAAAATTTCTGGGACTTATACCCTACAAACGCTCTTACCTTACCGAGACAAAAACCAGAGATAAAATAATCGGCGAGTTGAAAAACGTTGTCTTTCATCCCAAAGAACTGACAGCTGAAGAGGGGGCGCTGCTGGGACTGACTGTTGCCTGCAAAATGTATCGCATCATCACAACCGATCCGCAAGAACTAAGAACCCTAAAGAAAAAGCTTAAGGTCATGATCAAAGACATGCCGCTGGCCGAAGCCGTTGACGAAACCATAAAACTGGTGCAGGCAGCCATTGTGGCCGGTATTGCCGCTTCAACCGCAGTTACCGCTGCTGCTCATTGATTTTCTTGACTCTGATTCCTCCTTTTTAAAAAAAACAAAGGTGCGGCATAATAAACAAATGTATATTCATTAAAGCCAAAGGCAGACAATGTAAAAACAAATGCACTTTGCGTGAAATCAAAACGGGTCTTTCTTTAGATAAATGTATATTGAGTGAAACCAAAGTGGGTCTTTGTATAGTCAAATGTACATTGCGTGAAAACAAAAGCAGGCAAGGCATGGACAAAGGTATATTAAGTGTCTTCAAATGCAGTCGGCATATAAACAAAGGTTTCATTTTTAAAACCACGGGAAGTATCCCTAACATTAAGTAAGCCAACAGGTATGATAAGGGGATGCTGATAATTTTTATATCTTTAAACCAAGATTAATAACCCTTTAACTTTTCCCATCATGTTATATTACAATTTAAACCGCGTGTTAAAAGCCCGGAGCATCGAGCGCCCTTACACCTGGCTGGTAAGACAGGGTGTCCACTCACAACTGGCTTCCGCTGTCAACCAGAACAAGGTCAGGCGAATCCAGTTAAGAACCATTGAAAAGCTCTGTCTTGTTTTGCGTTGCACACCCAACGACCTTTTGGAGTGGGTTCCCGACGACGACAGCATCGACAGGGACCAGCCGTTGGGCCAGCTGCTGAAAACCCAGAACAAAGTCATCGACATCTCCCGTTCGCTCAATGCCCTGCCCCTCGACAAACTCGAAGAAGTCGACCAATTCATCAACGAAAAGTTCGGGAAAAAAGAATAGTTATTCCGGTGTTCCGGTCCATCCTTTCCGTCTATTCGGAAGAGCACAAATCAACCCAAACAAACAGCGCCAAAACATGGTTTTTCGACGATCGTCTTATGGGGTCTGTTCATCGTATTTCTTCGCCTGTCGCCCTGCCACAGCACAACAAACAGAAAAAAGCTGCATCTTTGTAAAATCATGAGAAAAACAATCTTATTCACGCTGTTTCTGAGCTTGTTTGCCGTGGGTTGCCAACAGGTAAAACGTCCTCAACTCACCATTGCCACTGCCGCCAATATGCAGTTTGCCATGAAAGCCATTGTTCATCAGTTTTCACGGGAAACGGGAGTTCAGTGCAAAGTGATTATCAGCTCTTCCGGTAAACTGACCGCCCAGATCAAATCGGGGGCACCCTACGACGTGTTTGTTTCTGCCGACATGAAATATCCCGAAACGTTATATAAAGCAGGATTTGGATTCGCACCACCAAAAATCTACGCCTACGGGAAACTGGTGCTGTGGAGCCTGAAAAAGCAGGGAGCTTTGTCGCTTCAGGAACTTTCTGATCAAAATATAAAACACATTGCCCTGGCTAATCCCAAAACGGCACCCTATGGTGTGGCTGCCGAACAGGTTTTGAAAGCAACGGGGCTTTTCGACGCGGTTAAAGACAAGCTGGTGTTTGGCGAAAGCATCGCGCAAACCAACCAGTTTATCACCTCAGGAACGGCTGACATTGGTTTTACAGCGCAATCGGTGGTGTTGGCTCCCGAAGTAAAAGGGAAGGGAAGCTGGATTGTCATTGATCCTGATTTATACAAACCCATTGCCCAGGGCATTCTGGTGTTAAAACACGGCGAAAAACACAACAACGAAGCCGTCAAACTGGTAGATTTCCTGTTCTCAAAAAAAGGAAGGACTATTCTTGAAATTTACGGTTACAAAGTTGCAGACCGATGAACACCTTACCGGGAAAAATAAAAGACGTTTCGGTCAGCGGCAGCTTATCGCTCGCACACATTGATGTGGCGGGAAATCTCTTTTCCGCAATCGTCATCGACACGCCCGCAACATCATCCTATCTGTCGCCGGGAAAAACGGTTTCCGTCATTTTCAAAGAAACTGAAGTAATCATCGGGACGGGAAAAGAACACGCCGTCAGTTTGCAAAACCGGTTACAGGGAAAAATTATCGAAATAGAGTCGGGAGACCTTTTGGCAAAAATTGTGCTGGACACAGCTGCCGGAAAAGTGGTTTCAGTCATCACATCGCAAGCGGTAAAAAAACTGGGGTTAAAGGAAGGATTGGAAGTAACCGCGCTCATCAAGACAAACGAAATAATGTTAACCGCATGATCGACTGGAACCCATTATGGCTCACTTTTAAGCTGGCGTTTATCGTAACGGTCGTTTTGCTGATTGTTTCGGTGCCGCTGGCCTATTGGATGAATGCATCCAAATCCAGGATCAAACCGATAATCGAAACCTTTGTGAGTATGCCGCTGGTATTGCCGCCCACGGTGCTGGGATTTTATTTGCTGGTGGCTTTCAGCCCCTCGAATTTTTTCGGTCACTGGCTGGAACAGTGGTTCAACATCAGGCTGGTATTCTCCTTCGCGGGGTTGGTTATCGCTTCCGTTTTTTACAGCCTGCCGTTTATGGTACACCCCATCCAGTCGGGCTTTGCCAAGCTGCCTTCCTCGCTCACCGATGCGTCCTATGTTTTGGGGAAATCAAAAACTACCACGTTGTTCAAAGTGTTACTTCCCAATATCAGACCGTCGTTGTTAACAGGTATTGTATTGGCTTTTGCCCATACGGTGGGTGAATTCGGCGTGGTATTGATGATCGGCGGTAATATTCCCGACAAAACCCGGGTGGCCTCCATCGCCATTTTTGATGAAGTGGAAGCCATGCATTACTCGGTGGCCAACGCTTATTCGATGGTGCTGTTTGCCATTACTTTCCTTATTTTACTTACCGTTTACCTCATCAACGGGGGGTATCTGAAAAAATTATGGAAATGATCGACCTGTCAATAGAAAAGCTATTAAAAGCCCCTTCCGGGGAAATGAATTTATCGGTGCAGATGAACATCCCGAAAGGTAGCTTTGTTTGTATCTACGGAAAGTCCGGGGCGGGAAAAACCACGCTGTTTAAAATTCTGTCGGGGATTATGCATCCCGATAAGGGCAAAATCGTGGTGAACGATCAAACCTGGCTCGATACCCAAAACAAAATCAATGAACCGCCTCAAAAAAGAAAAGTCGGTTTTGTTTTTCAGGATTATGCCTTGTTTCCCAATATGACGGTTCAGGAAAACCTGAACTATGCATTGCAAAAAGGACAGCCTGCTGATATCGTGGATGAATTGATGGAACTCATGGAACTGGGCGGCTTGGCGGAAAGAAAGCCGGAAACACTCTCGGGAGGCCAAAAGCAGCGGGTGGCGCTGGCCCGTGCCCTGGTACAAAAACCGGAAATTCTGTTGCTGGACGAACCCCTTTCGGCGCTGGACCACGAAATGCGCACCAAGCTGCAACAATACATTCTGAAAGTCCATCGGCAGTATCACCTTACCACACTGCTCATTAGCCATGATGTATCGGAAATATTGAGAATGGCTGATGTGTTGTATCACCTGGAGGATGGAAAGATCATCCGGCAGGGAAAACCGGCTGAAGTTTTTACCCGGAAAGAAATCAGTGGCAAACTGCAATTGACCGGAGAAGTCGTTTCTGTGGAATCGCAGGATTTTATTTGTATCGTCACGGTGTTGGTAGGAAACGAACTGGTCAAAGTAGTTACCGTCCGGGATGAACAACATCCCTTACATCCCGGCGACAAGGTGCTTATCGCCTCCAAAGCCTTCAATCCCGTGGTGAAAAGAATCGGGTAAGATGAAATCTTTTTGAAGAGGGTTTTTCCTCCTTCCTGTTCCTACAATGTACATCGGATAACCTTCATATATATTTCCTAACATTATTCCTATATTTGCCACGATTTTTAATATGAATTATGCCACTACTGGGTAGTCTCATCAAAAGTGCCTATACCTTACGGAACAGGCCTGTAGAACTCAAACAAAAAAGGTTGTCACTGGAAAAGGCGCAGGAAAAGCAACTCTTACGTTTGCTGCGTACGGCTCAGTTTACCGCTTTTGGTGAAAAGTATGATTTTACCGAAATTTTAAACGCTGACGATGTGGTCAAAGCATTTCGCGAAAAGGTTCCGGTACATAATTACTCATCCATGTACAAACAGTGGTGGTACCGGTTGCTGAACGGGGAACCCTATGTTACCTGGCCCGGGAAAGTGGATTATTTTGCACTCAGTTCCGGCACCTCCGAATCCTCCAGCAAATACATTCCGGTAACTCCCGATATGCTGCACAGCATTAAAAGGGCCAGTATCCGCCAAATTGTCCGGATGGTTCGGTACGATTTTCCGCTTGATTTTTATGAAAAGGGAATGTTGATGATCGGTGGTAGTACCCACCTGCAATACAACGGAACCTATTACGAAGGAGACCTGTCGGGGATCACCGCTGCGGGAATTCCTTTCTGGTTTCAGCATTTCTACAAACCGGGCAAAAAGATCTCCCGTACCACGGACTGGAACACCAAGCTGGAAGAAATCGTGCGCAAAGCACCCGATTGGGACATTGGTGTGATTGTCGGGGTTCCGGCCTGGGTTCAGATCCTGCTGGAAAAAATCATCGAGACGTATAACCTCAACACCATCCATGATATCTGGCCTAACCTGGGGGTTTATGTACACAGCGGTGTGGCTATTCAGCCTTATTTAAAAAGTTTCGAACAACTGTTCGGTAAAGAAATCATGTTTAATGAATCGTATCTGGCTTCCGAAGGGTATGTCGCTTTCCAGAACCGAAAGAACACCACCGGTATGGATATGATCATGGACAATGGTATCTTTTTTGAATTTGTACCGTTCAACGATGAAAACTTCGACAACGAAGGAAACCTGAAAGAAAATCCACAGACTTTATCCTTCAGCGAAGCAGAAGAAAATGTAAACTATGCCCTGCTGCTCAGCACCAATGCCGGTGCCTGGCGTTACCTGATTGGTGACACCATCAAGATCATCGACAAACGCTATGCCGAGATCCAGATCACAGGCCGTACCAAGCACTTTTTGAGTATCTGCGGAGAACATCTTTCCCAGGAAAATATGAACCGTGCCGTTGAACTGCTGCAAAACGACCTGGGCATTCGCATCAACGAGTTCACCGTATATGCCTATCGATACAAAGGACGTTTTGCCCACATGTGGTATTTGGGCACCGACGATGCGCTGGATCCCAAAAAAGCAGCCGGAATCATTGACGGACACCTGAAAAATCTGAACGATGATTACCGGGTGGAGCGTCTTGAAGCGGTATCTCATGTTTTTGCCCGGGTGTTGTCGCCCAAGGTCTTCCTGAACTACATGGAAATGAAAGGAAAAACCGGCAGTGCCAATAAATTCCCCAGGGTACTGAAAAATGAACGCATCGACGAGTGGGAGGATTTTTTAAAAACCCAAAAGCTTTAATTACTAAAAAAGGAAAATGGATTCGTTAGTAGAAGGATTGATATTGGGTTTGACTTTGGCGTTATTTTTTGGCTTTGGACCGGCTTTCTTTGCCCTTATCCAAACGGGGCTGCACCGCGGATTCAAAAAAGGTTTTTTTCTGGCCCTGGGTGTCTTTTTCAACGATCTTACCGTAGTAACACTCTCCATTCTGGGTGCCCACGCCATCATGAACAACATGCAAAAACATCAATTATTGGGCATTGTTGGGGGGCTGGTCCTGATTGTTTTTGGCATTGCCAGTTTCCGTCATAAAGTGGAAGTGGTAAACCCTGATGAAGAAGAAATCAACCTCAACGAACCCCATGCGTTTATGTTCCTTCTGAAAGGATTTCTTTTGAATATTGCCAATCCGTTTGTCTGGCTTTTCTGGCCTACCGTGGTATTGGGAGTAGCTGCCCCCTTCATGAACGAAACCAGAGATATGGTCCAGTTTTTTGCCGGAACTTTGTTTGTGGTTTTTCTTTCTGATATTGCCAAAGTATTCCTCGCCTCACGCATCAAAAACTACATCACCGACCGTTTTCTTTTCCTGGTAAACAGAATTGCCGGCATCGGGCTCTTTCTTTTCGGAATCGTTCTGATCATCCGAACCCTTTTCCTTCCGGGAATTTTTTAGGGATTTCCTGCGGGAAATTGTATTTTTGCCGCTCTAAAGATACGACATGCAAAATTATTCCATTAATAATCTCAGGGAACTGGAAGCAGAAGCCATCCACATTATTCGGGAAGTAGCCGCCGAATTCGAGAATCCGGTCATGCTGTATTCCATCGGAAAAGACTCTTCTGTTATGGTACGTTTGGCCGAAAAAGCCTTTTATCCGGGCAAGGTACCTTTTCCCCTCATGCACATCGACAGCAAATGGAAATTCAAGGAAATGATTGAGTTCCGCGACAAGTATGCCAAAGAAAAAGGCTGGGATTTGATTGTGCATTCCAACATGGAAGGTTTTGAAGCCGGAATCGGCCCGTTTACCCACGGATCAAAAGTACATACCGATGTGATGAAAACACAGGCCTTGCTGCAAGGTTTGGATAAATACAAATTCGATGCCGCCTTCGGCGGTGCCCGCAGAGACGAAGAAAAAAGCCGGGCCAAAGAACGTATTTTTTCCTTCCGTGACCGTTACCATCAGTGGGACCCAAAAAACCAGCGCCCCGAACTGTGGGATATCTACAACACCCGTGTACACAAAGGGGAAAGCATCCGGGTGTTCCCCATCAGCAACTGGACCGAGCTCGACATCTGGCAGTACATCCGGCTGGAAAATATTCCCATCGTACCGCTCTACTATGCCAAAGAGCGTCCGGTTGTAAACATCGACGGGAGCCTGATTATGGTAGACGACGAACGCATGCCTCAAGAACTGCGCGACAAAGCCGAAATGAAAATGGTGCGCTTCCGTACACTGGGATGCTATCCGCTTACCGGAGCCGTGGAATCCGATGCCGATACCATTGAAAAGATTGTGGAAGAAATGATGACGGCAACCAAGAGTGAACGCACCACCCGCGTTATTGACTTCGACCAGGAAGCCAGCATGGAGCAGAAAAAAAGAGAAGGCTATTTCTAACCTTCTCTTCTCAAATTTATTTTTAATACGAATTTTCTAGTACATCAGTTCGGCTAGTTTTTCGCGATCGGCTTCCACAAGCTTATGGTTCATACCAGTCACCTCGTTTCGGTTCCACTGATCCAGTACCTCCGTCTTGTCGGTTTTCTTGCCTCCTTTGGAAATACGAACAGGGGATCCTATTTTTTCAAAAAAAGCTTCCAGTTGATTGATGGCATCGTCCACATCTTCGGTACCGAACAGCAATCGTCCCATCTTTTGAATCCTTTCCGGGATGCGGTCTTTCTGTAAACGCAGCCACGCCGGATAGGCCATACTTAATGTCGCTCCATGGGCCAAGTCGTACAACAACGAGAGTTCGTGTCCCAAACCATGCACACCCCAGTCGCCGTTTTTCTTTCCGTAACTGGTTAAACCATTTAGCGCCAGTGTGGCATCCAGCATAATGTTGGCACGCAGTTCCACATTGGACAAATCATTCATTAGTTTCGGTCCCCATTCCATAGCATCCTTCACAATGTCCATGGTGATGCGGTCAATCACTGAAGGTTCACCGGCACCGTAAAAGGCTTCGAGAGCATGAGCGATTAAATCCACAATACCGTATGCTGTATAATCTGCCGGAACAGAAGTTGTAAAAGAAGGATCCAAAAAAGAATCTTTGGGATAATTCAGCGGATGAACAAAACCCAGTTTCTGACCGGTTTCATGGTTTTGAACCACGGCTGCACCGTTCATTTCTGTTCCCGTAGCCGCCAATGTCAAAACGGCCACCAAAGGGATGTTTTTTTCGGGCATAACGCTCCAGGTCATGAATTCCCAGGGGTCCACATCATTGGCGATGCCCAGTCCGATGATTTTGGAAGAATCTACCACACTACCGCCACCGAGGGCCACAATCACATCAATGTTTTTTTCCTTGCCCAAAGCAGTGGCTTTGCGTACATCTTCAATGATGGGGTTGGGCTTGATGCCTTCATATTCATACACTTTCAATCCCGCTTGATTTAATTGGCTGATCACTTTATCGTAATAACCGTACTTCTTTACGGAGCCTTTACCGTACACCAGTAAGACATTCGTTCCGTATTGTTTTACCACTTCTCCCAGTGTTTCCACCACATTTTCACCAAAATGGAGCCGGGTGGGATTATAGGCTACAAAATTTTCTACCGACATGATATTTAATTTTTTAATGAATTCATTTTTGGAGTACAAAATTACGGATTTACCTCCTTATAAAAATTAAAATTTCCTTAAAGCTTAGACAAGCTTGTTTCTTTACACAAAAAATAGGGAATAAAATATGTTTACTTTTGTGAGGAACTAATTGATAAAAATGAACGAACATCTGGATCCAACGGGAGAATCGCTGAGCAGGGCTGAACAGGAAATAGAGAAAGTACTGCGTCCCGGAATGTTTGACGGTTTTGCGGGACAGAAAAAGGTGGTGGAGAACCTGAAAATCTTCGTGCAGGCGGCCACCGAACGCGGGGAAGCGTTGGATCATGTCTTACTGCATGGCCCTCCGGGACTGGGTAAAACCACGCTGTCTCACATTATTTCCCATGAATTGGGCGTAAACATCATCACCTCTTCCGGACCGGTGCTGGACAAGCCCGGTGACCTGGCCGGACTACTCACCAATCTGGAGGAAAATGACGTATTGTTTATTGATGAAATTCACCGGCTGAGCCCTGTGGTGGAAGAATACCTGTATTCGGCCATGGAAGACTTTAAGATTGACATCATGATCGAAACGGGTCCCAATGCCCGTTCGGTACAAATCGGGCTGAATCCTTTTACGTTAATTGGTGCCACCACCCGTTCCGGGCTGCTCACCGCTCCGCTACGCTCCCGGTTTGGAATCACCTCACGACTGTCCTATTACGACACACCTACCCTGTCGGGAATTGTAAAACGTTCAGCCTCTATTTTAAATGTTGCCATTGACGAAGAAGCCGCACTGGAAATTGCCGGAAGGAGCAGGGGGACACCGCGTATTGCCAATCTGTTGCTGCGCCGGGTTCGTGACTTTGCACAAATCAAAGGCAATGGAACCATTGATCTGGCGATTTCGCAACACGCACTGGAAGCGCTCAACGTGGATCGGTTTGGACTGGACGAAATGGACAACCGGATTCTGTCCACCATCATCGAAAAATTTAAAGGGGGCCCTGTGGGTCTCACCACCATAGCCACGGCCGTAGGTGAAGATTCGGGCACCATCGAAGAGGTGTACGAACCGTTTCTCATCCAGGAAGGCTATATCATGCGAACCCCCCGGGGCCGGGAAGCCACAGCCCGTGCCTACGAACACCTGAAAATTGAAAAAGACCCCACTCAGGGAAGTTTGTTTTAACATGCTTTTGCAGCAACTCCATAAAGAACAGCTCAGTGACTGGATTAAATCCGAAGCTGAAGCGTTGGGATTTTCTGCCTGCGGTATTTCCAAAGCAGAAGAGTTGACAGAAGATGCTGAAAGAATGGAACATTGGCTGGAAAAAAACATGCAGGGCGAAATGTCTTATCTGGAACGAAACCGCGAAAAACGATACGATGTGCGTTTGCTGGTTCCGGGAGCACAAGCAGTGATTACGGTTTTGTATAATTACAACCCTGAAAATCCAACACTGGAAAAATCGCCTTATAAAATTGCCAAATACGCCTACGGAAAAGATTACCATTACGTAATTAAAGACAAATTAAAAAAACTGCTGAAGCGTATTGAGGAACGAACCGGAAAACGAACAGCCCGGGCTTTTACCGATTCAGCCCCCTTGCTGGATCGGGCACTGGCCCGCAAAAGCGGATTGGGATTCATCGGCAAAAACACCCTGCTCATCAACCGAAAACTGGGCTCAACCCTTTTCATTGGCCACCTGGTTATTGATCTGGAACTAAGCACTGATGAAGAAACTACGGTGAATTTCTGTGGCAGTTGTACCAAATGTATTCAGGCCTGTCCAACAGAGGCATTAACGCCTTTTGAATTGGACGCCCGGAAGTGCATTTCCTACTTAACCATCGAATACCGGGGGCAGCATCTTCCCAAAAGTATCCGTCCGGAGCAAATGTCACAATGGGTCTTTGGATGTGATATCTGTCAGGACGTGTGCCCCTGGAACCGAAAAGTTCCCGCACACAAAGAGCCGCTTTTTGAAGCATCGGAAAAATTAAAATCAATGAAACGGGAAGACTGGATTAACCTGGACCAAGCCACTTTTAAAGTCTTGTTTCAGGATACGGCCGTGGAAAGAACCGGTTTCAATGGACTGAAAAGAAACATTGATTTCCTGCATGAAAATAATCTGTAATTTCGCAGTGCTATGGCATTAACATTTACCAAACCGATTACGCTGGGTTTTCGTGCCCCTGATTTTTCACTACCGGATACCATAAGTGGTAAAACCCTGTCATTTAATGACATTAAAGGCGAAAAAGGAACTTTGATTATTTTTATTTGCAATCATTGTCCCTATGTGCAACACGTGATCCATGAACTGGTAAACATCGGCAATGAGTATAGGAACAAGGGAATTGGTATGGCGGTAATCAATCCCAACGATGTGGAAGCCTATCCCGAAGATCGTCCGGAGAAAATGAAAGAATGGGCTGAAGAACTGAAGTTTCCTTTCCCTTATCTATACGATGAAAGTCAGGAAACTGCCAAAGCATACGAAGCCGCCTGCACACCGGACTTTGACCTGTTTGACCAAGACGATAAATGTATTTATCGCGGACAATTAGACGGTGCCCGTCCCGGTAACGACATCCCGGTTACGGGTAAAGATCTGAGAGAAGCACTGAACCTGCTGCTTGACGGAAAAGAGGAGAACAAAAACCAGATTCCCAGTGCCGGATGCGGGATCAAATGGAAAGAATAAAACACAGAGACAATAAGTTGCGTTAAAATTTAACCTAAATTTAACAACTGGATAAGGATCGCATTTTTTGAAATAATAAGTTTGCAACCGGAATATACACAATCATCCGAATCATGGAATTCAGTGACTACAAAATCCTTCTGGCCGATGACGAAGAGGACATTATCGAGTTCTTATCCTATAATCTGACCAAAGAAGGTTTTCAGGTAATTACCGCACTCAACGGGTCCGAAGCCATAGAAAAAGCCAGAGAACACAAACCTCATCTGATTTTAATGGATGTAATGATGCCGGGTATGGATGGCATTACCGCTGTTGAAAACATCCGAAAAATCAGCTCCCTGGACGATACGCTGATTGTTTTCCTGACTGCCCGGGGAGAAGATTATTCCCAAATTGCCGGTTTTGAAGCCGGTGCCGACGACTACGTCACCAAGCCCGTCAAACCCAAGGTTCTGGTCAAAAGAGTTCAGGCCTTGCTCCGCCGATCCAAACGATCCGACGAACCTTCAAAGACTATTCAGATCAATGACCTGAGCATTGATCCCCAGCAATACACCATCATCAAGTCGGGGAAAAAAATGAACCTCCCCAAAAAGGAATTCGATATTTTATACCTGTTGGCCTCCAAACCCAACAAAGTATTCCGAAGAGAAGATATTTTCCATGAGGTGTGGGGCGATGATGTCATTGTGGGTGACCGGACCATTGACGTGCACATCCGGAAAATCCGTGAAAAAATCGGGCTAACCAACATCAAAACCGTGAAAGGTGTCGGTTATAAATTTGAAGAATAGAAAATTTTCATGAACTACAGTCCCAGAAACATTGCGTTGCTGAATGCATTGATCATTACTCTGATTTTCGGGGCAATGTATGTGTTCTTTTCTGTGTATTTCAGTCATTTTATCGCCTGGCCAATGATCGTTGGCGCTGTGGTAATCTTTCTTTTGTCCTATTTTTTGATCCATTATTCGCTACAGCAATTCATTTACGAACGATTGAAAGTGATTTACAAAACCATCGGCAAAGCCGGACGGTTACACAAACCCAGATATAAGAAATCACAAAACAATGATGTGCTGGATCTGGTAAACCAGATGGTGCTGGAATGGCGCGACGAACAGCAGAAAAAAATTGACGAGTTGCAGAAAATGGCGGATTACCGCCGCGAATTTCTGGGCAATGTTTCCCACGAATTGAAAACCCCTATTTTCAATATTCAGGGATATATTCTTTCGTTGCTTGATGGCGGTCTGGAAGACGAAAGTATCAACCGTAAATTTCTCGAAAAATCAGAAAAAGGGGTCAACCGAATGATCGCCATTGTGGAAGACCTGGAGGAGATTTCACGGTTTGAATCGGGCGAACTAAAGCTCCATGAAGAGGTGTTTGACATCAATAAATTATGCCGGGAAACCGCCGAATTTCTGGAAGTGAAAGCGGAGCAGAACAACAGCCGGATCATCATCAAAGAAGCACCCACAAAAATTGTGAAGGTCAAAGCCGATCGCAAGCGGATCAAACAGGTTTTGATTAATCTGGTGGACAATGCTATTAAATACGGAAATCAGGAAGAGGGGCGAATCGTCGTTTCGTTTTACGATTTCCACGATAATTATCTAATTGAAGTAAGCGACAACGGAATTGGTATTCCGGACAGCAGTTTGTCCCGGGTGTTTGAACGCTTTTTCAGAACCGACAAAAGCCGTTCCCGCGACAAAGGCGGTACCGGACTGGGGCTGGCCATTGTGAAACACATCATCGAAGCACACCGCCAAAGCATCAGTGTACGCAGTCAACTGGGAAAAGGAACCACTTTTTCGTTCACACTTCGAAAGGCAAAATAGCTATTCTTTGTGCTGTTCTTTCCACTGTTTACTGAAGGATTTGTCAGCAAAATCAGGCAGACTTCTACGGGGTCCCCAAACTTTTTCCACAAAAATTTTAGCTCCCTTGTTTTTGATTTTTCCTCCCACCAAATCCAACATTTTTCTACTTAACAAAGCCTTTGTGGAAACATCGTTGGTTTTCTTTTCGAAATACGTATAATACCCTTTCTCCATGGCATCGCTCCGGTTCACCAGCAACAGCTCATGTATGGGAATATTCACCGGACAAACTTCGGTACATTTACCGCAAAGCGAGGAAGCAAAACTTAAATGTTTAAAGGTCTTCTGATCCTGCAGATAAGGAGTAATCACCGAACCAATGGGGCCGCTGTAGGTTGTATCGTAGGTATGTCCGCCAATATTTTTATACACCGGACAGGCATTGAGACAGGCTCCGCAACGAATGCAGGATAACGCCTGACGCTGCCGTTCCTGAGCCAGCAACCGGGTACGACCGTTGTCCAATATCACCACATACATGGCTTCAGGACCGTCTTTTTCCCCTTCCCTTGCCGGACCGCTGATGATGGAATTGTATACCGTCATGTTCTGACCGGTGCCATGGGTAGCCAGCAAGGGCCAAAATAAATCCAGGTCTTCGAGTCGGGGAATAATTTTCTCAATACCGGCAATGGCAATGTGTACTTTGGGGAACGACATGGATAACATCCCGTTTCCTTCGTTTTCCGTAAGGGCAATAGCCCCGCTGTCTGCAATCAGAAAATTAGCTCCACTAACTCCAAGGTCGGCTTCCTGAAACTTCTGACGCAACAAATGGCGGGTGTACAGGGTCAGCTCCTCGGGCGACAGCTTTTCATCGGTTTGAAATTTTTCATGATAGAGTTCCGCCACATCCGTCTTCGACATGTGCATGGCAGGAGTGACAATGTGATAGGGTTTTTGACCGGCTTGTTGGACGATGAATTCTCCCAGATCGGTTTCCAGCGATTCGATTTTGTTTTTCTGTAACGCCTCGTTCAACTCGATCTCTTCGGTGGTCATCGACTTGGATTTTACCACCTTTTTTATCTGATGTGCTTCGGTAATTTTTAAAACCTCCCGAACGGCCTCCTTCGCATCTTTAGCCCAGATAACTTTTCCACCGTTTTTGGTAAAATGATCTTCAAACTGGATCAGGTATTTGTCCAGGTCGTTGATAATTTTATATTTCAAAAACCCGGCGCGACTTCGCGCCAAATCAAGGTTTTTAAACATTCCTTTTCCTTTTTCCACCGCCTGATCGTACCGGGAAATATTGAACCGGATCTTTTCGCGGTGGGTTTCATCAAAGGCTATTTTTTCGGCTTGTTTTAAAAATGTTTTATGTTCTGGAGAAATGTTCACAATACAAATATTTTTTATAAAATTTTACCAATTTTTTCCACCCGCTGAACGTGACGTCCTCCTTCAAATTCAGTAGTTAAAAAAGTATGAACCATCTCCCAGGCAGCACTCAAGGAAACAAATCTGCCCGGAAGAGAAATAATGTTGGCATTGTTATGCATACGAATCAACTTTGCCTGCTCCGTATTCCAACACAAACCGGCCCGAATATTCGGGTATTTATTGGCTGTCATCATGGCTCCCTGGCCACTTCCACAGGCAATGATTCCCCGGTTATAAACACCTTCATTCACTGCCTTTGCCAATGGGTGAATAAAATCAGGATAATCCACACTTTCAGATGAATAGGTACCCAAATCCTTTACTTCAAATCCGGCATCTGTTAGTTGTGTTTTGATAAATTCTTTAATCCAAAATCCTCCGTGATCGGAAGCAATCGGTATGATGTTTTTTGATTCGTTCATTGTTCATAACATTTACTAAACAAAATTACAGAAAAATCCCGGCCTGGTCCAAGGCTTTGAAAACGAAAGTGTTTAAAATTCATAATAAAGCTCCATAATTTTGTAAGTCATTTGATTTCAGGTTTCTAAATTTTATCCATAGTAAATTGTTAATATCTGTGTATTTTTGTTGATTAACTTTTGATAAAGTAAGGGTTATCAACAGGTGATTTTTTGAAATAAAATAATTGGATTTTTTGGCCCGACTTTTCAAAAGAAATGAAACAGCTATTAACAGTAAATGTTGATTAATTGAAGTAAAAAATGTCACAAAAACAGTTTATCAACAACTTGTTTATAACATCATAAAATATCTGACTAATAATTAAATAGAGTGTAATTAACTGTAGAAAATTTGTTCATAAACAGACGTCTTTGAATTATCCAAATTTTTGGAGGATTTTTAATCACCAGTTTCAACAAGTATATATTAATAACATTAGATTTTAATTTAAAAAAGTTAATATATAGAGATATTGTTAAAAAAGAAGAAAATGAATTACAGAGAAGAAATAATAAAGCTAAAAAAAGAAAAAAATGCCCTGATCCTGGCGCATTATTACCAGGTGGACGAAATACAGGATATCGCCGATTATGTGGGTGATAGTTTGGGGTTATCACAAAAAGCCGCTGAGGCGGATGTGGATATGATTGTTTTTGCCGGTGTTCATTTTATGGCGGAAACCGCCAAAATTTTAAATCCGAATACAAAAGTGGTGCTGCCCGATCTGGAGGCCGGCTGTTCGTTGGCTGATTCGTGCCCTTACGATGATTTTGTGGCCTTTAAAGCCCAATACCCGGACCATATAGTTATTTCGTACATTAATACATCAGCGGCCATTAAAACGGTGTCTGATGTCATTTGTACCTCGGGTAATGCGGTTCAAATTGTGAATTCATTTCCCAAAGACCAAAAAATTATTTTTGCGCCCGATAGGAATTTAGGCGGTTATGTAAATCGGGTGACCGGAAGAAACATGGTGTTGTGGGAAGGAGCCTGCGAAGTGCACGACATATTAACAACGGAAGCTATTTTTAAGTTGAAAGACGAACATCCCAAAGCCAAAATCATTGCCCATCCCGAATGTCAGGCAACCATTCTGGAAGCAGCCGATTTTGTGGGATCTACTACCGGTCTGTTGAAATTTACCAAAAATGACGATGCTCAGGAATACATCGTAGCCACAGAAAGCGGTATATTGCATCAGATGTATCTGGATTCACCGGAGAAAAAATTTCATGTAGTACCTTCGGATGATACCTGTTCGTGCAATGATTGTCCGTATATGAAGTTGAATACCATGGAAAAGCTTTATCTTGCTTTGAAAAATGAAAAGCCTTCCGTATCTTTAGAACCGGAAATCATCGAATTGGCTCGCAAGCCCATTGAACGAATGTTGGAACTATCTAAAAAACTTAAGCTTATTTAGTTAAGTATGAAACTGAAATTTATTTTACCGCTTTTTATTGTTGTATTTTTTCTTTCCTCCTGTTCAAAAAGTATTTATTTCACACAGGAAACCAGGGAAAATCTGATGAAACATCATGTGGATATCCGTAAAGTTCAGTTTTATACTTCCAAAAAAGTCATTTTAAAACGGGATCTGACCTACGAAGAAACCAAGGTGGCCCGGGGTACCATCCGGTTGGAAAACGGTCATTATGTGGAATTGATTATTATTCCGAAAAATACACCCGGTGTAGTAGAAGACAGCAGCAGAAACAGCCTGCAGGTAGCCTTTGAAAACGGGAAGAACCGGGCTTTGAATTTTGTGTTGAACGATAAGAAAAAATATCAGATTTCGGCTCAGGTATGGAGCAATGGATATGGAAAAGTAGCCTATGATACGCTGATTTATTTTATTGAACCGGCCAGCGACAAGGCTATGCTGACAGTGAAGAAGGATGATATTTACAATTTTCAGAAGAAAGTCCGGACGGTGAAAGGAAAGCAGGTAGAAAAATAAGAAATGAAATAAAAAAGGCGGATG
>JAFGYB010000032.1 GCA_016936355.1 Bacteroidales bacterium | reverse complement strand
ATCAAGTGTCAAACGATAAATCCGATCCTTTTTTACATTATACTGATCATAACTCAACTGATGTAGAATAAAAAGTGCAATGATTAAACTACACGCTATCCCTACTGATAAACCAAAAATATTGATGGCAACATACCCCTTTTGTTTTTTCAGGGCACGTAAACTGTGTTTTAATAAGTTTTTAAGCATAATGTAAACGAATTAGATCACCAACCTTTCGAAATGGCGTTTGGATTAGGACGCGCGATAAGTGTAGATGTTACAAGGAAATGCATAAAATATTCTGTATATCGCAACCTCAAACACAGATGAGTTGTTATACATATCAGTCTTCATCAAAAACATAAAATTCTTATTATGAAAAAATTCTTCCTCATTGTTGGTTTGACTTTCGCTTTTGCGATGAACATTTTTGCACAGGAAGATCCGTCCTGGCTGCGTTACCCGGCTATCTCGCCCGATGGAAGCACAATTCTTTTTAACTATAAAGGAGATATATACAAAGTACCGGTTATCGGAGGGACAGCAGTTCCTCTTACGCTAAGCGACAGTTACGAATATTCGGCTGTTTGGAGCCACGACGGCAGTAAAATTGCGTTTGCCTCCGACCGTTTTGGATATTTCGATGTATTTGTAATGCCTGCCAAAGGAGGTGAGGCTAAACGACTTACCTACCATTCGAATGGAGAAGTGCCTAGCACTTTTACTCCCGACGATTCGGAAGTGGTGTTTACCTCAGTTCGACAGGACAGCCCAGATAATGTCCAGTTCCCTAATTCTGTAATGCCCGAATTATACAGCGTTCCGGTAGAAGGTGGAAGAGTGAATCAAATACTCACTTCTCCTGCATACAATGCAACTTACAGTGCCGATGGTTCAAAACTCATTTTTCACGATCGTAAAGGTTACGAAGACGAATTCAGGAAACACCACACCTCGGCGGTTACCCGCGATATTTGGGTGTACGATTTAATTGATAAATCATACAGACAAATATCGAACTTTGCCGGCGAAAACAGAAATCCGGTTTTTATTGATAACGATGCTTTTTATTACCTCACCGAAGAAAGCGGATCGTACAACGTTTACAAAAGCTCGTTAAGCAATCCGTCGCAAAAAACGGCTATCTCCAATTTCGAAAAAAACCCTGTTCGCTTCCTTACCCGTTCGAATAATAACATGCTATGCTACAGTTACGACGGACAAGTTTACACTCAAAAAGAAGGTGAACTGCCACAGAAAGTAAATATTCAGCTGGCTTACGATGGCCGAAATAATTTACCCAAACCCATTCCGGTACAGAATTTCACAGAAGCCCGTTTGTCGCCCAACGGAAAAGAATTTGCTTACATTTTCAGAGGTGAAATTTTTGTAAGCAGCATTGAACACGGCACCACCAAACGCATTACCAACACCGCCCGCCAGGAACGAAGCGTGAGTTTTAGTCCCGACGGAAAATCGCTGGTTTATGCTGCCGAAACCGATAGTAGCTGGAACATTTATACCAAATCGCTCGTGCGCGACGAAGAACCTTATTTTTATATGTCGACAATTCTGAAAGATGATGTTGTAGTGGCCACCAAAGCAGAGGAATTCCAGCCCGAATATTCGCCCGACGGGAAAAATGTGGCGTACTTTGAAAACCGCACCACGCTGAAAGTGATCAACCTCGACTCAAAAGTATCGAAAACGGTTTTAGGACCAGAGCACAATTATTCATATTCCGACGGAGATCAGTATTTTACATGGTCGCCCGACAGCAAATGGTTACTCGCCCGCTTTGGCCCCAAAGAAAATATTTTTCAGGATGAAATTGGACTTGTCAGCGCATCGGGTAATGGAGAAGTTAAAAACCTGACAAAAAGCGGTTACGACGAAATAATGCCCAAATGGGTGATGAATGGGAAAATGATGATTTATGGCTCGACCCGTGAAGCCAACCGTTCGGAACAGGGAAGAACAGGTAGTGGCGATGTGTACGGTATGTTCTTTACGCAAGCTGCTTTCGATGAATTTAACCTGACAAAAGAAGAAGCCGATCTTGCCAAAGAATTAAAGGAAAAGAAGGAAGAAAAGAGCAAAGAAGGCGCTGATAAAGAAAAAGATAAAAGCAAAAGCGACGATAAAAAGAAAGAAGAAAAAGTAGAAGATCTCAAATTCGATTGGGAGAACATGCACCACAGAATAAAACGCCTGACCGTAAACACTTCGAACCTAAACGACTGGCTGCTTTCGAAAGAAGGCGATAAACTGTTCTATCTCACCAGTTTCGAAGGAAAAAACGATTTATGGTCGACAGATCTGAAGACGAAGGAAACCAAACTCTTTTCTAAAATTAATGCAGGCAGGGTTTCGATGGAGCTTTCAAAAGACGGAAAATTTATTTTCCTGCTCGCCGATGGCAATCCCATGACAGTTGATGTAAGCGATGGAAAAAGCAAGCCGATTAAAACATCCGGCGAAATGAACCTTCAAACCGATCGCGAACGACAATACATTTTTGACCACTGCTGGCGTCAAGTTCTCGAAAAATTTTATGTAGAAGACATGCAAGGTGTGGATTGGGATTACTACTACCAGGTTTACGCAAAATTCCTTCCATCAATCAATAACAATTACGATTTTGCCGAAGTGCTGAGTGAAATGCTGGGCGAGTTGAACGCCTCACACACAGGCGGAAGATACCGCCATGACGATAAGGAAGGAGATCAGACCACCTCGCTCGGCTTACTATTTGATTACAATTACACCGACAAGGGGTTGAAAATCGCTAAGGTATTAAAAGAAGGACCTGCCGATAAAGCCATTTCAAAAATCAAAGCCGGCAATATCCTCGAGAAAATCGATGGTAATGAACTTACTGCTTCAGCCGACTTCTACCAGTTCCTAAACCGCAAAGCAGGAAAGAATTTATTGCTTGATCTGTATGATCCTGTGTCGGGAACACGCTGGCAGGAAGTAGTAAAACCCATCTCGCTGGGCGAAGAAAACGAATTGCTATACAAACGCTGGGTGGAGACCCGAAGAAAAGAAGTGGAACGACTCTCGAATGGCAGGCTTGGTTATGTTCATGTACGTGGAATGAACGACGAAAGTATGCGAACCGTCCGCGAAGAAGCGCTGGGAAGATACGTTTCAGCTGAAGCGCTTATTGTTGATACCCGTTTTAACGGTGGCGGAAACCTTCACGATATTCTATCAGATTTTCTGAACGGCAAAAAATACATGGATATAATCCCGCACGGACAATACATTGGTTCGCAACCAGGCGATAAATGGACCAAACCATCAATCGTAGTAATGGGCGAAAGTAACTACTCCGATGCACACCTTTTCCCGGTAGCTTATAAAATAAAAGGTATTGGGAAAAACCTCGGAATGCCTGTTCCCGGTACAGGAACTTTTGTTTGGTGAGAACAACAAATCGACCCATCGTTGGTATTCGGAATCCCAATGGGTGGCTGGAAACCAATGGATGGTCCATTTCTCGAAAACCACCAGCTGGAACCCGACATCCGTGTGATGAACGAACCTGGAGAAATGGCTAAAGGACGCGACCAGCAAATTGAAGCAGCGGTAAATGAGTTAATAAAGGAAGTAACAAAATAGGTTTCTGTTAATCTGGAAGT
>JAFGYB010000031.1 GCA_016936355.1 Bacteroidales bacterium | reverse complement strand
GGCCTTCAGATTAAACTTGCAAAGGTTCTACTTTGCTGCGCAGTCCATGCACACTTTTTTGTCGCCTTTCACGCGACCGTATTCCATTACCGTCATTTCTCTGCATTTCTCACAAAAGAAACTACTGAAACTGTGCGCTGGTTGTTTCCACTGATATTCGAAAACTTCTAAGCTATTCATTATCTTTTTTCAAAAAAAGGAACAATACAGCCTTGTTATCAAAATGATAGGTAGGATTGACACACGGCTTAAAAAGCCTTATCTTTAAGAAAATTTATCCCGCTAAGGGAATTTTCAGCAACCTGAATACAGGCAAAAAGGGTCAGAGGAAGAACAGGTGAGATACTTCTTAACTATCAAAGACTAAAATTACTGCCATGCAAAAAATGGATGAACTGCTACAATGTTCCGCAGATATGTACAATTATTACGGAACCAAGCCGGCCGATGAGGTTGGCTTACGGGAAGCCAGGAAAGGGCCGGGACCCAGAGCCACAAAAGCCCGGGAACTTTATTTCGAAACCAAATCGTCGGCTTCCGTTGAATTTCCATACTGGTACACCCGCAGGTGGGAGGAGCTGGAGGGTGAAGTGCCTATTATCCGGAGGGCGGAAGCGCTGAAATCAGGTTTTGCTCATTTAACACCGGCTATTTTTCCAGGTGAGTTACTGGTGATGCAGAAAACAGCCTATCTGCGTGGTTCTTATCCCATGCCCTGGCTTTCGGAAGCATTTTTCATGGAAAAGGAAGAAGAGATGTATCAGGAAGCCCGTAAATCGGGAAAGGTAAGTGCCGATGAGGTAGTCACCATGGGGCAGGGCGGAGGCAATGTGACCAAAAGTGCAGGAAATGTGATTTCCATTGCCGGGAAATTCGGGATGAGACAGGAAGAAATGCCCATGCTGCTGTGCATTGCAAAAAAATGGTTCAACAAATCAGTGGACGATGTGGGCCACAAATATGAACAGTTGGTGCCCGGCTACAAGACCAAGGAAGAAATCATGCGGGCCGTGATTTGCATGTTCGATTCAGGCTATACACTTCCTCAGGGACGTGAAGTGATGAATTATTATTATCCGTTGCAATACGGGATTAAAGGGATCAAAGAAATTTGTCAGGAGAAATTGGAACAGGCTGCCGGTTACCCTGAAATGGACCGGTTGTATTTTTATAAAGCTGTGGTTACTATGCTGGAAGGACTTCAGGTTTGGATTCTGAATCATGCCAAAGAGGCCAAATTCATGGCAAGCCTTGAAGAAGGCAAAGCGCAAAAACAAACCTATCTGGATATTGCCGAACGGTTGGAATGGCTTTCTGAAAACAAGCCACGGACTTTCCATGATGCGCTCCAGTTGGTATGGATATTTCATGTGGCCGTACTGAATGAAGATGCGATTTCTGGTTTGTCGCCCGGACGCCTGGGGCAGGTGCTGTATCCGTTTTGGAAACAGGATACGGACAAAGGAATCCTCGATAAAAAACAAACACTGGAATTTCTCGAATGTATGCGCATGAAATTTACCGAACTGGATTGCTTCGCTTCCATGGGTGTTGTGGGTGGCGTGCTCAGCGGTAATACTTTCAATAATTTATGTGTTGGCGGATTGGATAAGGACGGCAACAGCGCTGCCAATGAGTTGGAAATGCTCATACTGGAGTCGGCCATGAGTTGCGATACGCCGCAACCCACGCTGAGCCTGTTGTTCGACGAAAAGCTCCCCGAAGACTTCCTGTTAAAGGGCATTGAATGCACCAAAATTGGTACGGGTTATCCGGCTTGGATTAACAACCGGGTAGCCATGGAGTTTCTGATGAACAATTTCAAAAAAGAAGGCATGACTCTGGAAGAGGCCAGGGCGTGGTCCATTGGCGGGTGCTTGGAAACATCGGCAGGAAGTTGGATGCCACTGAAACTGAACGGTGTTACGCATTTTATTCCGGGCGGTTCGGCACCGGCCACCAGCGTGGGCGTGCATTTTATCTCTGTACCCAAAGTGCTGGAAGCCGTTTTGTACAATGGCATCGACAAAAGAACCGGTCGTCGGGTGTATCCTCCGCATCATTCCGAACTGAAATCTTACGATGAAGTTTGGGAAGCCTTTCAAAGGTATTTCAGTCTGACTGTTGAGGTGTTGGCATTGACCAACAATATCCAGCATGACATCTGGGGTAAGGTCTCTCCGTCCATTATCAATAGTATGCTGAAACCCGATTGCCTGGAAAAGGGAAAAGACATCAGCCATAAGGGGAGTCGTTACAACAGAACATTTAATGTGGAAGTCTGTGGGGGAGTGAACCTGGTAAATTCGCTAGCTTCGTTGAAAAAGAATGTTTTTGAGGAAAAGAATTTTAGTTTGAACGAGTTGAAAACAGCCATTGAAGCAAATTTCGGATATCAGTCGGCACTGAAGACGGGAGCCTACAGCCTTATGGAACAAGTGAAGAAGGAAAATTATAAAGATTGGTTGAATATTCACAAACTATGCCTGAATGCGCCTAAATATGGCAACGACGACAGATATGTAGATGAGATTTTTAAAACGTGGCAATTGTGGTTTAGTACAATGTGTGAGGAATATGTTTCGCTGTACAATGAGCCGTTGTATTCGTGTCAGATTTCGGTATCGACCCATGCGCCTATGGGTGCCGTTACGCTGGCCACACCTGACGGTCGCCTGGGTGGAACCGCGTTTGCCGACGGGTCGGTTTCGGCCTATCCGGGTACCGACAAACACGGGCCCTATGCTTTGTTTAGTTCGGCCACCTGCTACAATCATGCGCTGTCGCAAAATTCGCAACTGAACATGAAAATCCACCCGTCCGTTGTCAAAGGCAGGGAAGGTTCCCGGAAATTCCTGGAAATGATTAAGGCCTATCTAAGGAAAGGAGCTTTCCATACCCAGTTTAATATTGTGGATTCGCGCATGCTGATGGATGCGCAAAAACATCCTGAAAATTACAGGGGACTGTTGGTTCGTGTGGCCGGATTCACACAATATTGGGTGGAACTGGGTAAACAAATCCAGGATGAAGTGATTGCCAGAACAGAATATGAACAAATTGTATAATATAAAAATTATGAGATGCTACGATTGTATATATTATCTTGCGACCGATGTGTTTAAAGGGTTTTGTAAAAGGGACAAAAGCCGCATTCATGCCGATGCTATTTCCTGCGATGATTTTGAACAGGCATGGAAATGTAAGAATTGCCTTCACTTCTCCAAAAACGGAGAGGAGGTGGGAATGTGTATGGAAAAATATGAAGCCTTTTCCGAGATGAATGCCACCAATTGCAACGATTATCAATGGAGCACGAATTAAAAGCAAGAATTTTTGACATACAAGGGCTTTCGGTGCACGATGGCCCCGGTTGTCGCACATTGGTTTTTATGAGCGGCTGTACTTTACGTTGCTTTTGGTGTTCCAATCCTGAAGGCATCGACCTCCGTTCCGGTCTGATGCATTACGATTCCCTTTGTATTTTGTGTGGAGACTGTGCTCAAGCCTGTCTGCGCAATGCTATTACAATAGCGGACGGGCAATGGCTCCTGGCCAGAGAAATCTGTTCCGATTGTATGGAACAGGTCTGTGTGGAAGCCTGCAATATGGATGCTCTACGGGTTAGTGGGTACGAGATGACCCTGGATGAAACCCTTAAAATTATCCAACGCGACCGGTTTTTCTGGGGTGTCGGCGGAGGCGTCACCCTAACCGGAGGAGAGCCGTTGCTGCAAATTGATTTTGTTTCGGAGTTGTTGAAAGAATCATATGAACGATACATCCACACTGCCATTGAAACCTGTGGAAATGTGCCCTGGGAAAACTTTGAACGGGTTTTGCCTTTTCTTGAATGGATATTTTATGATATTAAAAATATGGACAGCCAGGCACACAAAAAGGCAACCGGGGTAGCCAATCCGTTGATCTTGGAAAATGCCCGTAAACTTTCAGCCGTCTTTCCTGGACGGCTTATTTTCAGAATGCCGTTGATTCCAGGTTTTAATGACGGAGAAAGTAACATCCACGATACGATTGGTTTTTTGAAGCGAGCCGGTAGAAGTGAGCTCAATATATTGCCGCTTCATCATTTGGGAAAGGAAAAGTACAAGATGCTTGGTCGCGAATACAAACCAGATAAACTTTCCATTCCTTCGAAAGAAAAGCTGGAACAGGTTAAAAATACATTTACCAAAGCAGGTATTAATTGCTACGTCGGGAGTGATGTGCCGTTTTAGTGGGAATTGATAATTGATAAGACAGTATAGGAGATTCTTTATTTTGGTGTGCCTGAAAAATATAATAATAAAGGTGTTTTGTTATTCTATGTTTGCATTTTAACTTCTCTCATACCATCAGGTCTAGGAATAAAAAAAGCCGGACAACAGCGCCCGGCCTTCAGATTAAACTTGCAAAGGTTCTACTTTGCTGCGCAGTCCATGCACACTTTTTTGTCGCCTTTC
>JAFGYB010000030.1 GCA_016936355.1 Bacteroidales bacterium | reverse complement strand
GACGTGAGAATCTGCTATTGTAGCATGATCTTTCAATTCATGCAGACTCTCGCGTCATCGCCTTCGGCTCTTCCTCAGAGCTGAACTATATTTTTATGTTCCCCTAAGATTTCAGGACAGGTTTTTCGACAGTGCGGGTCAGTGTGTTTGTGGTGTTTTAATCGTTTAAACCCTTCCCTTCAAATATGCGCTGAATGTATTTTTCGATCCGGGCTTCGCGGGTTTTGGACTGTTTGGGCTGGGCAAAATAATACAGATAGGCCCGTTGCCGCCCGGGCGTGAGGGCTTTGAAGGCTTTTTCCAAACCGGGCAGCTCGTTCAGCTTGTTTTGAAATTCTTCGGGCACGGGATAATCCGATGTCTTTCTCATGGGCACTTTCAGCCCGGACTTTTCCACTTCCACGGCTTTCCGGATATAGTCTTTCAGGACGGGTTCCAGTTGTTTTATTTCCTCCACACCGGTGAACCGGATCTGCCGGGCCGCCTGTACCTGATCCGTTTGCTGTACCAGGATGTTTTCGGGGTCTTGTAACAGGGCTCCTTTGAAAAACAACAGGGCACAGTATTCTTTAAATCCGTGGATGAGTACCACGTTTTTGCCCTGAACGGTATAGCACGGGTGTTTCCATTTAAACGCTTCTTCCACTCCGCAATCCATCACAATGTTGCGCAGCACAACAAATTCTTCCTGCCACCGACCGGGCTGACTTAAAAATTGATCTACCTGGGGATGCATACGCTGTGTTTTAAAAAGTAAAGGTAGAAAGTTTTTTCTGCTTTCGGGGAAACCCCGCCGCAACGGCCCCTGCGAAAGCAGGGGCCGTTGCGGTTTTCATCCCGGCATAACGGAGCGTTACTTTTCGAATTCAGTTATCTGGTCGAGAAAAGCCAGGGCCTCATCCACCTGACTGCCGCTGCCCTGCATCAGCCAGCGCATCCATTTTTTATTCCTGTTTCGGGCGCTGAAGGCGCTGGAAAGCAACACGGCACCTGTCAAAAGCAGCAGGCTGATGCTACACATAATGACGATGCCGGTGCCGGTGAGTGTTGCAGCCCAGTCGAAGCCAAAGAGGATCTTCACAAAGAAGAAACTGAGGAACGGGGCAAAAGGCAGGAGCCAGGATGCCATGCGAAAATTGGTTATTACCGACGATTTGATCCGGGAAAGATCCTTTTGCAACCGGACGACCGGCTCGTCGAAATCAACGGAAAGGATTTGCCTGAGCTGCCTGACGGCTGCACCTGTAAACAGGAATGAAAACACAACGACGATGATTCCTGCAAAGGCAAAGTACCAGGAATTGCCCTGTGTTGCGGTAAAATAGATACCGTAGGAAGCGGTGCTCAGGAAAAACACCAGGGAGCTTACCGGCAAAAAAAGCAGGTTCCGCAACGAGGATTTGGCTTTGTCGAGCTTGATTTCTTTCAGCAAGGCAGTGTTTAACTTTCGGTGGCTGTCCAGCAGCGTTTCGTGCTGCTGCCAGAGGTCTTGTATGGTTGAAATGTCCATGATGTTATGGGTTGAATTTTTTTCTGAGTTGTTGTTTGATTCGATTGATTTTGGTTCCCACGTTGCTCACCGAAATCCCCAGCACCCGGGCTATCTCGGCGTGGCTGTTGCCATCCAGATACAGAATGACAAGGGCCTTGTTCAGCGGATCGAATGACTGGATAAACGCCCTGAGACGGTGAATGTTTTCATCGGTTTCGACGGGTTCCGTATCGGTGATGCTGACCAGTTTTTCGGGCATGGGAACGATGTATTTCTGCCGGCTTTTCACTTTGCGGTAGTGCGAAATGGATACATTAAACGCCACTTTGTACATCCAGGTGGTGACTTTCACCTTGTGATCGAATTTCCGGTATCCCTTCAGGATGTGGAAAATGATTTCCTGGATCAGGTCTTCCTGTTCGTGCACGTCGGAACAATAGCTGTTCACCACTTTGTAGAGCAGATTTTTGTGCTCTTCGATGAGGCGAACAATTTCGGTGTGGGTATCAGCCTTCCTTTTTTTCATGGGAGGTTAGGGTTATTCGGTGCGTACGGCGTTGCGCTTCCTTCATACGAAGATAAAGGTAGCGTAAAGAACGGTGTGGTTTCTGTGATTTTTTGTTGCATGGTCATTTTTTTTGTTTCTCCATTGATCGCATGAAGAGGCAAAAAATCACAGGAGTGTGAAAAAATTGGTTGGATGCGTACGCCTGCGAACCGCGGGCAGCTGCCAGGGCGTTGCAGCAAAGTCGGCTCAGCCTACGGCTTTTTTCCTGTCAGCGCTTCGATCCTGAGGCCGAACTTTTCCATCAGTTCTTCGGTTGCCAGACCGGGGTCCGCTTTCGATCCGGAGCGGGCATACACCACGGTTCCGGTACTGTCGATGAGGAAACTGGTAGGATAGCCGTGTTGAACCACCCGGGCCGCCGTTTGTACGTCCACGGAAACCATCTGGTAGGAAAGGCCGTATTTCTGCTGGATTGCACGAACCACTTCCGGCTTGTCAAACGACACCGATACAAACAGGACATCGCTGCCTTTGTATTTTTCATAGAGTTTTTCCAGTCCCGGCATTTCATTCATGCAGGCATGACAGCCTTTGAACCAGAAATTGATGAAGACAAGGTGGCCGTGCAACGCATGAAAATCTATTTTTTTGTGCTCAAGCGTGGTAAGGCCGGCAAGGGGGAATTTCTTCCCGATCATGTCTCTGTTAAAGTATTCCTGGTAATCGACGGATTTCAGCCTGACTTTGGGCAGGGAGGTGTTCTGGCAGAACAGGTTCAGCGAAAGGAACAAAGTCAAAAGTAAGAAGGTTGTTTTTTTCATGGAATTAAAATTGTTGGTTTCATTGGCCGGATATAAAGTTACAAACTAATTTGATTGCATTTCACAAATCAGAGACCTCGGGTCCCGGGCAGGCTTGCTGGCGCGGCGGTGTCTGAGCTGCGCGTCAGTGGGTCCATTTAGGTGGCATCCCCAAACGAGCGTGTGATTCAAAATTATACTTACTTTTATCAAACCAAAAATATTGGATGTTTAACACAAAGAAGGATTCGGTGCTGTAAATAACTTTTGATGTCCTGTCAAAGGTTATCCCTCTGTTTTGACTCAGGCCATGCCCTGCCTGGGTGATTCATTTATTTATTCACATCGAAACCCGTCATCAATAGGTTGTCGTGGTTTCCACAAACAAGACAAATCATGAGTAACGATAATACATCCATTCACGAATTCGACCTCCAGCTCATTAGCGAATATTTTTCCCACGTTGAACGCCAGGGGCCCGGCAGTCCCGAAATGACCATCAAAGCAGCCGGTTTTATTGATCACCTGACCGGGGATTCGCAAATTGCGGACCTCGGTTGTGGCACCGGCGGACAAACCAGGGTGCTGGCGCAGCACATCCCCGGCCAAATCACCGGTCTGGACTTGTTTCCCCTGTTTATCAACCTGTTTAATAAAAATGCTGAAAAGGTGAACCTGCAACACAGGGTAAAAGGCATCGTGGGTTCCATGGACGCTTTGCCTTTTCAGGAACATACACTGGATTTAATCTGGTCGGAAGGCGCCATTTACAACATCGGTTTTGAAAGAGGTCTGAATGAATGGCGCAGGTATCTGAAGCAGGACGGCTATGTTGCCGTAACGGAAGCCACGTGGTTTACCGAAGAACGGCCTGATGAGATCAGTAGATTTTGGGAAGCTTATCCGGAAATTGATACCATTCCCAATAAAGTAGCGCAAATGCAAAAAGCAGGTTATCTTCCTGTGGCTGTATTTGTTTTGCCCGAAAACTGCTGGACAGAACATTTCTTTGCACCACAGGTAGAGGCGCAGGCTGTTTTCCTGAAGCAATATGAAGGCAATAAGGCCGCTGAAGCGTTTGTCGGATATATGCGGCACGAAGCGCAACTGTACGCAAAATATAAAGCGTACTACGGCTATGTGTTCTATATCGGCAAGAAACTTTGATGGAATCCCTTGGTGCGCGTCAGAAGAGGCGCACCAAGGGGTTTATTTGGGTGACAAACCCAATGAGCAGGATAAGGCCCATAATGGTTTGGTTTGTCAGAGATCAGGTGATCAACTGTATTGATTTCTACGCATCAGTCACAGACTTGCGAGCGCGGGGGGAAAGGAGTGCGGGCGTTTGGTTTGCGATATGGATACCTAAAAATGCGATTTGAATACCGGAAAATACGATATGAATACCAGGAAATACAATATGAATACCGGGGAATACAATATGAATACCTGTAAGCGCGAAAGGGATATCTTAATTTGCGAAACTGATAACTTTGTTTGCAGTTTGCATATCTGTTTTGCATAAAAACGTACCACTTTTAGTGATATGCGTACCAGAATTTGAGTTTTGGAAACCTTTTTTGATACTATGCGTACCTTTATTAGTGTCAAAGCGTACATATCCCGATGGCGGGACAGGTTTTACGACAGCGTGTGATTTGTTGGATTAAAGTTACAAACTTTATTTATTTCTACTCACAAGTCACAGACTTGCGATAGCGGGGCAGGGAGGTGCCCTGACTGAACCCGTTCAGGGTCAGCAAAACAGTCAAAAGGAGCAGGGTTGCTTTTTTCATGGGGATTGGGTTTAATTGTCGCAACGAAAGGTACAAACTTTCTTTGGTTTAACTCTCAAGTTGAAAACATGTGAAAGCGAGGGGAAGAGGAAAGATTGCGACCCGACAAGGAATTATTGCGACCCGACAAGGAGATATTGCGACCCGACAAGGAGATATTGCGATCCGACAAGGAATTATTGCAGTCCGACAAGGAAATATTGCGACCCGACAAGGAAAGATTGCAATCCGACAAGGAATAATTGCAGACTGACAAGGAAAGTTTGCACTAAGACAAGTTTATTTTTGTGTAAGCGAAGCTTTTTTGCGCAATGGCGCAGCTTTGTTGCCTTCAGCGAGTTTTTTTTAAAGGGAGGACAGGTTCCGGAGGGTCGTTGGTGCGGCTTTTTGGGTCCGGTCACAAATCAGAGCTTACCCAAACGACGGGTTTTATGTATTTCTCGACCTAAATTGCCCCGTGACCAGCAATCCGATTCCTCCGCCCACTAATAGTCCCGTCAGGAAATGATTTACCTCCTTTTCAAACCAGAAGTGTACAATAATTCCGGTGAGCAACACGATGATGCCCAAAATTTTAATTTTATTCATCCTTTATTATTTTTTTGAGGTCGATAAGCCATGTCACCAGTTACAAACCCCGATGCTCGGGACAGGTTTTGCGACAGCGGGGGGTTATAGGCTGGGTTTTATTAATTCTTCTATTTTTGTATAATCTGTCCATTTATTTTCACTCGTTACTACTAATCCATCATATTCTAATTCTTTTAGAAGAATTATTTGTAATCCAAGTTTGTGATTATATATTAAATCCGTTAGAAAATCAGTTGTATATTTTTTCTTGAAAAGACCTGAATGTGCAATGTCATTTCGGACTTTTACTAAAGACTTAAAATCTAATTTAAGTTTTTCAGAGTCTAAAAGATATTGGCCCGAAAATTTAGTTAAAAAGTCAGAAGATTTTTCCCAATCTAAAGAATCTGAAATTCGAGTTTTGATGAAGTTCTTGTCGATATTTGGTGGTAAACTGAATGTATCCACAGTATTATTTAGTAATTCCTTTAGTGGCTTTAATTCGGAATTCGGCTTTTTCTTGTTTTTTGACCAACTTCCAGCTAGTCCTTCCCATGAAACACAAATTCTTAAAATTCGGTCTTCAAGGAAACCTTTACTCGAAGAATTTATTCCAGTTACGGTTGCAAAAAAAATCTTTCGTTTCTTTTCATTCCACTTTTCATAATTATGCAAAGTTTTTTTGAGAAATGTATCTAATGTAAAATGAGGAACGCAAGCTTCTGTTCCAAAATGGTGGTCCGCCTTCCTTCGCCAATTTTCTATAATTAATTCATTCCCTTGATAATATTTTTGTCTATTAAATATAATGTCATTTCCAAGAGCAAGGGATAGTAATGAAGTAATATCATTAGCTTTTGATATAAACTCTTCTTTTGTACTGTTTGGATTTATCAACTTTAAGTTGAGTCCTTCTAATTGAATGTTCCAATTTTTACTTTGTTTTTTAATCTTTTCGCCATTTTCTTTTTCTCCTGAACATTCAATTTCCCAATTATCTAGCTTCGTTTTGAAATCTCCTTTATAAAGTCCAACAAGAGGGAATTCGGCAGATGTAATTTTATTTGTCTGAGTTTTAGAAATTGTTAGGTCTTTAAATGATAAAAGTGTAAGAATATTTTCAGATAGATTTGTAAATAAAAGATTCTCGGCATGAATAGTCAGATTATTTTCAATTGAACCGTTTAATTCCCAATTGTCCGCCATATTTATAAAAGCGAGGAAGTTTATCCCGCTGTCTTCTATATTTGTCGTTATGATTGTATTTTGTGGATAATGGACAACTTCAAAATGAGATTCAAACTCTAATTCTTTCGAAGAGAAAGTTCCAAATCCTTTGAGGATTATAATCTGTGGATATAGATTTGCTTTATTCACCTCTTTTTAACCTTGCCTATAACGGTTTGGCTATGCGCAGTGTCCCGAAGGGCATTGCGTATAGGTATTGTTGGCAATAGTTATTTATTTTTTGTTAACCAAGGTCTCGCATTTACGTAAGTTGCAAATAGGCTGTCTTTAAACCTATAATATCTTTCTCGAACTTTTATAATTTCTGCACCATAGTCTTCCGTCACTAAATGTCCGACATATTGACTAGGATTGTCAACATCGTAGTCAATTGCCACTTTGTATGCATCTGAGGTTCGTATTTCACCATCCTTCTGAATTACTGCAAATAATGATTTTAAAACTGCTTCTCTTTGATAGGAAGATGCTACAGCTCTTTTATATCTTCCTTCAAGAACTGGGTCAGCTTCTCTTTCTGCAATTTCACTTAGTATTCTGAGAATGTATTCTTCATTAAGTTCGTAGGTTGGCTCAAGATATGCAGACCTTAGTGCTTGTTTACCAATGAGATGTACTATATAAGGATGTCCATTTGCCAACTCGATTAATTTATCTCTTGCTGTTGTATCAAATTTTATAAAGTCTCTAATCGAGTTTTCTGCTGTGTCAATAATCTCGTTTAGTTCTGATGGTTGCATTGACGGTAGATTAATTACGCTTCCTGCAAATAATCTATCAGTACTCTCATGTTCCTTCATTAAGTTTTGAATATCCTGTGCTACCCCAACAATGCAGAATTTCAAGCCCGGAATGTTAGTGGCCAATGACTTTATCAACTTGGCAAATCCACTTGGATCTTCAATTTGGTCAAATTCATCAATCACTATTAAAATACCGTTTTTAGCAATTTTCGCTTTTAGTATTTCACTTATGACATTCTGAAATACAACGTCAATTTCATGAGTTTGAATTGCTTTTGAAGAAGTGGTCTCGTCAGCTATTTCTGAACCAATCTTTGCAATTTTTACATCTAGTCCTCCACTAATTTTTCCTAGTTCCTTTGATGCATTTGGTATATCATAAATCCATTCTAGCAAGCAATCACGTGTTGTTAATAGGCGAGTAAGTAAATCTGAAACAGTTTTAATATTGTCGCCACATGCAAGGTAAATACTAAGAAAATCTAGCTTTTCGTCATTATGGATATTTAATCTATCAAGAAGAGAATTGTCTCCTTGGGATATATTGATTATTTGACGAGCTAGTGAGCTTTTACCAATACCGCGTCCCCCAACAATAGCCAAATTTGCACCCTCAGTTACTAAACCGTAGAATGCATCATTTACAAATTCCTTTCTTCCAGCAAATTTCTCTGCATCACTAATTTCTTTTGCAGGTGTAAAGGCATTAGCAATTTCCTTTATTGATACTTTATCACTCATATCTTTTTTTTTAATTATTGCCAACGGTTCCGGCTATGAGCAGTCCGCCTCCGGCTGATGCGGATGGCTTATGAGCCTGTGTTGTGCGACGTGTTTTTTATTGCGTAATTATTATTCTCAAAGTTCCATTGTTCATGTTTATTCTATACCAGCCATCATATCCTGATATATTTCCCGTTATTGGAATCGGATATCCAATTTTACAATAATATTCATAAATGACATCGTCTAAATGACAAACTCTAAATTCGACAACTGAGTCATTTAAATTTTTCACCCATTTGATTAATAAACCACTTGTGTCTATCTTCTCTTTAAGTATATCACGTTTTAAAATCTGATAAGCGAATCTTCTTAATGAACCAGAAGTCTTGTATTCGTTCAGTCTGTATATTGAATCACTATTTATTATTGAATCTAACTCGCTAATCTCTATTTTCTGGGGTAATCCACCAAAATTACTTTTTGCTATATAAAACTTTTCAGCTTTTCTGTTTTGACTTCCACAACCAACAATCAAAAACGTTAATATGATAATTAATAGTGATTTATTCTTCATTTTCTTTTTATACATGACGCACAACG
>JAFGYB010000029.1 GCA_016936355.1 Bacteroidales bacterium | reverse complement strand
TTATAACGATAGAACCCGGTTTCCGAAAGGAGGCCGGGTTCTTTCTTGTCAGATGTCTTTGAGCTGGTTGAAAAACCGTTTCATTTTCACCGAGATCATGATCAGAATGACGCCCACCCAAATGGCAAGAATACCGGTGATCACCACCAGGATTTGTGCCGACTGAAACGGATTATACAATAGAATGATCCCGAAAACAATACTGATGATGGCATTGATCAATAATGTTTTTTGACTTTTCATTTCGGGATCCACGTTGAAGGCAAAAATGAGTTGCGTAATGCCCAGCAAAATAGCCCAGCTGCCTGTGATGATGACGAATACTTCAATGGTGTTCTGACTGTAAAAGGTCAGCAGAAAACCCAGCACCAGCAGCACAACAGCTCCCGTCAGGTCCAGCGCATAAGGTTTGTGGTTGCGGATGTTGGTGATGGTTCCTGCCAGCATCCCGATGCCCAGCAGTATGATGACAATCCCAAAATATTTCACCACGGTAAGCAGGGCTGTAGCGGGGATAAAAATAGCCAGGGCCCCGAGAAAAACAGCGGCAATACCATTGGCTGCGAGCAGCTCCCATTTGTTCCAGCGATGTTTGTCCATATCAGTAGATTTTAATCGACAAATAAAAGTACAATTTTTATCAGCGTTGACATACAAATTTTTTGGAGAGTGCAAAAAGGGCCTCTCGTATTTACATACAATCATTTGAACATAGTTACCTACCTGCATGTTATTTATAATAATTCAAAATATTAACAATTACGACCATTCTGCTAAAAAATAACAATAAAAGTACAGCAGCAAAAATCTGATAATCATATAAGTTACAAGGACTGTAACTACCTGTGAAAGTTGTTGTTAACTCGTTAACGCTCATAAAGTTATTTAAACCTGGGATAAATAAGCTAATCACATATGAGACACATCTAAATATCACTTTCAATTAAGTAATTTTGCTCCCGAATTGAGAAAAGAACAATTGTTTTTAAACATAAAAACGCACGCTATGGACTTGTCAGTTAGTTATTTAGGATTAAAATTGAAGTCTCCCGTCGTCGTGGGGAGTTCAAGCCTGACCGCTTCGGTCAGAAATCTGAAAAAAATCGAAGCCAGTGGTGCCGGTGCCGTGGTGCTGAAATCGATTTTTGAAGAAGAAATCTACAACGAATACAGCAGTATTCTTGAAAAAGAAAAAAAAGAAGAAACACCTGATTACGGTTATCTGGACTACTACGATTACAAAATCAAAGATGACAATGTGAAGAAATACCTGGAGTTGATTAAAACAGCAAAAGAGGCAGTGAATATTCCTGTTATTGCCAGCTGCAACTGTGTCAGCTCCTGGGAATGGTGCTTTTTTGCCAAAAAAATTGAGGAAGCAGGTGCCGATGCCATTGAATTGAACATGTTTGCCTTGCCGTCAGATTTTACAAAAACCTGTACCGAAATTGAAGATTCTTATCTGAAACGCATCGAAAGTATCAAAAAAGCAGTGAAGATTCCGGTATCCGTGAAGCTGAGCTACTATTTCGCAGATCTGGCTGCTTTTGTGAAAAAAGTTTCAGGAATGGTAGATGGTGTTGTTTTGTTCAACCGGTTCTTCCACCCCGATTTTGACATTGATAAATTTGAAGTGGTTCCGTCCAACGTATTGAGCCAGTCATCTGACCTGGCCATTTCATTGCGCTGGATGTCCATCATGGCCGGCCGAATTGATAGCGACCTGATCGCTTCTACCGGTGTACACGACGGAGCTTCTGTTATCAAAGAAATCTTGGCTGGAGCCAATGCCGTTCAGGTGGTTTCATCCCTGTACAAAAACGGTATTGAATCCATTGCCACCATGCTGGAGGATGTGAAAGCCTGGATGGAAAAACACGGCTTTACCACACTGGATGATTTCCGTGGCAAAATGAGCCAGGAAAACAGTCCCAACCCCGCCGAATACGAAAGGGTTCAGTTTATGCGCTACTTCGAAAGCAAAAAATACGATTTAGATTAAATCGAAAAATTGAGTCTTATGCAAACATTAAGTTTTAGCGAAAAAGTGCAACGCTTCATCCTCAACTGGTTCTTCATGATGCTGGTCTGGATCATGTTCACCAGCACCTTCGCTACTCAGGAAGTGGTGGTCGGAGCGATTGTTACGATGTTCATTTCAATGATGAGCATCAGTATGTTCACCTGCTGCACGCTGAAGATTTTATCTCCGGTGCGCATTTTCTGGATGGTGTACTACCTGTTGGTTTTTATTGTGGCTTTGATCAAAGCCAACCTGGATGTGGCCCGCAGGGTGTTGACTCCTTCGCTGCCCATCAATCCCGGTGTGGTGAAATTCAAAACCCAACTCACCACCAACTACTCGAAAATGGTGCTGGCTAACAGCATTACGCTGACCCCGGGAACCTTGACCGTGGACGTAATTGACGACACGTTCTATATTCACTGGATTGATGTGACCACCACCGATCCGGAAAAAGCCTTTACAGAAATTGCCGAGTCTTTTGAAAAAATTCTGTTAAAAATCTTTTAGTCATGACCTATATAATTTATATCGCAATGGTTCTTATGGCCCTGGGCTTGCTGATGGCGTTCATCCGCTTTATTAAAGGCCCCACCGCCGGCGACCGGACCGTTGCATTGGATACACTCACCACCATTGGTACCGCTTCACTGGTGTTTCTGGGATTTATGTTCCAGCGTTTCATTTACGTAGACGTGGCACTGGTGTATGGTGTACTTGGTTTTATTGGTGTTATTGTTATTGCTAGATATCTGGAGGGCGCGTTATGAGCATCATGGAAATTATCGGCAGTGTTTTAATTCTTATCGGCAGCATTTTCCTCTTTTTGGGAGGCTTGGGAATCTACCGTATGCCCGATATCTACAACAGACTGCAGGCCGGAACAAAGGCCACCACATTGGGTGCCATGAGTTTGATTTTGGGTGTGGGTTTTCTGGAACCTTCCTGGATGCTGAAATCTTTGATCATTATTATTTTCATTGCTTTCTCCAACCCCATCAGCTCCCATGCACTGGCACGGGCTAACTACAAGAGAAAACATTTTCCCCTCATCCTGAGTGAAGACAAGAAAAATATGGATGCCTACAGAGAAGTTATCGAACAAGAAGATAAGGAGGACAAATCATGATCTATTTTGTGTTAATCGCATTTTTGCTGTTGCTGATGATTGCTGCAGCAGTTTATTCCATCAGGCAGAAGGATTTGTTGTATGCAACCCTGGCCACCGGAATCATCAGTCTGGTCCTGTCCATTTTGTTCTACCTGTTGCAGGCTCCTGATGTAGCCCTGACTGAAGCCGCCATTGGCGTGGCTTTAACGACTATTATTTTTCTCATCACCATTCGCAATACCGTTCGGTACGAAAGCGATGAAGACAATTTTAAATCTGAAGTAAAATGAAGAAAGTAATCGTAATACTGTTGCTGGCTGCGTTGGGTTTTTACCTGGGAACCACCTTTTTCAATATTGGATTTGGTGATCCTCATTTTGCCAACGGAGTCAAAGATTTTTACCTGAAAGAAACGGTTGATAACCTGCACGTATCCAATACGGTTACCAGTATTGTGGTAAACTTCAGGGGTTTTGATACTTTGGGTGAAGTAACGGTGCTGTTTTTGGCAGTGACTGCGCTCGGAAGTATTTTATACAAAAGAAGGCACGAAGTGGGTACACGCTCGGTGTTGTTTTCTTCCAGCAGTGTGGTAACCGCCGGTTCCAAACTGTTGTTCCCGGCTGTTATTTTGTTGGGCGTTTATGTGTTTGTTCACGGACACTTGTCTCCTGGTGGAGGTTTTCAGGGTGGTGTAATCATCGCTACAGGATTCCTGTTGATGTTGCTGTCGTATGAAAACTATTCGGTCAGCCACAAGTGGTTGTCCATCGTTGAGTCCCTTGCCGGGATCGTTTTTGCCGGTGTGGGTCTGCTCGGATTCATCAACGGAGGAACCTTCCTGCAGAATTTCCTGCCTACCGGCGTACTCAACAACCTGTTCAGCGGTGGTGTGATTCCCATCATCTACATTGCTGTCGGTTTCAAGGTGGCTGCTGAGTTGACAGGTGTTATTTATACAGTTTTACACGAAAAAGGAGTAAAGTAATGGATAGCTCATTATTTCAATTGTTAAATTACGGGGTATACGGGACCGCCATTTTGGTGATGCTCATCGGCCTCTACGGCGCCCTGGTAAAGAAGTCGCTGCTGAAGGTAGTCATCGGACTCTCCGTCATGGAATCGGGTTTGAACCTGCTCATCGTAGCCCTTGGCTATTTAAAAGGCGGTACGGCTCCCATTTTCTCGGAAGGCTTTTTGAACGGTTCCAACAAAATCATGGTGGACCCCGTTCCTCAGGCATTGGTACTGACCGCGATCGTAATCGGTTTTGGTGTCACTGCCGTTGCCTTATCATTGGTAATCCGGTTGTACAGACATCACGGAACATTAAATATTGACGAAATAAGGAATTTAAAATGGTAGGAACTCCGGTATTATTTGTAGCAATTCCCCTTTTGGCGGCATTTTTGATTCCGCTGCTCGGGATGATTTGGAAAGAACTGGTCAGAATTGTACCCGGCCTGGTTCTGATGTACTTAATGGTCCTCAGTATCAACCTGCTCAACCATGTGCTGGTCAGCGGACCGATTGTGGAAGTAATTGCCGGATGGGCTCCGCCTTTTGGCATCAACCTGGTGTTTAGCGCCTTTTCCGGGTTTCTGGTTACCCTGATGATCTTCCTTGGACTGGTCGTCTGGTTGTACAGTTACCGGTTTAAAAGAAACGTGGGGTTTGAACCGGCTAAAAAATACTTCCTGTTGCTGATGATGCTGATCACTGGTGCCGTGGGCATCGTGCTGACAGGCGATATTTTCAACATGTTTGTATTCATCGAAATCACCGGTATTTCCGGCTACGGTCTGACTGCTTTCTATACGGGACGCGACAGTGCCGAAGCTTCGTTCAAATACCTGATGCTGGGTTCCATTGCCTCTACCTTGTTGCTGTTGGCCATCATGATTCTGTATTCCCAGCTGGGAACCCTGAATATGGCCGAAATTGCCAGCAAGATCCATACAGTGAATCCGACGTATAAGGTTATTTCACTGATCCTGTTCATTTCGGCACTGGGGATCGAAGCAGAGATATTCCCGCTCAACGGCTGGGCTCCCGATGCCTATGCTGAAGCCCCCGGTCCGGTGGGCGCTGCCTTTGCCGGTATCGTGGTGAAAGCTTCGGTGTATGCCATCATTCGTTACATCTTCACCATCTTCGATATTTCCGGTGCCTACAGTTTCCTGATCATTATTGGTATGATGACGCTGATCATTGCTGAAACAGCTGCCATCCGTCAGGATAAACTCAAAAGGATGCTGGCTTATTCCAGTATCGGTCAGATGGGTCTCGTGCTGGTGGCTTTCGGTTTTGGTACCGAAGAAGGTGTATTTGCCGCCTTGTTCCTTATGCTGAACCACGCCATCATCAAATCGCTGCTCTTCCTTTCGGGAAGCTACCTCGTGTACAATTCGAAAGACAAGAAAATTGTGGAAGTGAACGGCATGCATAAGTTCCTGCCTATTACCTCCTTCCTGTTTGCGCTGGGTGCTTTCGCTATTGTGGGGCTGCCTCCCTTCGCCGGTTTCTGGAGTAAACTTTCGGTACTGACTGCTGCTGCCGACAGCCACATGCTGTTTGTGCTTGCCCTGGTACTGATCGTGAGCGTGATCGAGCTGGTGTACTATCTGCGCGTGGTGAACCGCATCTATTTCTTCAAAAAAGGAGAAAATGTGGATCCCAAAAAACCCACGTTCAATGCGCTGCTGGCCATGATCGTTTTGGGTGCGCTGATTCTGGTGATTGGTTTTTATCCGGATGTGATTACCGGTGTGATCCACAAAGCATCGGCCGACCTGATGGACAAAACAAAATATATCAACGATGTTTTATCAATTAAACAATAACTTCTAAGCGGAAAAACATGGAAACATATTCAATCATATTTGCTATTTTCCTCGGAGGTGCCGTGCTGACTTATTTTGCCGGAAAACTGAATTCCATTCTTCAGGATATTCTGTTTTTGGGTTCGGTACTGGTTCCCACTTACCTCTTCTTTAGCGGGGTGAGCTTCGGAAGTGCTATGCCTTTTTCGCTGGAAGGAATTTCCCTCCTGTGGGGTATAGATCATTACAGTTGGCTTTTCGCACTGATCGTTCTGGGACTGGGTTCCCTGGCTGCCGTGTATGCTATCGGCTACATGAAAGGCAAAGAGCGCAAAGGCTACTTCTATTTTAACTTTATTTTGAGCGTGATGTCCATGCTCGGTATCGTCGTTAGTCAGGATTTGATTTCCTTCTTCATTTTCTGGGAAATCATGACCTGGTCCTCTTACCTGATGGTGATTTACAACGGAAAAGATATCCAGCGTGTTGGCATAAAATATTTCGTGTTCAGTGCCATTGGTGCTTACGCCATGCTGATGGGTATTGTGATTGTTCACTCAATCACCCATACCTTCTTTATTGAAGACATGATTCAGGCTTACGGACACATGAGTCTTCAGTTGCAAATCTGGATTCCCATTCTGTTCCTCATCGCTTTTGCAGTGAAAGCCGCCATGATGCCTTTGCATGTATGGGCTCCCGGTGCATACAGCAATGCGCCCATGGCCTACACCAGTTTATTTTCCGGCGCCCTTTCAAAAATGGGTGTATACGGGATGGTTCTGATCCTGGTAACCCTGGTCAGTCGGTTGCCCCAGGGCATCTGGTTCAGGGAAGTACTGGCCTGGCTGGGGGGTATCACCGCTGCCGTAGGTACGCTGTGGGCCATCAAACAGGACGACGCCAAAAAGCTGCTGGCATACTCGTCGGTGGCTCAGCTGGGATACATCATTACCGGGGTAGCCATCGGTACCGAACTGGGTATGCTGGCCGGTTTGTTCCTGGCTGTGATGCACGCCTTGTTTAAAGGAACCTTGTTTATGGCTGTAGGTGCCATCGAAAAACAAACCGGAACCACCAACTTTACTGAAATTACCGGTCTCATCCGTAAAATGCCCTGGACATTCCTTGCTTCGCTGATGTCCATCATTGCACTGGCCGGTATTCCTCCGTTGGGTGGTTTTGTGGGAAAATGGATGCTGTACGAATCACTGATCACCAGCGACCACTACCTGTTGGTTATTCTGATCTTCTTCGCCAGTACCGCTGGTTTCCTCTATTGTTATAAATTCCTCTTCGGATTTTTCCTGGGTCAGGAAGAAAAAGAATGGGAACATGTAAAAGAAGCTCCGGCTACCATGGTGGTTCCCATGATTCTGATGTCAGTATTTATGTTTGTGTTGGGAACTTTCCCCGGCATCATTCTGAAACCGATCAACAACGGTCTGATGGATCTGGGATTCGTCGATTCCTACAAACACCTCTGGGAAACCTCCGTTATTTTCAACAACTGGGGCGATCATGTGATTTTGCAGCCGATCCTGTATTCCATCATTGCCATTTTCCTCTTCTTCCTCATTCTTGTGGTCTGGAAAGGATATAAAGGTACCCGTTACGTGACCACCAAAGATATCAGTACATCAGGTGAAGTACCGAAAGAAGACGAAAACCTGACATTCTCAGTTGGATTTACTCAGCCGTTTTTACGGGCAGTTGCTCCTGTGATGCGGCGTCAAATAGATAAATACTACACCGAATTTGCCAAAGGGCTGGAAGGGTTGTTTGAGTTTATGAGAAGGATTTACACCGGAAACGCCCAGACGTATGCATTGTATGTGGTGGTATTTGTCGTGATTGTGTTGTTATTTAAAGATGTATTGTTTTAAAAAACCTAACCATGGAAGAAGTATTGTATAATATTTTAGGCGCGGTAGTCACTTTTATTGTGGCTTTTGTAGTGGGCATGACCTATGGCGGGTTAACCCGTAAGATTACGGCCAGGGTGCAAAACAGAAAAGGCCCGCCGTTCTATCAGAATTTTATTGATGCCTTTAAGCTCGCCTCCAAAAAGACCGCTATTCACCATGGGGTGATGCATCTGATGGGACCCGCTTTCCTGATGGTAACTTCAGTAATGACCTTATTGATTGTACCTGTACTGGCCGGAAACAACTGGTTCCCCAACCTGAATTTCCACGGAGATTTGATCTTCCTTCTTTATATCATGACTTTCGGCCCGTTGGGTATGGCTTTGGGAGCCGGTCAAACCGGGAATCCCAACTCAGCCATCGGTGTGACCCGTGGTTTGAGCCAGATGGTAGGATTTGAAATTCCGTGGGTGATGTCACTGGTCGCGCTGATGATCCAGTATCACACTACCTCCATTACCGGTTTGATGGAAGTTCAGGCTCAAAGCGGAACCTGGTTGATGTTGTCTTCACCGTTTGCCTTTATTGCAGCAGTGATGGCCATGTTCGGAATGTTCCGCTATTCACCGTTCGACATTGTAGGGGCTCCCACAGAGTTGGCTTCAGGGCCCGTTTCAGAAAACGGCGGAAAATTCCTGTTTGTGATGATGTCAGCCGGTTCGGTATTCACTTTTGCCAAGTTGACCCTGTATGTTGACTTGTTCATGGGCGGAGCCTCCAATCTGGTTGTTTTACTCATCAAAACCTTTTTGTTGTATATGATTCCTGTTTTGTATGGAGTTACTTCACCCCGTTACAGAACCGAACAGGCCGTTCGCTGGTTCTGGGGATGGCCGACATTTTTCGGTTTCCTGGCAATCATACAGGCAGTTATTTTAAAATAAGGAAAGAATTAAAGCTATGGTAAACGATAAGCATTCACAAAAAATAGTGGACTTCATCCAAAACTGGTCCAGAAAGCATTCCATCTGGGTATTGGCCTACGGAACCGGTTGCGGTGCCATTGAAATTCCACCCACCATGACCTCCCGCTACGATGCCGAACGGCTTGGTGTCAGAGGTGCTGCCACTCCCCGTCAGGCCGACGTGTTGATGATCACCGGCTACCTGACGGTAAAAACACTGAAACGGGTCATCCGGGTTTATGAACAAATGCAGGACCCCAAGTATGTCATCGGTTTTGGTTCCTGTACGATTAACGGAGGGATGTACTACGATTCATACAATACCATTAACGTACTGGATAAATACCTTCCTGTTGATGTGTACATCAACGGTTGCATGCCTCGCCCCGAAGCTGTTTTGTCCGGTTTTGCCCAGCTGCAGAAACGGATTGCTGAAGGAAGAGCCGATGGTGCTACACAGTACAAAGAAAATCTGGAATGGTATCGGGCCAACCAGAAACGAATTATTCCCAACTGGGTGATGCCCGAATATAACTGGTAAAAGTAAAGGACTATGAAAGAACTCAAAGAAAATATTATCCAGCGGCTCAAAACTAATTTTGCCGATGCGGTTGCGGGCAGTGAATTCAGCTACAACCGGGTGGATGTTCACGTGAAAAAGGAAACCATTCCTTCGATCCTGTTTTACCTCAAAGAAGAAATGGGATATGTTCACCTTTCACACATCAGTTGTGTTGACTGGCTGGAAGAAGGCGAATTTGAACTGGTTTTCATCGTTTGGTCACCCGTTGATAAGGTGAAAGTCTTTGTTAAAACCCGTCTGGATCGCGAAAATCCCGTGCTGGAAAACATTGATATGATCTGGCGTCAGGCCAATACCTACGAACGCGAATTCCGCGAAATGTTTGGTATTCAGTTTACCGGTCTGGTGGCTCCCGATGAATTCATCCTGGAAGACTGGCAGGGACCGCCCCCTTTCCGCCGCGATTTCGACACCGCAGAATATGCCAAGAAAACCTTCTGGAACCGTCCGGGACGTGAAGACGCACAGGATGTTCGTGAAACCATTTCCGGACGCGACGGAGAAGAAATTCCTGATTTTGCAAAAAAATACTCGAGATAAAATGAGAGACAAAGCAACAACATTATATATAGGACCTCAGCACCCCGGTATTACCGGTAACATGATGGTCAAAGTGCAGGTCGAAGGCGACACCATTATCAAAGCCCGCACCGAAGTGGGTTATTTGCACCGCGCCTTTGAAAAACTCCAGGAACGGAGAAACTGGTTGCAGAGTTTTACTTTGTTGTGCCGTTTTTGTGTTCCCGAACCGGATCCTGTTGAAGAATCTTATGCCCGCGCCGTTGAAATGCTCGAAGGCCGCGAAGTGCCTGAAAGAGCCAAATACATCCGCGTACTCATGCTGGAACTGGCCCGTATGGGTTCTTACCTGCTGTGGTACGGCGGACAGAACGGTTCCTTAGGTCTATACACCATGGGACAGTGGTCGGTTGGGGATCGTAACTATATCCTCGATCTGTTTGAAGAGCTGACCGGTGGCCGTATTTACCACATGTACATCTGGCCGGGCGGCGTACGTCGTGATCTTCCGGAAGGGTTTACCGATAAGGTATTGCGCACCATGGACTACTTTGAAAAACGGTTGAAAGACTATGACGATCTGATGTTCACCAACACCATTTTCCAGAAAAGAACCCAGGGTGTGGGGGTCATCTCCAAGGAAAAAGCAGTGGAATGGGGTGTGGTTGGACCGGTACTTCGCGGTTGTGGTATCAAAAGTGATATCCGCATTGACGATCCGTATGAAATTTACGACCAGCTTGACTTTGAAGTGCCGACTGCTGAAGGAGGTGATATCTGGGCCCGTGCCCTGGTTCGCCGGGCTGAAATCCGTCAGTCGATCCGCATCATCCGTCAGGTGATTGAAAAGATGCCTTCCGGAGAAATTTACAATAAGATTCCCAATCCGCTGAAATGGGCTTTACCCAAAGGCGATGCCTATGCACGTACAGAAGCTACCCGCGGTGAAATCGGAATGTATATTGTGAGCGACGGAACCGTGAACCCCCGCAGAACCCACCTCAGAGGTGCGGCTTATGTACACGGTGTTTCCTTACTGGAAGATTTGCTGGTAGGAGAGAACGTGGCCGATATTTCTGCCATTATGAATAGTCTGGGAACCTGCCCCCCGGAAATTGAACGATAAGTATTAAAGACAAAAAACATAAAACAATGAGCTTTTTTGATCTGACTGGAACATTAAAACCCCTAACGGCCCTGAAGCAATTCGGGAAACAGCCGCATACCATTTCTTACCCTAAGGTGAAGAAAGAAGCGGCTGACCGTTACCGTGGTTTTCATTATAACGACTTGGAAGAATGTATTGGTTGCGGTAACTGTTCTACCATTTGCCAGAATGCAGCCATTGATATGATCCAAATTGAGGGGATTGATGGTAAAAAAGGAGATTCCGGTTTGCGTCCGCGTGTGGACAACGGCCGTTGCTGCTGGTGTGCCCTGTGTGTGGAAGTATGTCCTACCGGAAGCTTGTCGCTGACCAAAGACTATCTTTACGTGAGTGAAGATCCTGACACATTCTTGTGGACTCCGGGTGTAGATAATCCTGAAGGTAAAGAACGGGTTTCATTCACCAGTACTGGAGATAGTTCACTGAACGTATTCCAGCGTGTACCCATGCGCGAGCTGGAAGGCAAAGAACGCGTGAAGAGTTTTGCAGAAGTAGTATTGGGTTACAACGAAGCCGAGGCCCGTGCCGAAGCCAGCCGTTGTATCAGCTGCGGTATCTGTACCGAAGTTTGTCCCGACCACATGCACATTCCCGAATACATCAACGCCATTGCTGCCGGAAAAGATGACGAAGCCGTTCGCATCATTTACGACAACAACCCGTTGCCTGAAATGTGTGGTAAGGTTTGTACCCGCCGATGCGAAGACGTTTGTGCCCTGGCTCACCGTGGTGAACCCATTGCCATTCGCTGGCTGAAACGGTACGCTACCGAAACAGCCGTTACCGCTGATATTACGCATGAAATTGTGAATCCGGTGATTAAAGAATCAAACGGTAAAACCGTGGGTATTGTGGGTGCCGGTCCTTCCGGTTTGACCGCTGCCTACTACCTGGCGCTGCGTGGCTACGACGTGACCATTTTCGAAGCCAATGCTAAGGCCGGTGGAGCTACCATGTACGGTATTCCCAAATACCGTTTGCCCATCGAAAGTCTGGACAAACAAATCGAATACATCCAGAGCATCGGTGTGAAGATTCACTTCAACACCAAAGTGGGTAAAGACATCACGTTTAAAGAAATCTATGAAAAATACGATGTCGTATTCATGGGTGTAGGTTTCCCTGCAGCCTGGACACTGGGTATCGATGGTGAAGACGCACAGGGTTCCGTACAGGCTGTAAATTATCTGCATGCCATCAACTCAGGCGACAAGGTGGAAATCGGCGACAAAGTCATTGTTGTGGGTGGTGGTAACGTTGCCATCGACGCAGCCCGTGTTTCCAAACGTTTTGGTGCCGATGTCACCATTCTCTACCGTCGTCGCGTGGAAGACATGCCGGCCGACTGGGAAGAAATTGAAGGGGCCGAAGACGAAGGAATCCACATCATTCCTCAGGCCATTCCGGTGGCTGTTCACAAAGATGAAAACGGCCGGGTTAAATCTCTGGAATATGTACTGGCTGAAATGGTACCGGATGAAAGAGGCGGACGTCCCAAACCGGTTGAAATCGAAGGCAGCAATACAACCATCGAAGCTACTTCCGTCATGGCTGCTATTGGTCAGATGGGTGATTACAGCTTCCTGGATGAATATGCCGAAACCATCAAAGTGGACAGAGGACGCTTTGTTGTCAACGACAAACAACAAACTACCGATCCCAAAGTATTTGCCGGTGGTGATGCCGTAAACCGTACAGCTGATGCTATTTCAGCCATCGCCGACGGTTTCCGTGCCTGCAAAGCCATCGACGAAATGATGATGGGAACAGAAAAATAGTCTATAGTGTTATTGATTTGAAAAAGGCTGCCCGGATTCCGGGCAGCCTTTTTTGTTTTACAGATACAAGAGTTTGTCACTGATTGTTTTGAAATACATCATGTTCAGGCATAAAAAAGGCTGCTAACCTCGGTTAACAGCCTTATTGTTTGTCTTTATTCTGCTTCTGTTAAAATACGAAACCAAACGAATTTAGTGTTTGGGTATCGGATGAGCAATCTTAGCCAAAGCAGTTTTGTAATCAAAGCCTTTGAAAGTAGGACTTTCGCTGTTGTGGCATTTTTTACAGGTTGCTTCGGTAGGAATAATCATACCATTGGCCAGAGCTTTTTTACGGTCCTTCATAATGCTCATGCTTTTATATTTGCTACCGGGACCGTGGCATGATTCACAGGATACGCCTTCTTTTACAGTAATACCAGCCCATAAGTTTTCACTTACGCTGGCAGCTGTAGAATGGCATTTTGTACATTTTGGATTCGTTGCATCAGCACCTTTCAAAGCCTCCATGGCATGAGCATGTTTGGAGTCTTTCCAGATTTTGTACTGGTTGCCTTTTGCAGGTGAATTGTGGCACATTTTACATTTCATTGCCCCAATGTACTCATAGTCCTGGGCCATCAAAGCTGCAGCAGGGATGAGTCCAAGACACATGATCAGGATGATTTTTTTAAACATCATAGGTTCCTTTCTTTTAAGTTAATAATACTCAAATTTATATAAATTGCTATTTATAGCCAAACAACATAGAGTAAATGATCAGGACAACAAGTGTTAAACCAAAGGCCACAAAAAAGAAACCAAAACCTTTGATCCAGGGCATCCATTTACTCTGTTTTTCTTTTTTTACTACTACTTTCTTCAGTTTTCCAGATGCTTTCAGCTCTTCAAATTCTCTGGGGCGTTCTTTTTTGAAATCGTCATACGGCACCATGCCGGTGAAAATAACGGTATCCATGGGGAACGCTTCCGGACGCAGGTGGGTGTTGAAGAAGTGGATGGTAAAGATAAATCCAACGGCAAGCAGCGCTTCATCGCTGTGGATGATCTGAGCTACGTTAATCAGCCACCCCGGGAAGATTAGTGTAAAGAACTCTGGGAACCATTGTACCAGGCCGGAAAGTCCGATCACCGCTACACCCCAGAAAACCGCCATGTAGTCAAATTTTTCCCAGTAAGTCCATCTTCCGTAATGAGGACGCGGCCCCAGTCCGATAAACCATTTGAGGGTATTCCAGAAATCGATAATGTCCTGTTTGTTGAACATCAGTGAGTTCTTTCCGAGAATGAATTGTTTCAATGGTATGTGTTTCTTAATCTTGGTTCGAATCAACGAATACAAATGGAAACCAAAGTATCCGAAAGTGATGACCGCCGCAAAGCGGTGAATGATTCCGGCACCTGTTGGCCCGCCCAGATATTTGGAGATAAAGCTGGCCCAGGGCATGTCGGCAAATTTCAGGATCATTCCGGTCAGTGCCAGCATGAGGAAACTTAGAATCACAAAAAGGTGGGTGAAACGCTGGCTTTTGGTAAAGCGGCGGATGTAGTATTTGTTTTCCTGAGTCTTTTTGTTCCGTTTCTTCTCTCTTAATCCCATAATGGAACGGGGAAGCCACAGCAGCAGATGTATTCCGAAGAAACCAAACACACCTACCAGCAAAGAAGTCATGGCCCAGAAAGTGTAGTAAAGGATTGCGTATTTCTTTTTATCGTGGTGGGTGGCATGCGTCAGATAGCCGGTGAATTTTTTATTGGCATCCGGATGACATTTCTTACAGGTCTGGACAATATTCTTGTTGCTTACCATGGAGTTGGGATTGTTCCTGTCCAGGATTTTATGCGCTCCATGGCAATCCGAACATTTGGCAGTTTTCTGATCTCCCAGTTGGTGCGCTTTGCCGTGATAAGTTTCCAGGTAGGTTTGTGACAAATCTTTGTGACAGCTTCCGCACTGACTGGTTACCTCATTCATAAACTGATCCTGATGGGTGAATGAAATTTCGTGGGAGGAATGGCAGTCAACGCAGGTGGGATACGTATGGGTTTTGTCGTCTTTGGTGATGTTGTGGTCGCTGCTCATGTACTGGTCATAAATTCCTTTATGACAGGATGCACAGGTAGCGGGGATGTTTTTAGAATAGACGGAGGATCTGGGGTCGGTTTCCTTTAATATAAGGTGTCCCGTGTGACAATCGGTACATACCGCACTCACCAGCAGACCTTTTTTGGTTAACCCCTGACCGTGGACACTGGTAGAATAATCGTACAGAGCATTTTGTTCGTGTAGTTTGTAGTTTTTCGATTTAGCCTTTCCGTCTTTTTGATGGCATTTTCCGCATAAGCTGGGGATGGCCGAACGATAGATCGGGGAGGTGTCGTCTAACCGCGATTTAATTTTGTGGTCTCCATGACAGTCGGTACAATACGGTGCGTTTTGTTCTTTTTTCATGTACGCCTGACCGTGGCCGCTTTGGTAGTATTGGGTTGCTAATTCTGCGTGACAGTTGGAGCAGTCCACTTTCTGGGCCGTTTTACAGGGCCTGTGCAATTTGGGAGTGACATCGGTATGGCATTTGACACAGGGAATGTTTTTGTGTACTGAATTGGAGATGTCGGATTTTTGTACATACAGAGAAATGATGGAATCATTTACTGTTTTGTGAACATCCTTTTTGGAGTGACATTTCAGACAGGAGCGGTCGGAAAGAGTATTGACAATATTTTGAACATTCACTTTGTGCGGAATATGACAATCGGTACAGGCCGGAACGGCACCGGGCTTTTCTTCCCAAAGGCTGCCCTTTATTATTTTTTTGTGTACCTGTTCAATCCGCGAATGACAGGTCATACAGGTCTTCGCGATGTTGCCGGGGGAAACGCTCGATTTTGGATCCGAGTGGGGTAGAATCATATGGTTTCCATGGCAGTCGTTGCATGTGGCCGATACAATCAGACCCTTTTTAAAAAGACCGTTACCATGGATACTCTGACTGTAATTTTCAAGAATGTTGTGCTCATTAATATTGTACACCCGAGCCACCGGAGCCCCTTCTCTGTGACATTTGCCGCACAGGATGGGAATGTTGGTTTTGTATGTCCTGGACTGGGCATCTGCCGACGATAGAATATCATGTTTCCCATGACATTCTTTGCAGCTCGGAGCATACAACTCACCCCGTTCAAAAGCGACTCCGTGAATGCCTGCATCAAACTTTGTTTTGGCTTCCACATGACAGCTACCACACCGCACCGGTTTCAGAGCAGTATGAGGAAATTCCTGCCCCTTTGCATCGGAATGACAATCAATACATTGCAACTTTTTGTGTACGGAATTCGATAAAACCTTTTCCTTGACCAGTAAGGAAATTGTTTTGCCGTGACTGGTGGTTGTCAGATCGGGATCGCTGTGGCACATCATGCAGTCTTCGTTTGATTGTCCGACTGCACCATTTATAATTAAGATTACAAATGAAAAAATGATCAATAATTTTTTCATCAACGAAACATTCATGTTAATTTTTTAGGTTGTAATTATCTGTCAACTAATTGTTAGACGCTTAACAAATATACGGCAATATCAATACTGTTTGCACTATAACAATAGTAGTGTATTAAATAACAATAAAATTATCTATGTATATTTTTGTATTTCAGTGTTTTTTAGCCGTGATTTGATTCTTTCTAAATTATGCCTTCAGGATTTTTGAAGATTCTATTCAGTAAAAAACAGGTTCTTTATCCTGAAAATGAATGCCTAATAAAAAATCTTTCTAAATTACAGGCCTGTTAAAGGATTCACAAAAATAATACTACATTTGTGAATAGTATAACGAGTAATCGTTATCAGAAAGCGAACCTTTTTAACCTAAAAACAAACCTAACAGCATGAGATCGAGTAGAAAATTGTTTCGATGGCAGCGAATCATTTGGTTCAGTTTATTGATGATCTTTTACTTTGCGGTGGTGCCAAATTCAATGGCAAAAGATGTGCTCCCCAACGTAAAAGCGAACCATAAATGTTTCAAGTGTCACGGAAATAAAACCTTCACTTTTTATAATAGTGTATCTGAACGAACAGTGAGTAAAAGGATGAACCCGTATTATGTTATTGATACGGCTGCATTTTATGTAGGGAACCATCATTTATTGAGTTGTACTGATTGCCACGATCCGGGTTATGAGAATTTTCCCCATGCAAACGACTTGCAGATGCAGGAAATGTTGAAATGTACCGACTGCCACGACGGGGATGAAGTAGCTGAAAAGTACAATTTCAAGGAAATTAATGTGGAATTCAAAAAGAGTGTTCATGCGCAAGCCTACAGCAAGGACTTCAGTTGCTGGATGTGTCATAATCCGCATTCCTATGCCATTACTGCCCGAAAAAACACAGACATCAAAAAGGTAATAGTGTACGACAACGAAATCTGCTTGCACTGTCATTCAGAAGTGGCCAACCTGACACCGCTTTCCGATCATGCCAAGAAAAACATCAGCACGATTCACGACTGGCTTCCCAATCAGATTTTGCATTTTAAAAGTGTGCGCTGCCTGGATTGTCATGTGAAAGTTGAAAATCACTCTATGGTCGACCACCAGATTTTATCCAAGGAAAGTGCGGTAAAAGACTGTGTGGAATGTCATTCAAAAAACACACGGCTGATGGCTACGCTGTATAAGTTCAGAACAAAAGAACTTCGCTCCAAATCGGGTTTTCTGAATGCCATCATTATTACCAATGATTCGTATGTGATCAGCGCCAACAGCAATCATTTTCTGAATGTGACTAGCCTGGTGATCATCGGGCTGATTATACTTGTTATTATTATTCATGCAATTCTTCGAATTACACTCAAATAAAATGGAAGATCGAGTTTATTTATATCCCGTCTGGGTCCGCATCTGGCATTGGTTGAATGCCTTGTTGTTTCTCCTTTTGATTCTAACCGGGCTGAGCATGCACAATGCAGGGGCCAATTTTTTCATGGTCCCGTTTGAAGTGTCGGTACTGGTCCACAACATCAGTGGCATTATACTGGTGATTAACTTTATATACTTTGTTGTAGCCAATCGTGTTACCGGTAATGGAAAATACTATCAGATTAAGAAAAAGGGGTTTACCGAAAAAATATGGAAACAAACCCGGTACTATTCCTGGGGTATTTTCAAACATGAAAAAGCTCCTTTTCCCATTTCTGGAAAAAGAAAATTCAATCCGCTGCAAAAGCTAAGCTATGTGGTCGCCATGTATGTTTTGGTACCGTTGATTATCATTAGTGGCATTGGTCTGTTGTTCCCCGAAACAACCATCTCATCTGTTTTCGGTAAAAGCGGTTTGTGGCTGACCGATCTGCTGCATCAGATCATGGGCTTCTTTTTGACCGTGTTCTGGTTGATCCATTTGTATTTTTGTACCATGGGGAAAAGCTGGACCAGCAATTTCAGGAGTATGTTTAATGGCTGGCACTAAAGCACGAAAAATGAAAGCCTGGTTTTTCTTTTTTCTGCTGATTTTATTCAGTCTGCAGGGGTGGGCCCAGCATGAAAAAGGGTTCCTATCCATCAGTTCCGGGCCATCCTTTCCAATAGGAAAATACAGCTCAACCGAATTAAACGGGGGAAGTTTTACCACTACCGGAATCACTATGAGTGTAGAGGGGGTGTGGTTTTTTACCAATCATTTCGGGGTGGGGGTGGAAGCCGGTTATCAACAACATCCCGTAGATGTTTCGGCTTTGGCCACCGCTAAAGTGAATGCAGATCCTTTTCTGAGTCACGTGGTGATCCGTTCCGATCCTTTTCTGGTAATGCATGCCGCCGCAGGGTTTCATACCCGTTGGTATCTCAACACCAAATGGTCGGTTACCGGAAAAATTATGGCTGGAATGTTGTGGGCAACGACCCCCTACCAGCTCTACAAACCCACCTATTATATAATAGGTCCCAATTTTTACGAAATAACCCCTTCACGTGATCAAAAAATTTTTGTGGTACCGGGATTGGGCGTTCAGTATAAAATAAACCGGTGTTTGGCATTAAAGCTGGAAACCGAACTGGTTAGCCGGACCATGAAATTTGGTTTTGAAACCAGTGAAGGAATAAGATATGATCAGAAGCAGGTAAGTTTTATCAATACAATGGCAGGACTGGTGATTTTACTTCACAAGCCTTAGCCCTTTTTACTGATATCGATCAGAACTTCCTTGTTCAGGATTTTGAATTCGTTTCCTTTGCAATCAATAATGTGGTCTTCTTTGAAATTTTTCAGCGTTCTGATGACACTTTCCTTGGTCATGGACGACATGTTGGCCAAGTCCATTCGGCTGAGAGAAGTTAAAAATTCATGACTTTTATAAATGTCGTCCGAAAGATAAAGCAGGGTATCGGCCAGCCGACCGTTCATGTGTTTATTGGTCAGGTTTTTTATTTTGTCGAAATGAGACACGGTGTCTTCATGAATAAAGTCGATCAACGACAGTGCAAAGCTGGTGTTTAATTCAATAAACTGTTTAAAGATATCCACATTGATAAAACAGGCTCTTGTATCTTGAATGGCGACAACCGAGAAATAATGACGATAGTCTCTGTTGAAACCGGGACCGATAATAATATCGGATTCCTGCACAATCTTCATTAAAATAGTTTGGTTGGAGTTTTCCAATAAAAGCTTGGCTTTGCCTTCTGTTAAATAGATAATATGCGTGAGCGGACTCCCCTGTTTGAAGATGGTTTCCCCTTCTTTGAAGTCGACTTCAAAGCTATTTTTTCTTAAAATGGTTAACTCTTCTTCATTTAATGAATGAAAAACAGCAGGCTTTGGCGTACAAAAATCAACTTGTCCTGTCATGTCGGTTTTTTATGTAAAAAAATTGTAATCAGCATATTGAGTGTTCAAATTTGTCAAAAGAGGTGTTAAAACACAACGTTCTCCATCACCGAAATACAATAATACATTGATATATATCAATTCTTTTCCCAAAAATACACAAATTTCCATGCAGAAACATCACCTGATAAATGATTCCTATAATAATTGTTTGATTTAGATTTACGTTAATTATTTAACAACCGAAAAACGTATTTAATAACCCGAAAAATTATTTTCATTATGAGAAGATTTACAGCTTACTTAACCCTGTCCATGCTTTTTTTATTGGGCATCATGGCGTCTTGTACCAAAGTAGGGCCCACAGGGCCGGCCGGTAAGGACGGAACCGACGGAACCAATGGAACCGATGGTACTGCCGGATGTATTCAGTGCCACACCAATTCACAGGTTATCGAAGTTAAAATTGCTCAATGGTCAACTTCTGTGCACGCTACCGGAGGTTTAGAGGTAAGAAACTCAACTTCCTGTGCCACCTGTCATACCAGCCAGGGATTCCTGGAAACGGTAGCCAATACACCTGATGGCGGAATGAGACCGGATGCCACAGCAGCTACCATCGATAACCCGGCACCCCAAAATTGTTATACCTGCCACGATATTCATGCTACCTATACGGCAGCTGACTGGGCGCTTACGACTTCAAGTCCGGTTCAGTTGTGGGCAGCTAACAAAACAGTGGACTTTGGTAAAGGAAACTTGTGTGCCAACTGTCACCAGGCCCGTCCGGGACTTACTGTAGTTGACGATTCTATTTCCATTACCTCTACCCACTGGGGCCCCCACCACGGTCCTCAGGCCAATATTCTGGGCGGAGCCGGCGGATTTGAATTTACCGGTACCTTTACTTATAGTAATTCAAACCACACCACCGATGTTACCGACGGTTGTGTAACCTGTCATATGGGCACCTATAATGGTACATCAGGCGGACACAACATGGAAATGTACAATCTTGCAAGTACTGATTCGCCATCGGCCATCAACCTTTCCGGTTGTCTTTCCTGCCACGACGAAGGATCTACTGCCCTGGTTGCCAAAATTACAACCACTCAGGAAGAAGTACATCATTTGCTCTTAACATTGGAAACAGCTATGATTAATAAAGGTGTAATGAGCGCAACAGGAACGGTTATTCCCGGCAAATATCCTCAGGCTTATGCTGAAGCTTACTGGAACTGGGAATTGGTTGAAGCAGACCGGAGTTTGGGTGTTCACAATGCTGATTATGTAAAAGCACTGCTGAATAACAGTATCCAGGCTTTAAGTAAATAAAGATTTTGATGATGAAAGCTGTACAGGAAACATCCATCGATGATGCGGCCTGTACGGCTTTTTTTCAAAAACCGTTTCGGAAAAATAAGTGTCCCCAAAAGGTAATTCAACGAAATGATATTGATCAGACAAAAACGGATAACCGTATCATTCTACAGCAGGCCACCTTATTTTTCTTGTTTTAATGCTTAAAAAAAGAACCAATGAAAAAACAATATTATTTTTTAACCATTGTCTTCCTGCTGTTCATGTATGGGTTGAGTTCCTGTACCTATGATAATGTTGTGGAACCGGCACCACCCAGCCCAACGGATACCATTAGTTTTTCCCAGCAGATTGAGCCGATCTTCAACACCGGAAACAATTGTACCTCTTGTCATACAACGGGAGTACAGGCTCCGGATCTAACCACGGGGAATGCTTACACCAGTATAATGAACATGAATTTGGTGAATATTGCTTCTCCGGAAACCAGTCTAATTTACTGGCATGCAGATCCTGCCAATACTTCCAGCCATACCTGGAAAAAATACACACCAACACAGGCTGCACTGGTATTGCTTTGGATTCAACAGGGAGCAAAGGACAATTAAACAAAGGAAAAAACCGATATGAAAAGATTTGAAAATATTTTTTCATAATTAAAATCATGAACGGATGAAAAAATTAATACTTAACCTCATACTGGCTTTGGCGGTCATAGGCAGTACATTTGCTCAGGATAAACAGGAAACCAAAGAAAAAACAAAGGACAAACCTGTTTATGCACCCTGGGATAACGATGTGCTGATTGACAATCAAACCACACTTTCGCAACCTGCAAAGACACTGGAATTTTTTATTTACCACCGCTTTGGTTTGGTCAATCAAAACAGTATCCACGATCTGTTTGGTATTTATTCGCCCGGTGCCAACCTACAGCTGGCACTGAATTATACGATTATGAAAAACCTGACCATCGGGTATGGGTTGACCAAAAATAAAATGTATAACGATTTCCATGCCAAATGGACGATTCTTGAACAAACGCGATCGAATAAGATTCCCGTTGCCGTCGCACTGTATGGTAATTTTGCCATCGATGGAAGAAGCAATGAGAACTTTGGCCTGGACTATAAGTTCGGCGACCGAATGTCGTATTTCGCCCAGCTGATTGTAGCCCGTAAGTTTTGTGATAATTTCTCACTCGAAGCAACGGCCAGCTGGACTCATTTCAATTCGGTAGCAGTAGGTGCAAACCACGACAACATCGGAGTAGGAGTGAACGGACAGATCAAGTTTTCACCCCAATCATCTATTCTGTTCCAATACGATATCCCGCTGAAAATTCAGGGTATCTCGGAACAGACTTCGTTTACCAGTGCCAACTCGGCCAAACCTAACTTTGGGATCGGTTGGCAAATTGAAACGGCAGCTCACTCATTCCAGATTTATCTCACAACCGCCAGTGGCATTCTGCCTCAGGAAATTTATATGTACAATCAGAACGACTGGACAAAAGGAGAGATCATGTTTGGGTTTACAATTACCCGATTGTGGAATTTTTAAAGAAAAGACTGGAAAACGAGATACTTAATTTTACATAACATAATTGAGAAATGGGCAGGAATTGATTACTCTTTTGCTGCCTGTTTTTTGTTTTTTGGGCATAGGCCTCATGAAACCTGAAGATAGAATTAGAACCTGCACTTAATTCCTTAAAAATGAAAAAATTACCCAGTTCATTTTACAGTTGGACAACCATTACCGGAGCTATGATGGCTGCTGTCAGCCTTTTTTTCATCTTGTTTCTTTTCCTGATATCGTATCTTTTCCCCAGTCAGGTGAGCCAGTATCTGGGATTGTTTACCTATATCATATTGCCTGTTTTCCTGGTAATAGGCCTGGTTTTGATTCCCATCGGAACCTGGAGGAAATACAAACAAGACAAAGAAAATAAGGTTGAAAGAAAAGATAAATTTCCAAAAATCGACCTCAACGACCCGAGTCAGCGAATGGTGGTCTTTATTTTTACTTTGGGGTCTCTGCTCTTTATTTTGTTTACGGCGTTGGGAAGCTACGAAGCATTCCACATTACAGAGTCCAATAAATTTTGTGGTACGTTGTGCCACAAAGTAATGTCTCCCGAATACACAACGTATCATCAATCGGCCCATGCCAAAGTGAATTGTGTGGAATGTCATGTGGGTTCGGGGGCCACCTGGTACGTCAAATCAAAGTTGTCCGGGTTGCGTCAGGTTTATGCCGTATTGACGCATACCTATCCGACACCCATAGCAACACCGGTTCATGACTTACGTCCGGCCCGGGAAACCTGTGAGCAATGCCACTGGCCACAGAAATTTTATAACCGTACTCTGGTCAGCAAAAAATACTTTCTCTCTGATTCGGAAAACTCTGAATGGGACATCACGGTGTTGATGAAAACCAGCGCCAAACATGAAGCTCAGGGTTTGAGAAGCGGCATTCACTGGCATGTGAATCCGGATGTGAAAATTGAATACATTCCCACTTCCTTCAGCAGAGATACGATCGCATTGGTCAAATTCACCAATCTGAAAACAGGAAAAGTAACGGTCTATCGGGATGAAGCAAAAGGGTACACCCAGCAACAGATGGATACTAAAGACGAGCGGGTCATGGACTGCATGGACTGCCACAACCGTCCTTCGCACAACTTTAAATCGCCGGTACAGTTTTTTGATGAAGCCATGAGCGCCGGGAAACTGGATCAGAAACTACCGGATTTGAAATCAACTGCCATGGGCATTTTTTATGATAATAATTTCCCCACCGTGGACAGTGCCTGTCGCTATATCCGATCCAGCATAACCGACTTCTACAAATCGTCCTATCCTGAAGTGTACGATAGCAGCAAGGTTCAGATTGAAAATACCATTGCTGTGCTACAGGAAGCGTACAAGGAAAATATTTTCCCGGAAATGAAAGCGGACTGGAAAGCACATCCCAATTACATTGGTCACATGGAAACCAACGGATGTTTTCGCTGTCATAACGGTACGTTTAAAAGCGAAACCGGTCGTGTAATTTCAAATAATTGTGATTTGTGTCATGAAATTCAGGTTCAGGGAAAACCCGGGTCGATAGAGTATGCCGGTAGTAAAGGCTCTCTCGAGTTCAAACACCCGGTAGATATTGGAGGAGACTGGAAAACGACTGCCTGTGTGGAATGCCACAAAAGTATGTACTGACAGGCCTACCCTTTGTGACTGATGTGTTTTAGCGTGTCCTCCTTCAGAATATGAACCTCATTATTCTCCATGGTAATGATCTGGTCCTTGATGAATTCATGCAGGATGCGCGAAACACTTTCCTTGGGCAATGCTGTAAGATCTGCCAGGTCCTTTCGGCTGATGGTCATGGTGAAAGGGTTTTTATGGTAAATGTCTTTGGACAAATGAAGCAAGGCATCGGCAACTCTTCCGTGATGGTGTTTAATTAAAAAGGTTTCCATTTTATGAATAAGATTCAATATGAATCTGTTTGAATTTTCCATGAAGGCAAAAGCCATTTTGAAATTTTCTTCCATCATTTCATAAAAGACATCTTTCTCAATCAGGCAGAGTTTACATTCTTCAATAGCCGTGATGGTAAGTCGGTGTTTTTCGTCAAAAAAGAAGCCGGGGCCCGAAAAGAAGGTCTGGGGTCGTATAAAGCCAAGGATGTAACTTCGGCCTCCCTTTCCTTCCAGCGACACCTTAGCCAATCCTTTGTAAAAAGACATCACATGAGTTTTGGGTGTCCCTCCTTTCATGATGGTTTCCCCCGGATTAAAGACAACTTCAATGCGGTTTCTTTCAATGTGATCAATTTGTCGCTCGTTCAGAAAACAAAATACCGGCGATTCTTTGGAGCAGTGCGCACACGTCAGAGTTTTATTAAATTCCACGTTTATCTTATATAGGTCATCAACAAATATTTATAAAAAACGGATTGACATATGTCAATTTATTTTCATGTAAATATATAAAAAAGAATGCTAATTTATTCTCCATTATTGATCCTTATCAATGATAGGTCTGAAAAAATGCCGGGACTATTCCTAATTTTGTTAAAATTATAACTGAACTATTAAACCATGAAAAAAATATCTAATTTTCTATTTTCCCTCTCCAGTATGGGTGTTTTGCTCCTGTTGTTTGCTGCTGCAATGGCGGTAGCAACCTTTGTCGAAAATGATTTCGGCACTGCTGCCGCCAAGGCTTTGGTGTACAACGCTCTTTGGTTCGACTTGTTGTTGGCGCTGCTGGCAGCTAACCTGGTAGCCAATGTGTTCCGCGAAAAAATGTACCGCAAGGGAAGACTCAGCATGCTTCTTTTTCATTTGGCCTTTCTGGTCATTTTGCTGGGGGCTGCCGTAACACGTTTCATCAGTTTTGAGGGGATGATGCACATTCGCAACGGCGAAACTTCGAACAGCATTCTGTCCGACCGAACTTATGTAGAGTTAAAAGCAACAGACGGGAAACAAGAAGTATCGAACGAAAAATCTGTTCTTCTCTCAACACTGACCCCCACGGATTATTCCGATAAAGTTCATATGGGCGATAAAAAGGTTACTCTTAAAGCCGTTCAGTACATTCCCAATGCACGAAAACAGATTATTCCGGACGCATCGGGAGAGGCTATTGTTGCTCTGAACACAATCTCTGCGGACGGTCGCCGGAACCTGGAAATTGGTGCCGGAGATGTGGAAACGGTCGGATCGTATGAAATTCAATTCGGAGGTGTTGTCAATCAGAAGGCCATTAATTTGTTTGTACAGGACGGTCAATTGATGATTATGGCTCCCGATACACTGCGGCAGCTCTCCATGCATACCCGCACTTCAAAGAAGCTGGCACCGGGTGAAGCTTATGAATTTAAACAGGGAGTCCTATATATGGTTGGGAAACTGAACCTGATTCTTACCAATTACTATCCCCATGCCAAAGTAGTGTACACTTCTTCACGGCAGAGCAACAATAATGTATTGATGGTGGAGGCCCGTTCAGGAAATGAGTCCAAAAAAGTCGCATTATCCGGTGGAGAAGGAATGTTAGGTGAAAAAGTCCGGTTCTCAATCAATGGGGTACACCTGATGATGAGTTATGGTGCACGCAAAATTCAGCTTCCGTTCTCAGTAAAGCTGGATCGTTTTGAGCTGGACCGGTACCCCGGATCCATGAGCCCGTCAAGCTATGCCAGTTGGGTAACAGTTATTGATCCAAAATCAAAGAAGGAAATGCCTTTTCATATCTATATGAATCATGTGTTGAATTACAAGGGGTATCGGTTTTTCCAGTCATCCTACGACCGCGATGAAAAGGGAAGTGTATTGTCGGTTAACCACGATTACTGGGGCACTTTTTTTACCTACCTGGGTTATTTCCTGATGGCATTGGGAATGGCGTTGTCGTTGCTGAACCGGAACAGCCGTTTCGCTGTGTTGGGTCGCTACCTGAAAAAAACTTCTGCCGTTACCAAGATGGCTACTGTTGTGATTTTTGCTGTAGTAATGACAGGATCTCATTCGCTTTTTGCCCAGCATTCTCATATGTCACTCAATAACATACCGAAAGTGAACAAGGAAGAAGCGGCAAAATTTGGTCGTTTGATGGTTCAGTCAGAAGACGGCAGAATGAAACCGGTGAGCACACTTTCGAGTAAACTGCTACGAAAGCTTGCCTGGAAAAACAGCCTCAACGGTCTGAATCCTGATCAGGTCGTACTGGGTATGATGAGCAGTCCGTTCTACTGGCAGCTGGTTCCCATTATTAAGGTAGGAAATCCCGACCTGGCAAAGAAGCTGGGCATTCAGGGAAAATATGCCGCTTACATCGACTTTATTGATATACAAACCGGGCAGTATAAATTACAAAAAGCGGTCAGCCGTGTATATGAGAAAAAACCTTCGGAAAGGGATATGGAAGACAAAGAAGTGGTGAAGGTGGACGAACGCATGAACATTGCCTATATGATTTTTAAGGGGAGTTTACTCCGGATTTTTCCGGATACACGCGAAAGTGTTCATAAATGGTATGCTCCTGATACGCCGCTAACCGGACTATCTGCACAAGATACCACCATGATTGCCCAGGTATTCCCGGCTTATTTAAAGGCTATTGGAAAAGGAAACAGATCCTTGTCGAACTCACTGATCGAACAAATGAGTGCTTTCCAAACAAAATATGGCGCTGCCGTGATGCCTTCAGAGCCAAAAATAAATGCAGAGATCTTGTACAACCGTTGGATGATTTTTGACCGATTGGGAATGGTGTATGGTGCCATTGGGTTCTTCATGATTATCCTGTTATTCCTTGATTTACTGAGAGGATCAAAATTCATGAAGGTCATACTGAAAGTGTTTTTCTGGATCATTGTTGTCGCTTTTGTTGTTCAAACTTTTGGTCTGGGATTGCGATGGTACATCTCGGGTCACGCACCCTGGAGCGACGGATACGAAACCATGTTGTACATCAGTTGGGTAACGATTCTGGCAGGGTTGCTGTTTTCCAAGCGTTCGATGATGACAGTGGCAGCCACAACGATTCTTAGTGCAATCTTTCTCATGGTGGCACATCTGAGCTGGATGGATCCGGAGATTACCAACCTGGTGCCGGTGCTTAAGTCTTACTGGCTGACCATTCATGTTTCTGTGATCACAGCCAGCTATGGTTTTCTGGCACTGAGTGCCTTGCTGGGATTTTTTAATCTCGTTTTGGGTATTCTCAAGTCACCCAAAAACAAAGAAGTGATATCGCAGCGTATTACTGAACTGACGGTGATTAATGAACGCAGCCTGATCATCGGGTTGTACATGTTAACCATCGGAACCTTTTTGGGTGGTATTTGGGCCAACGAAAGCTGGGGTCGCTATTGGGGCTGGGATCCCAAAGAAACCTGGGCTCTGGTGAGTGTGGTGGTGTACAGTTTCATTGCTCACATGCATGTGATTCCCGGATTGAAATCGAAGTATAGCTTCAATCTCGCTTCATTGCTCGGTTACGCGGTCATTTTAATGACCTTCTTCGGGGTGAATTACTATCTGTCCGGATTACATTCCTACGCCAAAGGCGATCCGGTACCGGTTCCTGCCTTTGTTTATTGGGCAGTGGCTGTAGTATTCATAGTAGCGGTCTGGGCCTTCTGGAATGAGCAGAAGTTTAAGAGTGCCCCGGTTGTGGAGTCCAAAGAATAAGATGAAAAAAAAGCCCGGTAACTTACCGGGCTTTTTTATGGATCAATATATTACTCTTTTAAATCTCTGGGCTTGCCTTTGTTTCTCCAATGTGCTTCAATTTTTTCAAGAGGAACTCCTTTGGTTTCAGGCAGAAAATAATAACCCCAGATCAAACCCAGAATCCCAATCACAGCGTAAAACCAAAAAGCACCGGCAGGATTGCCGTTGTTGATAGCCTGCATGGTGAAACTGTGTGTGGCTGCATCATACATTTTTTCGTGTGTGATGATTCCCTGGCCGGGCAGCGTGAACAATTGAACAATTTTGAAAAAGGTAAAGGCTACTACTCCGTTGAAAAACCAGTTGGCCAGCGAACCAATAGATGAGCCGATGCCTCGCACCCTTAACGGGAAAATTTCGGAGATTATCAACCAGCCCAAGGGCCCTAGGCTGATGGCGAAGAAAGCAATGTAAACCCATACAAAAATGATTGACAACCATTTGCCCATGGCACCCAGATCGCCAAGGAAGGCGAAAACGGTTCCGAGCGCTATCAGGGAAACAACGATACCTGCTGTTCCGATAAAAAACAGCTTTCTTCTGCCCAGTTTGTCAATCATAAACAGAGAAAGAATGGTGAACGCCACGTTCACAACCCCCACGGTAACGGATCCCCAGATACCGGCGCGGGCCCCTTCAAATCCTGCAATCATAAAGATCTTGGGACTGTAATAAATCACGGTATTGATCCCCACAAACTGCTGAAAGAACATAATGCCCACGGCAATGATAAGTGCCGTCCTGAGCCAGGGCTTAAACACATCACGGAAAGTGGCTCTTTCTTTGTATTTTTCAATCTCCCGCTTCATACTGTTCATGGATTCTTTCACCTGATCGGGAGATTCAATTCTTTTCAAAATCTTCAGACTCTCTTCCTCGCGTCCTTTACTCATCAGCCATCGGGGTGTTTCGGGAAGGAAAAGCATTCCGATCAACAGAATCATGCCCGGAAGGATGCCGATGTAAAACATGGGTCGCCAGGATTCTACATTGTTGTTG
>JAFGYB010000028.1 GCA_016936355.1 Bacteroidales bacterium | reverse complement strand
TCATAAAGTTATGGCAAAGAAAATTACTGAAATTGAAGGCATTGGCCCCGTGTTCGCTGAAAAATTAGGCCAGGCAGGTATTACAACTGTTGAAGGCTTGCTGGACGCCGGAGCATCCAAGACAGGCAGAAAAAAAATTGCGGCTGATTCCGGAATTGATGAATCCAAGATTCTGGACTGGGTAAACATGGCTGATCTGTTCCGGATAAAAGGCGTGGCCTCGCAGTTTGCCGAACTGTTGAAGGCTTCGGGCGTGGACACCGTCAAGGAACTACGCAACCGGAACGCCGAAAACCTTCATGCCAAATTGGTTGAAGTCCAAAATGAGAAAAAAATCACCCATGCTGTGCCAGCCCTAAAACAGGTGAGCGATTTTATCGATCAGGCTAAAGCACTTGACCCAATTGTGACTTACTAATGTTGAAAAATAAGCAGTATAGAAGAGGCTGTCCTGAATTTGATCAGGACAGCCTCGTTTTTTGTTGTCTCCTTAGCTGCTGGTTCCGTACTTTTTCAGAACACCACTTAACACACTGTAGATCATGAATAAAATCCCAGAATTGGATAGGCCAACTCTGGACGCAGGAACATTGAACATGATTTAGCGAAAGGCCGGAATTTTATAACGCATGCCTTTACTCAATCAAATGTAATTGTTTCGGATCCACTTCTTTCGGTATTCCCTGCGGGAACCGGGCATAGCGGCCAAACTTGGTCAGATCGGAAGTTTGCGGGTAGTTCAACTCGTTTGCCGTAGAATTACCTTCCAAAACAGTCATCAAAACGCCCACGGCAGCATAGGGAATTCCGATGACGAAAAATTCGGGCATTCCACGAGATACCACTCCGATAACATTGGGAACAAGACCAAAGAAGGTAATCAGTCCAAAGGTGTTTGCCTGGTTTCTGAAAATATAAAGCTTAGCCTGGTTGATTTTCTCCGTCGGGTGACTAATAAATCCGATCCGGGTTAAAATATAGAACGTATCCTTGTCGGCTGCTATAAGTTCCCCTTGAATTCCGGGTGGGAGTTCATCTGTTTTTCCGGATTCAGCCTGGTTAACGATAATCCAGCACCCCTGAGTCATTTCCGGCACTTTCTTTGGGGACACCAAATAAGCTGATGGTATGCTGGAAGGTGTTTTGCAACTTGCCCAAAACGCAATCAGCATTAACCACAAACCATATTTGCTAATTTTTGACATATCTGCTGTTCCAAAAAATTTCCTCCATTGTCGGCTCTGCTTCCTTGAACTTAGCTGCAACCAACTTCAGATAGAGCCGAGGCAGACGGTACATCAGGAAAGCTTTTTTAAGGTCAGCTTCTTCCTGCCATTCATCCCGTAACCACTCCAGATAATATCCTTTGGTTTTCAGAAAAACCTCATACTGGTGGGCATTATCCGGAAGTTCGTAGTGTAGCTCATAGGCATCACCGGGAAGCGTGATTAAAGGCTCAATGCTATCGCATAAAGCGGTCAGCGCATCTTCATTCACCCGGCCCTCTGATTTTACCAGGTATGGACGAATTTCAACCGGATATACCGGAGCAGTCAAGGCAGCCAGGGCGGCGTAATCGATGCGCCAAAGTCCCTGGGTCATTTTTAACCGAATTCGTAATTTCTCCGATTCCACCCTTGGAATAGTCACGACATGGACATCGGGAGCAATCGGCCCCATCTCATTGATTTTACCAACTTTCTGCCATTTCCCGGAGTTGTCTTGCAGCTCAATTTCAATGCCACCCAGAATATCCCAGATCTTCTCCACCCTTTTGCGCAAGGACTGGTCCCCGCTTTCAATCCGGGCGGCCAAATAACCGTTAGACTGACCTGTAATGGCCAGACCCTGATAAAAAAGATACGTGGTGAGCAAGGTTTGACGAGTTCCCAGGACTAGCCCCCAGGGAACATCCGGCACGTTTTCAAACTCCATTTCGAGGTATTCTTTAGCCGCCAGATTTTTGGAATTGGCTTCACTAAATCGTTCGCGAGCGTCCATGTTTGAAACCAAGGTCAGACAATCCCCTTCCGGTCCGCTGCACGATGAAGGTGGAACAATGGTTTTGGACTGAAAAAAATTACCCTTTTCGGTAGCAAAAATCCGCTCACCATCCGCCTTCGGGAAAACCAACAGGTTTGCATACCGGATAACATGTGTCTCCAGCGCTTCGTTCGTTATCCGAAGCTGAAAATCATCGCCATAGGTTTTCGCCCCATGCAGCATATCAATATCCTGTTTCTCGAAGGCCCGGAGAATGCTTGAGGAAAACCCTTCCGCCATGAGCCGGAAGCCCTCTCCATCCCAGGCATAAAAAGTGGGACAGGAGCCAAAACAAGCCTTCGGGTTGGCGATACAATAAACGGTAAGAATAACATTTTGTGCCCCGACCAGGCCGAGCGCAATCCATTTCCCTTCCAGCCCTGTGACCGTGTTGGCTTCAATCAGGGCAATATCGGCAAAGGCGATCCGGTAGAAACCACCGGCAAAGTTAATCGTTCCGGTTCTACCGCTTTCCGGGGAAGTTAGTTGACGCCTGGCATTGAAGTAATTTCCATCCCCGGTAACAGAATCCTGATCGAATAGGAGTTGATCGACAGACAGGACAAATAAACCACCGTCCTTCATGTGTACTTTCAGGTATTCATTCTTTTTACTGTCAATCTGAATTTCATCGGCTTTGGCCAACTGGCGAAGGACCGTAGTGGATGAACAAGCCCATTGAAAGATGTTCACTGCGATCAGAATTACCACGGTAACTGAACAACGATTCTTCATAGTTCAACCTGATTTTGATGCAGAAAACCAACCGTTTAGAAATGCTTTTATTTACGTTGTTCGGCGGCAGATAGATTCATAAAACACGTCCACTTTCCACGCATTCAGCATAACTGAAAAAAGTTTGAACAGGCCTCTTTCAGCCCTTTCGTCATTACAGGAACGGCCCGAACTGATCCGGGCCGTTTCGCTTTCAATGGTATCTTTGGTTTATTTTCCCAGCAAATACGTCAGGGATAAAGTCAGGACTTTGTTTTTCCACTTGCCTTCATCGGTATTCGAAAGGTTGTTCAATCCCAGCGTATAGTTTAGGGTTACCTGGAATTGCTGAATTTCAGCCCCTACCCCAAAATTCAGGCCCAGGTCAAGTCTCTTTAACTGATCATCATCGCTCCCAAATTCAATGTCTTCCTCTTCACCGTCATATTCTTCTTTTCCACTCAGGCCGAACCCAAAATTCGGACCGGCATGGAGCAGCAAGTAGGCTCCGGTGAGATCAACCTTGTAAAGTGCATTT
>JAFGYB010000027.1 GCA_016936355.1 Bacteroidales bacterium | reverse complement strand
TTCCGTTTCCGTTTGGGGGCTGATCAGGAACACAAAATTGAGTCCTAGTTTCTCTACTTTATGCTGATAATTTTCGATGTATTCTTCTACCGGCAGATCGGGAATAATGAGGCCGTCTATGCCACAATCGGCTGCTTCCTGCAAAAACTCATCCACCCCGTAGCGCATCAACTGGTTGAAATAACCCATGAGCACCAATGGAATGGAGGAAGTTTTTCTGATTTCACGGATTTGTTCAAACAACAATGAAAGGTTCATCCCGTTGGACAAGGCAACCGAGCTGCTGTGTTGGATCACCGGACCATCGGCCAGCGGATCGGAATAGGGCATGCCCAGTTCCACCAGGTCCACGCCATTTTTTTCCAGTTCCCGAACAACGGTTACCGTATCGTTCAGGTTCGGAAATCCCGCCGTCACATAAATATTCAGTATCTTTTTCTTTTGCGAAAACAACTGTTCCAGTCTGTTCATCTTTTTCATTTTTAGCGCTATTGCATCGAGTCGTTGTACTTCATATAGGTTTCCATGTCTTTGTCGCCTCTTCCCGAAAGGTTCACCACTACCACTTCGTCCTTCTTCAGGTCCAGCTTGGGCAATACAGCCAACGCGTGGGCCGATTCCAATGCCGGGATAATACCTTCCATTCTGGTGAGTTCAAAGGCGGCACGCAGGGCTTCCTCATCGGTGGCACCGAGGAACTGCCCCCTGCCCGACTTGAAAAGGTGGGCATGTAAAGGTCCGATACCGGGATAATCCAGTCCGGCGGAAAGCGAATAAGGCTCGGTAATTTGTCCGTCTTCGTCCTGCATCAACAGGGTTTTACTGCCGTGAATGATTCCTTCACTCCCGATTTGGGTGGTGGCTGCTGTTTGTCCCGAATCCACACCCAGTCCGTCCGCTTCCACGGCTACCAAAGACACTGTTTCATTGTCCAGGTAATGATAAAAGGCTCCGGCAGCATTACTCCCGCCTCCCACACAGGCAATAATCCTGTCGGGCGCCGAACGGCCCGTTTGCAGCAGCAACTGCTGTTTCATTTCTTCACTGATCACCGACTGGAAACGGGCCACCATATCGGGATAGGGGTGCGGCCCCACCACGGAACCAATAAGATAATACGTATCTTCGGGATGGTTGATCCAGTCACGGATGGCTTCGTTGGTGGCGTCTTTCAGCGTCTTGCTTCCGGAAGTAGCGGGCCGCACTTCGGCGCCCAGCATCTGCATGCGTGCCACATTGGGTGCCTGCCGTCGGATGTCCACTTCACCCATGTACACTACACATTGCAGTCCCATCAAGGCAGCCACGGTAGCTGTAGCCACACCATGTTGTCCGGCACCGGTTTCGGCAATGATGCGTTTCTTTCCCATTTTCTGTGCCACCAGAATCTGACCCACCGTATTGTTGATTTTATGGGCGCCTGTGTGGGTCAAATCTTCGCGTTTCAGGTAAATATGCGACTGATATTTTTCCGACAACCTTTTTGCATAATACAAGGGGGTAGGTCTTCCGGCATAGTCCTGCAACAGGGATCGAAATTCTTTCCGAAAGCTCTCCGATTCCATGATCTTTAAATAGTTTTTCCGCAGATATTCCACGTTGGGATACAGCAGTTCGGGGATATAAGCACCGCCAAAGCTGCCGTAGAAGCCCCGTGCATCAGGATGATAGTTCATATTTAAATTGTTTTATTTTTTCAATGTCTTTTAAACCCGGACGAATCTCAAATCCGCTGTTGATGTCAATCCCGGCAAGGGAAGGATGGTTAAATTCACGAATAGCCATCACGCTATCCGGGCGGATGCCGCCACTCAGGAAAAAAGGAGTTTTTCCCTGAAATTTCTGCAGCAAATCCCAGTTGAACTGAATCCCGTTGCCACCGGCCCTGAGACCGGAAGCATCAAACAGGAAATAGTCACAAATCTCTTCATATGCCTTCACCTTAAGAAAGTCAAAATCTTCGTGCACATTAAAAGCCTTCATCACCGGGAGGTACCGACTGACTTCCCGGCAAAAATCCGGACTTTCCTGTCCATGCAACTGGGCCAGATTCAGACCAAATTCCTGTTTCTTTTCCAGAATATAATTCAACGAACTGTTTACAAAAACACCCACACGGATGATGCCGGAAGGAAGATTCACTTCCGGCATTTGAGCACAAAAACGCAGAGAAGCCTCATGAAAGATAAAGCCCATCAGGTCGGGCTGTACTTTCGCCATCGCCGCAACATTGTCTGCATCACACATGCCACAGACTTTCAACTTCAAAGTTTTATTAATCTTCTGCGTTTTCATGTCAGCCATCCGATCGGGTTAGCATTTGAACTTCGTGAATAAATTTCCTGCAAGCCTGTTCCGGTGCCACTTCCTGCATAAACAGGGTTCCGATGAGAAACCCGTCAAATCCGGCTTCCTTCAGGACAAGAATATCTTCCGGTTTTTGAATACCGCTTTCCGCGATTTTAACGGTTCCTTCCGGTAATTGGTTTGCCAGATTAATAGCACGATCAAACTGCACGGAGAAGTCCTGCAAATTCCGGTTGTTGATCCCCACCAAGTCCACTTCGGGATCGTACTTTTCCAGTTCTTCTTCCTTATAGAATTCCAGCAACACTTCCATACCCAGATCATGCGCCTTTTGGGTAAAGCGACCGATTTCTTCCTTCGTCAGGATCGCGGCAATCAAAAGGATGGCATCGGCGCCGATGGATTTGGCTTCTTCGATCTGGTATTCATCGATGATAAAATCCTTACGCAGCACCGGACAGTAATTGAATTTGCGGGCCGTTTTCAAATCCACGTTGTTGCCGCCGAAAAAGTGCTCATCGGTAAGCACCGACAAAGCCGAAGCGCCGGCCTGCATGTATCCGATGGAGATTTTTTCCACTTCGGCATATTGATTGATCATTCCTTTTGAAGGAGATTTTCTTTTAAACTCGGCAATTACACCCAGCTTATCCGGGCGCAAAATATACTGTTTCAGCGACACACAGGGCGAAGCATGATACACACTTTTCTTCAATAATTCGGAAGGATACAGTTTTTTCCGATCTTCGGTTTCTTTCCTTTTATAAGCTATGATTTCTTCTAAAATTCCCATGATTTTAACTCAGGTTTGTGATTTTCTTCAACGATTCCAATGCCCTGCCCGATGCCAGTGATTCGCGGGCAATGGACACACATTCTTCCATACTTTTCTCCGGCTCCAACACACGGATGGCCGAAGCAGAGTTAGCCAGCACCACATTCATTTGCTGTACTGTAGCCTCATTTTTCAGGACAGAGACAAAAATGCCGGCAGCTTCCTCCACTGTTTTGCCCCCGAAAATTTCTTCCACCTTCACCTGATCCAGCCCCCAGTCGGAAGGTGTCAGCAACTGCTCGCCTTTTCTGCTGTAGGAAGCCACATCCCCGGTTAGGGAAATCTCGTCGTACCCATCCAGACTATGAATAATATCAAACCGGAAATCTTCCATATCCTGGAAAAGGTAATAATACAAACGGGCGACCTCCAGACTATACACGCCCACCATCTGACTGGAGGGAAAAGAAGGATTCACCAAAGGCCCCAGCATATTAAAAAACGTCTTTACTGCCAGTTCACGACGGATAGGGCCTACATTCTTCATGGCCGGGTGAAACAGCGGCGCGTGCATCATACAAAATCCAGCGGTTTCCAGTTGCTGTTTTAAAACGGATTCATCATTGGTGAACTGATAACCCAGGTATTCCATTACATTTGACGACCCACAGGCTGAGGAAACGCCGTAGTTTCCATGTTTCGCCACTTTATAACCAGCACCAGAAACCACAAAAGCGGAAAGCGTGGAAATATTGAAGGTATCTTTTCCATCCCCTCCGGTGCCGCATACATCAATGGTGTCAAATCCCGAAAGGTCCACCTTCAGACATAAGTCCAACAGGGCATTGCGAAAACCTCTTAATTCGTCCACCGAGATCTGCCGCATTAAGTAAACCGTCAAAAACGACGCCACCTGCGACGGGTTATACTGCCCTTTCCCAATGCCGGTGAGCACCTGATAGGCATCCTCTTCGGTGAGCTGCTGATGATCGAATAATTGGTTGAGTATCTTTTTCATCTGTTCCAAATTTTTGTCGTTACTAAAATGTGCCAAAAATTTCTGCACATTCAGGAACGTCCATGAATTTATTTTAGCCATTCACCCAGTTGTATTTTTTGACTAAAAAAATTCATGTTCGTTTCATGTTTTACAAATTCAAAAAGTTAAAAATCATCTGTTTGCCTTCGGGAGTCAGAATGGATTCCGGGTGAAACTGAAGTCCGAACACAGGATATTTTTTATGCCGCAGCGACATAATCTGTCCCTGAGCATCCCGGGAGGTGATGAGTAATTCATCCGGAAAATCTGTTTCATTGACTACCCAGCTATGGTAACGGCCTGCGGTAAATTCCTGGTTCGTCTGTCCCAGCACAACATCTTCCACCTGTTCGCGAAACAAACTATGGGCTACTCCGTGGTACACTTTATCCAGATTGGTCAATGTTCCGCCAAACACCTCCCCCATGGCCTGCATGCCCAGGCAAACGCCCAGCATTTTCTTCTCTGCAGCATAGCGTCCGATGAGTTCTTTCATGATTCCGGCTTCGTCGGGGATACCCGGTCCGGGTGAAAACACCATCCGGTCGTAACCTACTGCTTCTTCCGGTTTCAGCTGATCGTTGCGCAACACTGTCACTTCAAACTCACCGTGTTCCCGGATGTAATGCACCAGGTTGTAAGTGAATGAATCATAATTATCGATGACCAGTAGTTTCTTCATTTCTTTCATTTTTATCTTCTACCGTCCCTATCGCGAGTCCCGATTCATCGGGAAGAAGTGATCTCTTTTTCAGTTGAGATTGCTTCGTCGTTCTGCCGGGATTCCTCGCAATGACGACTTTATTTTTATAATGTCTCAGCCAGTTGAAGCGCCGACTTCAGTGCTCCCAGTTTGTTGTTAATTTCCTGCAATTCCTTTTCGGGAACCGATGAAACCACGATTCCTGCTCCCGCCTGGAAGTACAACACATTTTTCTTGCTGAGGAAACTGCGAATGGTGATGGCATGGTTCAGTGAACCGTCAAAACCAAAAATTCCGATAGCGCCACCATAAAAACCACGTTGCGATGGTTCGTATTTGTCAATCAGTTCCATGGCTCTGAATTTGGGAGCGCCGGAAAGTGTACCGGCCGGAAAAGTATCTGCAAAGAGCTGTAAAGCTTTGGCACTGTCGTTCAGATCGGCTTCCACTTCCGATACCAGATGAATTACGTGACTGTAAAACTGAATTTCTTTGTAGGTTTTGACCTGTACATTTTTTCCGTTCCGGCTCAGATCGTTGCGGGCCAGGTCCACCAGCATGGTGTGTTCGGCATTTTCTTTTTCATCTGCTGCCAGCTGCTCTGCCAATACTTTATCGGCTTCGTCGTTTCCGGTTCTTTTAAAGGTGCCGGCGATGGGATTGATGACCGCTTTATTTTTGGCCACTTTCAACTGGGCTTCGGGTGAAGAACCAAAAAGCTTAAACCCTCCGAAATCAAAATAAAACAAATAAGGAGAAGGGTTCACGGAACGCAACGCCCGGTATACATTGAACTCATCACCTCGAAAAGCCTGACGAAACCGCCGGGATAAAACAATCTGAAAAACATCCCCGCGACGACAGTGGAAGATTCCTTTTTTCACCATTTCCAGATAGGTTTCATCGTCAACATCTGACTTCTCAGCTTCCAGCATTTTGAACTTATAGGAAGGAAATTTATTGATGTGCAAGAAAGTTTCCACCTGATTCATTTGCGACGCTTCGCCTTCAAACCGGTTCTCCAGCAACAGCAATTCATTCTTGAAATGGTCGAAACGCAGCACAAAACGGAAAGCCACATACTGCATCATGGGAAGGGTGGCTCCATTGGATACCGATTCAAACCGGATGGTATCAAAGTGCTGTACCGCATCATAGGATGTATAACCAAAAAAACCATTGGCACCAGACAATTCTCCCTTTGATCCGGGTGAGCTCTTCTCTGTGTTCAGGTCGAAACTCTGAATAAACTCCTGAAGTTTGGGAATCAGATCCAATGGATTATCCAGTGTAACCTTTTCTGTTTCCGTTCCTGTTTGCATGGTTATTACATTCTGCTCCAAAACAAACGAAGCCATCGGGTCGAGGCACACATACGAATACTTATTATCATTGCCATGATAATCGGAACTTTCCAGCAGGAACGACTGGGGATAACGATCTCTCAGGTTCAGATACAATCCCACCGGGGTTAGGGTATCGGCCAGCAATTTTTTTGTTTGTACTACAATCTTTTTTGTCTTCATGATTTCCGCATTAAAAAAAAGCGGCTTGTCGTGAACCGACAAGCCGCTGAATATTTTTACATATAAGGCACTCTACTTCACGTCATTTGCGAATCACGTAAAGCCACCACCAATATGTTTTGTTGATCAATTTCATAACGGGACAAATGTAGAAATAAAATATTCAAAACGACAAATTTTTTGGAAACTTTTTTGAAAATAAACGTTAATATCAATGGAATACAACACAATAGCTATGTTACATTTCCTACGTACAAGGCTTTTCCACCGACACCCGGGATAACACGGGAGGAAGAAAAAACAGTTTCCATTTCTTCGGGAAAATGCTTTTTAAAATTCCTGAAATCGCTGCGTTCCATCCACTCCAACACCACAGCCACAGCCTGGGTTTTTCCGTAAAAGTCATGGATAATTACTTTGTCTCTGGCGATGCGTTTCATTTCCTGCAATAAAACTGAACGTTTGTCGGCTTTCATGCCGTGCAATACAAAAGTAGCCGTAACAACATCAAAACTATCATCCTCAAATTCCGTTATACTCCCTTCCTGATGCAAACAGTCCAGCTCGGGGTTTTGTGTTTTGGCCTGCTTCAGCATCTCCGACGACATATCCAGTCCCATGGCTTTTTCCACCGGATAAAAACTCAGGGCCTTTAACCAGGCGCCGGTACCACACCCCATGTCCAGCACAGACTTCCCATCGAGAGGGAATTTTTCGTTGAGCAAAGCGGCCATTTTTTGATAATCCTTTTGCGTCCCTTTATCAATCCAGTGATAGTAAGGAGCAATCAGATTGAAAATAAACCGTGCCCGCCGGTCTTCATCTTTAGAGAAATAGTGTTTGATGCTCATAACACAAAGGTAGAGAAAATGGCTATTTGAATTTGGCTGAGGGCATAGAGCACAGGGCGCAGGGAATGTTAAAGTTATGTAACAATTCTGAGGAACCTCCGGGCAGCATTGTGCGATAGCGTGGGCTATCCTCTTATGGATTTGAGCATTGCTTAATCCTTTATAATTAACGAACAAGGGTTCACGAGCACTCCATTAAGCAAGTCCGCATAGCAAATCATTGACCAACATTTGATATTTACTCTGTTCAAATCACTATTTATTTCTGAATCAAACTTTCCCAAAACATTCTATTTTTGCATTATGTCAAAGAAATCAGCAAAGAAATTTTATGTGGTGTGGCGGGGTTTCAAACCGGGCATCTATACTACCTGGGACGAATGCAAAAAGCAGGTAACCGGTTTTGACGGAGCCCAGTATAAATCGTTTAAATCCAAAGAGGAAGCGCAGCAGGCTTTCGAACAATCCTACGAACAGATCAGGGAACTGAAAGGAAAGAAAAACCTGCAGGAACTCACCACCGACCGGAAACCTATTTTAAACAGTCTTTCGGTGGACGCTGCCTGTAAGGGAAATCCGGGGATACTGGAATTTCGGGGGGTTTATACCGATACGGGCACCGAATTGTTTTCCCGGGGTCCCTATGCTGAAGGAACGGTAAACATCGGTGAGTTTCTGGCCATTGTGCTGGCCCTGGCCTGGCTGAAGAAAAACAAACTGAACATGCCCATTTATTCAGACTCCAGAACAGCCCTTTCCTGGATCAAAAAGAAACAGGTAAACACCAAACTGGTCTGGAACGAAAAAAATAAAGAACTGCTGAAAGCGGTTCGCAATGCCCAGCAATGGCTAAAGGAAAACGACATCAGCAACATCACCATCCTGAAATGGGAAACGGATATCTGGGGAGAAATTCCCGCGGATTACGGGAGAAAATAGCGGTCAGAAATTCAGACTTCCAACATCAAAAATCGTAGTACAGATTTCGTAAGGAAGTCCGAATTCCGAAATAGATATAAGCTGTATTTGTGGTGCCAACACCTTCGGTTTGGAGGTTTCTGAACACAGCACCCAGCGTAAAATTCAGATTGTACCGGGGATTTATCAAATAAGACGCCCGGATGTCCTGATATAAAAGCCGGTTTCGGATACCCTGTCCAATGTAATTGCCGTAATCGCTTACATGGTTCAGATACGACTTATAGATGTCTCCACCATAATTCTTTCCGGGCGGGTCGGTTCCATAAATGGAATACAGCAACTCATAACTAAAATAAAACCGTTTGTAATTATACCGCAGGAAATTGACGGATTCCCTGAAGTTAGCGCCGAAGGGATCGGCCAGCGGTTGGTTGTAAGCCCCGTAGTTGATGATTTCTTCCCTTTCCGAATAAGTATAGGGAGGCACATTATTGAATTCGGTCTGGAAATAAAGATTCTTAATCTTAAACAGATCATAGGCTTTGAAGCCCAGCTGTACAGCCTGTTTGTTGGTCCAGTACCCCCTGTGATACAGCACATTTTTCAGGTTGAATTCATCCAGCAACAACTGCCCGTACAACACATTGTGATCGCCCACAATCACGCTCATATTAAATCCTACCAACGCATTGTCCGGAGAACCAATACTGAATTCCACAGGACGCAAAAAGATCATGGGATTCAGATACTGAAAATCGAAGCCTCTGTACTGTCCCTGGTTGTCTGTGGCACTCCATACCACCGCATCAAACAAACTCAGTGAGACTCTTTTGGAAATGGCCCAGCTCAGATAATGAATGGCGGAGAATTTCCGGGCGTATCCCCCGGTCATCGTACTGTCGCGAATGTCCAGATATTGATTCAACAACACCTGATATTTGAGGTGCCAGACGTCCAGAGAAAATTTGAAAAATAAGTTGGCCGTGGAATTATCCGACAACAATAAAGACCGGTATCCGTCGCCGTAAAAATTCTTCCCGTGTCCAAACTGGAAGGAAACGTATTTCCCTGTTTGCCAGGCTACATAGCCATCGGCCATGCTGTAGTCAAAAGCCTTGCCATCCAAGTAATAATGTTGCCCCGTATTGTCCAGCAAAACATGAATTCTCCCCTGACCGGGAACCACCAGATTATCCTTCACATAATTGGAAAGATACTCAGGAAAAACGGCCTGGTTTTCATAAAAACGGGTATAAAAAACCAGTCCTTTGCCCAGGGTACCCTTGATTTCAAATCCACGAGTGTTGACCCAGGTTTTTTTATGATGGGTGGCATCGTATCCGGCCGAGAAATTCATCAGCGGATTGGCCTGAATCGTAAAGTCTTTCTTATAAAGGGAAATGGCATCATCGTTGAATAACTTATCCCAGACTTTCTGTTTCCAGGATTTCGCAAAAACACGATTCCTTCGCTGAGCCGAACGAAGAGAATCAACGTTCACAACTTTTTCTATTTCCCGGTAATTATAAGGACGTATCGAGGTGTGGAATCTGAAATTCTTGTTATACAGCTTACCCGTAAGGTTGTTGCTAAACTGATCGTTGAGGGGCACATATCCTGTTTGAGCAAAAGCGGGGACACGCAACAGTAGTGTACAAACCAAAAAAATAAAAGAGAAAACGCTACGATACATAAAGGGCGAAATTAATGAATCAAAAAATAGTAGAGAGTGTTCAATAAAAAACGTCTTATCTTCTCTTATCCAGAACCTGAAATACTGAATTATTACTGATGAATTCTGGTACAATCTGTTTCATTTTTTGAACAATCCGAAACTCATCCTTTTCAATAATCAGTTCTGTAAGCTCGTTAATATACTTGTTTACATCTTCATTCACCAAACCAGAAACTCGGGCACGCATAATTTTGGGATGGGGCGTGTGCAACAGGTCTTCATTGTTTGTCAGGAGTTCTTCATACAGTTTCTCTCCCATTCTTAATCCGGTTTCTTCAATCTTAATATCCACGCCCGGTTTGTACCCGTACAGCTGAATTATTTTAACAGCCAGGTCATAAATCTTCACCGGTTTCCCCATGTCAAACACAAAGATATCATCTCCTTTTCCCATGGCTCCGGCCTCCAGCACCAAGCTACAGGCTTCCTGGATGGTCATAAAGAACCGGGTAATTTCCCGATGCGTGATGGTCACGGGGCCGCCTTGTTCGATCTGTTTTCTGAATAAAGGCACTACCGATCCATTGGATCCCAGCACATTGCCAAACCGTGTCGTAACAAATCGTGTTTTCCCGTTGGCCAGACTGTGCACATAGATTTCGGCAATCCGTTTGGAAGCTCCCATAATGTTTGTAGGATTCACTGCCTTATCCGTAGAAATCATGACAAATTTCTCCACCTCATACCGGATAGCCAGGTCCGCCATTATCTTTGTCCCAAACACATTGATCATCAGCGCTTCATAAGGGTTTTCTTCCATCAGAGGAACGTGTTTGTACGCAGCGGCATGAAAAATAATATCGGGACGATACATTTCCATGATGTTGTTCATGCGTAACCGGTCTTTCACATTGGCTACGATAAACTCAATGAGGTCATAGTTAATTTTATCTTTTGCTGCCAGACTCAACTCATACTGCAACGAATAAATACCGGATTCAGCCTGATCAATCAACACCACTCTTTTGGGCGCATTGTTCAACACCTGCCGGGCCAATTCACTTCCGATGGAACCGGCAGCACCGGTAATTAAAATCACTTTATTCTTTAATTCCCGGTAGACATTTTTACTATCCAGCAGGATGGGATCGCGCTGCAACAGATCATCAATCTTAACCCTTTCCAGCTGATGCCGGTTAAACTGTCCGTTAAACCACAGATTCAAAGCCGGAACTACTTTTACCTGGATTCCCAGTTTTAAACTCAGTTCTATGATTTCTTTTTTCTTTGCCGGTAAAATATTTGGATCTGAAATAATCAATTGCTTCACATTATGCCTCTTGACATAATTGGGCCGCAGCGCAACATAATAGGACACAATCCGGACTCCTTCCAGCGTTTTATAGGCCAGGTAAGGATTGTTGTCCACAAAAGAAACGACTTTGTAACTGTACTCTTTATCCTCTAAAAGAGTATTTTTTGTTAATACTCCTGCTGTGCCGGTACCGTATATCAACACACCGATCCGGCTCTTTTGCTCCTGCCGAACCATTTGATTGTAGGTATGTCTTACAAAAAAACGGCTTCCAATCATGAGAATCAACAACATGAAATACTGCAACGTCATCACTTGCATTGAAGGCCATTCTTCAGTGGCAGCGGATTGCAGCTGTTGAGATACCAGCATGAAAGCGACCAGAACAACAAAGGCGACCGTGATCGCTTTGAAAATATTATACGCATCGGAAAGACTGGTCTGCCTGACAATTCCTGAAAAAGTCCGAAAAAACAAAAAAGAAACGGCATAAATTACAAGAACCGTCCGCAGTTTTAACAGAAAAGCCGTTAATTGAAAATCCAGGATAGCATAGTTTTTTTGCACCAATAAGGCAAGCCACAATGTAATGGCTACAAATAAAACATCAATGGCGAAAACAAACCACCTTGAAATATACCGTTCTGCGAAGGATTCTTTAACTAGCTTTACCATTGGTTTTATTTAACTTTAAAAAGGAAACACGGTACATCATTCATAAGCTGACTCACTTTTTTGAATTTGTGTAAAAATACTATTTTTTAACAGATAGATTCTTAAATTATGTATTATCGGACTACGTCAGAAAATTATATTTGGTTTAATCGCCGGCGTTACAAACTCAAAATCAACTTTATGTTCGTGCAGATGTACTCCAATTCTTCCTCTTTCATGAAGGGAAAAATAGGCAAAGAGACGTTCCCATTCCATGTTTTCTCAGTATTCCTAAGGTTTTCGGCAACTAAAGGATACGTACGCTGATAATAGGTCATTCGGTGTAACGGCTTATAGTGCACCGAGGTACCGATACCCGCTTCCGCCATTCGTTCGATGAATTGATTTCTGCTGACGGGGGCCTTTTGAGTAAGCACTACCGTAAACAAATGCCACGAATGATGCTCAAAAGGAACGTGAATCAAAGGAAAATCCAAAACATGTTGCAACGAACTTAGATGCTTCAAATAATATTCTGCCACTTTTTGCCTTTCGCGTCTGAACTCCTCTGCTTTTTCAATTTGCGCCAGGCCAATGGCCGCATTGATATCGGGCATATTATATTTATAACCCGGGGCCTTTACATCGTATTCCCAGGAAGGCTTATTGTCGGTATACCGGTTCCATATGTCCCTGTCGATGCCATGCAGACGCATCATTCTTACCCGGTTAAAAATCTCCTCATCAACTGTGGTCAACATCCCGCCTTCTCCTGTAGTAATGGTTTTATTGGCATAGAAGCTAAAGCAGGTCGCATCGCCATACGACCCCACCATTTTATCCTCAATTTTGCTGGGAAATGCATGGGCAGCGTCCTCAAGGATTTTAATATCGTGCTCTTTACACAGGGAGGTAATACTTTTTCCATCCTTCGAAAACATCTGAGCTGCCTGACCGCCGTAATGAACCACAATCAAATACCGGACATCGGGATGCATCCGTATGGCAGATTCCAAAATCTCCGGAGTGATCAGATTGCTTCCGTACTCAACATCAAGAAAAACGGGATCGGCTTGCAGATACCGTATCACTTCGGCCGTGGCAGTAAACGTCATGGAGGGAAGAAAAACCTTGTCCCCCGGGCCAACACCCAACGCTTCGAGCCCCAGGTGCAACGCTGAAGTTCCCGAATTCACGGCACAGGCATAAGGGGCATGCACATAGTCGGCAAACCGCTCTTCCAGTTCCCTGGCTTTGGATGCCGTGGTCAGCCACCCACTTTTTAATACTTCGTCGATGTATTTCAACTCGTTGCCTGCCATGGGCACCCGTGCAAAAGGTATGGTCATTTTCCGGCTCACTTCACCCAAACTGTTTTTATGGTTTTCAATAAAATTTTCAAATCACCCCCAAATGATCTGTTGTTCACATATTCAATATAGAGCATTAACTTTTGGGGTAAAATGATGTCTCTGTACGCTTCATCCGGACGATCATATTTCCCGAGTAATTCTTCTTCCTTTCTAAACTCCAACGAGGCGTAATCAGTGATTCCGGGTCTTACCTGATGAACGACTTTCCATTTTTCAGGATAATACCGGGTCCAGTCCTTAACCTCCGGACGGGGGCCTACCAGAGACATGTTTCCCAGGATAACATTAAGTAATTGAGGCAATTCATCCAGCTTCGTACTCCGGAGAAATTTTCCCAAGGCCGTAATTCGCGAGCTGTTTCCGGCATCAAAATCCTTTCCTGTCAGCGAGTGACGCATCGTCCTGAATTTAAATAAATGAAAAGGTTTCCCTCCTTTTCCTATTCTGCGTTGTACAAAAATTGGAGCTTGTCCGTCCACAATCAGGATGAGCAAAGAGAGGATCAGGAACAGGGGTGATAAAATACAAAACAACAACAAAGAGGTTACCACGTCAAAGATCCTTTTCATCTTATTCGGTTTAGGTAGAAAGCAGAGTACAACTACTGATTATCGGGATGCAACATAATCTTTACCAACTCTATGGCCACCCCCACAAAACCGCCCACCAACAAAAGCCCCAGAAAGATCAGGGTGGTTTTGGGAGCACTTTTGCGCAACGGCACCTTTGCCGGTTCAATGATTGAAAAGACAGGGGTATGGTCCTGAACCTGAATTTTGGCCTTCTCCTGCATCTGCGCCAAACTGGTATATACCGCCGCATACAGGTTGTTTTCTTTTTCCAACCGCTCTTTTTCGGTTCGGACAGTGGCCAAAATCACATTGGCATGACTGTCCATAAAATGGGCCAGTCGTTGTTGAGCAGCGTAGTAATTCTCCCGGGCTTTAACAAATTGTTTGGATATAAACTCCAGGTCTTTTTTCGCCTTCCCGGTATTATAGTTTACCACATAAGTTTTCAGGCAGTTTATAACCGAATCAGCCAGCAGAGCAGAAACAAGCGGATCATGTGCTTCCACCTCAACAGATATAATCTTGCTCTTTCCCGACAGCAGTTTATCATCCGGTTTTCTTACATTCACCTGGATCATCTCATTCAATGCTTTTAACTGATCCGTTTGTTCCCGGGTCAGGTGAAGCACTTTGTCACTTCCGTTCAGAAAAACAGGCAACGGCTTACTCTGCTTCGATGACTGAAAAACATTCGCCACCATCCCGACAATCGAAGGATGAGCATTATTCTTCAAGTATTCTGAAACCGTGACATTCTTATTCTGTTTGGAGTCGAACAGGGTCTGGTGCATGACATCCAGCAAAAAGGGTGTACTGGAAACAATATCAGGATACAGCTCAGGAGACAACACATCGCTTCCGGAGGAACTCCCCAAATTGAGGCCCATGAGATCGCCCAGGTTCATCCCGGACAGATTTCCCAACTGGCCCAGTAAGCCGGAAGCGCCTCCTTTTTCAGTTGTTTCGGAGAGTAAAATAACCCGTGTCGTGTACTTTCTGGGAGTAATAATCACAACAACGAGTGCCAGCACAAAAGCGACAATCCATGAAATATAAATGGTCTTTCTACCGCGGATGATCCGGTTTACAACCTCTTTCAGATCCATTCCTTCTTTCATTTTGGTGATTTTAAGTTTTCTGTTAAATCCATCATTACATTTACGGATGGATGGTTTTTATCAGTGTCACGATAACCAAAGCCAACGAAGCCAACGAAGAGCTCAATCCAATGGCTGTAGCAGCAGGCAACCTCCCGGGTCTGCGCGATTTCATCGGCACAATGATCTGGGCTCCGGGTCCGATGGGAGGATAGCCTCTTACAAACAAAAACTTCGAGGTTTTTTTCACGGAACCGTTGGCATACACCACATACACATCGCCTCGGGAGGCATCCTTTGTGAACCCGCCGGCACTGGATATATATTGTCCCAGCGTCATTCCTTCAACATAAGGAACCACATTGGGGCGGTAAACGGAACCACTGACCGTGACCGTTTGTGACTTTCGAAGGATCTGAATAGAATCACCGGGTTGAACAACCAGGTCGGCTGCCGAGCCCGGTTTGCTTAAAATCTTTTCCAGATCAATACCAATCACATCGTATTTATCGTTTGAGGCAATGATCTTCTTATTCTCTGAATTACTGGCTTTATACACCGTTTCGATGGCCTTTTCATGCAGCAACAAAGAAGTTTTCTTCCGGATCAGGCTGGCTCCCTTCAGATAAGCCTGAGACGTTAAAAATCCTGCTTGTTGAATAATATCCGATATTCTTTCGTTTCGGTCCTGGATCGAGTATTTCCCGGGATATTTAACCTCCCCTTCAATGGAAACAAGCATTTGAGGCATGTACGTAGGCGATTTTCTGACAAAAACCTGATCGAACGGACTCAGCTTGAAATTCTTTACCGAGTCAGGGAGGATCCCGTTTTTCTTGATGGAAAACTGATACGTTCTGGAGATTTGGTTTGTATTTGTAACAGCCACCGTATCTTTCACCCGGCGGGCAATGTTAATCCGGGCCATGGAAGCCGATTCCAGAATTCCGCCAGCCTGTATGATCAGATCCTGAAGCCGGATGTTGTCCGTATAGGGATAGGCTCCCGGTCGGGCCACCTGTCCGTGAATCTCAATAAAAGAATTTTCCTTAATATCAAAAACGGATGGAATATGAATCGAATCATTCTTCTGTAACGCAAAACTGTTATCTGATGCCCAAAGTTTTTTAAGGTCTACCGGGATTAATTCCCGAACCATGTCTTTTTTCAACCGGTAAACCGAGATCCGATTCTGGTAGGCATCTTCTCTCAAACCGGAAGCATGATGAATCAAGGCCCGTAAGGTACTGCTGCTGTCAATGGAGAAGGCCCCGGGACGCATCACAGCGCCGGTAATCTGAACCCTGTTCTCGTACCGGTTCAAAACAGAATCCACCTGAATCACATCACCGTTCTGCAACTTCACGGTATCCATTTCATCGGTATTCACCACCAGAATCTTCTTTTCCTGAGGCGTACTTCGGATGATTTTGATCCGTTGGGTAAACGCTTTACCGGTAAAGCCTCCCGCATATCCGATCAAATCCTTCAGTGTTTCTCCGGGTTTCATATCAAAAAACATATTCCGTTTTACCTGTCCTTTGATTTCAACCCGATCCTTGTAGGGAGAAACAAAAACAATATCCTGATCCTGCAACCTCATATTTCCTGGGAGGATTCCCTTTGTCAGAAATTCATAGAAGTCAAGACTTGCAACTGTTTTGTTCCCACGAATGATTTTCACATCACGCAACGAGCCGTCAGGAGCCGGGCCTCCGGCAGCATACATAGCATTAAATACCGAAGAGAGTGAGGATATATCGTAGGTTCCCGGCAGGGTTACCTCTCCGAGGATATTTACCCGGATACTTCTGATTCCCCCCAAACTCAATTCCATAAATGTGTTGCCCCGCTTGAGTCCGGCGTAAATTTTGCTCAGGTAATTCCGTACCTTGGTTGTAGCCTGGCCAACGGTAAGTCCACTGACGAACACAGGACCTATTTTAGGAATGATGATCTTACCGCCAGGGGATACAATTTCCTGATAACTGTTCTGGGAAGCGCCCCAAACATCAATATTCAAAATGTCACCCGGGCCCAACTGATAATTCTTGGGTGTGGCAATGTTAATTCCGGGATCAAACGTAAGTTCTTTGTTGGTAAACAGTGAATATCCAAAGATGCGCTCGCTTCTTTTCTTCAGAGCCATATTCAGCCTTTTGCTGATCGGTTCCGGGTAATTCGTCTTTTGCATCGGGATGATCTTTTGCGCAGCACCATCATTTCCGGTACCGGATTTCACCGCATTCATAATCTCTGCCTGGGTTTTGATTTTGTCAATCTCCGACTGAGGAATCCCTCTGGCACGGGCCAACGCTTCAATCTGATCCGGTGTCATCCCCGACTGCAACGCTTTTTGCATCAGGATTTTGATTTGCTCGGTCGTCAGTTTTTCCGTATTGATGTTCGTCAGGCCAGTCCCTGTTTCCTGTGCCTGAAGGGAAACAACCGACAACAACAACAGTATTACTCCTGCTGCTGCAAAACGAAGAAAGATTTTATAATTGTACATGTGGTTCAATGAATGTTCAAATGAAAAGTAAAAGTAATCAATTTATCGAAATGGCTTTACAAATGCACCTCCGTCACGCTTTTTGAGTCACTCAAATTATAAACTGCTGTTTTATTTCCTATCCGTCAAGGCTTCCGTGTCGTAATACCAATTTTTGTCCAGCAACGCTGCAAACTTAGATTGATCCCGGTCGCGGGTATCCCCAATAACCTGAGCCGGATTACCCGAAACAATGGCATAATCGGGAACATCCCCCCGGATTACCGATCCTGCACCGACAATACACCCTTTTCCAATGGAGGCACCGGGAAGAATAACGCAGGAAGTACCGATAAAAGTATAGGATCCGATGGAAACCGGTTTTAACTTATATCCGGGTCTCTGATCTGCAGCCACTTTAATATACTCCTTTCCCAGCATCCGGATGGCATCCTGACTGCTGTGGGAATAAATTACCGTATGCGACGATATTTGACTTCCTTCGCCAATAGAAACCCCGCCCGTACCATCCACCAGGCAATAATGCCCGATCCAGACATGATCGGCCAGGTCTATATTTTTTTTGTTGATCAGCTTCGCCGAAGAACTGATGCGGCTGTATTTTTGAAAAGTTTGGGAGACTCTGTTGTAAAATCCATAAACCATAAAAGGGTCATGGACCTTTCCCAGGATCCGCAAACCAAGAGAAATCAAATATCCGAAGGAAGAGAAATATAATTTTCTGAACATCTTCAATGCATTAATTGTTGGATCATCTCCTGATAAACAGTCTTTTTGTCCAACACCTCACCAGCAACAAATGTAGCGTTTTTCTTTATTTCACTTAGCAAATCAGGATTGTTGGTCAACTCATGCAATACAGCATACAACGAGTCAGCACTATGTGCAAAGTTTCGGCCCAAATTGTACTTTTCGATCAGCTCAGTCATTTCACCCTGAACATTGTTCACGATCGGGATTCTGGCTGTGATGTAGTCATTAAATTTATACGAATACGCAACCCTTGTTCCCTCTTTGAAACTGTTGATGGCGATATCAGCAAAACTTAAATAGTGCAAAAAACCGGCATAATCCAAAAAGCCGGTCACTTCAATATTCAAATGGTTTTCTTCTTTATACTGCACTATCTTGTCGCGTTCCTGACCATCACCGATAAAGATCAGCTTTGCATTAACACGGTCCTTTTTAACCAGCATATGATATCCTTCCAGGATAACATCAATATCATAACTGTTGCCCAGCATCCCGCCAAAGCAAATCCACAACTGTCCGGCAGGTTTCGTTATTTTTTGTGATCCGGAAGAAACCAGATCATTGTACCTGCCAACATCTGTCCCCAGGTAAACCGGCAGGGCTCTGGTTTTGTTGTTATATTTTTGAGCAAAATCGGCATATTCTTTCGAACCTGCATACACCAAATCCGCTGCCCGGTAAACTTTACGGGCCATCCAGTACATCGGGTAAGTGAAAAACTGCAATATTTTTCTCCAACGGGATAATATGATGAGGGATTCAGGCCACAGGTCAATCACATCAATGGCCATTGGAATCTTGTTTTTTCTGCAATAATTGGCACAAGCCAAGCCACTGGAAGCCGTCGGTACAATACAATATATTTTTGAAGGAGTATAGGACAGTTTTTTCAAATATGATTTGAGCCGAAAGGCAAAAACCAAATGGCTGTAAATTCTCCCAAGGCTCAGGTTTTTTTTATAGCGGGGGACCTTCAGGAAAGTGACCTCTCCGGGGTGGATATTTTGATCATGCTTCCTTTTTGTGCGGTGATTAAAATCTGTAGTAATAAGTTCAATGGAGGCCTTTTTCTCCTTCAACAGATTATAAACCGTACTGATCCGGATGTTGTCCGAGGCTTCGTAATAAAACAAGGAAACGATAACAATTTTTTGATGTTCCAAGACCTCAATATTTTATAAGCAGAAGTTTAAAGGCAAAAATCCAAAGGCGAAAGTTTAAAGTGCCTTATCTATCTTTCCTTTCTGTTTTAGAACAAATTGAGCCCAATATATTTTTCAATTCGGTTGATTCTTTCAAAAGTGTATTGATCTCAATTTTCAAATCCAATTTTTCATTTATTCCATCAACAACCTTAAGCCAATAATTTGATTCTCTCATTTCTTTTAACGATATCCTTACTTTATTCGTAAAATCAGCCCTTGATGAAGCACCTTGTGCCTCTTCATAGTTTGCACCAGAAGAAGTAGTCGATTTTATTAACTAATACCTTATTATTTTATATTCTTCCGTAACCGGCAATTTTCTGAGCAATTTAATAACTTCTATAGAAAACAAAATCAATCTACCACCTAAATCTTGCATACTTTTTGCTTTAAACTTTAGCTTTTAGCCTTAGGGTTTTGAGTCCGAGGCTTCGTAGTAAAACAGGGAAACAATGATTATTTTCTTTTTAGCCAATTTCTAATGCTTATGATTCCCGACCAAAGACAACCTTTAGGTACCTTTTCATTATTTGCCAAAGCAACACCAACCGATAGCGAATTTTAAACCAAAAACTAAAATCAGAAAGCCGATCATCGTTACGATCCACTGAGGCTGTTACATTGTCCGCATGTCGGCGATACAGCATCAGCTTTTCATCTAAGAAGTAAACCTTTCCGAGGCTTTCTGCCAGCAGACCAATCCAAACATCATGCATGATCAACTTCCGGGGAAAGGGCAACGCAGCCTGCAGCATCTTCCTGTTCAACGCCATGGAGCAACCCATATAGGAATTCTTTTTCCAGTTTTTCCAGAAACCTTGACGGGAACCCTTCCATTGAAAATACGATTCATGAAGAATCTTTTCCTCCTGATCGACAATATGGGCATTGCAAACCACCAGGTCATTTTCCAACAAATGCTCCTTCACTTTATGGACTCTTCCGGGCAACCACACATCGTCCTGATCGGCCAGGAAAATAAATTCACCTTTCGCCTGTTTCAGTGCAAATTCACTATTATAAACAGGACTTTTAAAAGTATTGTTCCCGAAAAAACGAATTCGCTTATCCTTGTATGACTGAATGATTTCAACCGTTCCGTCTACTGACGAATCATCTGAAACAATCAACTCATCTTCAGGACCCAGTTCCTGCAGAATCGTATCCATTTGCCTTTTCAGATACTTTTCCCCGTTGTATGTCGACATGCATACCGAAACCACTATCTGAACGCTTTTGAAAAACTCATCATCACTTTATAAAACAAAAATTTCGGAACCGACAGGTTGCAATCCAACGCTTTCATCATTTTAATGGCATGGTTGTTTTGGGATAGTAACGTTTGAAAACGTATCATTCTTTTTAGATAAAACCGGCTGTCAGCGGCAGAAACCCCCAGATTATTTTCTGTATGCAGACGATACCGGATGGTAGGTTCTCTTAAAAACACCGCTTTCCCTTTTGAAGAAACCTTCAGGGCTACCCACCAGTCGTGCATTACTGCTTCATCCGGAATGGGCAACACAACATGCTTCGCCTGCCTATTGATCATGGTCGTGCACCCCACCACCGGATTGTTGACCAACAACTTATAGATGTTATGTATGTTTTCGGGATTGACCTTGGTGTAGTTCCATAAGGACGGGTGGATTTCGTTTAACGCTTCATCTGAAACCACGAGATCGGAAAAGACCAACATTGGCTGTTCCGGAAATTGTTGTTCCATTTTCTGCATTTTTTCCAACGTGTGCTGGATCTTTTCCGGCAACCAAACATCATCCTGATCACAAAACAACATGTAATCAGCCGTACTTTTTTCCAACAGTAACTCAAAGCTTTTTTTCGGCCCCAGCCGTATCCCATCCTTCAGAAGAGTTACCCGCTCTTTTTCACCAAATGCTTTCAGGATATCCAGCGTATTGTCTGTGGAACCATCATCTCTGACAATCAACTTCCAATCCGGATACGTTTGACTTCTCAGCGACTGAAGCAACTCTGTTAAGTAATTGGCTCCATTAAACGTTGAAAGCAGGATGTCAACTTTCACAATTCTTGTTTTTAAGTTTCTAAAATTAGAATGAGAAAAGGTTAAATGATTAAAAAGTTAGAAAAGTTGAAAGGGTTAATCTCAAACCTTGGTTGTTTTAAGGTATTTAATAAAATTGGAAATACTTCCAGATAACTTTCTTGTTCTTGCAAGCAAATCTTCCCTTATTTTAGCATTTATATATCCTATATCACTTGCAACATAAATCATGCTTCAGACCTCTCCGGCAGAAGCCTTAGAAATAAATAAAAATCTTATAAATTCAGCATTTGATCCTCTTTCAAAACCTTCAGATATATTATTCATAACGGAAACGGAAGCCCTTTGTATTTGATCTTTAAACGAGTAGTCTTTTGATTTTTCAAAGACGTTGTAAACAATCGTCACTAATTCTCTTGATTCCTGCCATATCACCAACTCCTCAAAAGATTCAATTTTTGACATAATTGTTCATTTTTAAGGGTTAAAAAGTTTAATTGTTAAACATGTTATAAAGTTACAGGAATAAAATGAATCATAATTATTTTCAAACTTTAACTCTTTAACTCTTCAACTTTTCAAACCTTTCAGACTTTCCAAACGACATTGAAAACACATAAACAAGCACCAGCATCCCCGTTGAGCTCAACAGCAACGGATTCGTTCCGGCAATAAACAAAAACGCCAGGTACGCGATAAACAGGTGGCTTAATTTTTTCGATTTAATTTCCCGCACCAAGGGCCAAATAAGAATCACACCGAAAATGACGGCGATGGGAATACCCCAAATTCGAATCAATTCAAGATAGGTAAGCTCGGTTACTCCTACCATCCTGTTCAATACTGATGCATAGAAAATGCCCCCGATTCCCTGTCCAAAAAACAAACTCAGCAGGTTCTGATCAAAAAAGTCTGCATACGATGGCAGATAACCAAACTTGATGGCATTGGAGGCCTCATGCCTGTTCATAAACACTTCCCAAACGGAAGGCAGCATCAATAAAAACAGAACCAATCCGGCACTAACTACCAGGACAAACCAGGTTTTGGATCGGCGGTAAGTAAAAAACCCCAAATAAAAAATCAGGATCAGAAACAAGGACAATACGTTGGCCCGCGTACCGGACAAAAACAAAGTGACCATTATCAAAACCGTCAACAGGTACTGTACAAAACGAGCTTTCGTTTTCTGATCGATCAGGATTTTGTAGAGATAATAGGACAATGGAAAAACCAAAATCGATGAAGTTTTATAAAAGATCATCAGCATGGTAATCTTTCCGTAATTTCTCAATGCATAGGCCGCAACATTTTTATCCATCACAAAATATTGATACAAGGATTTAAACCAAAGTGGATTCAACACCAACGATGCGTATATTAGAAGTGTTACCAAAACGATCATCAACGAGGAACGATTAAACAGCACTGTTAAATAGGAAGTATTATTCATCGTTACCAATACCAGCAGAAAAAAGAAAAAGGAATTCAAATACACTAAATTGCCTACAGGAACATTGTGCAAAACACTATTGATAATTCCCACTGACAAAGCGTAAAAAGGCATAAACACGCCTATAAAAACCGCAACATATGCTAGTTTTGAATCCCAGCGGTTCATTTTTGGACGAAAACCTACTGTCCATACCAGTAAAACAAAAACAAACAATACATATTTAACACGGAAAATAAGGTTGTTGGGGTCGATCATTACATCGGCTAATAACAAAGCCAACAATCCCTTTAGGAAAACAGGTTGTTTATCTTTCAACCTGTCAATAAAATTATATTTAGGAAGTGAATTTCCCATTGAACAAAATACAATTCCCTTATTTGCAGGAAATTGTGTATCACATATTATTTCAATTTCTGTAACAGGATCCGAAGAGGTCGGAGCAATTTTTTTCCCAGTTTATACTCTTTTGAAGTGAGCAGCAATCCATACTCAAAAGACTTCAACGGATCAAAAAAATGCCGGGCATAAAGTTCCTTATGATTTTCATAGATCTGCCGGCGTAGCTTTTGCATTTTTTGTGCCGTGAGGGAAGAATTTCGGGATGATTCTTTGATTCTGTAGTGCAAAGCAATCGTATCCAATTTAAAGACATCACCCCCTGATTCCAAAAGTGTAAGCCAAAAATCCCAATCCTCAAAACCTTCATTCATGTTGGGATTAAATCCGGATGTATTCAAAAAATCTGCTTTCCGAAACATCGAAGTTACGACCATGGTATTTTGCCCCAATAACATTTCTAATGAATGATTGGGTAGCTTTTTCATCCCGTGTTTTTTACCAAACATTCGAACATCACCGAACACAACTTTAACTAATGGATTTTTATCCAGAACATCCACGGCTTGTTCTATAAAGGTGTCACCTAAAAGATCATCCGCATCCAGGGGTAAAATATATTTTCCCGATGCTTTTTCAATTCCATAATTTCTGGCTATTGAAACCCCGGCATAATCCTGAATAAAAACTTCTATCTGAGGGTGATTGATTTCTTTCAGAACCTGTAACGTATTTTGATCCGTTGAACCATCATCAACAACAATAATCTCAAAGTCTTTATATGCCTGATTTACTACACTTTGAATTGTATCATTGAGATAATTTCCGTTATTAAATACCGGTATAATGACAGATACTGTCTTTGAAGAAACTGACATTTTTCCCTCTGGCTAATGTAAATTTTTTATTTCCTCTAAAACCGGTACACCACGCCCAGTCTCAGGTGAAGATTAGTAACATCCAATCCTGGCCCCCAGTATCCGGAAGAAGGAGGGGTAAACTGCCATTCATAATTCATGGACCGAACATATTGAATGCGGCCGCTAAATAACAGGTTTTTATAGGGCCATTGTCCGATAAGTGTAGCGCTGACATCCACCCAGTTTCGTCGGATATCCTTGATGTACAACAAGAAAAAATCGTTGTTGTGCACCAATCTTTCAAACCGCAAACCTATCATTTTCAATGATTTTACCCAATCCACCTCCAGTGTTTGCATATTACTTCCCGGACCAATCCCCGACCCGATAATTTGTCCTTCGTGCGTATATCCTGCTCTCACAACACCACTTGTATACCAACTGGTGGCATTATTTCCATTTCTGTTAATTGTTGTGGGGTTGAATGCCAACTGGGTAAACTCCGACATAATTTGCAGGTACTGATCTTTTCGGTTCTTTAATGGTACCAGTTTTCTAAATCCAACAACAAAGGCTCCGGAGTAAGCAGGTTCCACCTGTAAGTCTCTCTTATCCCAGTAATAATCATTTCTTCCGTATTCAAAATACACCTCCCCATGACCTTTTTCCCAAAGCCAGCGCATAAAAAAGGAATACAATTGAGACCTCTTTTGTGCCAGGGCCCCGTCACCACCAGCCTTACGCAGTCCATAAGGGGTAAATACCGGGAAATAATCGATAAGGTTACGGCCCACAGTCGTGTGATATTGCTGCATGGTCCGGGTGGCACCCAAAAACAAGCCGGGCACCCATTTAGGATGGTACGTTAAAATAACGCCACTTAAAAACCTCCACTCGTCCGGTTTAGGATTATACAATTGTCTTCCATTAAAAGTCCGATCAGAACCCGCAGGTAAATATCCGGAAGGCTCAAGCCTGCCGGCAATCAATTGCCATTCAAAAGAACCGATAACTGTATTAACTGGCCTTACAGAATTCAACGTTAAATGCTTAAAACCTGCAGCATTATTGGTCATTACCAATGTATTTCTAATACCTGGTCCCCACCAAAGGTTCTCATTAGAAAGTCCGAAGGACACAGGACCAAAGGTGAACCGGATGCTGCTCTGTCCCCAGGTGATTTTACTATACGGTCCGTTTCCAAACCGTTCCGGGAGGTCAATTTCATTCAACCTCCAGTAATACTGTGCCCAAATCTCATCCGAATAATTTTCGGGAAAGCCTGCATAGGGACTGTTTTGCGCGTAGACCACTTCAGGCCACAATTGAATACTGAGTGGACCGTATTGCGCATAGAACCCCGCACTGAACAAGGTTTGATATCCCCGGGCGGGAATCATAGCGCCATCATTGAGTCCATAGGGAAATTTTGTATTGGTTTGCTGCTTCCAAATAATGGGTAGCAATTCTATTTTGCCTTTCTTTTTAGCAAATACGAATCTGCTTTTCATTGAAATCAGTGAGGACCCCGACATCGTACTATCGGGATCAAAGACCTTACTTTTGTCCGTTACCTGGAACGGAAACAGCGGAAGAACGGTAAAACTAACCTCATTGTTTATCTTTCCCAACAGCTGATTTCTGCGGTACACATCCTGCAATACGGGCATGCCTACAGGTAGTGTTTGTCCCATTGCCTGTAAAACACTGAAAAAAACCATTAAAAAAACCACCATTTTACAGCGCAACGCACCTTTGATATATTGGAATTTATTGAGCATACAACATTTCATTTTACGTGACTCCTGGCAATTAAAAACGATACACCACATTGACTAATGCATGAAAATTATACGAATCCTTTGTCGGGCTCCAGTAAGTGGGTTTGGCATTTGTTATCTGAACAGGCCTGTAGCGCCATTCATAATTGATTTCATGAATGTATTTTACCTCAGCAGAGAAGAGTAAATTTTTGTATGCCCAACTGCCCACCAGCCCGGTACTAAGATCCACCCAATTTCTTCTGATATCTTTTATGTTAGCAATTAAATAATCATTATCGTGCACATATCTTTCGAAATCGAGCCCCAGGCTCTTCATTCCTTTTACCCAGCTCACTCTCAACCATTGCATGTTGCTCCCGGGACCTATTCCTGCTCCCAAAACCTGTCCATCATTAGTATAGCCCTGTTTTATCTGATAATGTGTATACCAATAACCAACAGGTGGAGTGTAATCTCTAACCCGGTTATTGGTTGTAGCAGTTGAAGCCAAGTTTGTAACTTCGGCATTTATCTGAATGTATTCATTTTTCCTCCACAGAGGAAATAATTTCATCAAACCAACGACATAAGCTGCCGAATGATTGGGCTCCAGCAGCAAATCCCGTGTATTCCAGGCATGGTCCTCCCGGCCAAATTCCGCATAAAATTCCCCACGAGCTTTCACCCAGACCCACCGCATAAAAATTGAGAGCAACTGATCCTGACGGCGGACATCGGTTGCTGCATTCCCCACAGCCACTTTCTCAATGGCACCAAACACCGGGAGGTAATCGTACAAATGATTTCCCATGTCGCTGTGGTAAATCTGAAAACTGCGGGCAAACCCCAGAAAGAGTCCTGGAACCCATTTGGGTTGATAGGTCAGGGTCAATGAATTCAGGTACCGCCAGTCATCCGGTAAACCCGGAGTATAACCGGAGCCCACCAGTTTCCCGCCAATGAGTTGCCCTTCAAACGAACCAATAGGCGTTTTTATAGGGCGAACGGTATTCAAGGTGAGGTGCGGGAATCCCGGCGCATTATTGGTCATGAGCAGGGCATTGTGAATACCCGGTCCCCACCACAGGTTCTCGTTGGAAAAGCCAAACGAAACCGGGCCGAAGGTCAGCCGGATGCTGCTTTGCCCCCAGGATACTTGTTGAATGGCCGAATCGCCAAACCGTTCGGGAAGATCAATTAAACCACTGGGGGGAGATGGTTTACCATAAATCTGATAAAATCCCTGAAACGGCACATTGGCTGCATAGTGCCATTCGGGATTCAGCTGAACAGATAACGGACCGAATTTAATAAACACACCTGCACTCAAAACTGTTTGGTAACCTCTGGCCGGAACCATAACTCCATCATTCATACCGGCAGGATGCTGGCTGTTGTATTGATTCTTCCATACCACAGGCAAGAGTTGTACCCTGCCTTTTTTGTTTAGAAATGGTGCCATTCCGTCAAAATCGATCAGGCGATTTTTATATAAAGTACTATCCGGATCAAATGCATTTTGAACTTTAAAAGCCCCTACCGGAAACAAAGGAAAAGAAGTGAAACTAACCTCAGGATTCAACTTCCCCAACAACTGTGCTCTTCTGTAATAATCACTCAACACCGGTGTTCCGACAGGCAAGGTTTGCCCCAAAGAAATCAGGGGAAACATAACCATTAATATAAGCGCATAAAGTTGATACCGTACTGTATTATTCATCTTCTGTTTTAATTCAAAAATATAATTCTGTAAAGCTATTAAAATTAACAACCTTTTCCCGACAAACCGTTATTGTTCGTTAAACGAAAAAGTTTGGAAAAAAGTGTCTGTATGTTGAACGTGACTGAGTGACGAGGTGACGCTCTTGTTTCATATTTTCACTTTGGCATTAGCTTTGGCCATTGGCCCGGTTCGTTTCTAACCGTAGAATTCCTGACCAAAAAATTGTTTCTTGTCTCTTTTATCTTGTGTCCTTTTTCTTGTGTCTTGTTTCTTTTGTCTTGTCTCTTGTTTCTTGTTTAGGCTTTGGCTGTTGGCATTGGCTTTGGCAGCTCACAGATTCAAAAAGTTGATAATGGTTCAAACTTACTTTAAGTTGTCATTCTGAACGGAGTGAAGAATCTCTTCCTGTGGAGTTGAAGTAGCTTAGAGCACAGGGCGAAGAACACAGAAATCTTTGACATTAAGACCATTAGATTGGTTCGTTTCCAACCGTAGAATTCCTGACCAAAAAATTGTTACTTGTCTCTTTTATCATGTGTCTTTTTTCTTTTTTCTTTCATCTTTTTTCTTGTTTCTTACCTTCTCATGCCTTCCAGGTTGTTTTCAAAGTCTTTAGTAAGGGATATTTCATGGGGCCAAAGAGATAATGAAAAACCAAAGACAGCAGTTGTATTTTTTTTACCAGTAACGACACAATTATTCCCTTATGCTTTCTATAATAGTAATATTTGCTTTGTTCCCAGACCGGCCACTTTTCCAGATTCAGTTTGTTTTCCTTCATCAGAGCCGGCCCTTCCAAATGAATAATTTTCACATCCGGTAACAGGAAGGAAACCAACCCCTTTTGGTGCAGACGGTAAAACAGATCCGTTTCTTCGTAATACAAAAAGAAGTTTTCATCAAAACCACCTACTTCGAAAAAAACTTGTTTTCGGACGAAAATATCTGCTCCCGTGATATATGGCACACGTATGGGCGTTTGCAGCTCATCTGCTTTTTTCCCAATACTCAGGTACCGGTCGTAATAAGACTGAAAAAATCTACGGAATCCCATATCGCCAACTTCCTGCAGCAAAGATGGGAAGTTACCGTATGATGTGATGGGATGACCTTCAGAAGAAATCAGACTCCCTCCACAAGCCACAGCCTCCGGTTTTTCTTCTTCCAGAAACTGATAAAAACGCAACGCAGCATTGTCCAAAAGGAGGGTATCCGGATTCAGGAAGAACAGGTATTTTCCTCTGGCTTCCTTCGCCCCCCGGTTGTTGGCAGCACCAAAACCCAGGTTTTTATCGTTAATGATCAGTCGTACCTCTGAATAATTGTCACGAACAAACTGAATGGATGAAGGTTGCGAAGCATTGTCAACGATGATAATCTCATATTCAATATTCCTGACCTGATTTGCAATAGAATCAAGGCATCCGGGAAGATATTCCTCGCTGTTGAAGTTGACAATGATGATGGATACCTGTGGATTCAAGTTTTTTATTCTTTTCTGATTTCTTTAAATAAAAGGTTATTATTATGCTACTAATTGTAGATTCAGAGCCATTATCCCCCTTTGGAGGGGGTAGGGGGAGGAGTTATGCTTTTTTTAGTTCATATTCCTCAACATAATTTTCCAATACCCTTTCCACGTTTTGTATATCATTTAACACTTCATTATCTTGAAACCGTAATACTTTAAATCCCACCTGTTCTAATTCTTTTTGTCTTAATTCATCACGGGCAGCCACTTCTCCATCCAAATGTGTAATGCCATCCACTTCTATAATCAACATGAGGTCTGTACACATAAAATCTGCTATATAATTGAGTACTGGCCGTTGTCTTCTGAATTTATAACCTCTTAAATTACCAGAACTTAGCACATACTTCCAAAGACAGGCCTCTGCTTTTGTCATATTTTTTCTTAACTCGCTGGCATATTTCCGAAGCATCTTATTATAAAGGTAATTATTTCCTTTTGATGCTAATGTCATAACCGTTTTTTGCCTCTTTCCTCCCCCTACCCCCTCCAAAGGGGGACAACCAGACTTATATTTTAAACTTGTTTCCCACTTCTCTTACCACTTGTTTCATCAGCGGTTCTCTGAAAACAAATAGCTGAACCATAAAATATAAAATGGTCGAAACAGCTACCGCTGCTAACAATCCGGTAAAAAGAGGCAGGTGCAGGCTCCTCAATGCCAGGGCAACCGGAATAAAAACTAATGAAGCCAGCAAGGCTTTCAGTGTTAAATACCAATTAAAATGAAGTTCCATTTTCTTCCACACCATAAAACCAGCCGTAAAGGTCACCAGTATTTCTGTGATCAGTAGAGTCGCAGCGGCTCCCTTATCCCGAAAATTTGAAATCAATACAACATTGAGGATCAGGCTGGCTATCATCCCTAAAATAGTTGATTTCAGGTAAAGCCTTTCAAAGCCACCCGGAATCAGCAACTGCAGTCCGAAAAGATGTCCAAGGGCTACCACAAAAACAGTGGGCCCGATCACTTGTAAGGTTAAAACAGCCCCTTCGAATTGTGTTCCCGAAAAAACCGGCATAATTTCCGGTGCAAAAACCAATAACCCTAAGGAAACAGGAACTCCAAACAGACTGATAAATGCAAAAGATCGATCTACCTGCATTTGTAATTCCTTTTGATTCATAACATCCAGGCTCTGTGCCATTTTCGGGATTAAAACCGTTCCCAGGGCAGTAATCAATGGAATGGTGATCAGTATTAATTTCTTGGCTGCCGTATAAAACCCTACGGCTTGGTTATCTGTCAGGAAGCCCAACAATAAGGTATCTCCCAACGTATAAACCCCAATGGTTAGCGATGAAGCAAACAAAATCAGAAGTGCATTCAAATGTCTCTTCAACCTCAAACCTCGAAAATATAAAGTAACCCGTCCCTTAAGCCCTATTAAATTCAGAATGTTCACAGCCAGAACTGAGCCCATGGTAATGAGAAAATAAATCATCAAATCACCGGGGGACCTGACAAAAAGAATCAAACCAATGAGCGCCAGCATCTTTACTACTACTGAACGTAATGAAAGAAAGCGGAAGTTTTCCGTTCCCTTATAAAACCATTCCAACACAGAAAACCCCGATATAACGAGAAGGCCTGCCAGTAAATAATAGTTAAGACTCGCACGGAACCAGTACACAGATATAATTACAGCAAGATAGATAATCAGCAATACCAGCGAACTGATCATATTGATAACCAGTAATTCTGAGAATATGCGATCCAGTCTTTTCTGGTCGTTTTTTGCCTTAGCAACTTCCCGCATGCCATAAGCGGGAATACCCAGCTGGGCAATAAGCACAAAATAGGTAGCAAAGGTGATCACAAACTGGATCTTCCCAATACCCTCAGGTCCCACGATCCGCGATGCATAGGCAAAATTAATGACCGGAAACAGCAGATTGCTGCCCAGCAACAACAAGTTGTAAATAAAATTCTTTTTTAAAGAAGTCAACCTATCGATCTGTTACTTTGTTTTTGACCTAATCATATCTGATTTCAGGAAGTATCACCTCCAAAACCCTGGCTGTTGATTCTTCGATGGGTAGTTCATCTGTTCTTATTTCAAGATCCGGAGTTTGCGGAACCTCAAAGGGGGCATCAATTCCGGTAAAATTTTTTATTTCACCTTTTCTTGCCTTGATATATAATCCTTTCGTGTCTCTGGATTCACATACTTCGAGAGGTGCATTAACAAAAACCTCAATAAAGTCTTTTCTTCCTATGATTTCCATAGCCATTTGCCGGATTTCTTCCGTAGGACTGATGAAGCTGTTGATACAGATCACTCCACAATCCAGAAACAACCGGGACACTTCCGAAATTCTTCGAATATTTTCGTTCCGGTCCACTTCAGTGAATCCCAGGTTCTTATTTATACCAGAGCGAATGTTATCACCGTCCAGGATTTGCGTCAGATAGCCTCTTTTACTCAATTCCCGCTCAACATTTCGTGCCAAAGTAGTTTTACCTGCACCCGAAAGTCCTGTAAACCAGACCACCTTTGACTTCTGATTTAAAAACCGCTCTTTGTCAGACCGGTTCAAAATCTGACTAAAAACCGGATGAATATTATTCTGATCCGACATCCTTTTATTTATTAGTTTTCGTACAATGAACTAAAGCATCTTCTACTATGGTCACCCTACAGCTCCGCTTTCTAAGTCCCGTTGCATTGATACAAAGGACTGTATTTCAGTATGAATCTACCATCTGTGTTTCTATTACAAATATATTGGTTTTGTACCTGCCATTTTCCCTGTTCTAAAAACAACTAAATTCCAGCTAGTCATAAACAGGGGAATCTTCTCTTCCTTCAATCCATCACTTCAAAGCGTTGAAAAGGGAGTGATAATATTCCAACTCTTCCTTCAATATTTCCCGAATCTCTTCATCGAATTTTTCTGTGATGACAATTTCAGGCCTGGAAAAGAATTTTTCTAAAAACAGTTTTTTTAATCCTGCACTTGTCTCAAAAAATTTAACTTTTTGCCATAAATTTAACAGGCTTTTTACGTACCAGTTGTTAGGCATGACTGTTTCATTTTTTTTAACAATCTTCATTTTAAAGTAATTGGGAACATCCAAAAAGGCAGAGATTTGTTCAAAAAGTTCTCCCGGGTTTGATTTTAGCAAAGCAAAATCAAGTATTAACACATTTGAAGCATCAAAAATTCTGAGATAATTTTTAACCTGATTTTGATATTTGCTTAACTCAATATATAAATGAGATATCCCCCACCCTTTTTTCTCCTGACCAAAGTCCCTCATGACACCTTTATAAATGTCCTTTTCTTCTTGCAGCCCGGATAAGACATCCATTTGATAATGACTGATAATTCGCTCAACAGGATCGCGAAGGATAATTATTATCTTAGCATTGCAATGAAAATTTGCAATTTCCCGAGGAGCAGTTTCCGAGAATAAATAACTGGGGCTGGCTTCTCCCCAATATTTTTGTACAGAAGCCTCCCTAAATAATTTAAAATAATTTTCCCTATTTTGAATAAAGGCAGCATGCAATGGCTGCAAAGGGTTTTGGCTAAAATAAACACCGGCATCAAATTTATTTGCCCTTTTAAAACGCAAACTAAATTCATCCGGTCTAATCTCTTTTGCAAAAAAATGAGGCTCCTTTATGGGAGACATATAAATTGCAGGATGACTATTCAAAACACTATGTAATGTGGACGTTCCTGATTTGGCAGCCCCGACAACAAAAAGATTTGGTTTCATCTATAAGTTAAAGCTAGAATGATTGGTTTTTCTCTTAAAAGCAAATTTAAAAAAATTTGATGTGCGGAAATCGAGTATAAATACCTGAAATCAATAGAGGATCCTCTGTTTCCATCCGCCCAACAACGATAAATCGGACGTTTGTATGAATGATTTTTTATAAAGCCCTGTATATCCTCTTTTTTAAAACTCTACAGTCAAAGCCGGAACTGTTTAACCTTTTTCCATTGTATCTTAGCATCAGCTGTTTCCAAATCAACAAAATCAATTTTTTGATTCAGTGTAGCAAGTTTATGTAACGTTTTTTTTGTCCCCACTTTATAGCGCAAACGAAAAAACAGTCTTTCGTCAGTCTTTTTTACCTTCCCATCATCAAAATCTCTGGGATGGAAATAATACATCATATAGGGGGCATGCAACAGTCTCTTTTTTATCAGATGCAGCGAACTAATCCTGAAATACCCACTGCCCGAATAATTGAACGACCCCCCAAACAGGGGAATTCCGACCACGGGAAACTCTTTGATTCGAAAACCACCTCCGGAAACAACAAACGGCTCGGAAGGAACAACCGAATGATTCAAATTCAACCGGCGTCCTGCAAACAGGGAACTGTCTTTCTGAATCCCCAGTTCGGAAAGGATTTCGAAAGCCCATAAGGTGTCTTTACCCGCCGAAAAACCCGGGGCCCGGTACGAAGTAACCGGCTTTCCTGTAACATCCTCCAATATATTGAGTGCCTGCCGGGTGTCCCGCCGAAAATCATCCGGTTTTAAATCTGAAAGCTTAATGTGATGGTACGAGTGCGCCCCGATTTCATGACCCGCTTCTGAAAGTTTGCGTACCAATCTTTGGTGCCGTTTGGCACTCCAGCCAAGCCAGAAGAAAGTGGCCTTTATTTGATGCTCCGACAGAAAATCGCTCCATCGCTCCACATTCCTTTCCAGGGTGGAGGGCAATGATCTCCACTTGTCGGAACGATTGTAGTATCGGGAATCAAAAGTGTGAAACCAGTCTTCCACATCAACGGTCATTATATGCATTGCTGAATTTATCCGTTTGCCTGTTAAGGCTGGATGAGGATGCAAAGAGAACATAAAATAAACAACCTCATCCGATTTAATTATTTACTTTGCTACAAAATTGAATTTATGATTTCTTTTCCAAACCCGATCCAGGCATTCATTACGAAACACAAGTTACAGTTTATCATACAAATTCTATACTTTGCGGTTATTACTTATTTTTTTCACTGGCTCTGGTGGGATGGGGGATTGGAATCGTGGTTGAGGACCCACGCTTTCTTTAACGAAACGGAAGAATTCCTGGCTCATCAGGTTTTTCTTCCTGCTTCCTGGATTGTTGAACATGTGCTGAGGTATCCCATTCATACGGAACACAACACCCTGTTTTTTGCAAACAACGGCTACATCGCAGTCGAGGGCAGTTGTTCGGGATTGAAGCAGTTTTATCAGTGGTTTTTCCTGATGCTCTTGTTTCCCGGTCCCTGGAAAAGAAAACTCTGGTACATCCCGTTGGGAATCGTTACGATTCACCTATACAACATTCTGCGTATTGTGATTCTCTCCGTTGTAATAGTTCACTGGCCGGCTCACTGGGGCTTTATTCACCACTGGGTAATGCGGCCCCTTTATTACGGAGTTATTTTTATTCTGTGGGTTCTTTGGGTGGAAAAGATTGGGAAACGAGATCCCGACCGTCGTTCTCAATAGATATGCCGCACAAAGACAGGACCCAGGCTGCGTGCAACTACTCCGGGTATGATTTTCCAAAGTTCAGATAACCCGGTGTATTTTCTGATGGATGGCCGTTCAACAGTACTGTATACGAATAAAGCATCGTTCTTCACGGGCCAATGATTTTTGTACTGAAATACCGTCCCCTTTTCTGTGCTTCGCCCCAGTGAATAAACTTTTCCCTTTTGTTCAGCAACATACGTCAGTATCGACCCGTTCAGGAAATCGGCCACATAAAACTTCCAGAAGTTCCTGTCAGTGGCAAACCAGGCACTTTCATAAAAACCCTGATAGGCTAGAACAAAAGCGGCTCCTACCGCCTTTCCTTCATAATGTACAACAAAGAATTTTGCCTCATCCACTGACTTCATCAGTACTTTAAAGAATCGCTTTGCATAGGCCGGCGATCCAAGTTGATGCATTCTTTTGGAATACACTTTGTAAAAATCATCAACGAGTTCATATCCTCCGGTACTGACATCCAATCCTAACACCTCTGCCTTCCTGATCTTTCGACGAAGGTTTGGTGAAAGCTGTTTCCACAGCTCATCTTTGGACCCAGAGATTTCCATATAAGAAACTGTTTTTTCACTGGCCGGTTGGACAGATGTCATGGGTGCTATCCCCCTTATGATAAGGAGCCGCCGTTTTGAAAACTCATCTTCCTTATCTTCATCTGAAATATCAAACTGATAAAAACCAGGGGAGAGTTGCTTGTTTTCCAAAAGATCCACAATCTTAAGTATTGTGCTTGTTTTCCCTTGAAAAGACCTTACGGAAAGCATTCCTCCATACGAAAAGTGTGGAAGGCTTACCCACGCTTTTCCCGTATGGACCAAAGGAAGAATGGCCTGAGTATTCCCTTCGTGCTGCAATAGAATATAATACGGTTTCCAACCGAAATATTCCTTGTAAAAATAATACAGCGAGGGATTGTATGAAAAAGGAACTTTTCCCCGGAAACGCGATGTAAAATCATTCCATGCTATTTTCGCCTGACTTTCATCCAACAGGGTCATATCTCTTTCTTGGTCCGAAATCGTGCAAAGGGACAAGTGACAAAGTGACTTTCTTTTGTCCTGTTTCTTATTCAGGCTTTGGCTGTTGGCATTGGCCATCAAAGCAAAGAGCATAGGGCGCAGGGTTATTTGGTTGTCATTTTGAACGAAGTGAAAAATCTCACTCTTCTAACTTTTGAACTTTTCAGACTCTTCAGACTTTTCAAACCTTTTCAACTCCTCAACCTTTTTCCTTTGAACTTTAGCCTTTGCACCTATGAAGTGACAAAGTGACGACGCGACTTTCTTTTGTCTTGTTTCTTGGGTCTTTTATCTTTTGTCCTGTTTCTTCCAACACTTTAGCCTTTATACTTTGAATTTTAGCCTTAAATCTTCACGCATCAGCTTTAAATTCTCCTTCTGTTACTACCTCTGATTTTCTCTTTTTGTGCAACAGATAATACGGAATAAACGAAACAACCGTTGCCAGAATCAAAAGATAAATGATCAGCCGGGTAACGCCCATGTGGGCAAAATAAAAGGAGACAAAAATAAAGATCAGGTTCACAAAAAGAATGATCAACGTTGATTTTCGGTGACTCCCTGTCAATTCCAACAAATAGTGGTGTACATGACGTTTGTCCGCCTTAAACGGGGATTTCCCCTTGATCATGCGAACAAGCATCACCCGAACCGTATCGAATACCGGAACGATGAGAATTCCAATGGAAACCGCCGGTGCCGATTGAACAAAATAGGGGTTCCCCATGGCTATGGTCAACGCTCGTTCGTTAAACAGAATCGCAAAGATCGCCAGAATATAGCCCAACAACAGGGACCCGATATCCCCCATAAAAATCTTGTTGGAATGGGAAAAGAAGTTGAAACGGAAAAAGGCCACCAATCCCCCGACCAAAGCCACGGCTAAAATGGCCAGTTCCCGATCACCCACAAAATAAAACCAGGAACCAAAGGCAAGGGAAGCAATGATGCCCACACCCGAAGCCAGCCCGTCAATCCCATCAATGAGGTTCATCGCATTGATGATGCCAATAATGATAATCATGGTCAGGAAATCACCACCCAACTGGTCTATGCCATAGATCCCAAGCAGTCCGTGAAGATTGGTAATGTGAATACCTCCGAAATCAATAATAATAAACGCTGCAATAATCTCACCAATAAATTTCTTCAGGGGGCTTAACCCAATAATGTCATCTTTCAGCCCCAGGAAAAAGATAATGATGGCACCGGCCAAAATGTATTGAATGTTCGTAATTCTGGAAATATCCACAAAGATCATGGAAGAAATGACAAAACCGGCAAAAATAGCCACCCCTCCCAGAGTAGGGGTAATGTGGTCATGAGAGGTCCGGCCGTTGGGTTCATCATACAAGTTCTTCGCACGGGCCACTTCCACCAGGGAAGGAATTGCCATGTAGGCAATCAAAAAGGCGGTCAAAAAGGCGGCTGCAATCATAATCCAGTGGTCATTCAAAACAATATAAGACATCGGGCTCGTTTCTATTGCAAATTTAGAAGAAAAACAGAGAAAGAAAAACCAAAAGCTGAAAAATCAGGAATTACCTTTTTCACAGGAACAAGGTGACGGTGTGACATAGTGACGACGTGACTCTCTTAATTTCTTTTGTACCTGGCTGTTGGCCGTTGGCACAGGCATTGGCCATCAAAGCACAGAGCATAGGGCACAGGGTTAATTGGTTGTCATTTTGAACGAAGTGAAAAATCTCACTCTTCAACTTTTGAACT
>JAFGYB010000026.1 GCA_016936355.1 Bacteroidales bacterium | reverse complement strand
CCAGCAGTAGCACTACGAGAAAACCATGTTTGCCTGATCTGCCTGAACGGGATTTAACACCTGTTCATATTTAGTCGGGAAATTCTATCTTTACAATAAACAAATCCACTCAACAATGAAAAAGCTGTTTTCAGCCATCGCTTTATTGATATACCTTCCGCTTTTTGCGCAACAGGTCAATCCCAATCCATGGGTAAGGACTCCTGTGCCCGACGCTCCTGTAAGCTACCGAAACCCGGTTATACCAGGCTTCTACCCCGATCCCAGCGCATGCCGGGTTGGTGATGATTACTATCTGGTGAACAGCACCTTTGAATATTTTCCGGGTGTCCCGGTTTTTCATAGCAAAGACCTGATCAACTGGAAACAGATCGGTCACTGCATCGAACGCGAAGAACAGATCGATGGCGAGATCAACATCTTCGCCCCTACCATCAGATACCACAAGGGTACTTTTTACATGATTACCACCAATGTGACTCATGGCGGAAACTTCTTTGTAACATCCAGTGATCCTACCGGGAACTGGAGTGAAGCCATCTGGATTGATATGGATGGAATTGACCCTGACCTCTTTTTCGATGACGATGACAGAGCGTATGTGACCTCTTCCACTTTCGAACTTGCTGAAATTGATATAAAAACCGGGAAACTGCTAAGTGAACGCAAAAAGATATGGAACTCAAGCGGTGGCAGGTATCCTGAAGCTCCACACATCTATAAAAAAGACGGATTTTACTACCTTATGGCGGCTGAGGGCGGAACTGAGGAAGCCCACATGGTAACCATCGCACGCAGTCACAATCTTTGGGGGCCTTACATCGACAACCCGGCCAATCCTATCGCCACTCACGTAAACGTAGCAGGCATGGGCAAAGCCATTCAGGGGATTGGGCACGCCGACCTTATTAAGGCCCACGACCAAAGCTGGTGGATGGTAATTCATGGTTACCGCAGCGTAACAGGCTATCCCCCACACCATATTCTGGGGCGCGAAACCTGTCTGGTACCGGTTAGCTGGCCCACGGGTGGATGGCCGGTGATCAACGGTAACGGTACCGTTGATGTTGAAATGACCTGTCCGACCCTGGTTCAAAAGCCGCATGAAGCAAAAGCGGCTCGTACAAATTTTGACGAACAGGTCTTTGGCCTCGAATGGAATTATATTCAGGCCCCTGGCGTTGGAAACTATCAACTAGACAGCAAAAAGGGGATGCTCACTTTATTTGGATCGGCGCTGCAGATTGGCGACAAAGGAAATCCAACTTTTGTAGGTCGTCGTCTCACCAACATACAGTTTGAAGCCACAGCCCGTATGAAATTTGAGTCTGAAAATGAGAATGAAGAAGCCGGACTTACACTGGTCAACAACGGGTCACATTTCGACCTTTTGGTGATTACAAAAAAAGGGAAACGCTTTGTTGTAGTGAAGCTTCAGTTTGGACCTACCATTTATTTTTCAGAAAAAATTGAATTGCAGCCCGGCTTTGTCGACTTAAAAATTGAGGGAAATGGTCCGGAATTCACCTTCTCGTACGCACAGAACAATAAGGCATTTACGATCGTGGATATTGCTGATGCCCGTTTTCTCAGCACTCAAACAGTAGGCTGGTTTACAGGTGTTTACGTGGGCTTGTATGCAAGCGGGAACGGAGCACCGTCAGAAGCACCAGCTATTTTTGACTGGTTTGAGTACAAGGGGGAATAATGGACTTAAGAAATTTTTGCCAGTCCAGCTGATAACAAGACCGGGTTTATGCTCCTGTAGCCACACGGAATGCTCCTTCCTGCTTTTCTGTATACGATGCCACTTCGTCCATAAACGCTATCATGCGCAACACATCGGCTTTTGATATCGCTTTTACAGGAACAATGTCAAGCGAACAATAAATCATAAAACGGTTCATAAATGAAGCTTCATCAATAAAGTGAGCGGGAATATTTATTTTTCCCGAAAGCTCCCTGAAAATAAAAACCAAGGAAGAATTCATCGGAATATAATTCAGTTTTGATGCCAGTGACGATGTGAATTTTTCTATTGCAAGCGCGATGATGTTGTACAAGGTTTCATTGTCTACTTTTTCCTTATTTTGCATCCCTTTTGCTGTGGAAGCAAATTGTAAACCTTCGGAATATTCTTTTTTCCAGTCCATAACTTTAATTTTTAATGAAATAAAACATACGCGGGAGGTGTTGTCTTTGTTGTTAAAACAACTTCCACCCCAAACATTTTTCTATACATTTCTATTATATCGTTCGCCATTAAACCAGATGTTGAGAACTTGGAGTCTGATTTCACTTTCTCCATCAACAAGATCAACTGTTGTGTATCCGGAACGATCCCATTTTCCTTCAGAATGGCCAGCACAGCCGCACTCCCCGAATGTTTACCAAATACAAACCGTTTTTCAGTTCCCAGGTCTTCTGCTTTAAATGCTTGATAACTTAATTCGTTTACGAGAAGGCTGCGCGTGTGAATTCCCGATTCATGCGTAAAGCAATCGGCTCCGCTGAATGGTTTGCTCCGGTGGATTTTTCTGCCCGTAATAGTTGCTACAAGCTCACAAACTGACCTAAGCCGAAGCTTATTAACCCCCAGATCGGTGCCCTCGGAGTACTGCAAGGCTAAAACAAATTCTTCAATGGGAGTATTTCCGCAACGCTCACCGAGGCCGTTTACCGTACCACTTATGGCACCTGCACCTGCTTTTACTGCGGCCAATGCATTGGCGTTGGCCATTCCCAGGTCGTTGTGCCCGTGAAATTCAAACTCGGTTAGTGGGAAGGTTTTTATAAGCCCTTTGAAAAGATCAAATACAGTAAATGGATTCATAATACCTACCGTATCGGCAATCCTGATCCGCTTTACATTATTAAATGAAACAGCAGTTTCAATATACCTGTTAAGAAACAGATTATCGGCACGTGAACTATCCTGTGCACCTACAGTAATGAAATCGAAATGTTGATTTGCATAAGTAAGACAAAGCTTCAATTGGCCAATTACCCACTCTTCGTTTTTAGCTATTGCTTCAATTTGCAATTTTGAAACAGGTAAAGAAAGGTTCACCATACGCAAGCCCAGCTCCCTGGCCATTTCAAGATCAGCAATCACAGCACGGCACCATCCCGAAAGGTTCGCATTAAGGTTTAAATCCAACATTTG
>JAFGYB010000025.1 GCA_016936355.1 Bacteroidales bacterium | reverse complement strand
TACTGATTTACCATCTTTTTGTTAATTAATTGATTTATAATTAAAAATTTCGGAGTGCAAAAGTAGTAAATATTTGATAATTAATGTCATTTTCCTCGAAAAATAAACTAATCGATCTAATCGGTTTGGAGCATTAGTTTTTGCAGCAGCGATAGGAGCGGCAGCGCCCGGCAGCAGAGGCCGATGAGAAGTGAGACGGCAAGGGCGACCGAAGGAAGCCCCTTGTAAGTCTTATACGGAACACGGCCCCGGCTGCCGGGACTAAAGAGAATAGCGCGGTTGCTGCCCAAATCGTCGAAAGTTTTCACAATATTTTGTAGTTTTGCCCCCTTATATAAACGTGAAAAAGCAGATGGATATTCCCAGCAAATACAGTCCTGCCCAGGTGGAGGAAAAATGGTATCGCTATTGGATGGAACAGCGGTATTTTCATTCGGAACCCGATGAACGGGAGCCTTATACGATTGTGATTCCTCCGCCGAATGTGACGGGTGTGCTGCACATGGGCCATATGCTGAACAATACCATCCAGGATGTGCTGGTGCGCCGGGCGCGCATGCAGGGAAAGAACGCCTGCTGGGTTCCGGGTACCGATCATGCCAGTATTGCCACTGAAGCCAAGGTGGTGGCCAAGCTGAAAGAGGACGGGCTGGACAAACACGATATGAGCCGGGAAGAATTTCTGGAACATGCCTGGGAATGGAAGGAAAAACACGGCGGAATTATCCTGGAGCAGCTGAAAAAACTGGGTGCTTCCTGCGACTGGGACCGCACCAGTTTTACCATGGACGAAGCACTCTACGATGCAGTGATCGATACATTTGTGGATCTGTATGAAAAAGGACTGATCTACCGTGGGGTACGCATGGTGAACTGGGATCCGCAGGCCAAGACGGCGGTTTCGGATGAAGAAGTAATCTATAAGGAAGTACAGTCGAAACTGTATTATTTGAAATACCAGGTGGAAGGGGCGTCTGATTTCATTACCATTGCTACCACGCGTCCCGAAACCATTTTGGGCGATACCGCCGTTTGTGTGCATCCCGAAGACGAGCGGTTTGTGCGTTTTCACGGGAAAAAAGTAATCGTTCCGCTGGTGAACCGGGCTGTACCGATTATTGTGGATGAATATGTGGACCGTGAATTTGGCACCGGTGCTTTGAAAATTACTCCGGCCCACGATGAAAACGACTACAACCTGGGACAAAAACACAAACTGGAAAGCATCGATATCTTCAACAGCGACGGTACCATGAATGCCGTGGTCGGTCTCTATGTGGGCATGGATCGCTTTGCCGTTCGCAAACAAATTGTGAAAGACCTGGAAGCCGACGGCAGCCTGCTGAAGGTGGAAGACTATAACAACAAAGTAGGTTATTCAGAAAGAACCGATGCCGTGATCGAACCCCGGTTGTCGCCGCAGTGGTTTTTGAAAATGAAAGAACTTGCCAGGCCGGCACTGGAAGTGGTGGAAAGTGAGGAACTGAAATTTCATCCTTCCAAGTTTAAAAATATTTACCGGCACTGGATGGAAAATGTCCGCGACTGGAACATTTCGCGTCAGTTGTGGTGGGGACACCGTATTCCGGTGTATTATCTGCCCAACGGCGAATACGTGGTGGCTAAATCACAGGAAGAAGCACTGGAAAAAGCCAACAAACAATTTGACGCCAACTGGCAGCTTTCCGATTTGAAACAGGATGAAGACGTGATGGATACCTGGTTCTCATCATGGTTGTGGCCCATTTCGGTGTTCGACGGTGTTCGCTTCCCCGATAATGAGGAAATCAACTATTACTATCCTACCAATGATCTGGTGACGGCACCTGAAATTATTTTCTTCTGGGTAGCCCGTATGATCATTGCCGGACTGGAATACAGGAAAGAAATTCCTTTCAAAAATGTTTACTTTACCGGTATTGTCCGCGACAAGTTGGGCCGCAAGATGTCCAAATCGCTGGGCAACTCACCCGATCCCATCAAGCTGATGGATCAGTACGGTGCCGACGGAGTGCGCGTGGGTATGCTGCTGACTTCTCCGGCAGGAAATGACCTGCCCTTTGATGAGAGCCTGTGCGAACAGGGAAGAAATTTCAGCAACAAAATCTGGAATGCCCTGCGACTGGTGAAAGGATGGCAGGTGGACGAAAATCTTGAGACGCCAGAAAACAATACATTGGCCGTTCGCTGGTTCGAATCAAGGTTGAACAAAACCTTGTCGGAAATTGAAAGCAATTTCGAACAATACCGCATTTCCAATGCGTTGATGGATACCTACAAACTGGTGTGGGATGATTTTTGCAGCTGGTACCTGGAAATGGTAAAACCGGCTTATCAGCAACCCATTGATGCGGTTACTTTGGAAAAAACAGTTGACTTTTTTGAACGGCTGATGAAGATTTCGCATCCGTTCATGCCGTTCATCACGGAAGAAATCTGGCATTTGCTGCGCGACAGAAATGACGGAGAAGATATTATTGTGGCTCCCATGCCTGTATCCAATTCTTTTGATGAAAAAGTGCTGGCCGGTTTTGACCGGGCTGTGGGCATCATTACCGCATTGCGAAGTCTGCGCAAGGATAAGGACATCAAAAACAAGCAGGAACTGGAACTGCTGGTGCAGGAAGGTCCGTTATCGGATTGTATTTTTTATCCTGTAATTGTTAAACTGACTAACTTATCCGGTGTTCAGAAAGTAAATGAGAAACCCGATGATGCCGTGGTATTCACTGTGGGGGCTCAGGAATACTACGTGCCATTGAGCGGACAGGTGGATACGGAAAAGGAAATCCAGAAAATCGAAGAAGAACTGAAATACACCCGAGGATTTTTACAATCTGTATCTAAAAAGCTTTCCAACGAGCGGTTTGTTCAGAACGCTCCTGCCGATGTGGTGGACAAAGAACGCCAGAAACAGGCCGATGCTGAGGCCCGTATTCAGGTGCTGGAAGAACAGTTGAAGAATTTTAAGGGTTAATTACATGCCCGGGATACGGGGAATCCGCTTGAGCTTGGTATTTTTATAATAAAAGCCCCAGGCCTTTTTCATCCAGTGTCCCAGAACAGGAAGGGGCAGGATGAAGTCTTTTTTATGGTTCCGCATGATGAAAGCACCGCCATCCCCTGAATCCATCAGGCATACGATATGAAGTTTCTCCCAATAGCTTTTTCTTTTGCCAATGCCGGAAATTTCATTGTGTAGATTATAGCTGGCCACATCCGCCATTACTTCGGCAATGTGTCCTTGCTTGGCGGCCCAGACCGGACCGCCGAGTTCCACAATATCGCCAATGGCATAAATATTATTGTGGTGCTGTACCCTGCAGAGTTCGTTAATTTTCAGGAATCCGGCTTCATTCACCGGGAGTCCGGAATCTGTAATTACTTTGTGGCCGGTACCTGCAGCAATAAAAATAGTTAAATCACTTTCCAGCCTGGACCCATCATTAAAAACCACCGCCTTTTCTTCAAATTCCTGGATGGGAGTCCCAATGCGTTTGTTGATTTTGTAATGCCGGAAAAATACATCCATCTTTTTGTAGGGCTTTTCGCCCATTCTTTTCCCCGGTTCTTTCATCGGAGCGAAAAAGGTGAGTTCTACTTTATCTCGCAGTCCTTTTTTCTTCAGGTAATGACTGAAGTTAAACAGTAATTCAAAGGCCGGGCCGCCCCGTACGGCAGTAGCTGTCGGATCCAGCGGATTGCCTCCGAATCCAATGGCAATCTTTCCTTCACCTTTCTCCACAATTTTGTCCAGTTCGTTTCTGATTGTCAGGGCTTCTTCGGGCTGACCACAAATGGAATGGGTATGTTCCGAACCTTTGGCTTTCAATTTGTGCATACCCAGAGCAATCATCAGGTAATCGTAGCTGACTTCTGTCTTGGAAAGATGAACAACTTTATTCTGGGCATTAATTTGGATCGCTCGGTCTACGATCAGTTCGAATCCGTGTTTCTTTTGTAACTCCATCAAACTGATCTGAACTTGTTCAAAAGTCTTTTGTCGTGTGGGAATCCAGATGGATACCGGATAAACAAACAGATATTCCCGGTCAGAAATCAAGGTTACCTCATGGCCGTATGATCTTAATTTGATAGCAGATTCCACTCCCGCAAATCCGCCTCCCAACACCACAATTTTTTTTGTCATTCCTTCAATTTATAACTGTTAATTTATATCAATAAGACAAGCAGCAACCTCTTATTATTCCCTTTTTCTGAAAATTTTAAGAATTTGGGTCATTCAAAGCTTGTTCTTATTTAAAATCAGGTCGATAACTGTGATATACATCGCTACATGTAACATATTTAAATGTATGACATTACTTATGCAAATGTATAAATTATTGACTTTTAAGGGAGGAGTTTTCGTGAATTAAGAGAAGACATCCAGCAATTCGTTGAGGTGCTGAAGGGCAAAATATCGTTCCCATTGGGAGGGGTCTTCATGGGCTTCTTCGTGAACCCATGTTGTGTGAAAAGGGATATGAACTCCCCAGCCACCCAGCTTTAATACGGGTAAAATATCAGATTTAAGTGAGTTGCCAACCATCATAAATTCATCGGGTGAGGAATGAAGCAATTCCAGCAACTTATGGTATTGAAGTTCGGTCTTTTCGCTCACAATCTCAATATGCTCAAAACACTGATCCAGACCTGATTTTTTCAGTTTGCGTTCCTGATCTATCAAATCCCCTTTGGTAATCAGGATGAGCGTGTATTTGTCTTTGAGATGTTGCAAAACGGGTCTCACACCATCAAGCAGGATGACAGGTTTTTCCAGCAGCGATCTTCCCAGCTGTATTATTTTTTCAGCAACATCCGCATTCAGTTGATTGTTGGAAAGTGCTAAGGCTGTTTCAAGCATGGAAAGAGTCATCGATTTGGCGCCATAACCATAAATCCCGAGATTTTTAATTTCTGTTTCGGTAAGAATTGGACGCGAGATTTCCTTTGATACATAGGGGAGCATAAGCGTTGCAAACTGCTCTTCGAATTCCCGGTAATAGGTTTCGTTTACCCACAAAGTGTCGTCTGCATCGAACCCGATAATTTTTACGCTGGAATGGATGGCATTGATTTTTTCGGCCGGAGGTGTCATAAGTGTACAAGATTAAAATTTTCACGTGTGCCATCCTTTAACAGCACACGTGAAAACGGGTTTCCCGAAGGGGAATTAATGAATATCTTTCGTGATGAACTGGGGTACGGTTCGGTACTGAGTTCCCTGTTCGTAGGAATAGGCCAGGCTAATTAACAGCGGTTCGCTCCAGGCTCTGCCGAAAAATGACAAGCCGACAGGCAATCCGTCTATGGTTCCCATAGGGACGGTGATATTCGGATATCCGGCAATGGCCGCCGGTGAGGAACTGCTGACAGAAAAATTGTCCCCGTTTACCAAATCGGTTTTCCAGGCCGGACCTCCGGTAGGGGCGATGATGGCATCCAGTTTGTATTTATTCATGACCCTGTCAATTCCGTACTTCCGGCTTCCTTCAATCATGATCTTCAGATCCTTCTTGTACTCTGGTGAATTCAGATTTCCTTTGGCTTCAGCTTCCAGCATCAATTCCTGATCAAAATACTTGAGTTCGACCGAATCGGCTTTGTTGAAGGCAATTACATCTTTCAGGCTTTTGACCGGAGCATTGGGGCCTAACGATTTAAAATAGTTGTTCAGACCGTCTTTAAATTCATAGAGCAGCACCTGGAAAGAAGCAGCACCCACTTTTGGTTGGAGGATGTTGTTGATGTCAACTACGGTAGCCCCCTGACTTTTTAGATACCGTACGGCTCTGTAAACCAGTGTATCTACTTTGTAGTTCTTTCCCAAAGGCTGCAGATACAATCCGATGCGCTTCCCTTTCAGACTTCCTGTTTTCAGGAATTGGGTGTAGTCGGTGAAATAATGTCCTTTTGAAGCTTCGGTTTTGCTGTCCGAAGGATCAATGCCCACCATGGTTCCCAAAGCAATGACGGCATCGGTGACGGTACGTGCCATGGGGCCGGGTGTATCCTGTGTAAAGGAAATAGGAACCACCCCGCTGCGGCTGATGAGTCCGACAGTGGGTTTGATGCCTACGATTCCGTTGGTGCTTGAAGGACAAACAATGGATCCGTTGGTTTCGGTACCAATACCAAACAGTGCAAAGTTAGCCGAAACGGCAGCACCTGGACCCGAACTGGAGCCACAGGGATTTCTGTCGAGCACATAGGGGTTGTTGGTTTGACCGCCAACACCACTCCATCCACTGGAAGAATAACTGCAACGGAAATTGGCCCATTCGCTGAGGTTGGCTTTGCCCAGGATGATGGCACCGGCGTCGCGCAGTTTTTTTGCCACCCAGCTGTCGTGAAGGGGGTGGGATCCGGCCAGTGCACGCGAACCTGCAGTGGTAGCCATTTTGTCGTGAGTATCGATGTTGTCTTTCAGCAATACCGGAACGCCGAACAAGGGGCCTGAAGCTTTGCCTTCTGCCAGCAATTTATCCAGAGAGTCGGCTATAGTCAATGCATCAGGGTTTACTTCGATGATGGAATTAACATGAGGACCACCCTGATCCAGATCCTTGATGCGCTGCAAGTAAGCTTCCACCACCTGGCGGATGGTAAACTGATGATCTTTGATCCCCTTTTCAAATTTGGGGATGGTCATTTCTACTACGTTGATTTCAGCAGATTTCTTTTCTTTTGTGGCTTCCTTACAGGATGTAAGTGCCCATCCTGAAAAGATAAAAAGGAGGATGAGGTAAAGTTTTGCCGATGATTTCATTTTATATGATTAGATGATTGAAAGTCCAAATATCTAAATTTTTTACATATTGTGTTCTTTGTGGTAGGTCTGTGAGAAAGATTTAAGAATTTAAATTTGTTACATTTGCCACACATAAGATCATGTTTTAAGAAGAGTAAAGATGGATCACAAAAGAGGATTACGGGTAGCTGAAGAATATCAATCCTTGCAGACGAGGGCCTGTACAATTGTGGAACAGGCAGAGGAGACAACGAAATTCGATCACAACGAATGGAACAAAGAAATTGGCTCGGGAAACAGTGCCGTATTGCAAGAGGGAAAGAAGATTGAGAAAGCGGCTATTAATTTTTCGAAGGTCTCGGGAGTTTATACCGAGGAAATGGCCAAAAGTGCCGGGATGAAACCGGGGAAATTTTTTGCCACCGGAATTTCATCCATCCTGCATCCCCGCAGCCCGATGGTTCCCATCATCCATATGAATGTCCGTTATTTTGAGCTCGAAGACGGGGCTTCCTGGTTTGGAGGGGGTATTGATCTGACCCCTCACTACATCGACAAAAAGGAAGCGGCTTGGTTTCATCAGCAACTCAAGACGGTATGCGATCGATTTGATTTGAGTTATTATCCGGATTATAAAAAACAGGCTGATGATTATTTTTTCCTGTCCCACCGGAACGAAACCCGTGGAGTGGGAGGCATCTTTTTCGATCATCTGCAACCCAAGAACAACGAGGATTTTGAAAAACTGTTGTCTTTTACTAAGGCATTGGCCAAACTCTATCCTGAATTATATGCAGCAATCCTGAAAAATAAATCGGAATTGCCTTTTACGGAAAGGGAAAAACAATGGCAGTCCCTTCGAAGGGGGCGTTATGTGGAGTTCAATCTGTTACACGACAGGGGAACAAAATTCGGCCTGGATTCGGGCGGAAACACAGAATCCATTTTATTGAGCATGCCCCCCATGGCTATATGGAAATATCAATTTGAACCGGAACCCGGCAGTGCTGAGCGGGAGACGTTAAATGGGTTAAAAAAGGAAATTGATTGGATTCATCAGAAATAAATTATGTCAGCAAAAAAAGCAGTATTACTGGTTAATGTGGGAACGCCTGAGCGGGATGATGTACCTTCGGTAAGAAGATTTTTATCCCGGTTTCTGAACGATCGCCGCGTGATTGATTTGCCCTGGTTGTTGCAGAAAATACTGGTCAATGGAATCATCGTTCCTTTCAGGGCCAAAGGCTCTACGAAACTTTATCGTCGTTTGTGGACCGAAGAAGGTTCCCCTATTTTGTTGTATCTCAATGGGCTCTCCCAAAAAGTACAGGACCTGCTGGGCGATGATTATCAGGTTTTTCCCACCATGCGGTACGGGAAACCCTCGCTAAAAGAAGCTTTAAAGACTGTGGGTAAGGATCGGTTTGAAGAGTTAATTGTTTTGCCTCTATTCCCTCAGTATGCTTCTTCCACAGCCGGTAGTGTGGTGCAGTATGTGATGAATGAGGTGAAAAGCTGGAATACGATGCCCGAAATACGATTTGTGGGGCAGTTTTACAAAGACCCCGGTTTTTTGACGGCATTCACGAATCAAATAAAGTCCTATAATCCTGAAAAATACGATCATGTGATCTTTTCTTATCACGGTCTTCCGCTTCGACAGATCGACCGGGTTCATCCTGAAATGAAAGGACTTGCCTGCAGTTGTACTGCTGAAATGCCTGCTCACGGCACGCTGTGTTACAAGGCAACCTGTTACGAGACCAGCCGTTTACTGGCTAAACAATCCGGTATCGACCGGAAGAACTACACGGTGGCATTTCAATCACGGTTATCCAAAAACTGGCTGGAGCCTTTTACCGATGCGGTACTCAAAAAACTGATCACCGATGGGAAAAAGAAAGTGCTGGTTGTTTCCCCTGCTTTCGTGGCCGATTGCTTAGAAACCACAGTGGAAATAGGGATGGATTACAAAGAGTTATTTCTTAAACTGGGGGGTGAAGAGCTGGTGCTGGTAGAAAGCCTGAATGATAACGATGACTGGGCCAAGGCTGTGGTATCACTTATTGATAAGGGAGCTTAAATCCGGAAGATCGTTTTCTAACAAAATAAACCGCTTACGATCAAGGTCCTCGGGGAATTCACAATACTTTTTCCTGCCAAAAATCCGGTACCGGATGCGGGCTATGAAGTCGTACGCTGTATCTCTGACAAAGCGGGGGACAATATGAAAGACATAAAAGATGTGCCAGCCGTTTCCCAGATCCTTTAGTATTTGAAGTGCTGCTGATGACCGGGTGAAAATTCCTTTATTTGTTACGTACACTACCGAATTGCTTTCCCTTTTTGAAAGTTTAAGTTGATTTAAGATTGAATTTCCCACAGCAGACTGAAGGGTTACAAACAGGAACCGATCGTTTTTGTCGTGACGAATGATCCAATGCACACTTCCGTCACAGAGTGTACAAATGCCGTCGTAAAGTATCAAATGAATACCATCGGATGACATGATCCTATGCTTCCCGGTTCTTTCGGGCGTCTCTAAAGCTTTTGATGAAATAAATGATCGCCAGGACACCGGTCAGCATCATAACAATAACCCGGAATAAGGTTATGGTATCGGCACGTTCGATCCCTCCGTACAGTGGTTTAATCAGTCCGAGGAACAAAAGCAGGGTTAAGGTAACAGTAATGTGGGCAATGAGTTTGTCTTCTCTTTTGGTTCCCGGATAGAGAAAGAGAAGAATAATACCCCCTACCACGGGGATTAGGGCCGTATACGAAGGATTGGTCGGGCCAAAGTAGCCCCACAAACCAAAAACAATGAGGGTTATGGCGTTGATCAGACTGGCTGTATGTGCTTTCATAAGCTGTATATTAAGTGACAAATATTGTATAGAAAGGGGTCAAAGATAGTATTTTCAAAATAAAAAAGGGGCAGATACTACCGCCCCTTTCTTCAATCTTTTTTTGAATGCTATTGAACCTGCATTACAAAGGGCAACCGGGCCTGAACCCCTTTCATCTTTTGTACTGATTTTATTTCGTTCAGGTAGATTTTCCATGGACCCAGGGCACTGTTGATAATACGGGTTTGGGCATTTCCGCTGAGTTCGTCCACCAGTTGCTGGAAAAATTCTTTTCTCATGGGGTAGTCGACGATGCGATAATCTTTTCCCAGATCTGCTTTTTTGGCTGCATACGCTATTGCATCCTGCAATCCGCCCAGTTTATCAACCAATCCCAGTTTGATGGCTTCAGATCCTGACCAAACCCTGCCTTTGGCAATACTGTCCACATAGGTTTGGCGGAGGTGCCGGGTACGGGCAACCAGTGCTGTAAAATCATCGTAAATACTGGTAATCCCTTCGTTCAATCTCTGTTTTTGCAGTTCGTTCAATGGAGACATTACGTCGATAAAATCAGAATTCTTGTTGGTCATAACTTTATCAAATGTAATGCCCAGTTTGTTGCTCATGAATTTCTGGAAATTGGGAATAATACCAAATACACCAATGGATCCGGTAATGGTGGTAGGATCAGCAAAAATATAATTGGCGTTGGTGGAGATCCAGTAACCGCCCGAAGCAGCCAGGTCGCCCATGGATACAATAAACGGTTTGGCCTTTCCTGCCAGTTCCACTTCACGACGGATGACATCCGAGGCCAGGGCATCTCCTCCGGGAGAATTGACGCGCATAACAATAGCCTTTACCCTGTTGTCGGTGCGGGCTTCTCTGATTGCCTTGGCCAAAGTGATGGAACCAATGGTATTTTCGTCCCCTTTTCCTTCCACAATATCCCCCAGAGCATAGATGACAGCAATTTTATTCCGGCTGATTTTTACCGGTTTGGTGCCGACTTTTGCATGGGTGTATTTATTAAAAGTAACTACATTCAACTTTTCATCCATGGGCACATCGGTCAATTTTTTCAAACTATCCAGCACCTGATCGCGATACGCAATCTGATCAACTAAATGATATTTGAATGCCTGTTTGGCATTAGAGATGGTCAGGTTGTCGGCCAGTTGGTTCAGTTCCTTAACTGAAATACCCCGGCTGTCATACAAAGACTGAAGGATTTGGCCCCAGAATGAATCCAGCAATGCTTTCATTTGCTCCCGGTTAGCTGCACTCATTTTGTCGTAGAGCAGCGGTTCCACAGCGCTTTTGAATTTGTTGTCAGGACCCCGGATTATCTGGGCTTTGATGTCCAGCTTATCCATGAGGTTTTTCAGGAACATAACCTGGGCTGAAAGGCCTTTCAGCAATACGGTGCCTTGGGGATTAACAAAGATCTTATTGGATAAACTGGCCAGGTAATAGGCTTTTTGGTCGTAATTGTTGGCAAAACTGACAATAAACTTGCCCGACTTTTTAAATTCGGCCAATTTGTTTCTAATTTCCTCAGTCGTAGCTAATCCGGCAGGGATGGAGCCCATATCCAGGAAAATCCCGTCAATATTCGGATCGTTTTTGGCTTTGTCCAGATTTGCCAAAATTTCATTTAACCCGACGGGTTTCTGAGCCCTCAAGGTATTAAAGTCGAATCCATCAAACGGATTCTGGGAGGCTCTGTCAGTGATCGGCGTTTTCCAGTTGATGTAGAGAATGGTGTGTGGTTTGATGACAACCTCTTCCTTGCTGGCTAAATTAGCCAACGAGGCCATCATGCCGGCAAAAATAATCAGCAGCAGGATGAGGGTGAGGATTGTGCCCGCAAAGGATGCGAACATAAATTTAAAAAACTGTTTCATAATCTTTATGTATTTATATTGTTAATTATTATTCTTCTGTTTTCAGAATTTTATCGCCGATTCAACCTTGCTCTTCTCTATCAAAGGGAATCCTGTGGTTTCTTTTACAATATTAACAAATATGTGTTTAAAATTTGCGCGTTAAAAGAGTTTTTTTTTGGTGGTTCTGTCCCATCTTTATCGCATGAAAAAATATCCTTTGCCAAGACTCGTACCTCCTATGTTTATCCGGGTACTTTTGGTTTTTGTCTTTATTGTACTGAGTGGCAAAGGAATTTTTTCAGAAGAAAGCAGCCGTTTAACACCTTCCATTTCTCCCGCTAGATTTACAGAGAATCTGGTTATGCTTCACCCTGAATTTTTTCCATTGGCTAAACCCATCGATTATTTTGTTGAGCTCCCTTCATTTACTCATCATAAGAAAGGGTTTCGCATGCCCTCCATTATGGGGAAAGGGTTGATGCCGGTTTGGGAATTAGCCGACTTTCTGGAAAAAAATAATCCATCTATTCCTTTGAAAAAAGCCAACACCATCGCCCGTATCTATGTGGAAGAAGCACGACACGAAGGAGTGAACCCGGATGTGGCTTTCAGTCAGATGTGTTTGGAAACAGGTTTCATGCGGTTTGGCGGCGATGTGCATCCCGATCAGTATAATTTTTGCGGATTGGGAGTAGCAAGGACGGGAAGCAAGGGGCTTTCGTTTTCTAATATGCGTTTGGGGATTCGGGCACACATCCAGCACCTGAAAGCGTATGCGTCGACACAGAAAATGAACCATCCCATCGTAGACAAACGATTTCAATTTGTTCAACGCGGTAGTGTGAAAAACATCGACGATTTGAGTGGACGATGGGCTTCGGACCGGAACTATAGTTCCAAAATTATTTCTTTGATCAAAAGATTGTATCAGGAAAAGTAGCCGGAATTTTACCTGAAAACTTTCCATTTTATTTTTTTCGATTTGTCAGTTTCTGCTTTTCTGCTTGAGCCTTTTTTCTAACTTTGTCCTATGGCAAAACATCACCGGATTTTTTTATTGTTGGGCAGTAATATTGAACCAAGAGTGGAGTATTTGACTGGGGTAAAAAATTTGATAAACAAGGAGTTGGGTCGAATTGAAATGCAGTCTTCTGTTTATGAATCTGAACCCTGGGGGTTTGATGCTGAACTTGCTTTTGTGAATCAGGTGGTACAAATTAGTACAGAACATGAGCCCGTGTCTCTGTTGGAAAAATGCCAGCAAATTGAAAAACAATTGGGGCGAAAAGAAAAGTCAGGTACAGAATACGAATCGCGGGTAATTGACATCGATATTTTGTATTTTGATGAATCAATCATCACGTTAAAAAATTTGCAGATTCCTCATCCGCAAATTCAGTTCCGCCGATTTACATTGATGCCTTTGGCAGAAGTGGCTCCTGATTTTATGCATCCGGGTCTAAAACGGACCAGTCAGGAACTGCTCAATGAGTGTACGGATCAGGGAAAAGTATGGAAATTTAAAAGCGGGCGATTGCATGAAATATAATTTTATTGCCATAGAAGGAAACATCGGTGCCGGCAAAACCTCGCTGGCCAACAAAATCGCCGCTGATTTCAACGCCCGGCTTATTCTGGAGCAGTTTGAGGAAAATTCATTCCTCCCCAAGTTTTACAAGGAACCCGATAAATATGCTTTTCCGCTGGAAATGTCCTTCATGGCAGCCCGGTATCATCAGTTAAAAAATCAGCTGGGAACGCTGGACATGTTCAAGTCCTTTACCATCAGCGATTATTTCATCGTGAAGTCGCTTATTTTTGCCAAAAAGAACCTGCCTGAAGACGAATATAAATTGTACACCAATTTTTTTAACATCATTTTCCAGCAGCTTCCCAAGCCGGATCTGATGGTGTATTTATACGTGGATACATCCCGGCTGCAGTCGAACATTAAGATGCGCGGCCGTCCGTACGAACAGGATATACAAGATGATTATCTGGATAAAATTCAGGAAGGTTATCTGGAGTTCATCAGGCAACGCAACGACATGCGTATTATAATTATGGATACCAATCAGCTGGATTTTGTCAACCGTCCCGAGGACTATGAAAAAATCCTGCACCATCTGGAACAGGATTTTTCCCTGGGAGTTCACCGAATCACTTTTTAACTAATATCCCGGATTGTCGGGCGTTGTGTTTTTAGCCTTGGGCGGAAAAACAAAGTTGATTCCAAAACCTGCCTGTACATAACGTGATTGGTCCCATTTCACCCCAAATATATTGTCGGAATACAAGTACAACTGGAAAGGGCGGAACTGGAACGATAACGCGGCTCCCAGATTGAAAGGCGAATCTTTTATGTACGTATAACTTGCTTTAAAAGTGATGTGTTTTGAGAAGTTTCGACTGAAACTCAGCGATGACGCATATTCCATATAGTTGTGGTAAAACCTTCCCGAAAACAGAAATGAAAAATGGTTTTGATGATCTTTGGTTAAGTATTCAGCACCCACTAATAGTCGCGTAGGAAGGGCAGCGGAATAGCTGTTTGCTGTTTGCTGAAAGTTAAAATACTGCTTCAATGAGTCGACGACATCACCAATGTTGTTACCGTTTGTAAAATCAAAGGTGTTGCCGTTCACGACCACATTATTGGCATTGCTCTGAAAATTCTGCACGAAAGCGGTGTATTTTATACTTCCCAGATCCAGCAAGCTGGCACTCACTTTCAGTTGTTTGTTCACCTGAACTTCCACTCCCAAATCAATACCCACGCCAAAATTTTTAAAATTAAGCATGTAGTCGGGGCCAAATCCGGTACTGTCGGGAAGTCCGGAAGTGTTGATCAGAATGCTGGTACTGGCTTGTAGTTCAAAATTATTGGCCGTGTTGGTAGTGGCAAGCTTCAGGTTGTTGTTCAGCATGTGAATGTTAGACATGCCCTGATAAAGATGCACCCGGGCACCCGCCCTGATTTTTTCTGTCACAGGAATGGAAACACCTACGTGATAGTCGAGAAAATGGTCCTCGTTGGCAAATGTACGACTCAGGTCATATTGTGCCGTTCCGGTAGCATCACCGTAGGAGAGTAGTTTGAGCAGGTCGTTATCCATAAAGAGCCGCACCATCAGCCGTTGGCGCAAACCAAATGAGATGAAAGTCTTGTTGGCCCTGAAACCGGCGAAAAGCAAATCCTGAGCCACATTGATCCCAATAAAATGCCGGGTATTGCTGCTGTTGATCAGTCCTTTGAGATCCAGATACAGAGAATCGGTTCCTGCTTTTTTGTGTACAATATCGTTTACGGATCCCAACGAATTGATGATCCCTGCCTGTACTTGTGAAAGTCCCGGAAAACCAAGAAAAAAATTGGCATTGGGGTTCGTGGCAGGATTCAGATAGGTACTTTGCGGAATAGTTCGTATTCCGTACAAGATATAGCTATCCTGTGCATGGGTCAACCCTGCTGCAAGTAAAAAGACAGAAAGCAGAAAGGTTTTTGCAAAACGGATGTAAATTTTTGTTTTCATTTTGCATAAGATTTTAGATTCGACATGAGGAATCAGTTTCAAATTCTCGGACAGATGATTAAATCAAATATACAAAAAAATTGATCTCTATGGGTTTAGGGAAAAGGGAACGAAAAATGAATTACCTATTGTTGTTGTCCATCCGGTAACAGGGGAGAAGGTCTTTTTTCGAAATGCTGATCCGTAATGTTATGCAGTTTCATGTCTTTGATCTGGAGTAAATTCCAAAAAGTATTCTCGTAATTATCCTTGTTTCCGGCTTGTTTGAATTTAAATTGAGTACTAATCCCTTTATACGGATAGAATGGAACACAGGGGGACATCTGATTCCCCATGTAATAAAGTGCATTCAGAAAATAGTAGGTAATGTCGAAACCCATGTTGCCGTACTTTTCAGGCATCGAACCAAATTGATGTACAAACAAACTGTCCAGATCTTTCGTCTCGTTCGATTGATAGTTAACGGCGTAACTGGCAGGATATACCAAGTCGAGGTTATTCATCTGGTTGTAATCCATTTCAGTGAAATCTTCCCACTGGGGAAGACCTATCAGCCGGATGTTAAACGTGTCGCGGATCACATTCAGGCGGTTCATCACGTCCATGACGAACGCTTTGTTGGTGCCGTATAAAATGACAAGATTCTTTCTCAGCACCGAAGCATTGTCGGTAAATGGATGCAGACTGTCTGTGGCAAAACTGACGTTAAAGATGTTGTTGGAAAAGCGGGTACTGTCGGTGATATAGAATTTCAGTGAATCAGGATAAACCGTTCTGTTTTCAAGAATAAAAGGGCGCAAAGTATCGGAAATAGTTGTCGTTACAGGGGGTAAAACGGTATCGGCAGGATAAATCTCATGATTGGGATCGGCTTCCATCAGTTTCAGGAAATCCTGCCTTTCCTGTTCTTTTTCCCTTTGAGTCACTGCAACTCCGAGGTTTGCAATTTTCAGATTGGAAAATTTAATATTCTGTGGGAGAACCTGTTTTAAACTGTCTCCCAAGGCTTCCATCACAGAATCATCCGCTTCGTTACCCTGATGAATCAGAAAAATCTTGTCGAATTTCTGGTTTTCTGAAATATATTTTTTGATGAGAGGAAGTTGGTATTGGAGACCGGGTTGGATTTTCATCACACCCTGATCCTGGTCCAGTACAGCTTCACGGAAAGTAAAAGGATTAACAATGGGTATGTTATTTTGGGACGCAAATGCTGCCATCAGATTAAAGCTCCGGCTGTAGAAAGGGCCGATGATGAGGTTCATCTCTTTCAGTTCAGGGTTTGCAAGCAACTGTTCTGCTTTTTCGGTTTGCTGGTCGACATCAAATACATACAATTGTACATTCATTCCCTGTTGTTTCATCAGCTTGGCTGCTAGTAATCCTCCCTGAAGAAACCGGATAAATGTGAAAGGGGCAAAGTTTTTCTGATCCTGCAACATAAACTGGGCTTTATCAAGGCTGTCGGCACTGTGGAGGTATAAAGGAACCATCAGAGCCACCTTAAAAGTATCCGGATGCGGAGTGGGAGAACATCCCAGTGGACTGACTTCGGGCGTTTTTTCTTCTTCATTCTGAGGTTGTGAGATTACCTCTTTTCCGGGACTGACAGGTGATAGCTCTTTTACATAAGTCTCTACCGGAATACGGATGACTTCGCCGGGATTGACTTTGTTTCCCAGCCTTGGATTTTTATTCTTCAGTACTTCCGGGTCTACTTTATACAATCGGGCGACTTTTTTCAGTCGGATTCTGGTATAGGGTGAATAGAGCACATAAGGCTCATTCATTTTTTTTTTTGGAATCAGGATTACTTGGCCGATACTGATGTTGGTGGTCAGGTTTTTGTTGGCCTGGAAGAGGTCGGAAAGGTTGATGCCGTATCTTCTTGAAATACTGTAGAGCGTTTCCCCCTTTTTTACTGTGTGTTTGATGTATTTGCCGGTATGAACGTCCTGAATTTCCGTTTTTTTGACTTGTTTTTTTTCTTTTCCTTCCTGTGACTGGTCACTGATTACCGGTTTTTTTGCCGGTGCTGACTGTTGTGTGGTGGGTTGGTATCCGGGAACTTTTGCATTGGTGGGCAACCGCAGTCGCTGTCCCTGCATGATCATGACCAATCCGGGGTTAACCGATTTTAACTGGGCCACTGTGATGTCGTATTTCGAGGCAATGCTTTGCATGGTTTCGCCCGGAATAACCACGTGCTGATAATTCTTAATGAAAGGAACTTCAGTCTGGTTTTGGGTGTTGACTGAAGAACTGGTTTGTTTGGGTTTCGACTGGGAGCTTGCAGGCAACTTGAACGTAGTTTTCTTCTCTTGCGGCATGGGAGGAGCCGGAACTTTATAATGTTTTACAGGAGTTGCCTGGGTATTTTGCTCGGTCTGATTGGCCTGGGCATCCAGAATTTTATAAGCATCCTCCACCGGAATTTTGATGTATTCTCCTTCTTTTAAAGGGCCTTTGAGCCCGGGATTGGCCAGTAAGATGTATTTTTCGGGGACCAGGTATATGGACGAAACATGAGCAATGGTTTCCCCCGGTGCAGCCACGTGATAAAAGAAATCAAAGCTCTTCAGTTTGAAATCCTGATGGCTGGTAGTTACAGGCTTGTTTTGAGGCGTAGTAGCCGAATTATTTTCAACGGGAATCCAAAGTTTTTGACCGATCTGTATCCCGTTTCTGGCTGAGGCATTGTAGTTGTATAAGTCAGGAATAGCAATATGATAGGCCTTGGCGATGGAGTAGACCGTTTGACCTTTTTGAACCGTATGAATGTAAAACTGCTTGCCGTTTTTAGTTTGAATGTCGTTACTGATGGGGATGTTAACTGTTTGAGCCGCTGCGGAAAGTGTGGTGAGCAGTAAAAACAAAACGAAAAACTTTTTCATACCGGAAGCAACTTTTTTGAATATTTCAAATGTAACCAATCTCTTTTTTATACAAACGCTAACGAAAGTAGCTAATTATTGCGAACCTGCAAAAAAATTCACTTTATTCCCATTCAATGGTGGCAGGAGGCTTTGAACTGATGTCGTAAACCACTCGATTGACCCCTTTGATCCGGTTGATGATTTCATTGGAAACCTTCGCCAGAAATTCGTACGGTAGATGCGACCAGTCGGCAGTCATTCCGTCGCTGGAACCAACAGCTCGTAAGGCGACAACACTTTCGTATGTGCGTTCATCCCCCATCACTCCAACCGACTGTACGGGCAATAAAACAGCCAATGCCTGCCAGACTTGATTATAGAGTCCCTCTTTTTTCAAAGCACTGATGAACACATCGTCAACTTCCTGTAGCAGTTTGACTCTTTCGGCGGAAACTTCTCCCAGAATCCGGATTCCTAATCCCGGGCCGGGGAAAGGATGGCGGTTGAGGATGTGATCCGGCATTTCCAGGGCTTTTCCCAGTCTGCGGACTTCATCTTTAAACAGTGTATTAAGCGGTTCTACAATTTTCAGCTTCATAAAATCGGGTAAACCGCCCACATTGTGGTGCGATTTAATGGTAGCCGACGGACCGTTCACCGAAACGGATTCGATGACGTCCGGGTATATGGTTCCCTGAGCCAGCCACTTAACATCCTGGATTAAATGCGCTTCTTTGTCAAATACTTCAATAAACGTCTTGCCAATGGCCTTTCGTTTTTGTTCCGGATCAGTAATCCCTTTCAATGCGCTGTAAAATTCTTTGGATGCATCCACCCCTTTTACATTCAGCCCCATATCTTTGTATGAGTGCAGCACACTTTCAAATTCGTTTTTTCTGAGTAAGCCGTTGTCCACAAATATGCAGTACAGGTTTTTACCAATGGCTTTGTTCAGCAAAACGGCAGCAACTGAAGAGTCAACGCCGCCGGAGAGCCCGAGCACTACTTTGTCGTTTCCCAGTTGTTTTTTCAGTTTTGCAACAGTGGTATCTATGAAAGAATCGGGGGTCCAGTCTTGAGCACAGCCACAGACATCCACTACAAAATTTTTCAGTAACTGCGTACCTTCCAGCGAATGATACACTTCAGGGTGAAACTGAATGCCGTAAGTGGATTCGTTCCGAACCTGGAACCCGGCCACCTCAATACTGCCTGTGCTGGCAATGAGTTGAAAATTGTCGGGCAACTGCAGAATGGTATCCCCGTGTGACATCCAAACCTGACTTCCGTCCGAAAGGTTTTGCATCAGAGGACACGAACGATCGATGTAACTGAGGTTGGCGCGCCCGTATTCTCTGAGTTTGGAAGGCATCACTTCACCACCGTTGTTTTGCGCCAGAAACTGGGCTCCGTAACAGACTCCCAGCAAAGGATACTTGTTCCTGATTTTACTCAAATCGGGAATGGGTGCTTCCTTGTCTCTGACGGAAAAAGGACTTCCCGAAAGAATCACCCCTTTGACATGCTCGCCCAGTTGGGGGATTTTATTGAAAGGATGGATTTCGCAATAAATATTAAGTTCCCGTACCCGTCTGGCTATCAGTTGAGTGTATTGGGAACCAAAGTCGAGAATTATGATCGTTTCCTGCATGGCGCAAAGATATACAGAATCGTGAATAAGTATCAGGGAATAATTTTAATAATATTTAAAGAATGGACAGGTTAATTGAAAATGCAAGGTTGAACTGCTTTAAGAAGCTTTTTATTGGTTCCGGGATCTGGAAAACCGGTGTTGTGATTCTTTTTTTTTCCCAGGAAAGGGGAGCCAAACTATTCATTATAAATGATCAGCACAAAAATTTTACCTTTTTATAAATGTCTGTTATCTTTGTTAGAAATTTGTCGTCATGAATCAAGTTTTTTTTCATGAACATTTGCTCACATTTGATCCTGATCAATTTTCAGGAAGCCTGAAAGTCAAAGTGACCGATGAAGCGAAATTGAGAGAGTTTGTCTATCGCTGGCTTCAGGAAGAACGGAGAAAGGATGCGTTGCTCTACGGGTATAATGTCAACCAAATGAAAAAAGACTTTCGCCGGATGTTCCAATTTGTGGAGGCTGCCGGGGGTGTGGTTCGCAACAAGCAGCACAACGTGTTGTTCATCAAACGGTGGGAACGCTGGGATCTCCCCAAGGGGAAAAAAGAAAAAAAAGAAACGCTGCCAGAGTGTGCTCTGAGGGAAGTGGAAGAGGAAACCGGTGTGAAAAAACTACACATTGTCCGGGCGCTTTCGTCCAGCTACCACATTTTTGAAACCACAGACCAATGGTATTTAAAAAAGACGTATTGGTTTTTGATGGAAACCGGTTACGAGGGGGAAACAAAACCTCAGAATGAAGAGGATATTACCGCCGTTCAATGGATGAATGAACAACAATGCTTGGGGGCACTTTCTTCGACGTACCGGTCTTTGCGGGCGGCACTCAAAATGGAAATCTGTGAATTATTTGAAGAAAAAATGAGCAGCTAAACCTGCTGGTGAGAAATATGGAAATGAAAAAAATTGCTCTGTTTCCCGGGTCTTTTGATCCCATCACTTTGGGCCACGTTTCGGTACTGAAACGGGCTATTCCATTGTTCGATAAAATTATTGTTGCCATTGGAATCAACTCATCCAAACAGCAAATGTTTTCACTGGAACAACGTACGAACTGGATTCGTTCGGTTTTTGCCGGTGAGCCTGTGGTGGAGGTGCAAACATACAATGGGCTAACCGTTGATTTTTGTAAGAAAGTGGAAGCCCGGTATATTTTAAGAGGACTCAGAACAGCTGCAGATTTTGAGTTTGAAAGAGGGATTGGTCAGGTGAACCGAATGCTGTACCCTGATCTGGACACTGTTTTCTTGTTGACTGAGCCCAAATTTACACCCGTTTCATCGTCTATTGTCAGAGATGTATACCGTAACGGTGGCGATATCAGTAGCATGGTTCCGCAAGTTGTAGTGGATGCGCTTTCCGAATGATCGTGAACCCAAATCAATCTTGTTTTATTCGTCAAATTAATGAATCCTGAAAATACGAATCTCTATCCCTGACCGTTTTTACGTTGCAAATCTTTTTTAGAACCGGAAAATGAAGAAGTGTCTTTTCACTGTTATGATGATTTTGTTGGGATGGGGTATAGCCCGGGCAGATAAAGTAACTGTATCCGGTCATCTCACTGGGTATGAACCCAATACGCTGGTAAGGCTTATTATTGATGCTGACCCTTTTTCTCAGTGGAAAACAACACTGTCTTCAACCCGTTCCGATGATCAGGGTAATTTTAGTATGACGGTGATGTTGGATCATCCCGTATACGCCCGATTGGCTGTGAACCTGAAAAAGGGGGATCTTTTTTTGTTTCCGGATGGGAACTATACGGTGGCAGTGAGACGGGATACCACAGAAAAGGGATCTGTTTTTGATCGCCGTCCGCTGAATCTGAATCTGAAGGCCGAAGACGGGGGCCGGACTCAGAGTATGGGGGCTTTTAATCAGATGTACAACGATTTTTTGGTTCATGAATTCCGGAGTATCTATCAATATCACGATCAGGTTGTTTTGCATCGTTTGGAACAGAAAGTGGACAGTATCTTTTCAAAGTCTGGTGGAACTTATCTGAAGAACTATATTCGTTACTCGCTGGCATCACTCGAGTGGGGGGCGAGGAAGTATCCGGTATCGGTCTTTGCCCGCAAATACTTTGTAAAACAACCAGTTTTGTATCATAACGTACAATATGCCCAGCTGTTTGATAATTTCTTCGAAGGCTATTTTGATGTGCAGCCTTCTTCCCCTGTTACCCTGGACAAACTATCCAACGCCATTGCTTCCGGGGATCTGAAAAAATTTGATGAACTATTTCGAAAAGATTCGGTTCTGGCCATGGATGGTCGGGTAAGGCAACTGGCTGAAATGGTTATTTTGAGAAAGTTGTTTTACAGAAATACCTATCAACAACTTGCCATTGAAGCACTCTATCAGCAAATCAGTAAGTCAAGTCAGTATGTTGAAAATAGACAAATTGCAGCACACTGGCTGGCGAAACTGACTTATTTGATGCCCGGCACGGTGGCTCCTGCTTTCCAGTTGCCCGACTTTAACGGTACTGAGCGCTCATTGAAAAACTGGAAGGGAAAATTTGTGCTGCTGGCCTTTTATAAAACCCATTGTCCGTTGTGTCTGTATCAATGGTCGCAGGTTAAGGATATGCAGGAAAAACTGGGTGCCGAATTTGTTCCGGTCGCTGTTGTCAGCGGGAAAAATGTAACGGATTATCAAAAGCTTTATGAAAATGAAAACGGTCAGTTCACCTATCTGCTGTTGGGAAATGATATTTTGCTCCCTGAAAAATATCAGGTCGAAACCTATCCTTCTTATGTGCTGTTGAATCCAGACGGAACCATTGCTATGGCACCGGCTCCCATGCCTCAGGACAATGCTTTACGAAAATTCTCATTATATATGGAAGAGTTTAAAAAAGGAAATAAAAAATAAGTTTGCTTTTATACCTTTGCAAAAAAATAAAAACAATACCATTTAGGTACGATAATTGATTAGACTACCACTCAAGGTTAAGATATTATGATTTCTGTATTTAAAAAACTGATTGGCGACAAGGCTACGAGGGACAGCAAAAGCATCATGCCAATCGTCAATAAAGTCAAACAGGCGTACGAACAGATCAGGACGTTAAGTAATGATGAGTTGCGGGCCAAGACCCTGGAATTCCGTAAAAGAATCGCAGATTACATTGCTGAAGAGGAAAACGAAATTGCACAACTGCAACAGGAACTGGAAGATAATCTGGACATTGACATCCAGGAAAAGGAAAAAATATACGACAGGGTCGACAAGCTGAAAACCAAAAGCTACGAAAAAACCCGGCAACTGCTGGATGAATTGCTGCCTGAAGCCTTTGCCGTGATGAAAGAAACTGCCCGGCTGTTTAAAGACAATGATGTGATTGAGGTAACGGCCTCTGAATGGGACAAAGAGCTGGCTTCCAAACTGGAAAATGTGACCATTAAAGGCGATAAAGCCTATTACAGGAATGAATGGATGGCCGGGGGTAATAAGATCAAATGGGACATGGTCCACTACGATGTACAGTTGTATGGTGGTATTGTGTTGCATCAGGGAAAGATTGCCGAAATGGCAACCGGTGAAGGTAAAACGCTGGTGGCTACGCTGCCGGTATATCTGAATGCCCTTCCCGGTAAGGGAACCCATGTGGTTACCGTGAACGACTATCTGGCCAAACGTGATGCCGAGTGGATGGGAATGTTGTTTATGTTCCACGGTTTGAAGGTGGATTGCATTGACAAACACGAGCCCAATTCGGCCGAACGCCGCGAAGCGTATCTGTCGGATATTACGTATGGAACCAACAATGAATTTGGTTTTGACTACCTGCGTGACAACATGACAGGTGAACCCAGTGAAATGGTTCAGCGGGAACATTATTACAGTATTGTGGATGAGGTTGACTCTGTTTTGATAGATGATGCCCGTACTCCGTTGATTATTTCAGGCCCTACTCCCAGAGGCGAAGAGCATGAGTTTGATGTTTTGAAAGCCGATGTGGAGAAACTCCACAGAGCGCAACGTGCGTTAGTCTCAGAACTGATTTCAGAAGCTAAAAGGTTATTGGCTGATAAATCGAGTAACGACAATACTACGAAAGCCGGCGATTTGATGTTCCGTGCCTACCACGGTCTTCCCAAAAATAAAGCACTGATTAAGTTGCTGAGTGAAGAGGGAAACAAAGCTCTGATGCAAAAAAGAGAAAGTTTCTATCTGCAGGAACAGGCTAAAAACATGCACATCATTGATGATGAATTGTTTTTTGTTGTGGATGAAAAGAACAACTCGGCCGACCTTACGGAAAAAGGGATTGACCTGCTGACAAAATCCTATGACGATCCGGGATTCTTTATTCTGCCTAACATCGGCGAACGGGTAGCTGAACTGGAGAAACAGGGGCTTGCTGAAAAGGAATATTTACAGAAAAAATCTGAAATGATCAGCGAATATTCTGTGAAATCGGAACGCGTTCACACCGTGAATCAGTTGGTGAAAGCTTACGCCTTGTTTGAAAAGGATGTGGAATATGTTATCATGGACAACAAGGTGAAAATTGTGGATGAGCAGACGGGGCGTATCATGGAAGGGCGTCGGTATTCGGACGGACTGCATCAGGCCATTGAAGCGAAGGAAAACGTGAAAATTGAAGCCGCTACCCAGACTTATGCCACCATTACTCTGCAGAATTATTTCAGAATGTACAACAAACTGGCCGGTATGACCGGTACAGCCGAAACAGAAGCTTCTGAATTGTGGGATATTTATAAACTGGATGTGGTAGTGGTTCCCACCAACAAACCGATCGTTCGCGATGACCGGGAAGATTTGGTTTACAAAACCAAAAGAGAAAAATACACTGCCGTTATCGATGAAATCGAACGGCTGGTTTCCGACGGCAGACCGGTGCTGGTAGGTACCACTTCGGTGGAAACCTCGGAACTGCTTGGCAAGATGCTGGACCGTCGGCACATTGAACATAATGTGTTGAATGCCAAATTGCACTTCAAGGAAGCTCAGGTTGTGAAGGAAGCCGGTTTGCCCGGAAAGGTAACCATTGCCACCAACATGGCCGGTCGTGGTACCGATATTAAACTGGGACCCGGTGTAAAAGAATCGGGTGGTTTGGCCATTGTGGGTACCGAACGGCATGAGTCCAGGCGTGTGGACCGTCAGTTACGCGGTCGTGCAGGTCGACAGGGTGATCCGGGTAGTTCCCAGTTCTTCGTGTCGCTGGAAGACGATCTGATGCGTATGTTTGGTTCGGGAAGAATTGCCGGAATTATGGACCGGCTGGGATTGAAAGAAGGGGAGGTGATTCAGCATTCGATGATTACCAAGTCCATCGAACGGGCACAACGGAAGGTTGAAGAAAACAACTTTGGAATTCGTAAGCGGTTGCTGGAATACGACGATATTATGAACTCGCAGCGCGAAGTGATTTACAAACGCCGCCGACATGCTTTGTTTGGCGAACGGCTCGCGGTGGACATCTCCAACATGATATACGATTTGAGTGAACAAATCGTGACTGAAAACAGAGAAAATGCGGATTACGAAGAATTCCAGATGCAATTGTTCCGATTCCTGTCCACAGAATCTCCTGTGGATGAAAAAGAATTTTTGTCCACCAATACGGAAGAGCTCACCCAAACGGTTTTCGAAAACGTCTACAAGAACTTTATGCTGAAAAGGGAACGGTTGGTTGAGCAAACCCTGCCTATTGTTAAGGATGTGTACGAAAATCAAAAGCAATACGAAAATATTGCCATTCCTTTCTTTGACGGTCAGAAACAGGTTCAGGTTATTGCAAACCTGAAAAGATCGGTGGAAACCAAAGGGAAAGAAATTGCATTGTCCTTTGAAAAAGGAATTGTACTGACCAATATTGATGATGCCTGGAAAGAACAATTGCGTGAAATGGACGAGTTAAAACAGTCCGTTCAGAACGCTTCTTACGAGCAAAAAGATCCGTTGTTGGTTTACAAACTGGAATCCTTTAACCTCTTCAAATCGATGATTGAGAAGATCAACAAAGATGTTGTATCTTACCTGTTGCGGGCTGATATTTACAATCCGAACCAGGCGCAGTTTGAAGAAGCTAAGATCGTCTCCAGGGGAATTGACCGGTCGCAGATTCAGGAAGCCCGGGGCGATATGCTTTCTGAGGCTAACAGTGATACTCAGGAAAGAGCGAGACCTCAGCCTGTGAAAGTAGAAAAGAAAGTGGGGCGTAACGATCCCTGTCCCTGTGGTAGCGGAAAAAAATACAAAAACTGTCACGGTAAAGGGCTGTAAGATTTTTAATACCTTTAAGGAATGAAATCAAAAGGAAAATATATTCTTTCGGTTTTGTTAACGGGCATGGTGTTACTGTTAGCCTGGCAATGTAATCCGGATCCGGTTAATCCGGCCATTGATCAATACAGTTATTTGAATCCCATTGTCAATCCGCCCGATACTTTCCAGGTGATCTATAACTTAAGTACCTACGGTAATAAATCGGCGTATATTACTTTTCAGGACAGTGCCGTATGGAAAATACAAATCCTCAGCGATACCCGGGCTATTTTTGGGGTGGTTGACAAAAGAGATTCTTCCTTACAGCTTATTGGAGCTGTTGATACTCTTGGTTTTCAAGGGAATATCAGTTATACTTTTATTGCCAACAACAACAACATTGATAACCTGAATTCGTATTTCGTGCAGTTTACCAAATTGCCCATCGACTACAGCAGCTATCCCAAAAAATTTTGACACTTTCTGGTTTCAGGAAACCTCAGATGCAATTTTCATCTCTTTAGTTTATCCCATGCTCATCCGGTTGGATGCAGACAATAAAAAGTTTAATTTTGTGTGAACTTGCAAGACGAACTTGCAGCGCAAATGCAGAATTCTGTATCTGTAGAACATTATAACCTAAATATAGAATCAATGGACAAACAATTTAGTAAGCCGATGTTTCATGGCAAAGAGCTGGAAGACAAAGTAATTGTGGTAACCGGTGGTGGGTCGGGCCTGGGAAAGGCAATGGCTGCCTATTTCATGCAACTGGGTGCCCGGGTTGTGATCACTTCCCGGAATCTGGACAAACTGAAATCAACGGCTGCTGAAATGGAAGACCAAACCGGAGGTAAAGTGTTACCGGTGGCCTGCGATGTTAGAGATTATGAACAAGTGGAGGCTATGTTGCAGCAGACTGTGGAAACTTATGGAAGTGTGAACGGTTTATTGAACAATGCAGCCGGAAATTTCATCAGCCCTACCGAACGACTCTCTGCCCATGCTTTTGATACCATCATCGACATTGTGCTGAAAGGAAGTAAAAACTGTACGTTGGCTTTTGGGAAATACTGGATTGAAAAGAAAATGCCTGCAACGGTTTTGAATATTGTTACAACTTACGCTTTTACAGGAAGTGCTTTTGTCGTTCCTTCGGCCACTGCAAAAGCCGGTGTGCTGGCTATGACCCGGTCATTGGCAGTCGAATGGGCCAAATACAACATACGGATGAATGCGATCGCTCCCGGACCGTTTCCCACCAAAGGAGCCTGGGATCGCCTGCTGCCCGGTGATCTGAAAGAGAAATTTGATATTTCGAAGAAGGTACCTTTACGCAGGGTGGGAGAGCATCAGGAATTGGCCAATCTGGCAGCATATCTGATGTCAGACTTTTCAGCTTACATTAACGGCGAAGTGGTAACCATCGATGGGGGCGAGTGGCTTCAGGGAGCCGGTGAATTCAACATGCTGGAGCAAATACCCTCCCAGCTCTGGGATATGCTGGAAGCGATGATCCGTTCAAAAAAATAAATCGGTTAGAGAAAATCGTTTTCTATCTTATTGATAACCGGATTGGCATAGATAGAAAGGAAAATTTTTTCTGCAAGTTCCTTATCTGAAATGCTGTCGCCTATTCGGTTCAGAGCTCTGAGTTTTCTGTTCTTAAATTGTTCGGCAACCTCAGCGTCGTACTGTTCTGCAAACCGGTTTGTCTGGTTGAGCTGGTCGTAAGCGTAATAGTGTGAAGGCCAGAGTTTGAAATTTCTGTACATTTCCCTGTCAATGAAATGGGATATTTCTTTCAACAGATCCTTATGAACCAGATCGTGGTGGCTGTCGTTGAAAAGCTCGTTTACCGGTTTGCCAATTGACAAATGGATGTGCCCTTTATGGCCCATAATCCCGCCGATGATGCTGTTCAGGTCTTCCGTTTTTTCCTTTACATATTTTTCTTTCTGCGAAACATAAAGTTCCCGAACTTTTAAGGCATCACAGGGTTCCCATTCAAATGAAATGGTAACGGGTGTAAGGTTTAGTGCTTTTACTTTCTCAATGAGACTGTCTTTTCCCGAAAGGGTCAGCATTTTCAATACCCCTACGTCCGTTTTATCACTTCCGTCTTTGGTTCTGCCTTTGCTTTGTGCAATCCAAACCGATTTGTTACCTTCGGTAATTCGTTTCCTGATGTAGGCAGACAATCGCTGCGACATCACCAGCATTTCCCGAGGGCTTCCTTCTCTGAAGACAGTGATCATACGGTTGATCTTTCCAAAATCCACCACAAAAGGAGAAACCATCAGATTGTCGCCCCAGGTTACTTCACAGGTTTCGAAACCGTGCTCCACCAGTTGGTTGGCCAGGATAGAGGAGTCAAGTGTTATGTCGCGATGGTTTGCTATAAACAGCCTGGGGTCGTTTGCTCCCAGTTTTTCAAATCCGGTTGTCGTAACCCCGTCGGAGGTTTTTTGTTGGATTCTTCTGACCAACGGCCCCATAAAACTGACCTGAAATTCGTGGATGGTTTGTGCACAGGAAGTCTTCTCTCTCAACGCCTCATGATCTTTCTTTTCGAAGATGTAATCAAGAATGGCCTGAAATTCATCCTGCTTCATAATACGCTGGATGGCATCTTTGGCTTCTTCTTCTGTATAAGGTCTTATGTTATCAAAATTGAGTTCTTCCTGCATACATGTCCTTTTTTACAAAGGTAAAACAACATCCCGATTTTTATTACAGATGAGACTTAAATTTTATTAATCCAAATAACCGGAACCGGTCAGGAAAAGCCTTTTAGAATATATTTTTTAATAGAATCAGTGTGTAAGAGACTGATAGTGGCTCTGATAAGAGTGTTTCCTAAAAATCCAGCGTGTTGAAACAATGAAAGGTATCTTTCCTGGGTTTTTTTATGTTGGATCACTTCGTCGATTTGTTCTTTAGCCGATTTGTTGTTCAGTATGTGCTGGGCAATGGCGGTTCCGGAAGCCAGCGCCGGATAAATGCCTTCTCCTGTCAGGCCTGAAGTAAACCCGGCAGCTTCTCCGGCCAGGTAAAAATTTCCGAATTGATATCCCTGATAATCGTAAAGGATAGGGAAGCTCTCTATCCGGGCTCCATTGGTTTTGATTTCTGTTTCAATCAGCCACTGATGGAAATTCTTTTTTAACTGACCGGGAGTCATGGAGCCTGCGCTCATACCACAACCCACAGTGAAATAGGAACCGTGGGGGAATACCCATCCATACCCGACCCCAAACAGTCTTTTTTTTATGTGGACTTCAAATTTTTTTTCGTTTTCTGAAGGTACAGTATACTGCAATGTGATGATTCGTTTGCGGGAGGGAAGTTTCAGATACCTGCGCACAATGGAATTGGGGCCGTCGGCTCCCACCAGGTATCTAAAACCGATTTTGTGATTTCGGTTCACTTCTATAGCTTGTTTTCCGATTTGGGTAACCAGCATTCCTGTCCTGATCTGAACACTGGAAGCAGTGATCCGTGCTGCCTGCCACTGACCGAATGCCTTTCTGTTTAAAGTGTAAATAAAAGGTTCTGTGTTTTGTATCAGGAATTCGCTATTGTCGGAAGTAACCAGGGTTTGATTGCTTTTAAATTCCAATATTTCCTGAGGAGGATCGTATATATTGAAAAATTTCCGGGTGATTCCGCCTGCGCAAATTTTAGCTCCGATTGCTCCGTTTTTCTCCAATATCAACACACTTAACCCCGAGGGTTGCAGCATTTCGGCACACCTCAATCCGGCAGGACCAGCACCAACAATGACAACATCAAACAGTTCCATTCACTAAAGTTACTCACTTTTTGTGGAACGGGAAGTAAATCTTCGGAACTTAATAATTGAGTAACTGAATGGTGTGACAGGCTGCAATAGCGGCTGTTTCTGTTCTCAATCGAAAGGGGCCCAGTTTTACAGGGACGAAACCGGCAGTTTTGGCGGCAGCAGCTTCATCGGAATGGAATCCTCCTTCCGGACCAATCAGGACCAGTGCATTTTCGCCCGGGGTATAGGCTTTTGAGAGTTCAAGAGTAACACCATCATCAATATAGGCGATGAATTTTTGTCCTTCGAAAGGTTGGTTAATCAGCTGGGTAAAGCTGACTCCTTCATCCAGAACCGGATGAACGGTTTTCAGCGACTGCTTCAGGGCAGCCGTTATCACTCGCTTTAACCGGTCGGTTTTAATTACTTTTCTTTCGGAATGTTTCCCATAGAACGGAGTAATCCGATCTACTCCCATTTCGGTAGCTTTTTCAAGAAACCATTCATAGCGGCTGATGTTTTTTGTGGGGGCTACCGCAAGATGTAGCTGAAAGTTTCGTTTGTCTTTTCCTGGTTCTGAGCTCAGGATTTCAAACCGGCAGGCTTTGGGATTGTCGTGGGTCAATACACAATGAAAAAGCATGCCTTTGCCATTAGTGAAATCGACTTCATCGCCGGGTTTCATTCGCAGTACCCGGACAATATGTCCCGATTCTTCGCTGTTTAAATCAAAAGCAGGTTCAACAATATCGGTACAGTAGAAAAGGCGGTGTTCCATGAAATCACATCATTTGTTTCACAAAAATAGAGCAAATTCAGATATAACAAAAAAGCTCCGGTCTTACCGGAGCTTTTTTGAATTGAGGAATTTATTCTTCAGAAGCTTCTTCAACTTTCTCAAACTTCTTCAGTGATAATCGTGTTAATTTGTACGAGATCCAAATGATCAAGGGCCAGGTAAAAAACCAAATTATTTCTTTCAGCATATTTCTACTTTTTAGCGTTCAACATTAATAGGCATGTTTATCTTCTTCCATTTCTTTGGCCGTAATATCCTGTTTGTTCATGGAGGACCATGCATACCAGATATAAGCCAGAACAAACGGTACCAGCAATGAAACGTAGGACATAGCCGTTAGTGTATATTTACTGGAAGAAGCATTCTGAATGGTCAGTGAGCTTTGCAGATCAGTAATGGATGGATAAAAAGGAGTGTGGTTGTATCCAACGGTGATAAACAAAGCAAAAACAGTCAGAACAACTCCGATACCGGTGAACCAAATGGCTTTGCTTCCGCATTTTTCAAAGAAGAAATAACCTCTGATAATACCCCAAAGCACTGCTACAATTCCCAAGAGGAGAATGATGAGAACCACCGGCATGGCCAGCAGATTGTGCAGGTACTTGAACGCTTCCATGTTCACTACACCGGTCTGGGGATCGTAGTTAAATCCTTTCATGACCAGTACGTTGATAAGGAAGAACAGGAAGAATACAAGGAAGGGGATGGCATTGGTGAAGATGGTCTTTCTGCTTCGTTCGTTGAGGTCCTTATCGTCGATGCTGTTGATAAAATACATGCTGGCCAACACCCTCGAAAGGAAGAATACAGCCAGTCCTAGCGACAGGTTCACATACGTGGCATATCTGCCGAAATTCAGCGCCAGTTCCAGCCCTCCAAAAGGGGTGTCCCAAAACGAACTGTGCATGTTGTTAATATGGAACGAAGATCCCGTAAAGAAGGTGGCCACAGCCGTACCCAAAAATACGGTTCCGATCAATCCATTGATAAACAAAAATACATCGTAGGTTTTGGTTCCCAGCAGGTTGTTTGCTTTGGAACGGTATTCATACGATACAGCCTGCAAAATGAAGGCAAACAGTATGATGATCCATACCCAGTAGGCACCTCCGAAACTGGTGGAATAAAACAACGGGAAGGAGGCAAAGGCAGCGCCACCAAAAGTTACCAGGGTAGTAAAAGTAAGATCCCATTTTCTGCCCAGTGCATTCACCAGCATTTTTACTTCGTTATCGGTTTTACCAAGGGTGTACAGCAAGGTTTGCCCCCCCTGAACAAAGAGCATGAATACGAGAATAGCTCCCAACAGGGCGATAATGGCCCACCAATAGTGTTGTAATGCGAGATAGGTTAAATTTTCAAACATGATTAGTTCCCTCCATCTTTAAGTTGTTTAATCTGATTCAGCATGATCCTGATTTCTGCAATTAACAGGATGGTGAATGTTACTGCAAACAGGAAGAAAGTAATCATTACGGAGGTCGTATTGATGTTTGAAATAGCAGTTGTTGTCGGCATCAGATCCTGAATAACCCAGGGCTGTCTTCCCATTTCATTCACGATCCAGCCGGCTTCGGAAGCCAGCCAGGCCAGCGGAATGGTCCACAGTGCTGCATACAGGAACCAGCGTTTGGTTTGAATTTTATCTTTCAGTGCATAAGTCAGCCCAAAGATGAAGAGGATCAGGAACCAGAATCCCAGTCCAACCATCGTGTGGAATGAGTAGAAAACCAAAGGCACGTTGGGGATCAGATTATACGGATCGTTGAAATAACCGTACCCAAAGTATTTATAATTTTTATGGAAAGTGGTCAGGGCAGTATTGGCAATGCTGTCGTTTTTGCCTCGTTCCTGCTGATATTCTTTGAGCGCACCTATGGCTTTTTTGCCCATTTTGATGCGGTCAAAGTAGGAAACAATTCCATAATGTTCGTTCCCTTTAATATAATCGTTGATACCGGGAATATAAGAATTGGGATTAAGCGTAGCCATCAACGAAAGCAGTTTAGGAACCTCAAACTTGTTGGTAAATACTTTGGGTTCCTGATTTTCCATCGTGGGTCGGTGGGTATCAAAAATTCCGAAAGTGATCAGGGGAGCAGCCTTGGCACCGTAGTACAATCCTTCCAGAGAGGCGAATTTCATGGGTTGTGTCCGGTATACTTCCCTAGCTGATTCATCTCCGTTAAATATGGTAACAATAATCATCACCAAACCAAAAGTTGATGAGACCACCATACTTCTCTTGGCCAAAGCAATATTCCTTTTCTTCAACAGGAACCAGGCACTAACACCCAACACAAAGATGGCTGATAGCACATAGGATGAAGTAACCGTATGTAAAAATTTGTTGATGGCGGTGGGTGAGAACAAAACTTCCCAGAAGTTCACCATTTCATTTCTGGCGGTTACCGGGTTGAACTGCATTCCCACTGGATTTTGCATCCATGCGTTGGCTACCAGAATCCATAAAGCCGAAAGGTTGGAACCAATGGCTACCATCCAGGTAGAGATAAGGTGGAACTTTTTACTCACTTTGTTCCAGCCAAAGAACATGACTGCAAAGAATGTTGCTTCCATAAAGAAAGCCATGATGCCTTCAACAGCAAGGGGTGCACCAAAAATATCACCTACAAACCAGGAGTAATTGGACCAGTTGGTCCCAAATTCAAATTCCAGAATGATACCGGTGGCAACACCAATGGCAAAGTTAATGGCGAAAAGAGTCATCCAGAATTTAGTGATCCGTTTCCAGATGTCTTTCCCTGTTTTGACGTAAATGGTCTCCATAATGGCAATGATGAATGATGTTCCCAGTGTCAGAGGAACAAACAGCCAGTGGAACATTGCCGTAAGCGCGAATTGCGCCCGCGACCAGTCGACAAGAGCCGTGTTTAAAATTTCCATATGCAATTAATTTTTATGATTAGGTGTTTTTGTTAATTGTTCCAAAACATATTCGCTTCGCTGATGGTCGTTGTGGAAGCGGGTTTTTAAAAAATCATGGAAGAAAAAAACTTTGAAAATGGCAAACATGATGAATAACTTGATGAAGATAATTATCCAAAGTCGTTTACCTACAGTCATATTACGAAAGCCGTCAATGTAAAAGGAAAATACGCGCCGTAACAAATTAGTCATTGAGTACTTAAATATGTGAAGAATACAAAATTATGACATAATTTATATTTTCATACAATTCAAACTAATTTGATTTAATTCTAAATAAGCTAATGACACGATGGTTATCTGTCATACAGCGAGAAAGATAGGTGTTGTTATTTGTTTTTCAACCGAACGGATGTTGAAAACTAATTTATAACAGCGGATCGATGATCATGGAAATAATCACCACCAAAACGAAATAATTTAACCGCATGAAATAGTGAAAAGGTCGCAACTCCTGTTCTTTTTTGCGCAACAATCTGGAGAAAATGAACACCAGCCAGGCTGCTGCCAGAAGGACCAGAATTTTAAAAAAAGTAATTTGAAATAATCCGGCTTCCACAAGCAGGAAAGCGTTCAATGCGGTGGCCACTGTCCATACAAAAGTAACCCGTTTGATCTGGACGGTATTCATGGTGGTGGTAATGGAGGGGAATCCTGCATTCACGTATTCCTGCCCGTATTTAAGCATAAGTAACCAGAAGTGGGGGACCTGCGATATGAAAAAGAAAAAGGCAATAATGAACAGACCCGGATCGGTCAGTTTGCCTCCTCCTGCAACCCAGCCCACAACGGGCGGAATGGCGCCAATTACACTGCCTGGGATCACGGCAAAAGCCGTTACTCTTTTCAGGGGAGTATATATAAGGTTATACCAGACAAAAGCGAGAAAGGCCAGAATAGCTGCTTCAATATTGCTTCCTACAAAAACGATCCAGGTACCCAGCACAATTTCAATAAAAGCAATAACCACCACCCATACCGGTTTGATCCTGCCCGATGGCAAGGGCCTGTTTTTGGTCCGTTCCATCAGTATATCCCGGTCCTGTTCCTGAAACTGGTTGAAGGCAGCCGAGCCACAGGCCAGTATAAATATTCCAAGCAGAGGTAGGAGCACGTGTGTGTCAATGGTTTTGGCAGCAAGAGTATAACCAGCCAGGGTAGTAAGGGTTACAACAATGGTGATGCGAACTTTATTGAGTTCGGCTAAAAGTGCAAGAAAACTTCTCAGTTTTTTCATAGGATTGTGCTGTCAACAACCATGACTAAAGGCTCATGGACTGTAAATTAGTTCGTTTCTTTCTGATGGTGCAAAAATCAGTATTTTTTTTGATGAAACGAACAACGGCACAAAGAATATTATTCAGCCTGCTGGTAAGGGTAAATTTCGTCGTAGCGCATTACTTTTTCCCCATTAACTCTTCTGTAAATGTGCGTTCTGTTCAGTTCTGAATGATCAGAGATTCCTGCGGCACCCAGTAATTCAATAAAACTACGGATGGTTACCTCGTGAAAGTTGGCTACTTTCACCGATTTGTCTTCCACTACCAATCCTTTCATCAGTGTTTTGTTCTGAGTGGCTACGCCGGTAGGGCAGGTGTTTTTATTGCATTCCAGTGCCTGGATACATCCTGTGGCCATCATCATGGCGCGGGCACTGTTGCATAGGTCGGCACCCAGTGCCATGGTTCGTACCATATCAAAACCTGAAATAACTTTTCCTGAGGCGATCAGTTTGATGTCCTTTTTCAGATCATAATGGATGAGCGTATCGTAGACAAAAGACAATCCTTCTCTCAAAGGCATTCCCAGTGAATTGGAAAATTCAACTGGTGCAGCTCCGGTTCCCCCTTCACCACCATCGACCGTAATAAAATCAGGTTTGATTCCGGTTTCAAGCATGGCTTCACAAATGTCGGTGAACTCTTTCTTCTGACCGACACACAATTTAAATCCAACAGGTTTGCCCCCTGACAGATCCCGTAGCTGCTTTATAAATAAGGTGAGCTCTTTGGCATTACTGAATGCCGAGTGCATGGGCGGCGATAATACATCCGTGTGGGGTTCAACCAACCGGATGCCGGCAATTTCTTTCGTGTTTTTGCTGGCCGGCAATACGCCACCGTGTCCGGGTTTGGCACCCTGGGAAATTTTAATTTCGATCATTTTGACTTGTTCCAGGTTGGCTTTTTCGCGGAACAGTTCAGGTGAGAACTTACCGTCTTTGGTCCGGCAACCAAAATAGCCTGTTCCGATTTGCCAGAAAATATCGCCCCCGTATTTTAAATGGTAAGGACTTAATCCTCCTTCACCGGTATTTTGCGCAAAACCACCCAGTTTAGCTCCCTTATTCATAGCCATCACGGCATTTTTGCTAAGCGCTCCGAAACTCATGGCCGAAATGTTGAGAATACTGGCATTGTAAGGCTGCTTGCAATCTGCACCACCGATCTGAACCCGCGGATTGGAATCAATGGTGCCGAAATTCTTGGCATAAATGGAATGAGGCATCCACTCGTATCCTTCAGCATACACATCCATTTCGGTTCCGAAAGGAGTGGTGTCGTTTACCTTCTTGGCTCTTTCGTAAACCATGGATCGCATAATCCGGTTGATGGGGCGTCCTTCTGTATCGGTTTCTACAAAATACTGCATGATCTCCGGCCTGAAAGTTTCGAGCAGATAACGAAAATTCCCGACAACGGGAAAATTACGTTTGATGGCATGGCGTTTCTGCGTCATGTCATAAAGCCCAAGCAAAATCAGGGGACCGAAAAGGATCATGAACCACACGACCGGTTTCCATAGGGTAAAATAGATTGCTGTTTCTGCAGCGAGAATAAGTACAGATGACCAGATAAATATAGATTTGGCTTTCATGGTATTTTACTTTGAGTTGTTGAATTAGTCGAAATATCCTTCGATTTCTTTTTTTACATTGTCCCACTGGTTTTTGTCGCCCTGAAGGGCTTCAAAGATTTCTTTGGCTTTAGAGATTCCGAATCCTGTTGCTTCCTTCAAACCAATTCGCGGGGGCAGGGATAATTCGCCACTGTTTACCACGGCATCAATGATAAAGGGCTTTTGGGATTGTTTGGCCATTTGAATGGCTGTTTCCACATCCTTGGAATGTTCCACACGGATTCCATCACCACCCAGCAATTTAGCGTAATCGGCAAAATTGAAATTCTTGACGGTCAGAGCATCCAGGTTGGGTGCCAGCCCCACTTCTTCCATTTCAATTTTGACAAAACCCAGTTGGGAATTATTGAAGACAATGAATTTAATCGGAAGATTGTATTCCACGGCGGTGGAAAAGTCGTGCAGTGTCATATTGAATGCCCCGTCACCAATCAGCGCCCATACCTCTCTTTCGGGAAACTGAAACTGTGCACCGATTGCAGCAGGAAGTCCCACGGCCATGGAGCCATGATTGAAGGATCCCAGAATACGACGCTTTTTGTAAAAGCTCATGTAATTTGAGGCCCAAATGGCCGAGGTTCCGGTATCGATAACAAAGAGGGCGTCTTCTGAGGCCAATTCGCTGGCTTTACCTGAAAAGATTTGCGGATGGATAGGCTCCATAGCCCGATCCGGATTGGCCTGCTTTTTAATGCTTGCTTTCCAATGCAAAAACTCTTTCCGGCGATCGTTCATAAATCCGTCGTCGGTTTTTGTTTCGCACAACGGTTCCAGCCTGCTCAGTGTTTCCGCAAGATCTCCGTGCAAACCCAGTGTGACAGGTGCCCGGTTTCCGATGTTTTCCTCCCGGATATCCAGCTGAATAATTTGCGTGTTTTTGGGTAAGAAGCTGTCGTAAGGAAAGTCGGTACCCAGCATCAGCAATAAGTCAGATTCCATAACGGATTTATATCCGGAAGGATTTCCAATCAGGCCTGTGAGGCCGACAACAGGATCGGTATCGTGGTCAAAAACATCCGATGCGCGCAGGGTGTGGGTGATGGGGGCTTTGATTTTCAGGGCAAATTCAATTACTTTGTCTCTTGCGTTCCGGCAACCTGCACCACCAAAAATTGCAATTTTATTTGCTTTATTGATGAGGGCTGCGGCTTCCCGTATTTTATCCTGCGCGGGAGTAAGGACCGAATCGGAGCGAAATACGGGGGAAACCAGTTCCTGGTTTTCTGCCTTCATTATGGCTATGTCGGCAGGCAATTCAATACGGCACACTGTTTTTTTATTGATGGCAATCCGCAAGGCTCGCAGGATCACCCGGGGTGCTTCTTTGGGTGACCGGATCACCGCCTGATATTCACACACATCATCAAATATCTTCTGTAAATCGGCTTCCTGATGATAATTGGTTCCAATGTATCGAACCGGTACCTGTCCGGTAATGGCCAAAACAGGAGATCGTTCCTTCTTGGCGTTGTACAGTCCATTGATCAGATGAAGGGCTCCGGGTCCAACGGTACTGGCACATACCCCCAGATTTCCGTTCAATTCACCCTGAGCAAAGGCAGCATAGGACGCATTTCCTTCGTGTTTGACCCGTATCCATTGGATCGTATCCTGTTTTCCGATGGCCGAAATCAGTGGGTTCAACGCGTCACCCGCTACTCCGAAAATTTGCCTGACTCCTTCACGGGTTAAAATTTGAAGTAGTTGTTCTGAAACATTCATTGCGAAATAATTAAGTAAAAAAGTACGGTAATATAGTTTCTTAAACAAAGATAGGTGAATCATGGCAATGAGCGAGAGACTTGAATATAAGTTACAAATTTTTAACAGATTATGTTAAGAATCGTTTGGCTGGTTAAAGCCTGTTTTTTGCAAATCACGAAATTTGACAGAGACTGCCTGATTTCTTTTTCAACAAGGAACTTAAGAAAATAAGCTGATAATATAGAACATATAATATATGTCCATAAATATGTTTTATGGCATGTTTGTGAATTGTTGAGATGAGTAAGCAAGGTGTACAAAAGCAAGAGTTATTAACAGAGTTGAAAACTTTATTTATACCTGATATAAATAATCATGCCACTGTTTCGAAAAATATTGTAATATTGTGCACTGATTAAATGGAAGAGGGCAACAGTTTATAAAATTAATCATATCAGTAATTTGTACTGTTTTTCAAAATATAATCAACGTAAATTTCCCCAGAAACACACAAATCTTATCATTGGTTGTGATTTACCAGAGCGTGATCACTCTATGGTTGCATTGATGTTTGCTTTTTATGGTCCAGGAACGGGCCGAATGGTTTCGGAATTTTTTTGAAGTGAGTGTATACGCGGGATCGACTAACCTTGTTCCCGCCATCGATATGAATATTAATTAAGTTAGAGAAGTATAATGAGGAAAAGAAGTCTTTACAATTTGTTCAAGGTGGGTGGATTATTGAGCATGGTTGTTTTTCTGAGCAGCTGTAGTAAGATGATCGTACTCGACTCCAAAGGACCCATAGGGCAGGAAGAAACGTTCCTGATCTATATCTCCTTTGCACTGATGCTGATTGTTGTGATTCCTGTTTTCGTGATGGCCTTTTGGTTTGCCGTCCGATACCGGGATACCAATGAGAAAGCGACCTACAAACCCAAATGGGCACATTCGACCAAAATTGAATGGGTCATTTGGATGGTGCCCATTGCAATTATTGTGGCACTGTCGTATTTAACCTGGACCCGGACCTATCAGCTGGATCCGTACAAACCAATTCAGTCAGAGGCCAAAACCTTTCATGTAGAGGTGGTTTCCATGGACTGGAATTGGTTGTTTATTTATCCTGAGTATCACATTGCCACAGTCAACGAACTGGTGTTCCCGGCTAACACTCCGTTGAGTTTCAGGCTGACTTCCGCTTCAGTGATGACCTCGTTTTTCATCCCTCAGTTGGGTAGTCAGATGTATGCCATGGCGGGCATGCAAACCCGATTGAATCTGATGGCTAATGAGCCGGGGGTTTATGAAGGACACAATCTGGAATTTAGTGGTAAGGGGTACAACACCATGCATTTTGAAGCCATTGCCAAAACTCCGGAAGAGTTTAAAGAATGGCTGGAAAAAGCCAAAAAAAGCCCTGATACATTGAGTATGGCCATGTTCAAAAAAATTAGTGAACCCAATATAAACTATCCTGAAACGGTGTATTCATCAGTTGTTCCGGGATTGTTTGATCATATCCTGAGCCGGTTCATGGGCTGGATGGGGACCCATAAGAAAATGAAAATGGATATGCATATGCCCTTGAATCATGCAAATGATTCGACCCGGCATATGAATCACAAAAATATGGAGGATAAGTAATATGTTTGGAAAATTAACACTTTCTGCTATACCATTCAATGATCACATCATTATGGGTGCCGTGGTTAGTTCTACCGTGCTGGCCCTGGTGATCATGGCATTGATCACTTACTACAAGAAGTGGTCCTACCTCTGGCATGAGTGGCTTACCAGCCTCGACCATAAAAAAATCGGTATCATGTACATCATTCTTGCTTTGGTGATGTTACTGCGCGGGTTTTCGGATGCCATTATGATGCGTGCCCAACAGGCGATGGCTCTGGGAGCTAATCACGGGTATCTGACCCCTCACCACTTTGATCAAATCTTTAGTTCACACGGAACGATTATGATCATTTTTGTGGCCATGCCTTTTATGATTGGTTTAATGAATATTGTGGTTCCTCAACAGATCGGAGCCCGCGATGTGGCTTTCCCATTGATGAACTCCATCAGTTTCTGGCTTACCGTATCGGGTGTGGGACTGATGATGATCTCTTTGGGAGTAGGAGAATTCTCCAACACCGGATGGACCGGAATTGCACCACTGTTTGAAAAGACTTACAATCCGGGGGTCGGGGTTGACTACTGGATGTGGGCTGTGCAGATAGCGGGGATTGGTTCCACGCTGACGGGGATTAACTTTTTTGTTACCATTATTAAAATGCGTGCCCCCGGTATGCGACTGATGAAGATGCCGTTGTTTACCTGGACAGCTCTTACCACCAACGTATTGATGGTATTGTCTTTCCCTGTTTTAACAGTGGCTCTTTTCCTGTTGACCATGGACCGTTATTTGGGAATGCATTTCTTTACCAATGCACTGGGCGGAAATATGATGATGTGGAACAACCTGTTCTGGATGTGGGGCCACCCCGAAGTGTACATTGTTATCCTGCCTGCTTTTGGTGTATTTTCTGAAGTGGTGGCTACTTTCTCCAAAAAAGCTTTGTTCGGATACAAATCACTGGTGTATGCCACTGCTGTGATTATGTTCCTTTCGTTTACGGTTTGGTTGCACCACTTCTTCACCATGGGGAATACTCCTGATGTGAATATCTTCTTTGGTATTACCACCATGTTAATTGCGATACCCACCGGGGTGAAAGTATACGACTGGTTGTTTACTATGTATCGGGGGCGTATAACATTCTCCACACCCATGTATTGGACCATGGGATTCCTGACAGTCTTTGTGATTGGCGGGATGACCGGTGTGCTGATGGCTATTCCTCCTGCCGACTTTGTGGTACACAACAGTCTTTTTCTTATTGCCCACTTCCATAATATGCTTATACCGGGAGCTCTGTTTGGTTATTTTGCCGGTTACAGCTACTGGTTCCCCAAAGCGTTTGGTTTTAAACTGAACGAAAAATGGGGTAAACGAGCCTTTTGGGGCTGGTTGATCGGTTTCCTGGTAGCCTTTATGCCTTTGTATGTCCTTGGTTTCATGGGAATGCCCCGCCGTTTGGCTCATTATGATAATCCTGCCTGGCAGCCTTATTTGATTGTGGCGGCCGTAGGCGCGTTTATTATTTTGTTAGGTGTTATGGCCCAGGGGATGCAATTGTTTGTGAGCATCAGAGATCGTAAGAAAAATACAGACGAAACCGGGGATGCCTGGGAATATGGCCGTACGTTGGAATGGATGACTTCCTCTCCACCGGCAGATTACAATTTTGCTGTTATTCCTAAAGTGGAAGAACTGGATGAATTTTGGGATATGAAAGAAAAAGGAACAGCGTATAAACGACCTGAAAAGTACTACGATATTTATATGCCAAAAAATCAGCCGCACGGAGTAGTCGTCGGGGGACTTGCCCTGGCCTTTGGTTTTGCTATGGTTTGGTACATCTGGTGGCTGGCCATTGTTAGTTTGGTGGCGATCATCACTACCATCATCCTAATTGGCGCCAACGACGATACGGATTATGTAATTCCGGCTGAAGATGTGAAACGCATTGAAGATGCACATTTTGAAAAAGTAGCTGCTGCAATGGCACAAGTTAACAATCAAGGAAAGGGGGGCGAATAATGAATACTGAAATTACAAACATGGATGCTGCGAAAGCAAGAGAAATGGAACATGCCCATCACATGGAAATGAAAACGTTTGGTTTCTGGATTTACCTGATGAGTGACCTGGTGATTTTCTCTGTGCTGTTTGCCACATTTGCTACCCACGGTCACAACTATGCCGGTGGCCCGGGACCGAAAGATTTATTTGATATTCCTTATCTTTTTGTAGAAACTATGTTCCTGCTGATCAGTAGTGTTACCTATGGTTTCAGCATGGTTGCCATGCAAAACAACAACAAAAAGATGGTGTTGACCGGTTTGGTTATAACCTTTCTTCTGGGGCTGGGATTTGTCTCCATGGAAATCCATGAATTCTACGGAATGATTATGGAAGGCAGCGGTCCCGACAGAAGTGGTTTTCTTTCTTCCTTCTTTACCCTGGTAGCTACCCACGGAACGCACGTGACCTTTGGTCTTTTGTGGATGGCTGTGATGATTATTCAAGTGGTGAAAAAAGGATTTACTGACGGTGTGCGTTCCAGATTGATGCGGTTGAGTCTGTTCTGGCACTTCCTGGATATAGTATGGGTCGGCGTGTTTACCGTTGTCTATCTGCTGGGAATGTTGTAATACATACCCAAGTCAATCATTTTAAGAATTAAAAAATAGGAGTAAAGAAAATGAGTCAAGAAAATCACAACGAAAATATGGGCGCCGCCCACATCTCGACTAAAAATTATATTATCGGATTTGTTCTTGCCGTCGTTTTGACCCTCGTTTCGTTTGGACTGGTAATGACAGATGTGGTTTCTAAGGGTACGGCTGTGATCGGATTGTTTGTTGCAGCGGTGTTACAGATGCTGGTCCATCTGCATTACTTCCTGCACCTCGACCGGTCGTCTGAACAACGCTGGAATGTGATCGCGCTCGCATTTACTGCGATCCTGCTGTTTGTTTTCGTGGCAGGAACGATCTGGGTAATGTACACACTGAATTCGCGTATGATGTAGTGTCTGAGTATACAAAGGTGTCAAAGGATACCCCATAAAAAAACCGCAGAGTTCCTTCTGCGGTTTTTTTATGGGTAAGAAAATGGTTTAAGAATATTTTTCAGAGGTGAGTTCTGTAATCTTAACGATGACTTCCATGGCTTTTTTCATGGAGGGTACGGGGATGAATTCGAACTTTCCGTGGAAATTATGTCCACCGGCAAAGATGTTGGGGCAGGGGAGTCCCTTGAAAGAAAGCTGGGCTCCATCGGTGCCCCCACGGATGGCTTTAATGTTCGGTTCAACGGCAACCTCTTTCATAGCCTGTTCAGCAATTTCAATGATGTGCATGTTGGGCTCAATTTTCTCCCGCATGTTGTAATACTGATCCTGCATATCCACTGAAATAAGTTTCTGACCGTATTCACTATTGACCTGATCAACGGTTTTCATGAACAGATCCTTTTTTTCTTCGAAAAGCTTTTTGTCGTGATCGCGGATGATGTAATACAACTCGGTATCTTCGACGGTTCCATTCATATGATTCAGGTGGAAAAAGCCTTCGTATTTCTGTGTTCTTTCGGGAACCTGATCCGCGGGTAGCAGGGAGATGAACTTATTGGCCACCAGCATGGAATTGATCATTTGTTTGTAGGCTGTTCCCGGATGAACGCTCACTCCTTTGATGGTAACTCTGGCTCCGGCAGCATTGAAGTTTTCATACTCCAGTTCTCCTATCTGACCCCCATCCATAGTATAAGCCCATTGAGCACCGAATTTCTTCACATCAAATAAATGAGCACCCCGGCCGATCTCTTCATCGGGATTGAAACCCACCCTGATTTTTCCGTGTTTGATTTCCGGGTGTTCCAGCAAATATTCCATGGCTCCCATAATTTCGGTAATACCGGCTTTATCGTCGGCTCCCAGCAGGGTTGTACCGTCGGTAGTAATGAGTGTTTGTCCTTTATACAGATTCAGCTCTCCGAAGTCTTTCGGAGAAAGGACAATATTTTTTTCTTTATTCAATACCAGATCGCCACCGTTGTAATTTTCATGGATCAGGGGATTGACAGTTTCCGCTGTGAAGTCCGGTGAAGTATCGAAATGGGCGATAAACCCGATTACGGGCACATCGGTATCCGTATTGGCTGGCAGGCTCGCCATTACATAAGCATTATCGTCGATGCTTACTTCTTCCATTCCCATATCCTTTAATTCCTGAAAAAGCATTTTGGCCAGTGTCCATTGTTTTTCTGTACTGGGACAAGTTTCGCTTTCTGAATTCGATTGGGTATCAATTTTGGCGTAGCGCAGAAAGCGCTCTGATAATTGTTCCATATTATTTATTTTTCTGCAAAATTAAAAAATGGATTGGGAACTGTGGTGACATCTCAAAATTTAATACAAATCAGTACGATATGAGATGCCTTACAACGTACTTCCGGGAAAAAGGTTGTCAAAACCTAATTGTTGTCTGATGCTTAAGTTGCAATGAATTGCCTGAGAAGCAGTAATTGAATTGCCTTAATTTTCCTATCTTGCCGTTTATTCTGTCTTCCGTTTTGTCAAAAGAAAGGTTGGCGGACAAGATGGTTGATATCAATTTTTGGAAAAATCTTTTTAAGTGAAAACCATTGGGATAACCGGAGCCAACGGCCATGTAGGGGCCAACCTGGTCAGGCGACTGATTCAGGAAAATTATATAGTCCGTGTACTCCAGTACCACAGCCACGAAGCCTGTGAGGGATTGCCGGTGGAAATCATCCACGGAGATCTGAATGATCCTGATGCACTCTTTTCTTTTTGCAAAAATCTGGATGTTGTTATCCATTTGGCGGCCCGGATTACCATTGGCAGCAACTCATATGAAAGCGTTTATAAAGTGAATGTGGGAGGGACACAAAACCTGGTGGAAGCAGCCCAAAAGCAAGGGGTCAGAAGAATGATACATTTCAGTTCCATCCATGCCCTTGAACATGAACCGCAAGATCAGCCCATGGATGAATCGAGGCTGCCGGCTACAGGTTCCGTTCTTGCGTATGAGAAAACAAAAGCCATTGCTGACGAATGGGTGATGCAGCAGCAATCGGATGCCTTTAATGTAATCGTATTGAATCCGACAGCCATTGTAGGCCCCAATGACTTTAAACCTTCGTTGTTGGGACAAATGCTCATTAGATTATACGACGGCTTTTTACCCGGCCTCATCCCCGGAGGATACGACTGGGTGGATGTCAGGGATGTGAGCGACGCTGCTTTTCAGGCCATCGAAAAGGGGAAAGGCGGGGAACGCTATATTTTGTCGGGGACGTGGAAAAGCGTGGCTGATTATGCAAGACTGGCGGCCCGGGCAGGAGGTAAGGAGATGAAGAAAATTATTTTCCCGCTGTGGGTCGCCCGACTCGGACTGCCGTTTTTGCAACTGTATTCAAAACTTACGGGACAGCATCCGTTGTATACCCGACAATCACTGGCCATCCTTCAGCAGGGCAACCGGTTCATCAGTCATGAGAAAGCAACAAAGGAACTGGGTTTTAACCCGAGGCCTCTGGAAGAAACCTTGCGAGATACGGTCCGGTGGATGAGAGAAAACAAAATGATCAAAAGATGATAATTTCGCATCATACCTATTTTATTCTGTTGTATTGCTGGATGGGCATTGCGGTGATCACCATGCCAATTCTTTTCAAAGTAACGCCGCCCTATGGGAGGCATGTTAAGGACAACTGGGGGCCGCTGGTCAACAGTCGGTTGGGGTGGGTATTGATGGAACTGCCGGTTGTTGTCGTGTTTTCCTGGTTGTTCTTTACCGGCGATGCTCCTAAAACGCTTCCCGTTTATCTGTTGTACATTTTGTTTATGCTGCACTATGTTCAGCGGATTTTCATTTTTCCTTTTCTCATGAAAGGTAGGAACAAAAAGATGCCGTTGACAATTATTCTGCTGGCGGTTGTTTTTAATCTCTTCAATGGTTTCTTTAATGGGTATTGGTTTGGCTATCTCAGTGACTACAGTATGAACTGGGTAACGGATTGGCGGTTTATACTGGGAGCTGTGCTGTTTTTTAGCGGTATCTATGTCAATATTTCTTCCGATCAAAAGCTGATCAAACTGCGAAAGGGTGGAAAAACCGGTTATTACATTCCTTATGGTGGTATGTTTCGCTACATTTCCTCCCCCAACTTATTTGGTGAGATCGTTGAATGGCTGGGCTGGGCCCTGATGAGCTGGTGTTTGCCTGCCTTTTCTTTTGCATTGTGGACTCTGGCTAATCTGGTTCCCCGGGCCAAAGACCATCACCGCTGGTATCACAAGCGGTTTGAGAATTATCCAGACGAACGAAAAGCGGTTATTCCTTTTTTGTTTTGATTTCAGGTCATTTAAATATGATCTGGTGGTGAATTCCGACCTTTTTTTATTTGTGTCCAGAGTTTCTGACACCAAGTGATTTTTCCTGAAATTTTAATAGAAATCAAGATGAATTGTCATGCCGTATAAATAGTACCTTTGCTTTTTCACCTGGACTTAGTAAAAGCATGAATAAAATTGTCCTTATCATCAAACGCGAATATTTGACCCGGGTCAGAAAGAGGTCTTTTTTGGTGATGACCTTTCTGGGACCTGTGTTGATGGCAGCCATGATTATTTTGCCAATCTATTTTACTCATTTGTCGGAAAAGACTGAACAGAAGGTTCTGGTTCTGGATGAAACCGGATGGTTTTTTCAAAAATTCAAGGATCAGGACAATATGCATTTCACTTATACAGAGGAAGCTTTAAATGAGGCAAAGGAACAGGCGCTAAAAAACAAGGAACTGCTGTTATACATTCCGCTAACCCATTTGAATATTCCTGTGAATGCCGAACTGTATTCTTCGGAACAGTCCAGTATGACGGTTCGTGCTTATATTAAAATGGTGATGAAGCAGGTGGTGGAAGAAAAGAAACTGATGGCACAGGGGATCAATCCGGAAGACATCAAATCGGCCCGTGTGGAAATCAATATTGAGACCATCAAGGTAGGGGAGAACGGATCGGAAGAAAAAGTAAATACCGATTTTGAGGTGTTACTGGCTGTGTTTTCCGGGATCATGATCTACTTTTTTATTTTTATGTTTGGTTCTCAGGTCTTGCGTGGAGTGATGGAAGAAAAATCAAACCGTATTGTGGAAGTGATTATTTCTTCGGTGAAGCCGTTTCAGCTGATGATGGGAAAAATTGTGGGGATTGCCCTGGTGGGACTTACCCAGTTTCTGTTGTGGATATTGTTTACCTTTTTGCTGGTAGGCATTTTTCAGGGCGTTTTCGGCGGATCCATGTCTGATATGCAACAAGGTTTGGTCAGTGGAAACGCGGCAGTACAAAATCTGGAAAGCTCACTCTCCGGTCAGGGTCATGTGGCAGCTCTGCAGGTTTCGGATATCCTATCTCAAATAGATATTGGTGTCATGATTGGGAGTTTTCTGTTTTATTTCCTGTTTGGATACCTGATGTACGCATCCATGTTTGCAGGTGTTGGAGGTGCCATTGATCACGATGCAGACGTTCAACAATTCATGTTGCCTATTTCGGCACCGTTAATCTTTTCTGTAGCTCTAACAGGTGTGATTGCCAATCAGCCGGGAAGTCCGCTGGCATTCTGGCTATCCATGTTTCCGCTTACTTCACCGGTAATCATGATGATCCGAATTCCCTTCGGAGTTCCTTACTGGCAAGTGGGGCTTTCCGCATTATTGCTGGTGGCCAGTTTTCTGGTATCCACTTTCGTGGCAGGGAAGATTTATCGGATCGGAATTTTGGTGTATGGGAAGAAGATTACCTATCGGCAATTGTGGAAATGGTTGAGGTATTAATTTAGCCGGATTGTTAAAAAAGAATTTAATTGATAAAACATGAGGGATAGAATAGGATGATCCGTTTTTTAGAAAGAAAATAATTAGTGGGTTACGAAGACCAAGTATTTTGCTAAATATCAAATATTATTCTATTTTTGCACCCTCAAAAAAAGAAAGTAAAAACATAAATAGTTAATTACAAATGCAAAACAAAGGAGCTATTAAGTTCATTGCCATTGCCTTTGCATTGGTTTGCCTCTATCAGCTCAGCTTTACTTATATGGCATCGCGTGTGAAAAGTAATGCCATTGCGTATGCGAACAATGGAGAGGCCAAGGCACAAGCCCGGCAATTGGCGCATGGAAATCATGCTTTGGAAACATTTTATCTGGACTCGCTTTCCAAAGCTCGTGAGAGTTATTATCTGGATAGTGTAGAAAACAAACCGGTATTTAATTTATTGGTTACCAAATACACTTACAAACAGGTAAAAGATCGCGAACTGAACCTGGGTCTTGACCTGAAAGGTGGGATGAACGTCGTGTTGGAAGTGAAAGTGGACGATATCATCCGTGCGCTGGCTGGAAGCCAGAAAACCAATCCTGTTTTTGTGAAAGCGCTGAAAGAAGCCAATGAAATGCAAAAACACAGCAATCAGGATTATGTTACTTTGTTTGGCGAAGCCTTTAATAAAATAGATCCGAATGCCCGGTTGGCTTCTATCTTCCTCTATGAATTCAAAGACAAAGGGATTACGATCAACTCTACCAATGCTCAGGTGTTGAAAGTATTGGAAGATGAAACCAACGGTGCTGTAGATCGCACCTTCCAGATTCTGCGTACCCGTATCGACCGGTTTGGTGTGGCTCAGCCCAATATTCAAAAACTGGCAACTCAGGGACGTATTTTGGTAGAACTTCCCGGTATTAAGGATCCTGCCCGTGTTCGTAAACTGTTGCAGGGTACGGCCAAATTACAGTTCTGGGAAACCTATCAGTTTTCGCAAATTCATCAGTATTTTGACGAAGCTAACAACCGGCTGCGTTCCGAAGAAGAGCTTAGTGATAATGCCTCAAAAACAGCATCGGCTAAGGAAAACAAAGCTGCTGCTCCGGAAGCAAAGTCTGATTCTGCCAGAGCCAACAAGCTGATTCAGCAGATTCAAAAAGACTCAACTGCACAACAACAGGATCAGTCGTTCTCTGCCTATGCCAAGCAAAATCCTTTGTATGCTTACATGCAGCCTTCCTATTACAAACAAAATGACGGCCGGTATGCCGCTGCTAATTCAGCAACGGTGGGTATGGTTGCCATTAAAGACACTGCCCGTGTAAATCATATGCTGGCACAGGTGAAAGATTTATTCCCCAGGGACTTAAAACTGGCCTGGGAAGTGAAACCCGATCCGAAAAATCCCAACTACCTGAAATTGTATGCTCTAAAAGCCAGCTCCCGTGATGGTAGTGCCGCTTTGGGTGGTGATGTGATTTCTGATGCCCGTCAGGACTATGATCAGAATGGTAAGATTACGGTTGACTTGCAGATGAACAGTCAGGGTGCCAAAGACTGGAAAAGAATTACCGGTGATAATGTGGGAAAACAGGTTGCCATTGTTTTGGATGGTTATGTTTATTCCGCTCCGGTGGTTAACGATGAAATTCCCAACGGACGTTCTTCTATTTCCGGTGGTGGAATGTCGGTGGAAGAAGCAAAAGACTTAGCTAATATTTTGAAAGCAGGGAAACTTCCTGCTCCTGCCAAAATTGTTGAAGAAGCCGTTGTAGGTCCATCGCTGGGTAGAGAAGCCGTTAAAGATGGGATGAACAGCTTTATTTTGGCGTTCATCCTCGTATTGGCCTACATGATGGTCTATTACAACAAATCAGGTTTGGTTGCCAGTCTTGCTTTGGTGGTGAACGTATTCTTCCTCTTCGGTATTCTGGCCTCATTAGGTGCCGTACTGACTTTGCCCGGTATCGCAGGTATCGTACTGACACTGGGTATGGCAGTGGATGCGAACGTTATTATTTACGAACGTATTAAAGAGGAAATGAGAGCAGGTAAGGGACTTCAGTTAGCACTGAAAGATGGTTACCAGAATGCGTATTCCGCTATTATCGATGGGAACGTCACAACCCTGTTAACCGGTTTTGTTCTGTATGTATTCGGAACCGGTCCGATCCAGGGTTTTGCCACGACCTTGATTATTGGTTTGATTTCTTCCCTGTTTACGGCAATTTTCATTTCCCGTTTGATTTTTGAAAATCTGATCAGACGAAACAAAAAGATTACTTTCTCATTCAACTGGTCTGCCAATACACTTTCTAAAACTCATTTTGATTTTATCAGTATTCGGAGATATGCTTACATTTTCTCCGGAACATTGATTCTGGTAGGTTTGATTTCCTTGTTTACCAGAGGACTGAACTTTGGTGTTGACTTTACCGGTGGTCGTAATTATGTAGTTCGGTTTGACCAGAATGTGAAAGCGGAACCCATCCGTATGGCACTGACCAAAGAATTTGACGGACAAGCACCCAGTGTAACTACTTTTGGGGCAAACAACCAGATCAGGATTGTAACCAAATACCTGATTAATGATGAACACGAGAATGCAGATTCCCTTATCCAGAATAAACTGTACAACGGGTTAAAGGCATTTTACAATAAGCCCATCACTTATCAGGCCTTTACTTCCGATACAGAGGGTGCTCAAAAATTACTGGGGATCCTGAGTTCGCAGAAATTCGGTCCAACCATTGCTTATGATATCAGAGAGAAGGCATACTTTGCTATCTTCTTTGCCCTGATCATCATTTTCATCTATATTGCCATCCGTTTTAAAAAATGGCAATACGGTGTGGGAGGTGTGATCGCGTTGTTCCATGATACAATGATCACCATCGGTATCTTCTCGTTGTTGTATGGCAGATTGCCCTTCAGCATGGAAGTAGGACAGTCGTTTATCGCGGCTATCCTGACCATCATCGGGTACTCCATCAACGATACGGTGATTATCTTCGACCGTATTCGTGAGAACGTGAACCTATTCCCGAGACACAAACTCAAACGCAATATGAACGAGGGTCTGAACCAGACCCTGGCCCGTACCATGAATACCTCCGGTACTACGTTGGTTACCTTGCTGGTGATCTTTATCTTCGGTGGTGAAGTGCTGCGTGGCTTTGTGTTTGCCTTGTTCATCGGTATTATGATTGGTACCTATTCTTCCGTGTTTACGGCCAGCCCAATCGCTTACGATCTGTTGCGTGGCTCCAAAAATGACAAGGCTTTGGAAGAAAGAGAACAAAAAAGAAATGCTAAAAAGAAATAATAATTTCTGACTCATCAAAAAAGTCCGTAACCCTTGGGTTGCGGACTTTTTTGTTTCCATGACTTTTGCTTTTAGAATCATGGGTGTTCATTTTGTGCTCAAATTGTTTACATTAGTACGGTAAACCACAAAAGATGAGCGGAATAAATTCACAGAAAAAAAAGCTGTTCATTCGATGGTTCCTACTATTGGCTGCCATTGTCCTGGTGGGTCTGTTCCTGAATCTCATGGCCTCCCGCTATGTTGAGCAACAGATCAGGAATGTCATTACTGGTGAACCCCACCGGGGTTACCGGATCAACTACAATAGTGTACACGTAAACCTGCTTACTTTTTCACTTTCCTTCAGGGATGTGACGTTGGTTCCTGAAAAGAATAAAAGGTCGGAGAAAGGAATAAGGATCGAAGCTAATATTCCGGTTTTCAGAATACGGTTTATCCCCTTGTTTTCATTGCTTACAGGGAATAAAAATATCAAAATTGGAGAAGTGTTGTGTAAAAGCGCACGGATTACAGTTTCAGGAGAAAGAATCAACCGGAAGTCAACAAAAGATTTATCCAAACAGATTTCCCGGCTCCGCAATTTTCATATGCCTCTGGGGGATCTTCAATCACTCACCCTGCGTGTACTGGATTTCAAGAACCTAAATTTTTCCTGGATCGACCCGGCAGAAAAGGATACCCTGGTCATGGGAAGAGATATGAACCTCAGGGCTGAACATTTATATCTGAAAAGGGTGAAAGATAAACCTGAACGGATGCACTTAATGCTGAACAAACTGCGGCTTCAAATTCAAAACAAAAAGTTGTTTTGGCAAACTGGAAATTATCACTTGTCCTTTTCAGGGGCCCGTTTCGATGCGCAAAGTGGCCGATTGTATGTTCAGAATATTCATTTTTTTCCTAAAAAAAACCGATACTTACTGGCAAGAGAACTTAAATACCGAAAAGGAATTTATGAGATTAGTATACCTGACATGAATGTCGATTTTAAACAAATTGACGGTCAATTTCCTCAACCTGTGGTGATCTCCCAAATGTATATAGATAAACCCAGGGTGAACATTATGGTCAACACTTCACTGCCCATCGACCAAAACAAAGTGAAACTAATGCCCAACGCATTACTTAGAAATGCCGGATTCAAATTTTCATTTGATAGTCTTCAGTTTTCCAATGGAAAACTGGTTGTTGAAGAAACAAACAATCGGGAGTCGGTTTTCCTCACGTTCAATCAATTTAACGGAAGAATGCTGCACATCACATCTGTGAAAAGTGCCATGAAGAAACCCCTGCAGATGAGCATTAATGCACGGCTCGAGAACGAGATACCTGTTCATTATGATCTGAAGTTTCCCTATTCGTTATACGATCAAACATTTCTTATCAATGGATATCTGGGCGGAGGACAGCTTTCTCTTTTTAATCCGGTGCTGATTTCTAATGCCGGACTGCGCTTTGACAGCGGAAAGCTGGAAAGTATTGTTTTTGAAGTCCGTGTTCATCCCTCTTATGTTCGGGGTACAATGACCATGCTTTATCAGAATTTGACAGGTTCGGTATTGAGAAAGGATAGAGCCAAAGACAACAAGCTGTTGTCGTGGGTGGTCAATAAGGTGGTAAAGTCTGACAATCCCTTATCGGGGGACACCGTGCGGGTAGTGCCGATATTTTTTGAACGAAAACCTTATCACGGTTTAGGGGTTTTGCTTTTCAGACCACTGATCAACGGGATGGCAGCCTCTACCGTATCTGCTATCGCACGAAGCAATCAAAAAAGTATTGATCGCTTGAAAAAATAGTCTCCTGCACTCCCCGGCATCGCTTTTGTCCGGAAGCTGTTTTCCTTTTTGGGTTGATGTAACAGAAAAAGTATAAATTTACGCACCACAAACTGACCCTCTTACATTTTTTGATAATTGGTTAGAGTCCTTGTTTTATTATAACATTCTTTGCTATGAAAAATTCATATTTACATCGATCCATGAAGAACAACCGGCCGGCTACTGTCTGGTTTTATATAGTCCTATCCTTTACGTTGTTGCTGAGTACAAATTCTTATGCCGGAAAAAGGGATAAGAAAGACAGAACTCCGGAACCTGTTCCCGAAAAATTATACAGTGGGATGCATTACAGACTGATCGGACCCTTCCGGGGAGGACGTTCAGTGGCTGTTGCAGGAAATGCACAACAACCCCATACATTTTATTTCGGCGCGGCCGGAGGCGGTGTATGGAAAACTGTAAACGGTGGGATTACCTGGTACAATATATCGGATAAATATTTTAAAACAGCGGCAGTGGGTGCCCTGGAGGTTGCGCCTTCGGACCCGAACATAATCTATACAGGGATGGGAGAATCCTACATTCGGGGAAACATGGCAACCGGTGATGGAGTTTATAAATCGGAAGACGGAGGAAAAACCTGGCAGAATATCGGGTTGAAACAAACACATGTGATCAGTAAAATTGCTGTTGATCCGGTAAATCCAAAGATCGTTTTTGTGGCAGCACTGGGGCATGTTTTTGGAAACAATCCGGAACGGGGGATTTATCGATCTACCGATGGTGGTAAAACCTGGCAGAAAGTACTGTATGTTGATGACAAAACCGGAGCCTCAGATGTCGCAATTGATCCGGCCAATCCCCGGGTGATTTATGCCGGTATGTGGCAGGCCTATCGCAAACCCTGGATTATGTCCAGTGGTGGACCTGGTAGCGGATTATACCGCTCAACCGATGGAGGAACCACCTGGAAAGATATTTCACATTCAGTAGGACTGCCCAGGGGTATTTGGGGTAAAGTTTCCGTCGCCGTGGCACCTTCGGATCCCAGCCGTGTTTATGCCTTTATCGAAGCAAAGAATGGGGGTGTTTTTCGTTCCGATGACGGTGGGGTGACGTGGTCGAGAAGAAACCACGATTCTGATCTGACTCAGCGTGCCTGGTATTTCGGACGAATTTTTGTAGATCCGAAAAATAAAGACCGAATTTATATGCCTCAGGTGGATGGTCTGTTTCGGTCCGATGACGGTGGGGATCATTTTACTGTGCTGCGAACCCCGCATGCGGACAACCATGTGTTGTGGATCAATCCTATGAATCCGAAAATTATGATTGGAGGAAACGATGGGGGAGCTTCTGTTTCCTTTGATGGAGGTAAATCCTGGTCTTCACAAAACAACCAACCTACAGCACAGTTTTATCATGTGTCGGTGGATCATCAGTTCCCGTATCATATATTTGGGGCGCAACAGGACAATTCTACGGTCGAAATTTTGAGTCGTTCATCCGGAAGCGCCATAACAGAAAGAGACTGGTGGCCCTCCGCAGGAGGTGAAAGTGGATTTGTAATCCCGGATTTATTGAATCCCAATGTGAGTTATGGGGGAAGTTATGATGGGGTACTAATTCGATACAACAGGCAAACAGGACAAAGGCAGTTTATTGATGTTTGGCCTGACCTGGCCATGGGACATGGGGCAGCAGATCTGCGGGACAGGTTTCAATGGACGTTTCCGATCTATCAGTCAAAACACAATTTACATCAGCTTTATACTGCCTCCCAATATGTTTACCGTTCGACCAACCAGGGAATGAGCTGGGAGCGGATTAGTCCTGACTTAACGCGTGATGAGTTGGATAAACAACAGCCCTCAGGCGGTCCCATTACAAAAGATAATTCGGCGGTAGAATATTACAACACTGTTTTTGCTTTTGCAGAATCGCCGGTGAAAGCGGGTGTTTTCTGGGCAGGATCCGATGACGGACTGGTGCATCTTTCCATCGATAACGGCAAAACATGGCAGAATGTTACCCCTAAAGAGCTGACACAGGAATGCACCATCAGTACAATTGAACCTTCGCATTTTGCCGAAGGGACTGCCTATGTGGTGGCCCGGAGATACCGACAGGATGATTTCAACCCCTATATTTATAAAACCACTGATTTTGGTAAGCACTGGACGAAGATTACGGCAGGTCTCCCGGAGGATGAGTCATCATTTGTGGTTCGGGAAGATCCGTATGATGCCAACCTTTTGTTTGCCGGAACACTGTCTGGGGTTTATGTGTCATTTAATGCAGGCAAACTTTGGCAACCTCTTCGCCTGAATCTGCCTCATGTGGCTGTGCGGGATCTAGCGATCCAGAAACAAGCCGACGAGATGGTGCTGGCAACCCATGGGCGGGCATTTTGGATTCTGGACCATTTGGGCGTTTTGCGACAACTAACTGCTTCTTCTGATACCACAAATACACGGTTGTATGAACCCGATACAACTTATCTCACCAGTGGATATGGATACTACCGACCCAATATGGAAGTCGGAGAAAATCCGGCCAATGGTTTAGTGGTTTACTATTATCTGCCTGAGAATGTGAAGGGCAAACCGGTAGAGTTGACATTTTCGGATCAATCGGGGAATACAATTAGTTCTTATTTCAGCAACAAAACAACCAAGGGCAAGACAATTCATCACGATAGCCGGTTTTATTCTGATAGCAACAAAGTTATCAGGGGAACTCTTCCCACCAAGGCCGGAGTCAATCGTTTTGTCTGGAATCTGCGTTACCCCTCTGCAACCCGGGTTCCCGGGGCTGTTTTGTGGGGTGGAGGACTGGCAGGCCCCAGAATTGTACCCGGTACCTATCAAATGGAACTGAAAGTGGGTAATCAAAGTATGACTATGCCTTTTGTTGTGGAAAAAGATCCTCGGTACAAGGCTTCTCAGGAAGATATTGAAGCTCAGTTCCAACTTCAGTTGAAGGTTTATAAAAAACTGGATGAAGTGGGCAAAGCCATTTTGAAGATCCGCTCGGCTAAAAGTGCTTTACAACAGGTATTGGTCAAAGTCAAGGACTTCCCGAAAGGGGATACGTTAACAAATGAGGCTCATGTTCTGATCAAAGAGATGAATCAGATAGAACAAGCACTGTTGCAAACAAAGTCTCATGCTTCCGAAGATCCGTTGAACTATCCGGTAAGGCTTTCCAGTAAGCTGGCCTCACTCTCCGGCATCATCGGTGCTGCTTACGACCGTCCTACACAACAGGAATACGAAGTTTTTGATGAACTTTCGAAACAAACCGATGCACAGTTGCGTAAACTGAAACCGGTTTTGGATGAAAAAATCCCGGCTTTCAATAAACTAGCCGCTTCGGTACAATTGCCGGCGGTTTTGATACAGGATAAAAAGTAAGTGCGGGTGCCAGTTAAAATTCCGCGCAAAATTTGCAATGTTTCTTTCGCTGATCCCGGCTACTGTAAGGTGGCCGGGATTTTTTTATTCATTCAATTCTCCAAGACTACATGTTTGTTAAAAGTTGCAATATTTTCTAACGAAAGCTTGCAATTTCAAATATAATTCCTACCTTTGCACCCCGATTTAATAGCGTATTGAGATAAAGTTATTGAATCAGACATAGTTAAAGGAACCTGATAAGGTAAAACGGTATAGGTTTCAACAGCAGGAGAAAATTCTGTTGGCGTTTTAAATACCCTTCCTTATCATAATATCCTTTCGAATTTTTTAAAAAGAGTGATTGTACAAGTCAAATTAATTTGTACTTTTGCGCCTCCAAAAAACAGAGGTTTATAGATTAATAAATTATTGATATGCCGACAATACAACAGTTAGTAAGAAAAGGTCGCAAGAAACTGGTGGATAAAAGTAAATCCCCGGCATTGGACTCTTGTCCGCAACGTCGTGGCGTATGTGTAAGGGTTTACACAACTACACCTAAAAAACCGAACTCTGCCATGCGTAAAGTAGCCAGGGTTCGTTTAACCAATGGTAAAGAGGTGAATGCTTACATTCCCGGTGAAGGTCACAACTTACAGGAACACTCCATTGTTATGATCCGTGGAGGTCGTGTAAAAGACTTGCCTGGGGTTCGTTACCACATTATCAGAGGTGCTTTGGATACTTCAGGTGTGGAAGGTCGTACCCAGCGCAGATCAAAATACGGAACCAAGCGTCCCAAGAAAAAATAAGGAATTAAAAAGGATTTTTTAATCTCAAGACAAAATGAGAAAGACTAAACCAAAAAAAAGAATCATTCTTCCCGATCCAAAATTCAATGATGTTTTGGTGACGAAATTCGTGAACAATATTATGTTGCACGGCAAAAAAAGCGTGGCATATAACATCTTTTATCAAGCGATGGAAATTGTTGCCGGCAAAATCGGTGAAGATGAAAATGCTGTGGATGTATGGAAAAAAGCCCTGGCTAATGTCACTCCTGCAGTGGAAGTGAGAAGCCGGAGGATTGGTGGTGCTACCTTTCAGATTCCTTCTGAAATTCCTGCCAACAGGAAACAATCCATTGGTATGAAAAACATGATCAATTTCGCCCGCAAACGCCACGAAAAGAGCATGGGTGAAAAACTGGCCGGTGAAATTCTGGCTGCCTACAAAGAAGAAGGTGCCGCTTTCAAAAAGAAAGAAGATACACACCGCATGGCAGAAGCAAACAAAGCATTCTCACATTTTAGATTCTAAAATCATATAGTACCTGCAACTACTACAATGGCAATAGATAAAATAAATAGCAAATTGCAATTCACCCGGAATATCGGGATTATGGCTCACATTGACGCCGGTAAAACGACGACAACGGAGCGTATTCTTTTTTATACCGGTAAGAATTACAAAATTGGTGAAGTTCATGAAGGCGCCGCCACCATGGACTGGATGGTACAGGAACAGGAGAGAGGGATCACCATTACATCTGCTGCTACTACTGTTTTCTGGGACCTTTTCAACAAAAGGTATAAAATTAATATTATTGATACTCCCGGACACGTTGACTTTACCGTTGAGGTAGAGCGTTCACTGCGTGTTCTCGACGGATCTGTAGCCTTATTCTGTGCTGTGGGTGGTGTTGAACCGCAGTCGGAAACCGTATGGCGTCAGGCCGATAAATATAAAGTACCCCGTATCAGCTTTATCAACAAAATGGACCGCTCAGGAGCCGATTTCTACGGTGTAGTGGAACAGATCAGAGAACGCTTGGGTTCCAACCCGGTTCCGATTCAGATTCCCATTGGTGCCGAAGAAAACTTCCAGGGTGTGGTCGATTTGGTGAAAGACAAAGCTTTTGTTTGGGATGATACTTCACAGGGAACCAAAATCGTTGAGATTCCTATTCCTGAAGACTTAAAGGAAACTGCCTACAACTACAGAATGAAGTTGATTGAGGGAGTAGCCGAAGAAAGCGACGAGTTGTTGGAAAAATTCATGGATGATCCGCATTCAATTACCGAACAGGAAATGATTGACGTGATCAGAAAGGCAACTCTTGATATGCGCATTACACCTGTTATGTGTGGTTCAGCTTTCAAAAATAAAGGCGTTCAGATGCTTCTGAATGCCGTCATCGAATTCCTGCCCAGTCCGCTGGATATTGATGCTGTAAAAGGGATGAACCCTCATACAGAAAAGGAAGAATACAGAAGTCCCGATCCGAATGATAACTTCTCGGCTCTGGCTTTTAAAATTGCCACTGACCCCTATGTAGGAAGACTTTGTTTCTTCCGTGTTTATTCAGGGACTTTAAAAGCCGGTTCTTACGTATTGAACGTGAACACCGGTAAAAAGGAACGCATTAGCCGTATCATGCAGATGCACGCTAACCAGCAAAATCCCCTGGATCAAATCGAAGCGGGTGACATTGGTGCAGCTGTTGGTTTTAAAACCATCCGTACCGGTGATACCCTAACCGATGAAAAACATCCCGTAGTACTCGAATCTATGTCGTTCCCTGAACCGGTGATCAGTATTTCTATTGAGCCAAAAACTCAGGGAGATATGGACCGTATGGGTGTGGCTCTGGCCAAACTGGCTGAGGAAGATCCTACCTTTAAGGTGAGTTCCGATCCCGATTCAGGTCAAACCATTATTTCCGGAATGGGTGAATTGCACCTCGATATTTTGATTGACCGTCTGAAACGTGAATTTAAAGTAGAATGCAACATTGGTCAACCTCAGGTGGCTTATAAAGAAGCTATTATGTCCAGTGTTACGCACCGTGAAGTGTACAAAAAACAAACCGGTGGTCGTGGTAAGTTTGCTGATATTCAGTTTGAACTGGGTCCGGCCAAGGGCGAAGAAGAAGGTTTGGAATTTGCTGACGAAGTAAAAGGCGGTAATATTCCCAAAGAATTTATTCCTTCCGTGAAAAAAGGATTTGAAGCTGCCATGCAGAATGGTGTGTTAGCTGGCTTCCCTCTGGAAAGAATGAGCGTTCGTTTGTTTGATGGTAGTTTCCACCCGGTTGACTCCGATCAGCTTTCCTTTGAGATGGCTGCGAAACTTGGTTTCAAAACGGCTGCCCGAAAGGCAAAATCTGTCTTGTTAGAACCCATCATGAAACTGGAAGTTGTTACTCCCGACGATTATTTGGGTGATGTAACCGGTGACCTGACCCGCAGAAGGGCTATCCTGGAAGACATTACTGCCAAAATTGGTTTCCAGCAGGTGAAAGCCAAGGTGCCGTTGTCGGAAATGTTCGGATACGTTACTTCATTACGTACGCTGAGTTCAGGTCGTGCCACTTCAACTATGGAATTCTACAATTATCAACCAGCTCCTGATTCCATTGCAGAAGCTGTGATCAATAAAGTAAAAGGAATTGTTAGTTAATAAACTTTATACAAAGTGAACCAAAGAATTAGAATAAAGCTGAAATCATACGATCACAATTTGGTGGATAAATCTGCCGAAAAGATCGTGAAGACGGTAAAATCCACCGGTGCCATCGTGAATGGACCCATTCCTTTGCCGACACACAAAAAGGTGTTTACCGTAAACCGCTCCACCTTTGTGAACAAAAAGTCAAGGGAACAATTCGAGTTGAGTACATACAAAAGACTGATGGATGTATTTAATTCCACATCAAAAACCATTGATGCTTTGATGAAGCTCGAATTGCCCAGTGGTGTTGAAGTTGAGATTAAAGTTTGATAAACGTTAAGGCTTAAAGAATAAAGCAATGTCAGGAATAATTGGAAAAAAAATAGGCATGACCAGCATTTTCGATGCAAACGGTAAGAATGTACCTTGCACCGTGATTCAAGCCGGTCCTTGTGTGGTGACGCAGATTCGCACAATTGACAAGGACGGATATTCTGCTGTTCAGCTTGCCTATGACGAGAAAAAGGAAAAGCATACGAACAACGCACAAAAAGGCCACTTTGCCAAGGCCAATACTACACCCAAGAAAATGGTTGCTGAGTTCACCCGTTTTGAAGAAAAAAAGGAACATGGTGAAATCGTAACGGTAGAAGTTTTTCAGGAAGGAGAATTTGTGGATGTGGTTGGTACCAGCAAGGGTAAAGGATTTCAGGGTGTTGTAAAACGTCATGGTTTCCGCGGTGTGAACGATGCAACCCACGGTCAGCATAACCGTTTGCGTGCTCCTGGTTCACTGGGCGCCTCTTCTTACCCTTCACGTGTATTTAAGGGATTGCGTATGGCCGGAAGAATGGGGGGCAATCGGGTGAAGATGATCAACCTGCAGGTCATGCAGATCATCCCCGAAAAGAATGTAATTGTAGTTAAAGGTTCGGTACCTGGACCAAATAATTCATATGTAATTCTGGAAAGATGGAGTTAGCAGTTGTAAAAATTAACGGACAAGATACCGGTCGCAAGGTCAACCTGGAAGATGCACTTTTTGCCATCGAACCCAATGATCATGCTATTTATCTGGATGTAAAATATATCATGGCCAACAAACGCCAGGGTACTGCCGACTCCAGAGAACGCAGCGATGTGGCCGGAAGTACTAGAAAGCTGAAAAGACAAAAGGGTACCGGTACAGCACGTTTCGGTGATATTAAAAACCCTCTTTTCCGTGGTGGTGGCCGTGTTTTCGGTCCTCATCCCCGCGACTACAGGTCAAAAGTAAACAAGAAACTGAAACGTTTGGCCCGTCAGTCAGCTATGAGCTACAAAGTAACCGGAAATGAAGTCGTTGTTGTAGAGGATTTCAAATTTGAAACTTTTAAAACAAAACAATTCAGACAAGTATTGACTGATCTGAAACTGGACAACCAGAAAACATTGCTGGTAGTGAATGAAATGGACAGAAACCTGTATTTCGCTGCACGCAACATCCAGGGAGCAAAAATTTTGAGGGCTGAAAACCTCAATACCTACGACATCCTGGACGCTAAGACAGTCATTTTTATGGAAAGTGCAGTAAAAAGCACCGAAGAATTGTTTTCAAAAAAATAAATCTGAATAAGATGGGTGTATTATTAAAACCGGTAATTACAGAGAAGATGACCGCCAAAGGCGAAAAACTCAATCAGTATGGATTTATTGTGGACAAGAAAGCCAACAAGATCCAGATTAAAACTGCCATTGAGGATTTGTACAACGTACAGGTGGTTTCTGTAAATACCATGAACTATTCCGGCAAAAGCAAACAACGCTATACCAAAGCAGGAATTTTATCCGGCAGAACCAAAGCTTTCAAAAAAGCGGTGGTCACTCTGGCCGATGGAGAAACGATTGATTTTTTTAGCAATATCTAGAATCTAGAAGACATGGCTCTGAAAAAATATAAACCGACGACACCAGGACAGCGCTTTAAAGTAATCAGCGCGTTTGATGACATTACAACCGGCAAGCCTGAGAAAAGCCTGCTGGCTAAAAAGAAAAACAGCGGCGGCCGCAACGGTGAAGGTAAAATGACCGTGCGTAATGTAGGCGGTGGCCACAAACAGCGCTACAGAATTATCGACTTCAAACGCGATAAAGAAGGTGTTCCTGCAGTAGTCAAAACTATTGAGTACGATCCCAATCGTACTGCACGTATTGCCCTGGTTACTTATGCCGATGGTGAGAAAAAATACATCATTGCTCCCCAGGGGCTGAAAGTAGGACAGAATGTGGTTTCCGGTAAAGGCGTATCACCTGAACTGGGTAATACACTTTATTTGAGTGAAATTCCTTTCGGTACAGTGATTCACAACATTGAACTCCGTCCCGGTCAGGGGGCTAAGCTTGCCCGTAGTGCAGGTTCTTATGCCCAGTTACTGACCCGTGAAGGTAAGTTCGCCATCATTAAAATGCCCTCAGGCGAAACCCGCATGATTCTTCAAACATGCCGTGCCACCGTAGGAATGGTTTCCAATGGTGAACACAGTTTGGAAAAATCAGGGAAAGCTGGTCGCAGAAGATGGCTCGGTCGTCGCCCCCGCGTTCGCGGTGTGGCTATGAACCCTGTTGATCACCCAATGGGTGGTGGTGAAGGACGTGCCTCAGGAGGACATCCTCGTTCACGGAAAGGTATTCCTGCAAAAGGTTACAAGACCCGTGCAACCAAGAAGGATTCCAACAAATACATTATTGAAAGAAGAAAGTAATTGTAGCTGTAATAAATTGATACTGATATGAGCCGTTCATTAAAAAAAGGACCCTATATTCATTACAAACTGGAAAAGAAAGTGATGACCAATATTGAATCCGGTAAGAAAACCGTGATCAAAACCTGGTCAAGAGCTTCCATGATTTCTCCGGATTTTGTAGGACAAACCATTGCCGTTCATAATGGGAATAAATTTATTCCGGTTTACATTACGGAAAATATGGTAGGACATAAACTCGGTGAATTCGCCCCCACACGTATTTTCAGGGGTCATGCCGGTAAAAAAGATAAAGGTAAAAAATAAAGCACAAACCAATGGGATCTAGAAAATATCAAAGTGCTGAAAAGCGGAAAGCAGAAAAGAAGAGCATGTACATCGCACAGCTTAGAAATGTGCCTACTTCACCTCGCAAAATGAGACTGGTTGCCGATCTGGTACGGGGTATGGATGCCGACAAGGCTTTGCATGTATTGCAACATACTCAGAAAGAAGCAGCCGAGAAAGTATACAAACTGTTGCGTTCAGCTATTGCCAACTGGGAAGTGAAAAACGAAGGTGCACGCATTGAAGACAATGAACTGTACATCGCCCAGATCATGGTAGATGCCGGCAGAAGCCTGAAGAGAATTCAACCCGCACCCCAGGGCCGGGCACACCGGATTCGCAAAAGATCGAATCATGTGACACTGATTCTCGGAAACAGGGTGGAAGAAATGAAGGCTTTGAATGAAGCTGAAACAGAAGTCGCTAATAATAACGAATAAATAAACCTTAATAATACAGATTAATGGGACAGAAAAGCAACCCAATAGGACTTAGGTTAGGGATCATCAAAGGATGGGACTCATATTGGTATGGTGGGAAAGACTTTTCCAGCAAACTGGTTGAGGACGATGCCATTCGCAAATATTTGGAAGTAAGGCTTTCCAAAGCCGGTATTGCCAAGATCATGATTCAGCGTACTTTGAAAATGGTAACGGTTACTATTTTTACTGCCCGCCCCGGTATCATTATCGGTAAGGGAGGTTCTGAAGTTGATAAGCTGAAGGAAGAATTAAAGAAATTGACCAAGAAAGAAGTGCAGATCAATATTTCGGAAGTGAGACGTCCCGAACTGGATGCACAGTTAGTAGCCACCAATATCGCTCGTCAGATCGAAGGTCGTGTTTCCTTCCGTCGTGCCATCAAAACTGCCATTGCTTCCAGCATGCGTTTGGGTGCCGAAGGAATTAAGGTGATTATTTCCGGTCGTGTAGGGGGTGCTGAAATGGCCCGTAGCGAAATGTATAAAGAAGGACGGATTCCGTTGCATACTTTGCGTGCCGATATTGATTATTCACTGGTGGAAGCTCATACGACTTACGGTCGTCTGGGTATCAAAGTATGGATCTTCAAAGGCGAAGTATACGGCAAACCTGAGTTGGTAAGTATGGGCGCTCCCCAAACCCAGTCAGGTTCCCGTAAAGGACCGGCCCGTGGTGGTGCAGGTCGTCGCGAAAGGAACAGAAGATAATTTGAAGGATTAATCGAATAAAGAACAGAAGAAATGTTACAGCCAAAAAAGACTAAATACAGGAAACAGCAAAAAGGCAAAATGAAGGGCAATGCCCATCGAGGTGCCGAGTTGGCTTTTGGATCGTTTGGTATAAAAACCATGGAACAGGCCTGGCTTACCGGACGTCAGATTGAAGCAGCCCGTCAGGCTGTTACCCGTTACATGAAACGTGAAGGTCAGATCTGGATTCGTGTTTTTCCTGACAAACCCGTCACCAAAAAGCCTGCTGAAGTACGTATGGGTAAAGGTAAAGGTGCTCCCGAATATTTTGTAGCACGTATTACCCCGGGTCGGATCATTTTTGAAGCTGAAGGAGTACCCTTGCACATTGCCAAAGAAGCACTCCGCCTGGCTGCTCAAAAGCTGCCCGTGAAGACTAAATTTATTGTAAGACGTGACTACGTTGAAAAATAGAAGACAATGAAACAGGAAGTTATATTAGAAATGAGCACAGCAGATCTGAAAGATCGTTTGGTGGAAGAACAAACCCACCTGACCAAGCTGAAATTGAATCATGCTGTTTCTCCACTGGAAAATCCGAACAAAATTGTGGAAAGCAAAAAAACAATTGCCCGGATGAAAACCGAACTAAGGAAAAGAGAATTAGCAGAACAAAACAATAAGTAATCTGTACAATGGAAAAGAGAAATCTTAGAAAAGAGAGAATTGGCCTGGTCGTAAGCGATAAAATGGACAAGTCTATTGTGGTTCTGGTAGAACGCCAGTTCAAACATCCTATTTACGGGAAGTTTGTGAAAAAGTCACGCAAATTCATGGCCCACGACGAGAACAATGAATGCAATATCGGTGATACCGTGCGTATCATGGAGATCCGTCCTCTGAGCAAAAATAAGAATTGGAGATTAGTAGAAATCATTGAAAGAGCTAAATAATCATGGTACAACAAGAATCAAGACTTGCGGTTGCTGATAACAGCGGAGCCAGGGAAGTACTGGTGATCAGGGTTCTGGGCGGAACGGGGAAACGTTACGCCTCTATTGGTGATCAAATTGTTGTTGCAGTTAAAAATGCACTCCCTTCAGGTAACGTAAAAAAAGGTGCCGTAGCCAAAGCTGTTGTGGTACGCACCAAGAAAGAAGTCAGAAGAAGCGATGGAAGCTACATCCGTTTCGATGACAATGCCTGTGTATTATTGAACAACGCCGGCGAAATGATGGGTACCCGTATTTTCGGTCCTGTAGCCCGTGAGTTGCGTGAAAAACAATACATGAAAATTGTTTCACTGGCACCCGAGGTGCTTTAATATTTGAAAATAAAGAACTATGGCAAAGTTGCATATAAAAAAAGGAGACAATGTGATGGTGATTGCCGGTAACGACAAAGGCCGTTCCGGTAGAGTGCTCGAAGTGATTGCCGATAAAAGCAGAGCCATTGTGGAAGGTGTGAACATGGTATCCAAACATACCAAACCCAACGCAACCCATCCCAACGGTGGTATCATTAAGAAAGAAGCCGCTATCCATATCTCTAACCTGAAGCTGGTAGATGCTTCCGGAAACCCAACACGCGTCGGCAGAAAACGCGACGAGAAAGATGGAAAATCAGTACGTTATTCTAAAAAATCAGGGGAGGTTATTAAGTAATGGAATATCAGCCTAGATTAAGAAAAAAATATTACGAGGAAATCATTCCTGCTCTGACCAATCAGTTTGGTTACAAAACTGTGATGCAGGTTCCGAAATTGAAAAAGATTACCCTCAACCAGGGGATTGGCGCTGCTTTGGCCGACAAGAAGCTTATTGACGCAGGTCTTGCTGAAATGACTGCCATTACCGGTCAGAAAGCCGTTCCTACCATTTCCAAACGCGACGTTTCAAACTTTAAACTGAGAAAGGGTAATCCCATCGGTGTACGTGTAACCTTGCGTGGCGAAAAAATGTATGAATTCATCGATCGTTTGGTATCTGTTGCTTTGCCTCGTGTACGTGACTTTAAGGGTATCAATGACAAGGGATTTGATGGTCGTGGAAATTACTCATTCGGTATTCCCGAACAGTTGATTTTCCCCGAAATTGATATTGACAAAGTTAGCCGCATCAATGGTATGGACGTTACCTTTGTAACTTCAGCCAATACCGATGAAGAAGCTCTGGCTTTGCTGAAAGAATTTGGATTACCGTTTAAAAATCAAAAAAAATAAAGAATCATGGCAAAAGAGTCGATGAAAGCGCGGGAACGCAAAAGACAAAAGCTGGTTGATCAATATGCTGAAAAACGTGCTCAGCTGAAAGCTGAAGGCGATTTTATCGGGCTGCAGAAATTACCTAAAAATGCTTCCCCCGTTCGTTTGCATAACCGTTGTCAGCTCTCTGGTCGTCCGAAAGGATACATGAGACAATTCGGAATCTCCCGTATTAACTTCAGGGAAATGGCAGTCCAAGGTTTGATTCCCGGTATTAAAAAAACCAGTTGGTAATTTGTAAGTAAATAATAGATTCAAGAGATGAATACTGATCCAATCGCAGACTATTTGACACGCATCAGGAATGCTGTAGCAGCCAAACATCGTATGGTTGAAATCCCGGCATCCAACCTGAAAAAGGACATCACTAAAATCCTTTTCGATAAAGGATATATTTTAAATTATAAGTTCGAGGATGAAAAGGATTTTGGTACCATCAAAATTGCTTTGAAATATCATCCCGTTACCAAAATGCCTGCCATCAATGAAATCAAACGGGTTTCAACTCCCGGATTGAGAAAATATGTTGGTGCCGGCGATTTGCCCCGTGTGATGAACGGGTTGGGAATTGCTGTAATGTCTACCTCAAAAGGGGTGATCACTGACAAAGAAGCCCGCACAATGGGTGTTGGTGGAGAAGTAATTTGTTATGTAAGTTAATTGCAGGAGAGAACGCCATGTCACGAATAGGAAATAAACCCATTAGTATCCCTCAGGGAGTGGAAGTAAAAGTAAGCGACAACAACGTTGTTACCGTAAAAGGTAAGCTGGGTGAGCTGACTCAGGCTATCGATCCTGGTATTAGCGTAGCTGTCGAAGAGAATAATATTGTAGTAACCCGCAGCAGCGAAAGTAAAGACCACAAATCGAAACACGGTTTGTATCGTTCTTTGCTGAACAACATGGTAACCGGCGTAAACGAAGGTTTCTCCACCGTTCAGGAACTGGTGGGTGTTGGTTACAAAGCCGATGCCAAAGGTCAGGTTCTGGAACTGGCACTGGGATACTCTCACCATATTTACCTGGAAATTCCCAGTGAAATTAAGGTGGAAACAGTAACCGAAAGAGGGAAGAACCCGCTCATCAAAATGTCGTCTCACGACAAACAGTTGCTGGGACAGGTTGCCGCTAAAATTCGTTCACTGAGGAAGCCCGAACCTTACAAGGGTAAAGGGATCAAATTCCAGGGTGAAGTACTGAGAAAGAAAGCTGGTAAGTCAGCAGAAAAGAAATAATAAGTATTCGTAAACGATAAAGCCATTAGAAAATGGGAGTAAAGAATAAAAAGGTGTTTCGCAGGAACCGAATCAAAATGCGCATTCGTAAAGATGTCAACGGCACTGCTGATCGGCCGCGCATGAGTGTGTTCAGAAGCAACAAACAAATTTATGTTCAACTGATTGATGACCTGGCACAAAAAACCCTGGTCGCTGCTTCATCCAGTGACAAAGGATTGGATGCTGATAAAGTTACCAAAACCGAACAAGCCAAGCTGGTTGGGAAAATGGTGGCCGAACGTGCCCTGGCTGCAGGTATTAATACTGTAGTTTTCGACAGAAACGGTTATTTATATCACGGAAGAGTTAAATCACTTGCTGAAGCTGCCAGAGAAGGTGGACTTAAATTTTAAGAGCTATGTCAAACAACGCAAACGTAAACAAAATCAAATCCAGCGAAATCGAATTTAAAGATCGGCTGGTAAGCATTCAAAGGGTAACTAAAGTTACTAAGGGTGGTCGTACTTTCAGCTTCTCAGCCATTGTAGTTGTAGGCAACGAACAGGGTGTTGTAGGTTATGGTTTGGGAAAAGCCAAGGAAGTAACGGCAGCTATTGCTAAAGGAATTGATGATGCCAAAAAGCATCTTATCAAGGTTCCTGTAAGAAAAGGAACTTTGCCCCACGAACAGATTGGTAAATACAGTGGTGCCAAAGTATACATCCAGCCTGCTGCTCCCGGTACCGGTGTAATTGCCGGCGGTGCCATGCGTGCCGTACTCGAAAGTGTAGGCGTTACCGATGTGTTGGCTAAATCGAAAGGATCTTCCAATCCTCACTCTGTAGTGAAAGCTACCATCGACGCTTTGAGCAAAATGCGCGACCCTTATACGGTAGCTCAGGTACGCGGTGTGGAACTGGATAAAGTATTTAACGGATAAGGAGAAATTGTCATGAAGAAATACAAAGTTACCCAGGTAAGAAGTGCCATTAACCGTCCTGCACGTCAAAAAAGGACGCTGGTAGCACTTGGATTTAAAAAATTAAATCAGACCAGAGAAATGGAAGGGACTCCCCAGATTTTGGGAATGATCGATAAAGTGAAACATTTATTGAAAGTTGAAGAACTTTAAAATAAGAAAAGACAATGGATTTAAGTAATCTAAAACCGGCAGAAGGTTCTGTAAAGAATAAAAAAAGAATTGGTAGAGGTCAGGGCTCCGGCAGGGGCGGTACTTCCACCAGAGGCCACAAAGGTGCTCAGTCACGTTCTGGTAACAAAGAAAAAAGCGGTTTTGAAGGCGGACAAATGCCCTTGTTCCGTAGGGTTCCCAAATTCGGGTTTAAAAACATCAACCGAAAAGCTTATCAGGGTGTGAACCTGGATACTTTGCAGCAACTTGCTGATGCTAAAAAGCTCAAAGCAGTTGATCAGGCTGTGCTGATAGAAGCCGGTCTGGTGTCCAAAAACGACCTGGTAAAAATTCTGGGTAGAGGCGAACTGAAAGCAAAACTGGAAGTGAAAGCACATGCCTATACCAAATCAGCAAAAGAAGCAATTGAAGCCAACGGTGGGTCTGCCACAATAATTTAAGCAGCGGATGAAAAAACTGATAGAAACCATACGGAATATATATAAAATTGAGGAGCTCCGAAACAGGATTCTCTACACATTAGGTATTATCCTCATTTATCGTTTAGGATCTTATGTTGTATTGCCTGGTGTGGATCCCAACATGCTGACCAACCTGCAAAACCAGGGAAGCTCAGGATTGATGGGATTGCTGAATATGTTTTCAGGGGGTGCCTTTTCCAATGCCTCCATTTTTGCATTGGGAATCATGCCTTATATTTCCGCATCGATTGTGATTCAGTTGCTGGGGATGGCTATTCCTTATTTTCAGCGTTTGCAGCGTGAAGGGGAAAGCGGTCGTCGAAAAATCAACCAGATTACCCGCTACCTCACTGTGGTTGTTGTTGCTTTCCAGGCACCTGCCTATATTGCCAATCTGGTATCGCAGGTTCCCGCTGAAGCAATTACCCCTTTCAGTGCGGCTGTAACCCATCCGCCCATCTTCTTCTGGGTTTCCTCTGTGATCATTCTGGTCTCGGGAACCTTATTTGTGATGTGGCTGGGTGAAAAAATTACCGATAAGGGTGTTGGCAATGGTATTTCTCTGATCATTATGATTGGAATCATTGCCCGTCTTCCCGGAGCATTGACTCAGGAATTTGTATCCCGTATTGTGGAAGTAAATGGTGGAATGGTTTATTTCCTCGTGGAATTGATCATCCTGGTGTTTGTGATCCTGTTTACCATTCTGCTGGTACAGGGAACCCGCAAAGTACCGGTTCAGTATGCCAAACGTATTGTTGGAAACAAACAATACGGCGGTGTCCGTCAGTATTTGCCTCTGAAAGTGAATGCTGCCGGTGTGATGCCCATCATCTTTGCCCAGGCTATTATGTTCCTGCCTTTGACACTGGCTGGTTTTGCCAGCAGCGATAGCTTGCGCGGAATCGCAGCTGCACTGACTGATTTCAACGGGTTTTGGTACAACATGATCTTCTTTGTGCTGATCATTCTGTTTACCTACTTCTATACAGCTATTACCATTAACCCCAATCAGATGGCAGAAGACCTGAAGAAAAACGGTGGCTTTATTCCCGGTGTAAAACCCGGTAAAAAAACGGCTGAATACCTGGATAATATTCTGTCAAGGATTACCTTGCCGGGATCTATTTTCCTCGGTTTGATCGCGATCCTGCCGTTGTTTGCCCGTTTGATTGGTGTGAACAGTTCGTTTGCTTCTTTCTACGGAGGAACCTCACTGTTGATTTTGGTGGGTGTTGTTTTAGACACCTTGCAACAAATTGAAAGTTATCTGTTAATGCGTCATTACGATGGCCTTACCAAATCCGGCAGGATTAAGGGAAGACCTTCTGCATTTGGCGGAATGTAAAATCGTCGTATGATCTATATTAAGACAGACGAAGAAATAGAATTACAAAGACAAAGTTCTTTACTTGTTGGAACAACATTAGCCGAAGTTGCGAAACACATCCGGCCTGGCGTGAAGACCATTGAGTTGGATCGCATTGCTGAAGAATTCATTCGCGACCACGGTGCTGAACCCGGTTTCAAAGGGTATGGCGGTTTTCCTGCCAGCCTTTGTATCTCGGTCAATGATGCGGTTGTTCATGGGATACCGGATGAGACGGAATTGAAAGACGGAGATATTGTTTCGGTAGACTGTGGAACCATCATGAATGGGTTTTACGGAGATTCGGCATATACATTTCCCGTGGGTAATGTAAGTGAAGAGGTTCTGTTGCTGCTGCAACGCACCAAAGAATCGCTTTACCTGGGAATTGAACAGGCAGTGGCCGGTAAGCGGGTACGCGATATTGGTTATGCCATTCAAACCTATGTGGAACAGTTTGGCTACGGTGTTGTAAGAGATTTGGTGGGTCATGGAGTGGGCCGCAATATGCATGAAGAACCCGAGGTTCCCAATTACGGAAGAAGGGGGACCGGGATTAAACTGAAGAAAAATATGTGCATTGCCATCGAACCGATGATCAACCTGGGTGTGAAAGAAGTGTACCAGGACAAAGATGGCTGGACGATTCGGACAGCGGATGGGAAACCTTCGGCTCATTTTGAGCACGATGTGGCCATCAGGGAAGGAAGAGTCGACATTTTGTCCAGTTTTGAAGAAATTGAAAAAGTTTTAAATAAAAAATAGTCATTTTATGGCCAAACAACAGTCAATAGAACAAGACGGTACAGTAATTGAATCATTGGGTAATGCCATGTTTCGTGTAGAGCTGGAGAACGGGCACATCATTACCGCTCATATTTCCGGTAAAATGCGCATGCATTACATTAAGATTTTACCGGGCGACAGAGTGAAACTGGCTATGTCTCCCTATGATTTGACAAAAGGAAGAATAACATTTAGATATAAATAGCTTAGAAGATATGAAATTACGTGCATCTATTAAGAAAAGGACTCCCGAAGATAAGCTGGTACGCCGGAAAGGGAAGTTGTATATCATTAACAAGAAGAATCCAAAGTACAAACAAAGACAAGGTTAATTACCTGGTGTATTTTTAAATTTGAAGAATTATGGCAAGAATTGCTGGAGTTGACATACCCCAAAACAAAAGAGGTGAAATTGCTTTGACCTACATCTATGGTATTGGTAGAAGCACTGCTCAGAAAATTTTAACCGAAGCCGGTATTGACTGGGATAAGAAAGTTAAAGACTGGACCGATGATGAACAAAATGCTGTTCGTACTGTAATTGGTGACAATTTTAAAGTAGAAGGTGTTTTGCGTTCTGAAGTTCAGATGAACATTAAACGTTTGATGGACATCGGTACTTACCGTGGTATTCGTCATCGTCTCGGACTTCCTTTGCGTGGACAAAAAACAAAGAACAATGCACGTACCCGTAAAGGACGTAAGAAAACAGTTGCCAACAAGAAAAAGGCTACTAAATAAGTAATAACATATTATAGTTTTCAGGAAATAGAACGACAATGGCAAAAAGGACCAGAAGTACAAAAAAAAGAGTTGTTAAGATTGACCCGGTTGGTAAGGCTTACATCCAGGCTACTTTCAACAATATTATTATTTCGTTAACCAATGATTCAGGCCAGGTGATTTCTTGGTCTTCATCGGGAAAGATGGGTTTCAAAGGTTCCAAGAAAAACACTCCCTATGCTGCTCAGATGGCTGCCCAGGATTGCTCCAAAGTGGCTTATGATTTGGGTCTGCGTAAAGTGAAGGTGTATGTTAAAGGACCCGGTGCAGGACGTGAATCCGCTATTCGGACCATTCATTCATCCGGTATTGAAGTAACAGAGATCGTTGATGTTACGCCAGTTCCTCACAATGGATGCCGCCCTCCGAAGAGAAGAAGAATATAATTTGTGATTTACTAAAAAGACAAAATACATTGTTATGGCAAGATATATTGGCCCAAGAACCAAAATAGCCCGTAAGTTCGGTGACCCCATTTACGGTGCAGATAAAAACCTGGAAAAAAGAAACTATCCTCCCGGACAGCACGGTCAGAACCGGAGGAGAAAGAAACAGTCGGAATACGGAATGCAGCTTCAGGAAAAGCAAAAAGCCAAGTATACCTATGGAATTCTGGAAAAACAGTTCCGTAACGTTTTTGATAAAGCATCACGTAAAAAAGGGATTACCGGTGAAAACCTGCTGCAGTTAATTGAAGCACGGTTAGACAACACCGTATTCCGTTTGGGAATTGCCCCTTCACGTGCTGCTGCCCGTCAGTTGGTATCACACCGTCACATTACAGTGAATGGTCAAGTAGTGAACGTTCCTTCCTATACACTGGTTCCCGGTGAAGTGGTTGGCGTTCGCGAAAAATCAAAAAGCCTTGAGGTGATTACTGATTCACTGGCCTCCAACAATAAATCGTTTTCCTGGTTGGAATGGAATAAAGATACACTGGAAGGAAAGATCCTGAACTATCCTGCCCGTGATGAAATTCCTGAAAACATTAACGAAACCCTGATCGTTGAGTTGTACTCTAAATAATAACTCAATTTTATTTTGTAAGTTTTTAATAAAACTAAACTGATACTATGGCGATATTAGCATTTCAAAAGCCCGACAAAGTGATAATGAATGAAGCTAATGACTTCAGCGGCGTTTTCGAATTTCGCCCGTTGGAGCCCGGCTTCGGCATTACAATTGGTAACGCCCTGCGCAGGATTCTCCTTTCATCACTGGAAGGTTTTGCCATCACCAACGTGAAAATCGACGGTGTGGTGCATGAATTCTCGGCTATCGACGGTGTAATCGAAGATGTCACCGAAATCATCCTGAACCTGAAAAAGGTTCGCTTCAAACAACAGATACCTAACGAAAACACTGAAAAAGTAAATATCGTTATTGGCGATCAGAAAGTTTTCAAAGCCGGAGACATCAATAAGTTTCTCTCCGTTTTCCAGGTGCTGAACACCGAAGAAGTGATCTGTAACCTGGATCCTTCTGTGAAGCTGAGCATGGAAATTACCATTAAAAAGGGTAGAGGCTATGTTCCCGCTGAAGAAAACAAAGAAGTAGATGCTCCCATCGGTACCATTGCCCTGGATTCAATTCACACTCCCATTAAGAATGTGAAATATCAGATTGAAAACTATCGTGTGGAACAAAAAACCGACTACGAAAAGCTGGTACTTGAAATTGACTCAGATGGCTCCATTCATCCTAAAGATGCATTGAAGGAAGCTGCTAAGATCTTGATCCATCACTTTATGCTGTTCTCCGACGAGAAGATTTCTTTGGAATCGGAAGATAAATCAGCCTCTGAAGAATTTGACGAAGGAACTTTGCACATACGCCAGCTGCTGAAAACCAAATTGGTGGATATGGATCTTTCCGTACGTGCCCTGAACTGTTTGAAAGCTGCCGATGTTGAAACTCTGGGTGAGTTGGTATCATACAATAAAAATGACTTGTTGAAATTCAGAAACTTTGGGAAAAAGTCTTTGGCCGAGCTGGAACAGCTGGTCAGCTCAAAGAATCTTGAATTTGGTATGAATATAGCAAAGTATAAATTAGATAAGGATTAAAGAACGATGAGACACAAAAAGAGTTTT
>JAFGYB010000024.1 GCA_016936355.1 Bacteroidales bacterium | reverse complement strand
TTCCGTTTCCGTTTGGGGGCTGATCAGGAACACAAAATTGAGTCCTAGTTTCTCTACTTTATGCTGATAATTTTCGATGTATTCTTCCACCGGCAGATCGGGAATAATGAGTCCGTCTATGCCACAACCGGCAGCTTCCTGCAGAAACTCATCCACGCCATAACGCATCAGTTGGTTGAAATAGCCCATCAGCACCAAAGGAATGGAAGACGTTTTACGGATTTCTTTGATCTGCTCAAAAAGCAGTGACAGTTTCATTCCGTTGGACAAAGCCACCGAACCGCTATGCTGAATCACCGGACCGTCAGCCAGCGGATCAGAATAAGGCATGCCCAGTTCCACCAGATCCACCCCGTTCTTTTCCAGTTCCTGAACAATGGTTACCGTATCGTTCAGTTTCGGAAAACCGGCGGTGACATAAATGTTCAGTATCTTTTTCTTTTGCGAAAACAACTGTTCCAGTCTGTTCATCTTTTTCATTTTTGGGCTATTTAACCGAATCGTTGTATTTCATATAGGTCTCCATATCCTTATCACCTCTTCCCGAAAGGTTCACCACCACCACTTCATCTTTTTTCAGATTGAGCTTGGGCAACACCGCCAAAGCATGAGCTGATTCCAGTGCAGGAATTATCCCCTCAAGCCGGGTAAGTTCAAAGGCTGCATTGAGCGCTTCTTCATCAGTAGCACCCAGAAATTGTCCCCTTCCGGATTTGAAAAGATGAGCATGTAAAGGGCCTATTCCGGGATAATCCAGTCCGGCAGAAAGAGAATACGGTTCTGTAATCTGACCGTCTTCATCCTGCATCAGCAGGGTTTTACTGCCGTGAATAATCCCTTCACTTCCAATTTGTGTTGTGGCTGCGGTTTGTCCCGAATCCACGCCCAGTCCATCTGCTTCCACTGCTACCAAAGACACTGTTTCATTGTCCAGGTAATGATAAAAAGCCCCGGCAGCATTACTTCCTCCGCCCACACAAGCCACAATTTTATCGGGTGCCGAACGGCCCGTTTGCTGTAGCAATTGCTGTTTCATTTCCTCACTGATCACCGACTGAAAACGGGCCACCATATCGGGATAGGGGTGCGGCCCCACCACGGAACCAATGAGATAATAGGTATCTTCAGGATGGTTGATCCAGTCGCGGATGGCTTCATTGGTCGCGTCTTTCAACGTCTTACTTCCGGAAGTGGCAGGCCGCACTTCGGCACCCAGCATCTGCATGCGGGCTACATTGGGGGCCTGCCGTTTGATGTCAATCTCACCCATATAAACAACACACTGCAGTCCCATAAGTGCTGCCACCGTAGCCGTAGCCACACCATGCTGTCCGGCACCGGTTTCTGCAATGATGCGTTTCTTTCCCATTTTCTGTGCTACCAGAATCTGACCTACCGTGTTGTTGATTTTATGCGCGCCTGTGTGGGTCAAATCTTCACGTTTCAGATAAATATGTGACTTATATTTCTCCGACAGCCTCTTCGCATAATACAGCGGCGTGGGCCTTCCGGCATAGTCCTGCAAGAGGGAACGGAACTCCTTTTGAAAGCTTTCCGATTCTATGATCTTTAAATAGTTTTTCCGCAGATATTCCACGTTGGGATACAGCAGTTCGGGGATATAAGCTCCGCCAAAGCTGCCGTAAAAGCCCCGTGCATCAGGATGATAGTTCATATTTAAATTGTTTTATTTTTTCAATGTTTTTTAAACCCGGACGAACTTCAAATCCGCTGTTGATGTCAATACCAACCAAAGCAGGATGCTGAAATTCACGAAGGGCATCAACACTATCAGGACTAAGGCCGCCACTCAGGAAGAATGGCGTTTTCCCCTGATATTGCTGCAGCAAATCCCAGTTGAATTGAATTCCGTTTCCACCGGCTTTGGGGCCGGAAGCATCAAACAGGAAATAGTCACAAACACCGGTATACGCTTCCAACACCTGAAAATCAAAATGATAATCAATATTAAATGCTTTCATCACGGGAATATGCTGGCGGACTCCTCTGCAAAACTCCGGACTTTCTTTCCCATGCAGTTGTGCCAAACTCAAACCAAATTCCTCTTTCTTTTGCAAAATGGTTTCCAACGGACTATTCACAAAAACTCCTGTACGAATAATTTCTTCAGGAATATCCACCTCCGGTTTACCGGCACAGAAACGGGCAGAAGGCTCATGAAAAATAAAACCTATCAGTTCGGGTTGCAAAGCAATCAAACCGGTAATATTTTCCGCCTCACGCATGCCGCAGACTTTCAGCTTTAATGTCCTGTCCGTTTTCATTGTTCAGTTCGCATTAACAATTGTACTTCTGTGATGAATTTACGACACGCCTGTTCAGGTGCTACTTGTTGCATAAACAACGTTCCTATGAGGAAACCATCGAAACCGGCTTCTTTCAAAACAAGAATATCTTCGGGTTTTTGAATCCCGCTTTCCGCAATTTTAACAGTTCCTTCCGGCAATTGATTGGCCAGATTAATGGCATGATCAAACTGTACTGAGAAATCCTGCAGGTTTCGATTGTTAATCCCAACCAGATCCACTTCCGGATCATACTTTTCCAGTTCCTCTTCTTTGTAAAATTCCAGTAACACTTCCATGCCCAAGTCATGGGCTTTTTGAGTAAACCGGCTTACTTCTTCTTTTGTCAAAACTGCCGCAATCAGCAGAATGGCATCGGCACCGATGGATTTGGCTTCTTCGATCTGGTATTCATCAATGATAAAATCCTTTCGCAGTACGGGACAGTAATTGAATTTACGGGCTGTTTTCAGGTCCACGTTGTTGCCGCCGAAAAAGTGTTCATCGGTAAGCACCGACAAGGCAGAAGCCCCGGCCTGCATGTATCCGATGGAGATTTTTTCCACCTCTGCATACTGATTGATCATCCCTTTCGAGGGCGATTTCCTCTTAAACTCTGCAATCACGCCCATTTTATCCGGGCGCAGAATATATTGCTTCAGCGATACGCAGGGCGAAGCATAGTACACACTCTTTTTCAGTAATTCTGAAGGATACAGCTTCTTCCGTTCTTCGGTTTCTCTCCTTTTATATTCGATGATTTCTTCTAAAATTCCCATGACTTTAACTCAGGTTAGTTACTTTTTTCAATGATTCCAATGCCCTGCCCGATGCCAGTGATTCACGGGCGATGGCCACACATTCTTCCAGACTTTTCTCCGGTTCCAATACGCCAATAGCTGAGGACGCATTGGCCAGCACCACATTCATTTGTTGCACTGTCGCCTCATTTTTCAAAACAGAAACAAAAATTCCGGCTGCTTCCTCCACAGTTTTTCCACCAAAGATTTCTTCTGCTTTCACAGCGTCCATCCCCCAATCAGAAGGCGATCTTAATCGCTCGCCTTTTCTGCTGTAGGAAGCTACCTCCCCGGTAAGGGAAATCTCATCATATCCGTCCAGACTGTGAATAATATCGAATTTAAAATCTTTCATATCCTGAAAAAGATAATAATACAAGCGCGCTACTTCCAGGCTGTACACACCTACCATCTGGCTTCCCGGAAAAGAAGGATTCACCAAAGGTCCCAGCATGTTAAAGAAAGTCTTTACTGCCAGCTCACGACGAATCGGACCAACATTTTTCATGGCCGGGTGAAACAGTGGCGCATGCATCATACAGAAACCGGCTGACTCCAGTTGCTTACGCAATACCGATTCATCATTGGTGAATTGATAACCCAGGTATTCCATCACATTGGAAGAACCACAGGCAGAGGAAACCCCGTAATTGCCGTGTTTCGCCACTTTATAACCGGCACCGGCCACCACAAAAGCAGAGAGCGTGGAAACATTGAAAGTATCTTTCCCATCGCCACCGGTACCGCAAACATCTATGGTATCATATCCCGATAAATCCACCTTCAGACATAAGTCCAGTAAGGCATTACGGAAGCCGCGAAGTTCATCCACCGAAATCTGTCGCATCAGGTAAACCGTCAGAAAGGAGGCCACCTGAGACGGATTGTACTGCCCTTTCCCGATGCCGGTGAGTACCTGGTAGGCATCCTGCTCGGTAAGTTGCTGATGGTCGAATAATTGGTTGAGTATTTTTTTCATTTTTGTTTCGTTATGGGTTTTGTCATGATTTTTGCTTCGCACAAAATCCCGCCAAAACCAGGTTCTTTTTTCTTTTATTCCCCGGGTTAAAACTCGGGGTTAGTTATGTTTCGCCCTTTCAGGGCTCTTTTTCTTTTGCTTTCTTTCCATGGGCTACGCCCGAGGTTTTTATCTGCCGTCCCTTCGGGACTTTTGTCATTTCGATGCAAAAAACCAAAGATTTTTATATCACATAGTAGTATGACAACCTCATAAAAACGCGTCCCTATCGCGAGAAGGTACGACGAAGCGATCTCTTTATGAAAAAAAGATTGGTTTTCAATACAGATTGCTTTGTCGCACTGCCCACATTCTCCGCTGAGGCTCCGCGCAATGACGCCCGTTTTCATTACAAATTCAAAAAGTTAAAAATCATCTGTTTGCCTTGTGGAGTAAGAATAGATTCCGGGTGAAACTGTAGTCCGAACACAGGATATTCTTTGTGCCGCAACGACATAATCTGTCCTTGTGCATCTCGTGAAGTAATGAGCAGTTCTTTCGGAAAACCCTGCTCACTCACTACCCAACTGTGATACCGTCCGGCTATGAATTCCTGTGATGTATTGCCCAGCACAACATCTTCCGTTGGTTCGCGAAAGAGTGTATGAGCTACGCCGTGATAAACTTTATCCAGATTAACCAGCGTTCCGCCAAACACCTCTCCCATGGCCTGCATGCCCAGACAAACGCCCAGCATTTTCTTTTCCGAAGCATAACGTTTAATGAGTTGCTTCATCATTCCTGCTTCGTCCGGAATACCCGGTCCCGGTGAAAACACAATCCTATCATAATCCACCGCATCTTCAAGTTTTAATTGATCGTTACGCAATACAGAAACTTCATACTCTCCGTGTTCCCTAATGTAATGCACCAGGTTGTAAGTAAACGAATCGTAATTATCTATGACCAGTAGTTTTTTCATTTCTTTCATTTTTTATCATCAGACGTCCCCCTCGCGAGTCCCGATTCCTCGGGAAGAAGCGATCTCTTTTTCAGTAGAGATTGCTTCGTCGTTCTGCCGGAACTCCTCGCAATGACGCCTGGTTTTTATAAATTTTCCGCCATTTGAAGGGCTGACTTCAATGCCCCCAGTTTGTTATTAATTTCCTGTAATTCTTTTTCCGGAACCGAGGAAACCACAATACCTGCACCGGCCTGGAAGTACAATACGTTCTTCTTACTCAAAAAACTGCGAATAGTAATGGCATGGTTTAGTGAACCATCAAAACCCAATATACCGATGGCCCCCCCATAAAAACCGCGTTGTGATGGCTCATACTGATCTATGAGTTCCATAGCCTTGAATTTTGGAGCGCCGGAAAGTGTTCCTGCCGGAAAAGTATCAGCAAACAACTGCAGCGCTTTTGCATTATCGTTTATCTCCGCTTCCACTTCTGATACCAAATGGATTACGTGACTGTAAAACTGAATTTCCTTATAAGTTTTTACCTGAACATTCTTACCATTCCGGCTCAAATCGTTACGGGCCAAATCAACCAGCATGGTGTGTTCGGCATTTTCTTTTTCATCAGTAGCCAGTTGTTCCGCCAGAACCTTATCGGCTTCATCGTTTCCCGTTCGTTTAAACGTCCCGGCAATAGGATTAATAACAGCTTTATCGTGTGCAACTTTCAACTGGGCTTCAGGTGATGAACCAAACAGCTTAAAGCCACCAAAATCAAAATAAAATAAATACGGAGAAGGGTTGACCGACCTCAACGCACGGTATACATTGAATTCATCACCACGAAAAGCCTGATGAAATCGTCGTGACAATACAATCTGGAAAACATCACCCCGTTGACAATGGAAGATTCCCTTCTTCACCATTTCCAGATAGGTTTCATCTGTTATATCGGACTGCTCAACGCCTTCTTTTTTAAACTTATAGGAAGGGAATTTATTGATATGGAGAAACGTTTCAACCTGCTCCATTTTAGAAGGCTCACCCTCAAAACGGTTTTCCAGCAACAGCAATTCATTCTTAAAATGGTCGAAACGCAGCACGAAACGGAATGCCACATAGTGCATCATGGGGATGGTTGCTCCGTTGGGCTCAGATTCAAATTTTATGGTATCAAAATATTGTACCGCATCGTAAGCCGTGTAGCCGAAAAACCCGTTAGCTCCGGACAGTTCTCCGTTTAATTCAGCTGAATTCTTTTCAGACTCCAGGTTAAAACTCTGAATAAATTCCTGCAGTTTCGGAATCAGATCCAACCGGTTTTCCAGTTTAACTTTCTCCACTTGATCGCCGGTTTGCAAGGTTATTACCTCCTGATCAAAAACAAAGGAAGCCACAGGATCAAGACATACATACGAATATTTGTTATCATTGCCATGGTAATCGGAGCTCTCCAGCAAAAAGGACTGTGGGAAACGATCTCTTAAATTCAGATACAACCCTACAGGAGTCAGGGTATCAGCCAGTAATTTCTTGGTTTTTATTACGATTTTTTTTGTCTTCATGATTTTCGGATTAAAAAAAAGCGGCTTGTCGTGAACCGACAAGCCGCTGAATATTTATATATATGGCAATCTACCTCACGTCATTATTGAATTACGTAAAGCCACCACCAATATGTTCTTTTTATTGCTTTCATTGTGGGACAAATGTAGAAATAAATTTTTCAAACCCACAATTTTTTTGATTTTTTTTCATTTTTGGGTATTAGTACTAAAACATGTGTAGATCACACCCTACCCAGGTTACAATTATTAGCCCAACTGATTCATAAAATAACAACCAACGATCGTCCCTATCGCGAGAAGGTGACCGACGAAGCGATCCTTTCAATAAAGAGATTGCTTCAGCCATTGTTTTCTTCCGGTTTAATTTTCATTCCCCGTACCTTCCGTTTTCAATCTTATTTCATCACTGGCTTCGCAATGACGATTAAAAAAAACTTGTAGCTTTATCAAATGGTACGCGGGGGCTATATCTATATTATTACAAATTTGAGAAACACAGTACTGTACACAGGTGTTACGAGTGAGTTACGGAATAGGGTATATGAACACAAAACAAATTTATATCCCGGATCATTTACTTCAAGATATAAGCTCCATAAGTTGGTTTATTTTGAAGGATTTGATTCTATTGAAGAAGCAATAACCAGAGAAAAACAAATTAAAGGAGGGTCAAGGCAGAAGAAGATAAAATTAATAGAAGGCGTTAATCCTGAATGGAAAGACTTGTATGATAGCATTCCCATAGGAGAATGATACTACATAATAAAATATTCGTCATTGCGAGGAGATTTGAAGGATGTGGGAGAGGCTACGAAGCAATCTGTTGTTGAGAAACATGTTCTTTTTACATATAAAGATTGCTTCAGCCATAGTCTTCTTCCGGTTTAATTTTCATTCCCCGTACCTTCCGTTTTCAATCTTATTTCATCACTGGCTTCACAATGACGGATGGTTAAATTTAGTTTATTTCACCTCTCCAACATAGAGAGCCTTTCCGCCCACACCCGGGAGCACAAAAGAAGAAGGGAAGACTCCGGCCATTTCTTCCGGAAAATGTTTTTTAAAATTCCTGAAATCGCTTCTCTCCAGCCATTCAAGTACGACCGCCACTGCTTGCGTCTTCCCGTAAAAATCATGGATAATGACTTTATCCCGGGCAATACGCTTCATTTCCTTTAAGAGGATAGCCCTTTTGTCAGCTTTCATTCCGTGCAACACAAAAGTTGCTGTAACCATATCAAAACTGTTATCGTCAAACCCTGTTAAACTTCCCTCCTGATGCAAACAGTCCAGATCAGGATTTTGAACTTTTGCCTGCTTCAACATTTCGGATGACATATCCAGTCCAACGGCTTTCTCCACAGGATAAAAACTCAGGGCTTTTAACCATGCTCCCGTACCACAGCCCATATCCAGCACAGATTTCCCTTGCAAAGGAAATCTTTCATTGAGTACAGCCGCCATTTGCCGGTAGTCTTTCTGAGTACCCTTATCAATCCAGTGATAATACGGTGCAATCAGGTTAAAAATAAACCGCGCCCTTTGGTCCTCATCTTTGGAGAAATAGTGTTTGATGCTCATGGAGTAAAGGTAGGAAAAATGGCGAACTGGAAGATGGCTGCTGGCTATTGGCATAGAGCTTAGAGCACAGGGAGCTAATGAAAAATGAAAAGTGAATAATTCCACGCTACCCCAGAATCCCCTAAAGGGGAACTCCTACCCGCAAAAAAAATGTGGGAAAGCCCGCTCCTTTAGGAGTTGGAGGTGAGAAAGCCAATAGCTAAGAGCAGAAAGCTTAGTGTAGAAAGCATGGTAAATAGACAGACCGCATAAAACCTAACAAAAAGTCACTATTCTGAGTTCCGAGAATCGGGACGTGAGAATCTTATCATCATTACGGGAACCAACTAAACAAAGACGCTCACGCCGGCAACTTATTACCGTTAAAATGAAATATTCCATAACGCCGTCTCAGAGTTAAACTTTAATAGGAGGCTGCCACTTTTGTTTTTTCCCGTGTCTGTTTCTTAACTTTATGATTTAGGAACAAGGGTATTGATTTTTGATTTGCAAAAAAATGAAAAGGTAAATAGTTGATCGACGTTCGATATTCTTTTCTTACTCAAACAATCCCCAAAACATCCTATTTTTGCAGCATGTCAAAGAAATCAGCAAAAAAATATTATGTGGTATGGCGGGGCTTTAAACCGGGCATTTATACTACCTGGGATGAATGTAAAAAACAGGTAACCGGTTTTGACGGGGCACAGTACAAATCATTTAAATCCACGGAAGAAGCGCAACAGGCTTACGAGCAGCCGTATGAGAAAATCAGGGAAATGAAAGGGAAGAAAAACCTGCTTGAACTTACTACCGACAGGAAACCTATTTTGAACAGTCTTTCAGTGGATGCCGCCTGCAAGGGAAATCCGGGAATACTGGAGTTCAGAGGGGTTTATACTGATACCGGTACCGAGTTGTTTGCAAGAGGCCCTTATAATGAAGGAACCGTAAATATTGGTGAGTTTCTTGCCATTGTACTGGCGCTGGCCTGGCTGAAAAAAAACAAACTGAAGATGCCCATCTATTCAGATTCAAAAACGGCTCTTTCATGGATTAAAAAGAAACAGGTCAACACCAAACTGGTCTGGAATGAAAAAAATAAAGAACTGCTGAAAGCGGTTCGCAATGCCCAGCAATGGCTGAAGGAAAATGACATCAGCCACATCACCATCCTGAAATGGGAAACGGATAGTTGGGGAGAAATTCCCGCGGATTACGGGAGAAAGTGATAGGGGTTAATAGTTATTCGTGAATGGTTAATGGATTTTGGCTGTTAGCTATTGGCGTTGGCCATTAGCACAGAGCAAAGAGCGCAGAGTAGAGAGCAT
>JAFGYB010000023.1 GCA_016936355.1 Bacteroidales bacterium | reverse complement strand
TGTGGCCTTTGAGGAATTGTAAATCGTTTTAATCAACTTTTAATTATCATGAAAAAATTAATTGCATTTATTTCCATTGCTGCAATGATGGCCTTTGGGCTCTCAAATGCTGTTTATGCTCAGGATGCAGCTGCGAATGGTTCAACAACTGTTCAAACTGATTCCAGTACTGTTGCTAAAGATTCTACAGCTGCAGATACTACTGCTGCCGCCGCTACTCCCGCAGCTACCCCTGCAAAAGGAAAAACTTTCCACCAGGTGTTGAAAGAAAAATTCATCCAAGGGGGTCCTGGGTTTATGGGCATTATTTTGCTGACCCTTATTTTCGGTCTGGCCATTGCAATTGAACGTGTTATTTATCTGAGTATGGCTTCTATCAACTCTAAAAAATTGCTGAGAGAAGTAGAAGAAGCTTTGGGTAAAGGTGACGTTCAAGCTGCCAAAGAAATTTGTAAAAATACCCGTGGCCCTGTTGCCTCTATTTTTGCAGAAGGTTTGAATCGTTACGACAATGGACTGGAAGATGTTGAAAAATCAATTATTGCATACGGTAGCGTTGTTACCGGTCGTTTGGAAAACGGTGTGAGTTGGATTTCATTGTTTATCGCTCTGGCTCCTATGTTAGGGTTTATGGGTACGGTTATTGGTATGATCCAGGCCTTTGACGACATTGCTGCCGCCGGTGATATCAGCCCCGCTGTTGTGGCTACCGGTATTAAAGTGGCTTTGTTGACCACGGTGTTTGGTTTGATTGTAGCTGTTATCCTCCAGGTATTCTATAACTATATCATTTCAAAAATTGATACGCTGGTAAGTGATATGGAAGATACTTCCATCTCTTTCCTCGACTTGGTTGCACAACACTACAAAAAATAATTTACCATGAAAGATAAAGTAGCTCATTTAACACGCTGGGTTCTATATGCGCTGTTGTTTATTGCAGCGTTTGCAGGAATCTTATTTTACACCGGAGCACTAGGGGCAAAGGATGGACAAGGAGCAAATAACCTTATTAATCTTGGTAAAATCTTTCTCTATTTAGCCGTTATAGTGTTGGTGGTGGCTCCTGTGTATACCATGATCAAGAACCCCCAGAATCTGATGAAAATGGTATTCAGTATTGTTGCATTGCTTGTGGTATTGGCCATCTCTTATGGTATTGCCTCTAATCACATGACCATGCTTCAGCTGGAAACATACCATATCACAGCCGAAACCTCCCGTTTGGTAGGGATGGGGCTTTATGCAACCTATATTGTATTAGGATTATCTGTTGTTACAATACTGTATTCAGCAATCGTAAGAATTTTTAAATAAGAATTATTATGGCCAGAAGAGCAGCACCAGAAATTAATGCCGGGTCAATGGCGGATATTGCCTTTCTGCTTTTGATTTTCTTCCTGGTTACTACAACCATGGATACGGATATCGGTATTACCAGGATTCTGCCCCCGCCAGTTAAGAATAAGAATGAAAATGTGGATGTAAAGGACCGGAACGTCCTGAAGATCCTGATTAACAGCCATGACCTGATGCTTGTGAACGGGAAACCGGGTAGCGTAGCGACCCTGCCCCAACGAGTGGAAGACTTTATGGCACTTCATCCTAATAATCCGAAATATCCCGAAATCAAAGAAAAGTACTTTCCTCAGTTAGGGAAAAAAGTGATGATGACCAAAGGGATTGTTTCATTGAAAAACGACCGGGGTACTTCCTATGAAATGTATATAAAGGTTCAGAATGCATTGGCGAAAGCCTTTGATGAAATGAAAGATCAGGCCTCGATGAAATATTTTGGCGTGCCATACAAAGATTTGGTAAATCAGAAAAAGATTGACCTGATCAATGAATTGGTACCGATTCGTGTATCCGAGGCAGAACCTGAAAACGTAGGAGGGCAGTAATTATGGCAAAATTTAAAACATCTAAAACCAAAAGTGGGGCAACACAGATTAATACAGCTTCATTGCCTGATATTATCTTTATGCTTTTGTTCTTTTTTATGGTAACAACCCATATGAGAGAAACCACTCCTTTGGTGCGCATTAAACTACCTGAAGCCACACAGGTGCAGAAACTGGAAAAGAAATCATTGGTTAGCTATATTTATATTGGGGAACCTGTAAATAGAAATATGTACGGTTCCAAATCCAGAATACAGCTGAATGATGCCTATGCTACTGTAAAGCAAATTCCGGAATTTGTAGCCCGTGAGCGTCAGGCACGTCCTGAAGCAGATAGAAACTTACTGACTTTTGCATTAAAAGTAGATCAAAATACCAAGATGGGTATTGTCACTGATGTAAAGCAGCAACTGCGTAAATCCAATGCCTTGAAGATTAACTATTCGACCCGTAAAGTGTTGAAGAAGTAATGTTGAAGGTCTGATTGATAAAAAAGCGGCGTCAGTTTCCTGGCGCCGCTTTTTTTATTGTTCCCGTTATTACTTGATTTCAATTTGACGGTTTACTTTGAGTTCCTGTTCCTTTTTAGGGAGCTGCAGCGTCAAAATACCGTTTTGGTAGTCGGCACTGATTTTTTCAGCATCAATGCTTTTGGGTAGTGTGAAGGTTCTTTTGAAACTGTTGTAGAGAAATTCTCTGCGGGTAAAGTTCTGGCTTTTTTCCTTTTTTTCTTCTTTCTTTTCAGAAGAAATGGTCAGAACATAATTATCCAGGTTAATCTGAAAGTCGGATTTTTGCAATCCTGGGGCGGCCATTTCCAGTACAAATCGGTCGTTTTGTTCGGTAATGTTCACTGCCGGAATATCTCCTTTGCTTTCTTCCAGTTGATTCGAAAAGTTTCTTTCCAGGTTTTCGAATAAATCGTTGAAGAGCGGATACTGATTAAATCTGATTAAGTTCATGGTTAAATCCTCCATTTTTTATTTTTGTTGTTAATGAATTTCCATGGGAATCCGTTCAAATTATGTACCATCACCCATGATAAGAAAAAACGAATTCAAAACAAGACAAAACGGCAGCTGTTAAACAAAATAGCAGACATAATGACATGATAAATTATTTTAAAACAGTCATTTTATCTTACTAATATGTATCTTTGTATTTTACAACTGGTTATCAATATTTATACAGGCAAACATATAATCACCATAAAATAAGTTAGTTAGTGGATAAAATAGTCAACAGTCTGAAACCTTCGCGTATTATCTTTCCTATACTGATTGGTTTGGGTGTGAGTGCCTGGTTGCTTTTTCGGAATTTTGACCCTGATTCGTTTGATTTTGTGAAGTTCACCGGTCATACCGTTCTGTTTATTTTTATTGCTTTTGTGATGATGTTTGTGCGGGATGTGTCTTACATGTACCGCATTATTGTTCTGACTGATTCGCGCCTGAGTTGGAAACAAGCCTTTAACATTATTATGCTTTGGGAGTTCAGCTCTGCTGTTTCGCCTTCGGTGGTAGGCGGTACAGCTCCGGCTATTTTCTTTCTGTACAAAGAAGGAATCAGTGTGGGTAAAAGTACGGCTGTGGTGTTAACGGCGATTTTTCTGGACGAGGTGTTTTTTATTGTTTCGGTTCCTTTGGTTTATCTTTTCTACGGGAATCAAATTTTTCCTCCCGAATCCAAAGATTTATCGGAACTCATCTACGGATTCTATCTGGGTTACGGTATTATTTTCGTCTATACAGGGTTTCTGGCGTATGCCCTTTTTATCAATCCGTATTTGTTTAAAACATTTGTTTCCTGGGTATTTCTGTTTCCAGTGCTCAGGAAATGGCGGCTTCAAACCCGGAAATATGCCAACCAGCTGATCCGTACCTCCAAACTGATCAAAGGCAAAAAACCCGGCTACTGGATCAAAAGTATGTTGGCGACCATTTTTTCCTGGACCGGACGCTATTGGGTGGTAAACTTCCTGTTGATGGCCTTTTTCGTGAATACAGGCAACCTGTACGATCAGTTTCTGATCTACGGACGTCAGCTGACGATGTGGATTATTTTATTGATCAGCCCTACTCCCGGCGGTAGTGGCATCGCAGAATATATCTTTACCGACTTCCTTCGTGATTTCATTCCCGACGCTTCCTGGGGCACCACACTGGCAATTTTTTGGCGTTTGATCTCCTATTATCCATACCTGTTTATCGGCGTTATTATATTGCCTATTTGGATCCGGCACGTCTATAAGAAAAGCAAAAAGTACAAGAAGGTTGATTAGGTTTCAATCGTTTGCAAACAATGTTTCAGACATTGATTTCTATTTCTGGGGTTTCCATCCGTTCATCTGAGGCATTGCCGGCTTTTAGTCCTGTTTTTTAAGTAATTTTGTTGAACTGTTTAGATTATATAATTAGTAAAACTATGTCAATAAAAATCTCAGAAAAAATCAAACCGGGTGTGGTTTCCGGCGACGATGTACAATACATCTTTGAAGTGGCCAAAAAAGAAGGATTTGCCATTCCCGCAGTGAATGTGGTAGGTTCCGATTCTGTAAATGCTGCTTTGGAAGCTGCCCAAAAAGTGAACTCTCCCATCATTATTCAGTTCTCCAATGGCGGAGGCGCATTTTATGCCGGAAAAGCCATTTCAAATGAAGGTGAGCAAGCGGCTATTGCCGGATCTGTTGCTGGTGCCATGCATGTGCATCAGATGGCAGAACATTATGGCGTTCCGGTAATTTTGCATACTGACCATTGTGCTAAGAAATTGTTACCCTGGGTGGAAGGATTGCTGGATGCAGGTGAAAAGTATTACGAATTGCATGGAAAACCGTTGTTCAGTTCACACATGCTGGATCTTTCTGAAGAGCCACTGGAAGAAAACCTGGAGATTTCCAAAAAATTCCTCGCCCGTATGGCTAAAATGGGGATGACGCTGGAAATTGAACTGGGTATCACCGGGGGCGAAGAAGATGGGGTGGACAATTCGGGTGTTGATGACTCCAAACTCTATACTCAGCCCGAAGAAGTGAACCAGGCATACGAAGAATTGTCTTCCATCAGTGACCGGTTTACCATTGCTGCTGCTTTTGGGAATGTACACGGTGTTTACAAACCCGGTAATGTGAAACTGGAACCCATTATTCTGCACAATTCGCAGCAGTTTATTCAGGAAAAGCACAAAACAGGCAACAATCCTGTGAATTTTGTTTTCCATGGAGGATCGGGTTCCGAACCGGAAAAAATCAAAGAAGCCGTGGGTTATGGTGTGGTGAAAATGAACATCGATACCGATACCCAGTGGGCTTTCTGGGACGGAATTCGTCAGTACGACATCAAGCATCACGATTACCTTCAGGGACAAATTGGAAATCCGGAAGGCGAAGATGCTCCAAACAAAAAATACTACGATCCCCGCAAATGGCTCAGGGCTGGTGAAGAGTCCATGCGCGACCGGTTGAAAAGGGCTTTTGAAGAGCTGAACTGCATCGACCGTTATTAATTCAAAAACTCAAGGGTGTGCTCCTTACGGGCACACCCTTTTTTTGCCATGTTGCAATACCCTTCCAAAATATTAATTGCATTTGGGGAAACCTTTTCGGAAGAGGATGGTGCCTTTCAGAAATGGTTGCTTGAGAGCGAGTACCGTGAGCTGGCAGCTTTGAGCAGTGCCATCAGGGGCAGTTACGAAGCACGCGACTGGCTGTTAAAAAACAAATTTCCTGAACTGGCTGCACTGGACTCTGCCATAGACGAACAACAGGAAGCTTTTGTCTGGCTGAAAAAATTCGGCTATGATTTTCTGATTGTTTTTGCCAACGCCATTATGGGCAAAAAAGAAGCCATTCAATGGCTGAAACACAACCAACTGGATTTGTTTGTCCGCCTGGCCGAGCAAATTAAGAATTTCAGAGACAACCAAACCTTCGATTACCATAAACTTCATTTTTAGCGTTCTGTTTTAAAATGTATTAATTACAGAAACATTAGTTCTTCATTTTTCGTAAAAAGAGAATGAAAGAGTTTGTGCCATGTCACACAGTTTGTTATCCTATTTATCAGAAAGACATTACGGCAAGGAACCTGAAAAAGGGCCTATAGCCCCGTTCATTACCCTGTCGCGTGAAACCGGTTGCAATGCAACAGAACTGGCTAAGGAGTTGGTAAAAACTTTTCGTAAAGGGCAAGAACAATGGCATTTTGTAAACAAGGAGATTCTTGACAAGTCAGCTGAACGGTTGCATCTGGACAAAAATAAACTGGAGCATGATTTTATTTTTGCAAAAGGCAGCGCGCTGGACGATGTGGTAAAAGCCCTGACGCTTCGCTATTATAAGAATGATAAAAAGGTGAGGGAAACCATTGCCGATATCATCCGTTATGAAGCCCGGCTGGGGCACACCATCATTGTGGGGCGGGCTGGTGCGCTTGTAACCAACGGCATGCCCGGTGGAATGCATGTAAAACTGATCGCTCCTTTTGAATGGCGGGTGGCCGAAATCAGTAAGCGGAAATCATTAACGACGAAGGAGGCAGAAGTTTTTGTTCGTGAAAACGATAAGAAGCGCAATTATTTTCTGGAACAGTTTGCGACGGGCAAGCAACCCGACTGTTGTTTTGACCTGGTCATTAACCGGGCTTCCTACACCGGTTCCCAAACAGTACAGCTTATCCTTGATGCCATGAGGGTCAAGGGGACTTGATTATTTCCACGCTTTGGCAATCAATCCGGTACCTGTTTTGTGGTTCCCCTTTACATCCATCCGGTTCAGGATTAGGACAACTGGAAAGGTTATCAGGTAGTAGAACGGCAATAAGATGAAGAACAGGTAGCTGGTATTCAGCATGATGATGGGATATTTCATGCTCAGTCGCCAGGCTCGTCTACCGGCAGGACCGTATTGATAATACACTTCCGTTTTAGTAAAACCGGCATTTTTCATTTTGGTTTTAATTTCTTCAATGCCGTATCCGTCTCTCACGTGCTCATCAATGAAGGAATGACTTTCTTCATCGTGGTCGTGATGAACATCTGAACCTCCCTGATCCGATGGTGTGGATATAAGCAATAGCCCCCCCTTTTTCAGTGATTTATTGAAGTTCTGCAATACTTTCTCATCTTCTTCGATGTGTTCCATTACATCGACACAAAGCACCATGTCGTAGGTATCGGGTTCGGTAAACTTTGTCAGGTCAGCCACCTCAAAACCCACATGATTGAATCCGATTTTCTGAAAGAAGCCATTACAGTCTTCAATCTGTTCGGTTTTTACATCAATCCCTTTGATGTGCCAGTTGCGGTGTCGTTTGCCCATATAATAATCATACTGGCCAAATCCGGAACCGGCATCTAAAATATGAGCCGGAACCGATTGTTCTTTCTCCCACAATTTAAAGGCTTTGCGGATGTGCCACGAACGCAACAAAAGAATGTCCAACAACCGGTAAAACAATTTTCTAAGTCGGGGAGTGCGATTAAAAACCGTTCCCAATTTTCGTTTGATCGGATCGTATTGCATAAGTGAAAAATCTGGTTAAATGGATGGATCTTCGTTCAACAAGTTATCAATGCGCTCAATGTAATCCAATGAGTCATCTTCATAAAAATGCAGTTCAGGAACCTGGCGCAACTGATGCCGGATGCGGTTGCCCAGCTTGAACCTGATTTCGCTGGTGTGTTTTTGAATCCCTTTCAGTACTTCTTCTTTTCCGTTGCTGGCAAAGATGCTCAAATACACTTTCGCCAGTCCCAGATCGGGAGTTATGTTTACTTTGGTAACGGTTACCATCGCGTTATGGATAACCATTGTAAGTTCCTGCTGGAATATAATTCCCAGGTCTTGCTGCAGTAGTTTTTGAATACGCTGTTGACGTTTGCTTTCCATGGCGCAAAGGTATTGAAATTCTAAAAGGGCATTTCATTCTGATTGTTAATATGTTTATTTTTGCCTTTAAAGCAAAAAAATCGTGATTTCAACACAACAAATAAAAGACAGGGTTCATTCTTTACAGGAAGATTTAGTACAGATTAGGCGGTATATTCATGCCCATCCCGAATTGAGTTTTCAGGAAGAACAAACCGCTGCTTACATTGCTGATCTGCTCAGAAGCTGGAATATATCCTTTGAAAATAATGTGGCCGGACACGGTATTGTAGGATACATCCAGGGAAATAATCCGGATAAAAAACGGGTGGCGCTGCGAGCTGATATTGATGCCCTGCCTATTGTAGAACTGAATGAAGTACCCTATAAATCAATGAATACAGGCGTGATGCATGCCTGTGGTCACGACGTACATACTACCTGTTTGCTGGGAACCGTGAAAGTGCTGAATGAACTGAAGGAAGAATTTGAGGGTACGGTTCAGTTTATCTTTCAGCCGGCCGAAGAAAAGCTTCCGGGTGGGGCGATTAAAATGATCGAAGCGGGGGTGATTGACAACCCCAGACCGGATGCCATGCTGGGGCAGCATGTATACCCTGAACTGGAAGCCGGAAAAGTAGGCTATCGAAAGGGAATGTATATGGCTTCTACGGATGAGATCACGTTGACAATAAAGGGAAAAGGCGGTCATGCTGCCATGCCTGATAAAGTGGATGACACGGTTCTGGCCTCGGCAGAAATTATTGTTGCCTTACAAAAAATAGTCAGTCGCAAAGCACATCCGGCCACTCCGTCGGTGTTGTCTTTTGGAAAGGTGCTTGCCGATGGTGCCACCAATGTAATCCCTTCTGAGGTGTTGATTCAGGGAACTTTCCGCACTTTTGATGAAGTATGGCGTCAACAGGCCCATCAGCTCATTACTAATATTGCCGAACACACAGCCAGGTCTATGGGAATGCAGTGTGATGCTTTTATTGACAAAGGGTACCCTTATCTGGAAAACGATCCTGAAGTGACCGACCTGGTGGCAGAATCAGCCCGTGAGTATCTAGGAGCCGAAAATGTGGTGGAACTTCCCTTGCGGATGACGGCGGAGGATTTCGCCAGTTTTGCCCAACGGGTGCCGGCTTGTTTTTATCGGCTGGGAACCGGAAATAAGCAACGGGAAATCATTTCGGGACTGCACACGCCCCATTTTGATGTGGACGAAAGCAGTATTGAAATTGGTACCGGATTGATGATTTGGAATGCCTTGAAACAGTTGAGTAAATAAAATTTCCTATAGCATATCATTGGCCAGATTGGCCAGTTCGGATCGTTCCCCTTTTTCCAACAGGATATGAGCGTACAACGGACTTTGTTTGAGCCGGTCAATCAATACGGAAAGACCGTTCGACTGTGAATCGAGATAAGGAGTGTCGATCTGATAAATATCTCCCGAAAAGATAATTTTTGTGTTCTCCCCAGCACGGGTAATAATCGTTTTAACTTCGTGTGGCGTCAGGTTCTGAGCTTCATCCACAATAAAGATCACATTAGAAATACTCCGCCCCCGAATGTAAGTCAGAGGAGTAATCATCAGTTTTTCCTTTTCAATAGCTTCCGTAATTCGGTGGAATTCCTTATCCTGTTCCCCAAACTGATTCTGAATGTATTTCAGGTTGTCCCATAAGGGTTCCATGTAAGGATTAATCTTGGAAGAAACATCACCCGGTAAATAACCGATGTCTTTATTGCTTAAGGGTACGATGGGGCGTGCCAGGTAAATTTGTTTGTATTGCCTCCGTTGTTCCCAGGCCCCTGCGAGCGAGAGTAACGTTTTTCCTGTACCGGCAACCCCCTGCAGCGTAACCAGTTTTACATCCGGGTTTAAAATGGCATGCAGGGCAAATACCTGTTCGGCATTTCTGGGTAAAATTCGTGATACCGGCTCCTTTTTTACCCTTTCAATTCTTTTGGTGATCGGATTGTAAAAGGCCAGCGCCGATGCCTTGTCACCCTTGAGGATAAAATATTGATTGGGCAAAGGTTCTTCAATGTTGATGGCTTCTGTTTCGAAGAATCCTTCGTTGTATAGATTGTCGATTAATACATTGTCCACATCGTTCACCACGCTTTTTCCGGTGTATAATGTGTCGATATTTTTGATCTTTCCGGTTTCAAAATCCTCTGCCTGAAGATCCAGCGATTTTGCCTTCAAACGAAGGTTGATGTCCTTACTGACCAAAATTACTTTTTTGTCCGGATGATCTTCCTTGAGTTTTAAGGCAGCATTTAAAATTCTGTGATCCGGTTTGTCGTCCCCGAAGACTGCCCGGGCATCTTTTCGGCTGTTTTCATTCATGATCACCCGAAACCGTCCCTTTTCCGGACCGTTCAGCCTCCGCCACTGGGTCATGGTCGTTTTTCCGGAAATTTTGTCGATAAATCGGATAAACTCACGAGCCTCGAAATTCTTGCTGTCGTTCCCTTTTTTGAAATTATCCAGTTCTTCCAGAACTGTAATGGGAATAGCCACATCGTTGTCGTCGAAGTTATTAATCGCATTGTGATTGTACAAAATCACGGATGTGTCCAACACAAATATCTTCTTTTGGGGATCTTTCTTGGAAGTAGCCATAGGAATGCTTTTCTGTAAAAGTAACCGATAAAATACGCTTCATTCGGGGCCCTCTTGCAGAGTTTCCAACAATGCATAGTTAAAAGACAAAGACAAAAATGTATAAAAAATTCAATATCAAAGTGTTTGAGTGTTTTCGCAAATCATTAAATTTGTTTGATGGAAACCTCTTTGCTCTACCGGATCGGCCTGACCCTGATTCCAGGAATCGGGGATGTGAACGGCAGAAAACTCATTCATTACTGTGGCAGTGCAGAAGCTGTATTCAATGCCTCCAGGAAAGAGTTAATGGCCATTGAAGGCATGGGATCAGCCACGGTAAACAGTATTCTAAATCAGCATGTCTTGCAGCGCGCCGAGGAAGAAATTAAGTTTCTGGAACAGAACGGTATTCAGGCGTTGTATTGTGAAGATGATCGTTATCCTCAGCGGTTGCGAAACTGTTACGATCATCCGTTGATGCTTTATTACAAAGGAGTGGCCGACATGAATCATCAACGAATTGTGGCGGTGGTAGGTACCCGAAAGGCTACTGCTTATGGGAAGAGGTATTGTGATAAACTGGTGGAAGGACTGATGAATCAGGATGTTTTGCTGGTAAGCGGGTTGGCCTATGGAATTGACAGCTGTGCCCATCAGAAATGTGTGGATCTGGGAATTCCTACTGTTGGAGTGCTGGGGCACGGGTTGGACATTCTTTATCCTGATCAGAACAGAAAATTGGCGGAGGTGATGCTGCAAAAGGGCGGTCTGTTGACGGAATTCCTTTCCAATACCAAACCCGACCGCGAACATTTTCCTCAGCGAAACAGAATTGTGGCCGGTATGTGTGATGCATTGATTGTTGTTGAATCAGGCTTGAAGGGGGGCGCCTTGATCACAGCGGATTTGGCCAATTCATACAACAGAGATGTTTTTGCCATTCCCGGCCGGTTGGACGATCACTTTTCAAAAGGATGCAATCACCTCATAAAAACAAATCGGGCAGCCCTGGTACAGTCAGCGGATGATATTGCTTACATTATGGGATGGGAAGGCCGGTCGGAAGTTAGGCAAACCAGGTTGTTTACCGATTTTACCGAAGATGAGACAAGACTGTTTAATCTGCTCAAAGAGGAAGGTAAACTGGGTGTTGATCAACTGGTTATTCGCTCAGGCATGCTTCCCTCACAGGTAGCCAACATTTTGCTCAATCTGGAGCTAAAAGGAGGTGTCCAGTTACTTCCGGGGAAGCAGTACAAAGTACTGGAATAATTACATAGATCTTATGGGCAGGGAAATAGCGTTTTTGAGGAGGAAAAAACTCACGAGGATCATCCCAAGCATGGTGACTAAAAATAAAATGAAATCATGAGCCAGTAAGCTGAAAAAGTAAACCAGGTGAAGCCCTGTGGCAATCGCCACTCCGGTTACTTCATCTACCATGACAGTGTGTTTAATTCGTTGCATGCCGATAAAGAAACCCAGAACCGTTCCAAAACATATATTGGCAAGGGGATAAGTCCACAAGAACAAAACCAAATTACTTCCCAGTAAATTTCCAAAAACCCCCAATAAATTGAGTAGTGCAATAAATGTCGAGAAACTAAGATTGACAAACAAGGAATAGATAATTCCGGACAAAGGCCCGTCGAAGCTTTTTAAGTGAAAAAGACTGAAGCGAATGGGGATAAATTTTCCAAACTCGGCACTAAATGCAACGGCAAAAAACACATAAATCAGCATCTTATTAATACTGCCAGCCTGCTGAAAGTCCATAATTTTAAAAACCGAATGTACAATAACGACCAGTACAACAGGAAAAATACCCCAGAAAACAGCCTGATAAATGTATTGTAAGGTTTTGATTTGAAATTTGTAACGGAGATATAAAATGAACAGAAGAGTTATTATAGGGGCAAAAAATAGCGATAGAATCGAGATAAAATCCATGGAAGCCTTGTCTATATTCGTTAGATGATAAAAGTAATATAAGTTGTAAATTTACACAATCATTTAAGAAAAAATAACAGGGAAATAACGATGCAAGAAGTCATTGTTGAAAGATACGATCGAGAAAGAGCGGAACAAAAGGGAATCTTTGAATGGCCAATTTGGGCAAGAAAGGTATCCCGTTTTCCCTGGACTTACGACTCGGATGAAGAGTGCTGGATCATCGAGGGAACCGTTGAAATTGAAACGTCCAATGAAAAATATCTAATCCAGGCAGGTGATTTTGTGACCTTTAAAAATGGATTATCCTGCACCTGGAATATTCTTGCCGATATCAGAAAACACTATAATTTTCCATGAGTTCAATTAAAACAGGTAAGGTTTTTCGGTCAACCGGAAGTTGGTATGTGGTGGAAACTTGCGACGGAACTTCGGTGCTGTGCAAGTTAAAAGGCAGGTTTAAAATCGAAGGATTAAGAAATACCAACCCTCTGGCTGTGGGAGATACAGTAGATTTTAAAATGTTGCCCGACGGTGAAACAGGGCTTATTGAGCGCATTCATGATCGTAACAATTACCTGATCCGCAGGGCCACAAAACTATCTAAAGCGACACACATTATAGCGGCCAATGTGGACCAGATGGTACTGATAGTTTCGCTTGTTAAACCCCGTACTTCCACCGGTTTTATCGACCGGCTGCTGGTTACGGCTGAAGCATACCACATCCCTTCGCTGATCGTTTTCAATAAATACGACATTTATAATGCCGAACAGGAAGTCCTCCTCGCTGAATATCGTCAGGCATATGAAGCGGCCGGATATCAGTGTGTCTATACTTCGGCTACTAAAAAAATAAACCTCGATGTGTTTCAATCCGAACTCAACGGAAAAATAAGTCTTTTGTCGGGGCACTCTGGCGTGGGAAAGTCAGCACTGATCAATGCAGTGGATCCTCATCTGAATTTAAAAGAGGGGGCGATATCGCAGGCTCATTTAAAAGGAAAACACACGACCACTTTTGCCGAAATGTTTCCCCTATCGTTCGGTGGGTTTATTATTGATACCCCCGGAATTAAGGAATTTGGCCTGGTAGCGTTTGAAAAACCAGAACTGGGGCAACGTTTTCCGGAAATCAGACACCGAATGGATCAGTGCCGGTTCAACAATTGCCTGCACGTGAGTGAGCCTGGCTGTGCTGTGATTAAGGCAGTAAATGAAGGGGAAATTCCTGAATTCAGGTACATCAATTATTTGAACATGCTCTCAGAGATTGAAGAATAATTAGCTCCCTGACTTGATGTTTTTCGGAGAAATGATAAAGTTTACATGGTTGTCGGCCAGTTCGATCTTTTCCCATTCATCAGTATCGAAACGGACTGCTGCTACCGCGGAGGTAGGCAGGTTAAAGATCTTTTTGTTGTTTTCCAAAAATGAATTGACCAGTTCAGTTAAAACCGGATTGTGTGCTACCACCATCACTTGTTCCACTGCGTTGGGTAACGCATAAAGCGTATCCATAATGTGTTGGGCCGAGCCCGGGTACAGTGTAGGAACGGTCACAATTTTCTTTTCAGGATAATCAAAGAATTGTGCAATAATTCTGGCTGTTTTGAATGCGCGGGTGGCAGGACTGCTGATGATCAAATCTGGAGCAATCTTTTTGTTGATCATCCATTTGGCAACTTTTCGGGTTCTTTTGATCCCTACATCAAGCAAATCACGACGGTGGTCGGGAAGTTCCGGATTTTCCCAGGAAGATTTGGCATGCCGTATGAAATAGACAAGCTTCATTTTTCATGAAATTGTACCTCAAAGATATTCAATAAGTTTCATTTCAGGAATTAAAAAATTGTTAAACAAAAAAAAGGGTGACAAAGCACCCTTTTTAAACTTAGTTCATTTTTTATGCAAAAAGCGGGAATTGCCCCATCATGTCGTTGACCCGTTTTTTCACCGACTGAAGCACGGTTTCACTTTCAATATTACTGATAACTTCATCAATCAGTTCCACAATGGGTTCCATGTGATTTTCTTTCAATCCCCGGGTGGTAATGGCCGGTGTTCCCACACGCAAACCGCTGGTCTGGAATGGTGACCGACTGTCGAAAGGCACCATGTTTTTATTTACAGTGATGTCGGCTTTTACCAGAGTGTTTTCTACGAGTTTTCCGGTAATTTCGGGGAATTTGGTTCTGAGATCAATGAGCATCAGGTGGTTGTCGGTTCCATCCGAAATAACATTATATCCCCTGTCAATAAAGGCCTGAGACATGACTTGTGCATTTTTCTTAACCTGCATCATGTACTTGAAATATTCATCGGAAAGCGCTTCACCAAAGGCCACTGCTTTGGCTGCAATCACATGCTCCAGCGGCCCTCCCTGAATACCGGGGAAAACGGAGGAGTTCAGAACAGCTGAAATCATTTTGGTTTCTCCTTTGGGTGTTTTTAATCCAAAGGGATTTTCAAAATCCTGTCCCATAAGGATCATCCCACCTCTGGGGCCACGGAGTGTTTTATGTGTAGTAGTGGTTACAAAATGGCAATAATCAATTGGGTCGTTGAGCAATCCCTTGGCAATGAGTCCGGCCGGGTGGGCAATATCCGCCATGAGCAGAGCGCCTACTTCATCCGCTATGTCACGCATGCGTTCGTAATCCCAGTCGCGGGAATAGGCAGAAGCACCGGCAATGATCAATTTGGGTTTTTCTTTTTTGGCCAACTGTTCCATTTCGTCGTAGTCAACAGTTCCGGTCTCTTCTTTTACCCGGTAAGCTACCGGATGATAGAGGATACCTGAGGAATTCACCAGAGATCCATGCGAAAGGTGGCCGCCGTGTGACAAGTCAAGGCCCATAAATGTATCACCGGGTTTTAAGACGGCCATCAATACGGCCATGTTTGCCTGAGCACCGGAATGAGGTTGCACATTGGCGTATTCGGCATTGAACAACTCACGGGCCCGGTCGATGGCCAGTTGTTCCGACTGGTCCACGATTTCGCAACCACCGTAATACCTTTTTCCGGGATAGCCTTCGGCATATTTATTGGTCATGACCGATCCCATGGCTTCCAGAACCTGGTCGCTGACAAAGTTTTCAGAGGCGATGAGTTCGATGCCGTGCATTTGGCGTTCTTTTTCCTGACGGATCAGGTCAAATATTTTCTGGTCTCTTTCCATTGTTACTTGGGGTTTAGCTGTTTTGAGTTGCAAAGGTATTAAATATTGAGCCAAAAATATTTGCGTAAATTACTGAATTCACCCGAAGACTGAAAATGATCCGAATAAGCTTACGGACGGTTACTGTCCATGCGATGGGGCGAACCGGGCGGCATTCCGCGACCGCGTCTCATTCTGCCGTTTCCGGGTCCAAAACGATTGGGCCTCATGAACCGCCTGTCCCAGCGGTTACGCATGTATTTCATTCGTTGAATCTGATCCTGACTCAGGTAAGGAAGGAGGTCGTGTTGCAGATTCATCATCAGCTCTTGCTGACGGTTGCGGTACTGCATCATGTTTTCCCGGTTTTTCTGTCCGTAGTCCATTAAAATGGGGCGGATTTTATCCATTTGTTCGGGAGTGGGATCCAGCATGTGAATAAATTCATACCGGAAGCCCTGTTCGGTGAAGTAATCCTGCAGCCGGTTCACACGGGCTTTAACGAGTCGGCCGTTGATCAAAAATCCCAGGAGTATTCCGATCAATAGTACAATCACTAATGAGAATAAATATTTTGTTCGTTCGTTCATGGTTTCTGATTTTAATTAGAAAAAGGTGAGCATACCCAAATCAGGATTGTAACTGTTGATACCCATCAGGCTGTCGATCGTCAAACTTCCGTCGATAAAATATACGCTGATGAGGACAACAACAATGGCTGCCACACCGGAAAGTGCGACTGCCCGAAACGTGGGTTTAATAGTGAAAATATTGGAGGCCGCTTTGTTTTCTCGAATTTTGTCCATCAGTTGGTCTTCAAATCCTGCAGAAAACGAAGAGTCCTGTTTGAACAATCTGTGGCGCAGACTGGCTACCGAATTTTTTTCATCAGTCAGCTCCGGATATTGCTCCATCCCTTTCTGCAGTTCGAGTTGTTCTTTCTTGTTCAGGGTCGTGTCGAAAGAACGATAGAGCAATTTCTTTAGTTTTTTTACTTCTGTTTTCATGAGCTTTATCTTTCCATTTCAGTAATAATTTCCTTTAATTTTTCCTGTCCTCTTGCTAACCTCGAAAGTACAGTACCTAATGGGAGTTTCAGAATTTTGGCCGTTTCCTTGGTTGAGAAACCCTGGATCAATCGCAGGACCACTACGCTTTTGTATTTTGTTTCCAGTTGTTCCAATGCCTTTTCAACAATTTCTTTTTCGTCGCGTTGCCTGGATGTATCATTATCAGCATGAAACTGTTCGTGTTTTGATTCCAGACTCAACCATTTTTTTGACTGTCGTTTTTTTAATTCGTTCAGCGAAAGGTTGATGGCTATGCGCGTAAGGTACGTACTCAGGCTGGCTTCGGCATGATACTGATGCATCGAATTGTAAAACCGGATAAATGCCTCCTGACCAATATCTTCTGCGTCTTCTCTGTTCCCTACCATCCCAATGATAACTTTCGCCATCAGGGATTTGTATTTGTTTACGATTTCCTCAAAAGCAGCCAGGTCGCCGTTTTTTGCGCGCGCAACCAATTCACTATCTTCCTTATATTTTGACAGCTTATGTTCCAAATAGTTTTTACTTATAGACAGTTTTAACCCCTGTTTTATTCCGAAATGTAGCTAAAATACTCAAAATAAAAACGGCACCATTCCCTCGGGAAAAATGCCGCTTTTCTGGTAAATAAAAAATGAAAAGAAATTTTATTTTTTGGTCCTGTTGCCGAAGTCGGTGGAATAAAGCACAGATTCAACCTGCAAGAGTAAATCGCGTTTGTTTTTATTCGGTTCGTAAACATAACCAAACAACGTAACAATTTGATTGTTGTTTTTGTTGAGGAAGGTATAACTAACAAACGGACCTCCCATGAAATCATTCTCAACCCTCCACAGTCCTCGTATTTCTTCGGTGTAAGGTGCCGGGAAATCATGCACCAATTGCATCCTGGGGATCACAAATTCGCGATCCAGACTCATGTATGAACCTTTCGTGGGACCCGGCACATACCTGCGTTCAAATTTCTGGATCCGATCCAGAATCTGATCCCTTGAAAACTGAGTGGTATCGGTATAGGGCAGGGAAATAACCAGTATTCCCTGGCTGTACATAGAAGCTTCGTGACGGATCCACATAAATCCAGGGCCTGTTTTAGCCACATAATAGCCGGCAGGCACATCCATGGTGAAATCAAACTGGCTACTGACTTTTTGGATTACTTTGTTGTTGAGTGTGGTTTTATACACATCCAGGATGCGGCTTCGTTCCGATTCAAAATATTTATCGATAAAGTATTCATGCCGTTTGGTAAACTCCTGAACGAAGGACTCAATATTGGGAGCCGTTAAAGTGAACACCAACTGTGGAGCGGCCCAAACATCTCTCCGTACCTGAATAACCGGTTTCTTAACTTTAGGATCAATGTTCACAATAAAGATGTTTCTTTCTTTTTGGAAACTGTTGTTGAAAAGATCCTGCTTTAAATGAAGCAGTTTAAAAATGGGTTCGGCCTGAGGCATGCCAAACTGATCGGCAGCAAAATATTTTTTTATGGTTGTCCCTATGGGATTATCCCACTGCTGTTCATTTTGCAGCACAACAAGCAATTCGGCTGTGCTACCCATTGAACTTGTTTTGTAAGAACCGGAGCTGGTTTTGTTTGATCCCATATTGCAGGAGTTTAACCCGGTCATCAAAATGACACCTGCCAGCATACTAAGAATCAATTTTGTTTTCATCATAAAAATATTTTAGGAGCAAGATGCATCCTGTGTATAATAATGAACGCAACGACAGAATACTTATTATGAACGCTTATGCAAAAAGAGCATAAGACCTGCATCAGCCTACAAGAGCAATCTTAATTTTTTGTCCGGGTCTCAGCTTTTGTGCATTTCGGATGTTGTTCAGGCGTTTAATTTGTGCCACGGTTACCCCATCGTATTCCTGTGCAATATCCCAAAGTGTATCACCGGGTTTTACAATGTGATACACAAATTTCTGGTCCTTAATCGTTGCAATACTTTTTTCGTTGGGTTTGTAAACGTAAATTTTCCGACCCGGATAAATGATGTCGCTTTTCAGGTTGTTCCACTCTTTCAGGTCTGTTACCGTGCATTTGTATTCCTTGGCAATCATAGCCAGGTTCTCACCCCGGCGAATCACATGAATTGTTTTGTCTTTGGATCGGGAAATTGGACTCCGGCTGCTGTAATAATGACTGCTGTTGTATCCAAACAGCACCAGCTTTTGTCCGGCATAAATCCGGCTGCTGCGCAGGCGATTCCAGCTTTTCAGCTGACTGACATACACATGATAACGTCTGGCGATGGATCCCAGGTTTTCTCCATATTTAACAATGTGAATCTGACGGTTTCCGAGTTTTTTGATTTCAGCCATCAGTTTATCATGGGCAATACCTTTTTTTGTTTTGAACGCGTACAGTGCTTTTTCATTGTTCAAAAATTCATCGGTGAACTGGCGGGGGATACGAAGCGTATAACTTTTCCCGTCGTATGCCGGAATGATACCCATTTTAAATTCAGGATTCAGGAATTTTAATTCGTCCAAAGGAATGCCGAGCATTTCATGCAGCTGATCAAAGGATAATACGTTGTGTACAGTTACCGTATCAATATCGTAAAAGAAGATTCCCGGGGTCATAGCATGCAGGTTGTGTTCGGCTGCATAGTGCATGATGTAGTTAACGGCAATGAATGCAGGGACATAACCGCGGGTTTCTCTGGGAAGATAAGGCCAGATGGCCCAGTAGTTTTTGGTACCTCCGGCACGGCGAATGGCACGGTTTACATTTCCCACCCCCGAATTGTAGGCCGCCAGTGCCAGTGACCAGTGTCCGTAAATGTCGTACAAATCCTGCAGGTGTTTACAGGCGGCAATCGTTGATTTGTACGGATCGTACCGGTCATCAACCATAGAGGTCACCTTTAATCCGTATACTTTACCGGTTCCGTACATAAACTGCCAAAGTCCTTTGGCTCCTTTGGGTGATCCGGCTGCCGGGTTCAAAGCCGATTCCACAACGGCCAGATATTTGATTTCCAATGGCAGGTTGTATTTGTCCAGCTCCTGTTCAATCATCGGGAAATAGATCTTGGCCAATCCCAATACTTTCTCCGTGAGCCTTCTCTTTCGAACTGCATACAAGTCGATGAACGCTTTTACCTGTTTGTTGAAGACAAAATCAAAGGGAGTCTCCACATTCAGAGCGGCAATGCGTTTGGCATACACCGAATCGGGGAATGTGGGAATGACTGATGAGTTGCTGATTTTTTCAGGCTTCCTAAGGTTTGTGTCCAGAATGAGGTATTCTTTACGATAATATTTTACATACGACAGACTGTCCAGTGCTTCCACGATGGGGGAATCCTGAATCAGTTTATGTCCATTGTAGTAGGTGACTTTCTGTATGCTGTCGTTTACCCGGTTGAGGGAACTGATTTTGGACGGAAGCTGGATGGAATCCATGGTGGACGGCAGGTCATCAATGAGGTGGACCGTATCCGCCTTCAGGGTGTCCATGGCAGTGGTATCAACATTGATTTGAGAAGTGGTGTCGGGCATCTTCGAGTTCAGGGAGTCTTGTGCCGACAGGTTTCCGTAAGTAAATCCAACGATCAGTAATAGCAAATAACTTTTATTCAATCTCATGTTAAAATCTCCTGGTAATCAGAATCAAGAAATAGTTTCTTTTTGGTGAGCAAAAAGACAAAAATTCAAAGCCCACAACGGTTTACTCTTTTTTAGAGTCATCTTTAGATTCATCCGATTCCTTTTTCTTTTCAGAATTTTCTTTTTCAGGATCGGAAACTCCATCTTTAAATTCCTTCACTCCTTTGCCCAGTCCGCGCATGAGTTCAGGAATCTTTTTTCCACCAAACAACAAGATAATAGCCAAAACAATGAGTATGATTTCCGGAGTTCCAAACCAACCGGCTTGTTGCAAATAGATAACGTTCATGATCTTGTTTATTTTGTGCCCTCAAAAGTAAAATAAATCGTCCACATGGGTATGAAAAAATATTATTTAGTCGGTTTGAACCAAAAAATGCTGACCGGTTAAACGACCACAAAGGACAAATAAACTGCCGCTGCAATAGAGGCAACAATGATCAGCAGGGTGATGTTTATCGGCAACTTGTCTTTTTCCCGATCGTAATTAAAAATATTTTTACCCATATTCCTTTCTTTTTTCGTTGTACAAACGGACCTTCGCGGAAGATATTTCATCGGTCGCGAGAAAAATAATTCTATTTAGGAAGTTTATCCAGTCTTCTTCCGTTTTTGAATGCAACCACAAAAGCATCGTACACTCCGTTTTGTGTTTTCAGCTGATCTCTTCGGGTACGGGCCTGCATATAGGTGTCATAGGAACCGACTGTATAGATATAGTATCCGTTGTGCATGTTCATTCTGATCTGCATTTCCGGAATATTGTATTTTTTACTTAAATATTCCGTTGATACGGGCTTACCGTAACGGGCCCTGATCTGTACCCGGTACTCAAGGATCGGTTTGACCGGAAGAATGGTTCGAACCGGTTGAATTTCTTTCTTAGGCTGAGCAACGGTTTTTTGTGTTGTATCAGCTGCTGCCGGGGTTGTAACCGGTGGCTTTTGTCCGGCTGGCTTTTTCAGGTGAGTATCCAACAGCGGTATGGTGTTGTTTTGACTGGCCGGAGTCTTTTTCGAATGGCTCTGACCAAACCGGAACGATACCCCCAATGAAGTATAATTGTAAACATCGTATTTATAATTGTTCACCCACAGGTCCATCGCATCTGAATTAGCAACCCGGTTGGCCGTTTCAAACTGTAGACTCCATTTGTCGTTAACTTGATAGCTAACACCAAGCCCGCCGGTGACAATGCCTTCCAGTGTTCGTTTGCCAATACCATGGCCGTATCCGTATCCCATCCGTCCGACCAGACTGAGGTCACTTAATTTGTAGGCGGTGGAGTTATAGTTGGTTAAACCAACACCCCCCAGCAAATAGACATTCCATTTTCTTCCTGATTTGTATCCTGAAATCAGGTTCATAAGGCTCACCGTAGCATTCAGGTTAAATTCAAGATAATCTGCCTGGAAGAATTGATCCAGACTGGTCTTGATACCGGATAACTGTCCGTACAAACCCTGACCGCGCAAACCGAAAACGGGAGAAATCTGCCATCCCAACTGCAATCCGCCTCCCATCCTCCATTCACTGTGCCCGTCACGGACAACCGGAAACAAGCCTTTGGTTTTAATGTCGCCATAGAAGATACTGGTACCTGAATTTGCATTGATATACCAATACGAACCGCTTTTTTTTGTCGGTAATGTAGTCTGTGCATAGGACTGAACCGGCGGCAGCATGAATAAGGCGGCGATCCATGTGCTGAGAATGAATCCTGTAATTTTTTTCATAACGGAATGAGTTTTATGACATGCAAGTCACTACTTTGCATCAGTTTGGATAAAAATAAGCAATAATTGGTGATAATCAAATATTGGGGTAACAAGAAATGAACAGTGCTTTTTTGATAACTGTATGCAGAGAGCTGATGCGAAGTCGGGCAAATAAAAAAGCCCTGACAGGCAGGGCTTTTTTATTTATTTCTTCAGGTTATCGATCCATTGTTCGATTTCCTCAACCTGTACGGCCGGAATATCCAGCTTATTCTTTTTGCGCATTCCGTTGAGTTTTTGCTGGATGAGGGTAGTCTTGGTATCAGCCAGATCTTCGGGTTTGGCAAAACCGGCTTCCATGATCACTTCGCTCCATACTTCCGGTACACCGATGGCCACAAAGTCTTTGGGGCCGAAAACCTTGACCGGTTTTTCGGGTCTCATTTGGGGGAAAAACAATACTTCCTGTATGGAGGCCTGGTTGGTCAGCAGCATCACCAGGCGATCGATGCCAATCCCCATTCCTGAGGTTGGGGGCATGCCGTATTCCAGCGCTCTGAGGAAGTCGTAGTCGATATACATGGCTTCGTCATCTCCTTTTTCTGCCAAACGAACCTGTTCCTCAAACCGCAAACGCTGGTCGATGGGGTCGTTCAGCTCGGTATAGGCGTTGGCCAGTTCCTTCCCGTTGACCATGAGTTCGAAGCGTTCGGTCAGTTCCGGATTGTCGCGGTGGCGTTTACACAAGGGTGACATTTCCACCGGATAGTCGGTAATAAACGTGGGCTGAATGTATTTTCCCTCGCACTTTTCTCCAAAGATTTCGTCGATGAGTTTCCCTTTTCCCATGGTTTCATCGGTTTCGATGCCCAGGGTTTTACAGGTCTCACGCAAAGCGGATTCATCCATTTCGCTTACATCGATGCCCGTATGCTCTTTGATGGAATCCAGAATGCTGATTCGTTTGTATGGTGCGGCAAAGTCGATCACATGTTCACCAACCTGCACTTTGGTGGTTCCATAGAGGTCTTGGGTGATCTTTTCTACCATCTGCTCGGTGGTTTTCATCATCCACAGGTAATCTTTGTATGCCACATACATTTCCATTTGGGTAAATTCGGGGTTGTGGAACCGGTCCATCCCTTCGTTACGGAAGTCCTTGGCAAACTCAAATACCCCTTCATAGCCCCCAACGATGAGTCGCTTCAAATACAACTCATTGGCGATCCGTAAATAGAGCGGCATGTCGAGAGCGTTGTGGTGGGTAATGAAAGGACGGGCGGCAGCACCACCAGGTATGGACTGCAGGATGGGGGTTTCTACTTCCAGATATCCTTTTTCATTCAAAAATTCCCGCATGGAACGCAACACCATAGCTCTCCGGGTAAAAATATCTTTTACCTTGTCGTTTACGATCAGATCCACATAGCGCTGACGATAGCGTTGGTCCGGATCGGTAAAGGCATCGTATACTTTACCGTCTTTTTCTTTTACAATGGGTAACGGGCGCAGCGATTTGGCCAACACAGTCAGTTCGGTAACATGAACCGTGGTTTCCCCCATTTGTGTGGTAAACACATAGCCTTTAATTCCGATAAAGTCGCCGATATCCAGCAGGCGTTTAAACACAACATTATACAGGTTTTTGTCTTCTTCAGGGCAAATTTCATCCCGTTTGATGTACAACTGGATTCTGCCGGTGGAATCTTTGATTTCTGCAAACGAAGCGGCTCCCATGATCCTGCGGCTCATGATCCGTCCGGCCATGCTCACTTCCCGGAACAAACTATTGTCTTTCGGAAATTGTTTCAACACATCGGCAGCGTAGGCATTTGTCTTATATTCAGCCTGAGGATAAGGGTTGATACCCAGTTTTTTCATCTCCTCCAAAGCATTGCGCCTCACCTGTTCCTGTTCACTTAAATGCTGCATCTAACTCTTCTGTTTTAAAAATTTGTGCAAAGATAGTACATCTTATTTATTGTAAGGCAATCGCGGAGCAATAGTCATGCGAGGGTCAAATGATAGGAAAACCCTAGTCAGGTAATAGTGAAACAAGCAGATGACCACGTTCTGACAATTGGATGACAAGGGGCTTTCTATCGTATTTTCCCTACTTTTGCTGCATGGAAAAAAATGAGCTGAAACCCGGCCCGTTGCTGGCCACCATCGACAGTCCTGATGATTTGAAGAATCTCAGTCAGGAACAGCTGGTGCAGCTGGCGGATGAATTGCGTGATTTTATTCTGGATGTTACCTCCGTGCATCCGGGTCACCTGGGTTCCAGTCTGGGCGTGGTGGAACTATCCATTGCCCTGCACTATGTTTTCAATACACCTTACGACCGCTTGATCTGGGATGTGGGACATCAGGCTTATCCCCATAAAATTCTGACCGGAAGGCGCGATGTTTTTAAAACCCTTCGTCAATACGGCGGTATCAGTGGTTTCCCTTCCCGTAAGGAAAGTCCCTACGATACCTTTGGAACCGGCCATGCTTCCACTTCTGTTTCGGCGGCATTGGGAATGGCTGTGGCCTCAGCGTTGAAAGGAGAAAAAGACCGCCACCACATTGCCGTCATCGGCGACGGTGCCATGACCGGCGGGATGGCACTGGAAGGGCTGAACAATGTGGGCGACAGCAATGCCAATCTCTTACTGATCTTGAACGATAACGGTATTTCCATCGATAAAAATGCAGGTGTTATTAAGGATTACTTAACGGGAATGGCTTCTGAAAAGGTGTTCGAGCTTGCCGATCTGAAAAAACGGATTCAGAAAAGCAACCGCCGTCGGCAGGAAGCGCTGAAAAAAAGCAAAAGTTCTTTTTTGCGCAGCAGCAATTTGTTTGAAGCTTTTCATTTTACCTATATCGGACCCATCAACGGCAACGATGTGCAGTTGCTGATCGCCGTTTTGGAAGAAATGAAAAAACTGGACGGCCCCCGGTTGTTGCATATTGTGACTACCAAAGGCAAGGGCTTCGAGGAAGCTGAGAAACAGCAAACCCTCTATCATGCACCGGGTCCCTTCGACCGGCATACGGGTGCATTACTGGCAAAGGACAAAGAAAACCGGATTACCTATCAGGAAGTGTATGGTAGAACCTTGCTTGATTTAGCCCGATTAAACGATCGGCTGGTGGCAGTGACTCCGGCTATGCCCACGGGTTCCGCTTTGACGTATATGCGGGACGAATTTCCCGACCGGGTTTTTGACGTGGGTATTGCAGAGCAACACGCCGTCACTTTTTCGGCCGGACTGGCAGCCGAAGGATATACTCCTTTTTGTACCATTTATTCCACGTTTTTGCAACGGGCCTACGATCAGGTGATCCATGATGTGGCCCTTCAAAACCTGCCGGTGATTTTCGGTCTCGACCGTGCCGGACTGGTGGGATCCGACGGTCCCACACATCACGGTGTTTTTGACCTGGCCTTCTTGAACAGCATTCCCAACATGACGGTTGCAGCCCCTATGGATGAGGCTGAACTGCGCAATCTGATGTATACGGCACAACGCTACAGTCAGGGGCCTTTTGCCATCCGGTATCCCCGTGGCTATGGTTTTATGGACGCCTCCCAATGGCAGCAGCCTTTTCGAAAACTGGAAATCGGGAAGGGAAGGAGGATCAAAGAAGGGAATGAAGTTGCTGTACTCAGCATAGGACAACCCGGCAATTATGCCCTGGAAGCCTGCAGTCAACTGGAAACGGAAAACATTTCGGCAGCTTTGTACGATCTGCGTTTTCTCAAACCCCTGGATCTTGAACTTATTGATGAAGTGTTCGGGAATTTCAATAAAATAGTCACTGTTGAAGACGGGGTATTGAATGGGGGACTGGCCTCTGTTATTTCCACATTAGCAATCCGGAAAAACTGGAAAGGGCAACAGATTTTTCTGGGTATTCCCGACCGCTTTATGGAACACGGCGATAAGGAATCGCTGTACCGCTTGTGCGGACTGGAGGTGGAAGGCATCAAACGAGCCATTATCCAGTTACACGAAAAGAATTAATTTCCCGTATTCATTATTTGTTGGAATCATTTTGTACCCCTTTTCGGGTATCCTTTTTCTGTCCCTGATCGATATCTGAGTTTTTATGGCTGACAACTTCCGGTTTTCTGAGTGGAAAATCAGGATTGTAATCCGGGTATCCCCATCTAATTAGGTAAAAGAATACTTAAAAGTCACTGACAGACATGCTATTCCCGTTTTTTATCGTTTATAAAACAGGCAGAAAAGGGCTTCAGCGCCCTCAGGTCCAAAATGCTGAAATCGCAGGTTACAAAATCTGAAATTGAAAAAACGGGGGTTGAGTGTATGAACCTTTCTGTATGTTTGTTCCCGATTTCGTGAGCATGCATCCATGGACACAGGCTTATTTGGATGTACGCCGATCGATCACAAAACAAATAAATATTATGAAACGTAAACAGATCTTATACGCAGCATTAGTTGTTTTAGCCGTGGGCCTTTTTGCCTGTCAGAAGCAAAACACGGCAGCTACCCCTACTACTTCCGGACCATCCAGTCTGGATCTGAAACTTCAGGCCGTGAACCCGAGTTTTACATTGAAATCGGCGATGGCAAACAGCCCCGCTATCTCATGGGATTCGGCCAGCATGGTGGTTTCCATGGTAAAATTCGAAGCATCACTGAAAAGCTCGGTCTCAGAAAAAGATTCCATCGAGATTGAATACAAATGGAGAGGACCTCAGACAGTTAATTTGCTCGATACCACAGCTACGTTTGGAAATTTTAGTTTACAACCCGGATATTACGATCAGGTGGAATTGAAAGTGAGTGGTTTAAGTGATGATGCTGCAGGTCGGCCCGTATTTTATTTGCATGGAATTTATGCCGAAAACGATACGACTTCTTTGCCGATTGTTGTGAAATCCTATCAGAATGTACTTTTTAAAACGGAAAGTGACAGCGTGCATGTGGATTCGACCAGTGCCTCTGCCATTACCAGTTACATTCAAATCTATCTGGATCAGCTCATGACCAATGTACAGGCACTTGATCTGAACAATGCTGACCTGACCAACGGAACGCTGGTTATCTCAGATTCTACGAATACCGAAATATACAATGCCATCATGCGAAATTTAGGTGAAGATCATCACTGCTACTATCGCCACGAGAATGAGAACGAAAATGGTGATAAAGGCGATAAAGGCGGTGATAGTGAAGGCGGCAATTAGTGAATTTTTTTATAAGACTGACATGTTTTTAAGCTAACCCGAATAGACCAGGTAAATGCTGGAGGTTACCTGATTTATTAACAGTAGGCTGTTCCCGGAAACGGGAACAGCTTTTTTTTTGGACTCTGTTGCGCTATTCTACACCTTTCTCAGCCGTTAAATATTGTTAAACCGGACTCCTCGTGCGGGTTTTCTGAATACTTTGGCGCTCAACTATTATGTGTTGGGAGCATTATTGATTCATGAAAACCGATGAATGGGTCAGTGGTTTTCACCGATCGAGCCCAAGAAAACAAGATTTTATGACCCTTTGACAAAATTCTTACCATGAAAAAAATTCTTTTCGTATTTATTGCTCTGCTTTTTGTTTCGCCCATGATGGGAAAGCCTTTAACCGCGAAAAAAAACAGTGAAACGGTCTTGCGTCACACCTTGAAAAACGGGATGCGGGTGGTGATCATCAGAAATCCGCTGGCACCTGTGGTTACCACTGAAATGAACTACCTCGTGGGCTCCAACGAAGCCCCTGAAGGGTTCCCGGGGATGGCGCATGCCCAGGAGCACATGATGTTTCGGGGCAGCCCAGGACTGTCGGCCGATCAGTTGGCTGACATCACTGCTGCCATGGGCGGTGATTTCGATGCCGATACCCGCCAGATGGTTACCCAGTACTATTTCACGGTTCCCGCCGAAGACCTGGATGTTGCCTTGCACATCGAAGCCATCCGTATGCGGGGTGTGCTGGATACCCAGGAATTATGGAGCAAGGAACGCGGAGCCATCGAACAGGAAGTGGCCAGCGACATGTCCAATCCGCAGTATGTTTTTTATAAAAAGCTGCTGGCCGAAATGTTTAAAGGCACACCCTATGCCCATGATGCGTTGGGAACCCGTCCTTCCTTTAACAAAACGACCGGTGCCATGCTGCAGAAGTTTCACAACGACTGGTACGCACCCAACAATGCCATTCTGGTGATTGTTGGCCGGGTTGACCCACACAAAACGCTGGCGGAGGTGGAAAAGCTTTACGGCGATATTCCTTCCAAGAAACTGCCTCCCCGTCCGGTATTCAACCTGCAGCCTGTTAAGCCCGATACACTGAACTTAACAACCGATTTGCCTTATGGTCTGGCCATTATTTCCTACAGGATGCCGGGTACCGACAGTCCTGATTATGCTGCTGCCCAGGTTTTGTCGGATGTTTTGTCGAATCACCGCGGGAAACTCTATTCGCTGGTTCCCCAGGGAAAAGCCCTGTACACTGCCTTTGAGATGAACGGACTGAAAAAAGCCGGACTTGGATTCAGCTTTGCCGTTTTCCCTAAGGGAGCGGATGCAAAAAAATTGCTCGGTGAAGTTTCTGCCGTGCTGGCTTCCGAACTCAAAGACGGAGTGAATCCCGACCTGGTGGCTGCTGCTAAAAGAGACGAGATTTCTTCTTTTGAATTTCAGAAAAATTCTGTGCCGGGACTGGCATCAGCCTGGTCTGATGCTCTGGCAGTTCAGGGACGCCAGTCTCCCGAACAAAACCTGGAAGCCATTAAAAAGGTTACTGCGGCTGATGTGGACCGGGTTGCACGGAAATACCTCGATCCCCATCATGCTATTTTTGTGATCCTGACACCGCAGTCTTCCGGGAAACCGGTTTCTCATAAAGGCTTTGGAGGAAAGGAATCCTTTGCTCCCAAGAATCCCAAACCGGTGAAGCTGCCCGATTGGGCTGAAAAAGCCATGGGCCGGTTGAGTGTTCCCAAATCCGTTGTGAATCCTGTGGTATCCACATTACCCAACGGTATTAAACTGATTGTTCAGCCGGAACACATCAGCAACACGGTAAGTGTTTACGGCCGGATTAAAAACGCACCCGATCTGGAAACACCCAAAGGACAGGAAGGGGTGAGCGATATCCTGGGGCAACTGTTTGAATACGGTACGGCTACCCTGAATCGGATTCAGTTTCAGAAAGCACTGGACGACATCGGGGCTGACAAATCGGCCGGAACCGGGTTTTCGCTGAATGTTCTGGCCAACCACTTTGAAAAGGGAGTTCAGCTGCTGGCCGACAACGAATTGCATCCTGCCTTGCCGGCACAGCCTTTCCTGATTGTTCAGCATCAAACCGCTGCCACCGTAGCCGGACAGTTGCAAAGCCCCGATTATCTCTTTGGTAGAGCTATTCACAAGGCCTTGTTGCCCGAAGGGGACCCGGCCTTGCGTCGTGCCACACCCCAATCGGTGATGGCGTTGAAGCTGAATGATGTGAAGGAATACTATCAGCATGTTTACCGTCCTGATATGACGACCATCGTGGTGATTGGGAACATTACGCCTGAAAAAGCCAAAACGGTGATAGAAAAATACTTTGGCGACTGGAAAGCCACCGGACCCAAACCGAAGACGGAACTGGCACCGGTTCCTATGAACAAAGCTTCGGTGGTGAATGTGCCGGATGCCAGCAGAGTACAGGATCGTGTGGTGCTGGCTGAAAACATAAAAATTACCCGATCCAATACCGATCGGTATGCCCTATCGGTCGGCAATCATGTGCTGGGTGGTGCTTTTTATGCCACCCGCCTGTACCGTGATCTTCGCGAAAATGCCGGGTTGGTATACTATGTTTCGTCCTCATTTGATATTGGGAAAACCCGGTCCGATTACGCGGTGAATTTTGCCTGTGACCCGCCCAATGTTTCTAAAGCCAAGGACATTGTGGTAAAAGATCTGAAACAAATGCAGCAACAGGAAGTCACGGACAAGGAACTGCGGCAGGCCAAATCGTTGCTGTTGCGCGAAATTACCCTGTCGGAATCCAGCGTGGATGATATTGCAGGTGGGTTGCTGAGCCGTTCGCTGGAGGGCTTGCCACTGGATGAGCCTACTGTGGCTGCCAAACACTACGTTTCGCTTTCGGCCAAACAGGTAAAGGATGCCTTTGCCAAATGGATTCATACCGGATACCTGATTCAGGTGACGGAAGGCCCTGCTCCGAAATAAATTTAACCGACGGATCAAAGGGAGATTGTTTCGACGATCTCCCTTTTTTTGTGCCTTTAAAAACCCTTTATACATACTTTGGCGCTTTAACATTTTTTTACAATCTTTGTGCAACAATAAGCCTGTTTCCATGTATGAATTTATTTCCGGAAAGATCATTGAGAAGAGTCCGACCCATGTAGTGATTGAAAACGAAGGGATCGGTTATCTGATCAACATCACACTCAATACATTTACCAAAATTAAGGAGCTGGATTTTGCCCGCTTGTTTGTGCATTTCATCGTGCGCGAAGATGCCCATTTGCTGTATGGTTTTGCCGATGCTGAGGAACGGACCCTGTTTCGGGCGCTGATTTCTGTTTCGGGCGTGGGGGCCAATACGGCTCGTTTGGTGCTGTCGTCGCTGAGCAGCGATGAGGCCTATGAGGCCATTGCTACCGGAAATGCCGGTCGTTTGCAAAGCGTGAAAGGCATCGGCGGTAAAACAGCCCAGCGCATCGTGGTGGATCTGAAAGACAAGGTAGTCAAAGAAGGCCTGAATGCCGATATTCTGGCCGTTTCCCACAATACAATCAAAGATGAAGCGTTATCAGGATTACTGATACTGGGTTTTAACCGACTGGCTTCCTCCAGGGCGTTAGATAAAATTATGAAAGAAAAAGCACCCGGAAGTGTTGAAGAACTCATCAAAGAAGCCCTGAAGGTTCTGTAACCGGACAATAGAGCTAACGAATAGAAAAATTGGATCAAAAATCTACACAAGTCAATAAAATAACGATCTGGCTGGTGCTGATGCTTTTATCGGCGACGGTACTGAAGGCACAAAGCATTTCTTTGGCTTCGGATACTCTGAAACCGGTCCTTACTTTTCCTTTTTATGACCTGACCGGGATCCCTTTACTGGACACATTGCAGCCCAGTCCGTTGTTTCTGAACCCGCCCTCCAACCTCAAAAAGAAGGTAGTTTACGATCCACTGACCCATACGTATCAATTGGTGACCCGTGTGGGAGGCTTCGATTACCGTACACCGGTGATCATGAATTTCAAAGACTACCAGAAGTACCAGCAAAAACAAAGCATTCAGCAGTATTGGCGGCAAAAAGCCGCCACCCTGGGTACGGCTTCAGGAAAGCAGCTCATCCCCAAAATTTACATTAAGAGTAAGGCGTTCGAGCAGATCTTCGGGAGCAACACCATCAACATCCGGCCGCAGGGATCGGCAGAGGTGAGTTTCGGGGTTTTGTCCAATTACCGCGATGATCCGCAACTCGACATCCGGCAGCGTCGGTCCACCAATTTCGATTTCAACGAAAAAATCCAGATGAATGTGAATGCCCAGATCGGCGATAAGCTGAGCTTCAAGGCAAATTACAACACGGAATCGGCTTTTAATTTTGAAAATTCATTGAAGTTGAAATATGTGGGTAAGGAAGACGACATTATTAAGTCCATCGAAGCGGGGAACGTAAGCATGCCCCTGAACTCCACCCTGATCTCGGGAGCACAAAGTTTGTTTGGGGTCAAAACCAAACTGCAGTTTGGAAAGACAACAATCACGGCTGTGTTTTCACAACAGCAAAGCGAAACCAAAAACATCACGGTTCAAAACGGGGCACAACAAAACAGCTTCAACCTCACTCCGTTGGATTACGAAGAAAACAGACACTTTTTCCTGAGCCAGTATTTCCGCGATCGGTATGAGAAAGCTCTGAGTACCCTACCCATCGTTAGTTCGGACATTAATATTACCAAGGTTGAAGTGTGGGTGACCAATGTGGGAGCCCCTACGACCAACAACCGAAACATTGTGGCTTTTACCGATCTGGGAGAGGGGAAACTTTCCGAGATATACAACCACAACATTCAGCCCAATACGGGCGGGATCATTCCTTCCAATAATTCCAACAATCTGGTGAGTCGGCTGGATACCGCCAAGGTACGCGATATCAATACTGTGACAACCTATTTAACCGGCGACCCTTTTGGCATCGGTCAGACGGGCTACCTCACTTCGGGAGAGGATTTTGTGAAGGTGGAAAGTGCCCGCAGACTCAGCCCTTCCGAGTACACCGTCAACACCAAACTGGGGTTCATTTCACTGAATACGACTTTGAATAAGGATCAGGTACTGGCGGTGGCCTTTCAATATACCATCATCGGCAGACCCGGTGTGTATCAGGTGGGTGAATTCTCGGATCAGGGAATCAACTCGCCCAAAGATCTGGTTGTAAAACTGTTGAAAAGCAATACGCTGAATACCCACATGCCCATGTGGAATCTGATGATGAAAAACGTTTATTCCATAGGCGCCTATCAGGTTCAGAGTTCGGGTTTTGTGATGAATATTTTGTATTCGGGAAACAATCAGGGAGTCCCCACCGGATATTTTACCGAAGGCGGCAGCGGGGTGAAAGGCGTTCCCCTGATTCATTTATTTGATTTGGATAATCTGGATTCACAGCTGAATCCCATTCCGGGCGGGGATGGTTTTTTCGATTTTATCGACGGTGCGGAAACCAAAGGGGGAACGTTCCAGGCCAGCAACGGGAGAATCTATTTTCCCGTTCTCCAGCCGTTTGGCAGTTTTGTGCACGATTCCATTTTTCCCAATGACCCTCAGCTGGCAGATAAGTATGCCTTTGATTCGCTGTATACCATGACCAAATCGGCGGCACAGCAATACGCTGATAAAGACAAATATATTCTGGAAGGATATTATAAATCCCAATCGGGATCGGTGATCAGTCTGAATGCCATGAATGTACCACCGGGATCGGTGAAGGTAACTGCCGGAGGTGTTCCGTTGACAGAGAATGTAGATTATACGGTGGATTACACGTTGGGACAGGTAACCATCCTGAACCAGGGAATTCTCAATTCAGGGACGCCCATCAACGTTTCCCTGGAAAATAATTCCATGTTTAACCTGCAGCAGAAAACCATGATGGGATTCCATGTGAACCACATTTTCAATCCGTATCTGCAGGTGGGAGCCACTTTGTTGAATTTGCACGAACGTCCGTTGACACAGAAGGTAAACTACGGACAGGATCCGGTATCCAATACCATCTGGGGCATGGATTTTGCGTATTCTAAAAATTCAAGATGGCTGACCAAACTGGTTTCGAGGCTGCCCGGTGTTTCTCCCAATGTCCCTTCGAAAGTGGTGGTCAACGGAGAATTTGCTCAGTTCTTCCCGGGTCATGCCAAGGTAATCGGAAAAACAGGAACCAGTTACATAGACGATTTTGAAGGAGCCAAATCCACCATCGACCTAACCAATGTCAATTCGTGGTACCTGGCCAGTACGCCGCAGGGACAGCCTGCGCTGTTTCCGGAGTCGTATTCGCCCAATGCACTGGATTACGGTAAAAACCGGGCTACTTTTGCCTGGTATATTATCGATCCCACGTTGTTTTATGATGTTCGGGGTGGTTACCGGCCCAAAAACATTACCAAGGATGAAATCTCCAAAAATTCCACGCGACAGGTACTGGAGACCGAGGTGTTTCCCAACAAAGACATCCCCAACGGGGTTCCAACCAATATTCCGGTTCTGAACCTGTCGTTCTTCCCCTCGGAAAAAGGCCCGTATAACTACGATGTGAATGCCGGAACATATTCGGACGGGATTGCCGCTGACGGCTCGCTGGAACAACCACAGACCCGATGGGGCGGGATGATGAGGAGTTTGGAAACGACCGATTTCGATGCCTCCAATATTCAGTACATCGAGTTCTGGATGATGGACCCGTTTACGGAAGACAAGACGAACAGCGGAGAATTGTACATTGATTTGGGTGATGTATCGGAAGATTTGCTGCGCGACGGACGAAAGAGTTACGAAAACGGATTGCCTACTTCGGCTACGGTTCAAAATGTGGACACAACCCAGTGGGGGCGGGTGCCCAGTCAGCAGGCGCTGACCGAATCGTTCAGCAACGTGCCCGGCTCACGACCCTTCCAGGATGTGGGCTACGACGGATTGAGCGATCACGATGAAGACAGCTTCTTTGCCAAACAGTACCTGGATGTGATCAAGAACAAATACGGTGCGAATTCACAGGCCTATGTCACGGCATTAAAAGATCCTTCTTCAGATGATTACCACTATTACCGGGGGACTGATTTTGACAACAACCCGGAATATGCGAGCATCACCGAACGGTACAAAAAATACAACGAATCGGAAGGAAACTCCCCGGCAGCCGGGCAAAACAACGAACCATACAATACCTCCGCCACCAATCTGCCCAACAAGGAAGACATCAACAACGACAATACCCTGAGCGAATCAGAACGGTATTATCAGTATAAAATTGATCTGGATCCCACCAAAATGCAGGTGGGTGAAGACTATATAACGGACATTCATCAGGCAGCCAATATCCACCTGCCCAATGGGAAAACTACCAGTGTGAAGTGGTATCAGTTTAAAATCCCTGTACGAATTCCCAACAAGGTGGTGGGCAACATCAACGGATTCCAGTCCATTCGCTTCATGCGGGTGTTTATGAAAGGATTCAAACGCCCCATTGTTTGCCGGTTTGCCACGTTTGACCTGGTGCGCAGTGACTGGCGGCAGTACGATCAGTCGTTGCTGCCAAACGATGAATACCTCACCAGCGATAATGCGGACAAGACCCAGTTTGTGATTTCCACCGTCAACCTGGAAGAAAATTCCAACCGATCCCCGGTTCCTTATGTGATTCCTCCGGGGATTCAACGGGAGGTCAATTACGGAACCACCAACTACGTCCGGTTGAATGAGCAATCGCTGGAATATACAGTGGAAAACCTGAAAGACGGTGATGCCCGGGCAGCGTATAAGAATGTGGCTTTTGATTTCAGGCAGTACAAGAAACTGCAAATGTTTGTCCATGGAGAGAAGTTGTATGAAAATGAGGATATTAAAAATGGAGATCTTCATGTGTTTATCCGGATCGGATCCGATTTTTCGAAGAATTATTATCAATACGAAATTCCCCTGGAATTAACCCCGTGGTACACATCTTCCGCCAATCCGGATGCCATCTGGCCTGTGGCCAACCGGATGGATATTGAACTGGATAAGCTGGTGCAGGTGAAACAGGACCGTAATGTGGAAATGAGACAGGCCAATTCCAATGTGACGTTGTTTTCGCCCTATTCCGAATACGACGGAACCAACCGAATTACCGTAGTGGGGAACCCGAATCTGGGGGATGTGCGGGATATCCTTATCGGAGTGATCAATCCAAAACGAATCGGTACCTCACTGAATGACGATGGAAAAGCAAAAAGTGCCATAGTCTGGCTGGACGAACTGCGTCTAACCGACTTCAATAAAACTTCGGGATGGGCGGCTACGGGGCGGCTGGATGCCAATCTGGCTGACCTGGGAAGGATTTCGGCCAGCGGTACCTTTAAATCCGCCGGTTTTGGTAGTCTGGAACAACACATCGGTGAGATCTCACAGGACAACAACACCAATTACACCATTGCAACCGATCTGGATCTGGGCAAAGTATTGCCCAAAAAGACAGGACTGTCCATTCCGTTGCATTTCGATTACGGAAAGGGACTGATAGTTCCCAAGTACAATCCGCTGAATCCCGATGTGAAATTAAAGGATGACCTGAGCACCTACGCAACCCGGGCCGAAAGGGATTCCATCCGCAATATGGTGGTGGATTATACCCGACGGACGAACATCAATCTGATGAACGTGCATAAGGAGCAGGTAAACAAACCGGGAAAAATCAGAAAGCCCAGGATCTACGACTTGTCGAACTTTAATTTTTCGTTTGCCTATTCACAGGTTTATCACCGGAACATTAATATCCAATCGGATAATCTGCTGAATTATCAGGGAGGATTGTCGTATAACTTCAGTCGTCAACCTAAAAACATCCGGCCTTTTGCCAAAGACAAAAAGATGAAGTCGCCCTGGCTTAAATGGCTGAAAGACTTTAATTTCAATCTGCTGCCTAAGGTGTTGTCGTTTCAGACCAACATGCACCGGTTGTTTGACCGGCAGTTGTACCGCGACAAAAGTGAGGGAGACATTATCATGTATCCTACCTACAAGCGATCGTGGACCTGGACCCGTAACTATACTTTAAAATATGATCTTTCTTCTTCGCTGTCGCTGGATTTTGTGGCAGGGGCCAACGCTTATATTCGGGAACCCCAAATTTATCCTGATAAAAACACCGAGGAATGGGCACTGTACAAACGTCAGATCTGGGATCAGATCGGAAGTATGGGAACCTTACAAAACTACAATCATTCGTTGCGGCTTTCGTATCGCGTTCCCTTGTCCAAACTTCCGCTTACCGACTGGATGGATCTGACCACCAGCTATCAGGCACAATACAACTGGAACGGAACTTCTTACGACGTGCAGAAACGGTTGGGAAGTACCATTGAAAATGCACGGAATATCCAGGTAAACGGAGGAGTTGACCTGACAAAGTTGTACAATAAACTGCCGTTCCTGAAAAGGGCCAACAGCAGCGGCAATTCCCGACAGGGAGCCGGAAGGTCAAGAGTGACCGGAAATCCGCTGGCCCGAAATCGGGACAATCAGACGAACATCAATGCCGGGGTCGGGGGCAATAAAATATTCAACGGCATCCTCCGGTTTTTGATGATGTTTAAAAATGCCAGTTTTGTATACCGCAGGTCCGATGGAATCCAGTTGCCCGGATTTATGCCTGTCCCGGATGTGTTGGGGCTCAATACAGCCATGAATGCACCCGGACTGGGATTCATTTTCGGTAGTCAGCATGATATTCGCTATACAGCAGCCCGAAACGGATGGCTGACCTATGATACTACACTCAATCAGGCGTACATAAAAAAATATACCGATCAGCTGTCGTATAAAGTGAACGGAAATATTCTGAACACCATTACCATCGACCTGGATGGAAACAGAATTTTTGCTGATAACTACACTTCTTATTTCCGGTTTTATCCCGAATCGCAGCAGTTTATGGATTTTTCGGGCCAGGGAGCGGGTAATTTCAGTATCACTTACCCGTTCATCAGGACGTTTTTTGAAAAATCGAATACGGATAATATTTCGGCAGCATTTAATCAGTACAAGGCCCTACGCCCGGAGGTGGCGGAAAGGCTGGCTGCGAACAATCCTGCCTGGTCGGGGCAGTATGTATACGACAGCGTATCGGGGCAAAATTATCCGTTGGGGTATACGTCCACACAACAGCAGGTGATGTATTATGCGTTCCTGGCGGCCTACTCAGGGCAAACAGGAAAAGGCGTGGACATCGGGCGTACGTTCCCCTTGATTCCTTTCCCTAACTGGCGGGTGTCGTTCAACGGACTTACGCGCATCAAACCCATTGGCAAATTGTTCAGAAGTCTGAACATTACCCACGGATACAGCTCTATTTTAAGCATCAACTCCTGGGCTACCAACCTGAATTATGATGCAACGGATCCGGGAAAGTTTTACAATAACAGCGATAATTTCATCAGCCGGTACGACCTGGGTCAGGTGTCATTCTATGAACAATTCAGTCCCCTGATCGGAATCGATTTCACGCTGAAAAACAGCCTGGGTGGAAGATTGGAGTATAAAAAATCCAGAAATATTGTCCTTAGTTTTATAAACAATCAAATCACCGAAATTGATGGAAAAGAAATGGTGCTGGGATTGAGTTACCGGCTGAAAGGGCTGAAGTTCTCCATTGCCAATTTCACGGGTCGCCCGGGTAAGAAATACAATACCGACTTAAATCTGAAGCTGGATGTGGGAATTCAGGACAACAAAACCATCCTCCGACGGATCGATGAGAACAACAACCAGGTGTCTGCCGGGTCCCGACAATACAGTGTTAATTTTGCTGCCGACTATATGTTGAGTTCGAGTTTGCAATTGCGCGGTTATTTTAACTGGAATAAAAATAATCCCTATATTTCAAATCAGTTTTTGAATGCCTCTTCAAGCGGAGGGCTGACGTTGAGATTTTTAATAGGGCAGTAGTCTGCTGCAACAAATTTATTAACAAATAAGTGATGATATGTACTCCTTGAACAATCTGTCAAACAGCGCTGAAGGGCTGTGGAAAACAGTCCTCGAATTCAGTACTACTTATGGCCTCAGGCTTCTGGGGGCTCTTGTGGTATTACTGGTCGGTTTGTGGGTGATCAAAGCCCTGACCAAAACCAGTCACAAACTTATGGACAAAAGCAATGTCGAACCTTCACTCTCTTCATTTTTGAAGAGCATCATCGGCATTTTACTGAAGATCCTGCTCATCATCAGTGTGATGGGGATGGCGGGTGTGGAAATGACTTCCTTTATTGCCATTTTGGGTGCTGCGGGTCTGGCCGTGGGCATGGCTCTTTCCGGAACGCTGCAAAACTTTGCCGGGGGAGTAATGATTCTGTTGTTTAAACCCTTTAAAGTAGGTGATTTTATCACGGCTCAGGGATTGAGTGGTGTAGTGAAAGAAATTCATGTTTTTGTCACCGTCCTGACTTCACCGGATAACAAAACGATGCTGGTTCCCAACGGGGGCCTCTCCAATGGCACGATTATTAATTTCAGTACACAGCCAAACCGTCGGGTTGACTGGTCATTCGGCATTGCCTATGGCGATGATTACGACAAAGCGAAAGCCTTTATCCTGAAGCTGATTGCAGAAGATGAACGGATTCAGAAAGACCCGGAACCTTTTGTTGCCCTGTCCGAACTGGCCGACAGCTCAGTTAATCTTACCGTACGGGCATGGGTAAACGCCGCCGATTACTGGGGGGTATTTTTCACTTTGAATGAAAAATATTATCAACAGGCAGGCAAAGAAGGAATCAACATCCCTTTCCCGCAAATGGATGTACATCTGGATCAGATCAAATAGCAGTTGCTCACGGTAAAAACAAAAGGGAGGCACCGATTGGCGCCTCCCTTTCTGTATGAAATAAATATAAACCTTTGTTAATCTTTTAGGCCTTTTACCCTCGAAACACCCGGGATAAAATCTTTCAGATAGAACGGCTCAAAGTAGGCTACATTTTCAAATTCTTTTGCTGCAAACTTCTGTTCCGCCAGGGGAATCATATAGGATGCCGATGGGAGAAAGGGCTGTTCGGTAAACGAAGCGTTGTCCTTTCCTTCTAATGTCTCTTTGCATTTAGGGGCTCCGTCGCCAATAAAAAGCACCGGCTTTTCATTGAGAAAATCAGCGTAGGATTGTTCGTCGATGACTTCAGCCTCCACCTTTCTTTTCACATTCAGGGTGCTGTCGTACACGGCAGCATACACTTCCATTCTCCGGGCATCAATCATGGGACAGAATAAATAAGAATCGGGGTTCTTACCCTGATCTATTAACGATTGTATCATTCCTGAAGCCAGGGCAGGAAGCGTACCTACCGAAATCAGGGGTTTATCCAGCGAATAGCAGAATCCTTTGGCTGTGGATACGCCAATGCGCAAACCCGTGTACGATCCGGGTCCTTTGCTGACCGCGATGGCATCCAGGTCACGGAAATTTTTGCCGGCTTTGTAGAGCACCTGTTCGGAGAAAACAGTGATTTGTTCGGCATGCGAATGTTGTGCGGTACTTTCCTCCAGGGCCAGTAGTTTTCCGTTTTCCGAAAGGGCTACGGAACACACACGGGTAGAGGTTTCTATACTCAGTATCAGTGCCAAATGTTCTGCTTTATTGCTTCAATCAAAAATTTTAATGACTGCTAAAAAGTTCTTTTTGAGAGACTTTTTTAACTTCTTCCCCGTTCTTCAGTTTTTTAGAAACCAATTCATACGGCGCTGTGATGACTTCCTGGCCTGCTTTTAACCCTTCCAGAATTTCTATATACATATTGTTCTGGATACCGGTTTTCACCTTCTGGAGTTTGGCGACGCCGTTATCATACAGAAATACATATTCCTGGGTTTTAGCCTGAGCCACATCTTCTTTGGCGGTGGTGGTTTTGTTTTCTTTCATTTTTTCACGGGCTCTTTTTTCACTATTAGGTAGCGCAACCTTTTTTTCTGTCGAGCGGGTTGTTACTGCCTGAATAGGAACAGACAAAACATTGTCGGCCCGCTGGGTCTGGATGTCTACCGTAGCGGACATACCCGGCCTGAATGGGGAAGGAATGGGATTTTTCGGTTTGATAAGATCGGTGTAGGATGATTTGAGGATCCTGATTTTAACATCAAAATTCGTTACCTGATCCACGCTGGTACCTGTAGTGTTGGCTGAAGTGGCAATTTGAGTTACAATGCCTTTAAACGGATGGTCCAGGTATGCATCTACTTCAATGATAGCCGTATCATTCAGGGCTACCTGAACAATGTCGTTTTCATTTACTTCTACAGTAGCTTCCATGACGTCCAGATTGGCGATGCTCATGATTTCGGTACCGGATGAAAACTGTGAGGCTCCGGTGACCCGTTCCCCCACTTCCACATTCAACTGCGAAACGGTGCCGTTGTTCGGTGCGTAGATAGTAGTCCGGTTGAGGTTGTCTTCCGCCTGTTGCAACTGGGCTTCGGCATTTTTTACCTGAAACTGGCTGGCCTTATAACTTTCTTCAGTACCCTTGACGGTAGACTTTGCCACTGAAAAATTAGCTTTCGCAGCATCGTAATCAGAAGCAGAAATCACATTGCTTTTCCATAATTTTTCACTTCTGTTGTAATCCAGTTGCGCTTTTATAAACTGTGCCTGTGCTTCGGACAGTTTCGCCTTCATGTTGGCCTGGTTGGCTTTGGCTGTTTCTGTGGAAGCTTTACTTTGCTGGTAAGCGGAAATGTAGATTTTAGGATCGATTTTAGCCAGTTTCTGACCTTTGGTTACATAATCTCCTTCTTTCACATACAGGTTTACTACCTCGCCGGAAATATAGGGGCTGATCTTTACATTGACTGCAGGTTCAATCTGGCCATTGGCTGAAACGGTTTGAATAAGGGTGCGCTTTTCAACTTTTTCAACGCTTACTTTCTGGGCCTCCTTGGATTTGCTTTTCTTGACTACCAATACAACAATGATGATCAGGACCACAGCAATAATCGAAAAGAGCAAGTATTTTTTACCGGATTTAGTCATAATCTTACGATTTATAATTTATGCGAAATTAAAGAATTAAATTGTTCCATTTGTGCCAATCATTTAATTTATAAACAGTATACTACTGTTCTCTTTTTATGCCAAATCCCCGTAAGTTTTTAAGCTTCGGGGAGTTGGAGATTCTTTCACAGATGTTTCGAGCAAACATCCGTCGTTTAGTTGCTTTTGATCGATGCGATGTCGCTTAAACTCATGCTTCTGCCAAGGTAAAAGTCAAGAATTTTTGTCTTGAAAATGTAATCGTATTTGGCAGCAGTCAGATTGGATACCGCATTGTAATAGTTGTTCTTTGCAACATTGAAATCCGTTGCGCTGAGTAAGCCTACATTGAATTTTTCCTGTGAATATTTAAAAGCTTCTTTCAGCGATTCTACCGATTTTGAACTGGCGATATAGGTTTGGTAAGCGGCCAATGCATCAGTATAAGCCTGTTCGATGGATTTCCTCAGGTTGTTTTTTTGCAGGGTTAAGTTCAACTCCGCGTTTTCGAGGTTGATTTTAGACTTTTTAATGTAGGTTTCGGTTTGGAATCCATTGAAAATGGGAATGCTTAAACTGAAACCAAGGTTAATACTCCCGTTGTCTTTAAACTGATCCCAAAAGGGTTTGAGTGAACCGTCGGGATTGGTTATTTGGTTGGAGTAGTTGTTTCCGTATGAGGAGGCCAGGCTGAGTTTGGGACTTCTCATGCCTCGGGCGACGGCCAGCGACCGGTCAGCAGATTTCACATTGTATTCGGCACTTTTGATTTGGGGCATAATCGTCAGTGCTTTGTTATAAATATTAGAGATGGGCAACAAACTGGGCTTGCGGGTGATTTCCAGGTTGGGTTTGTCAATGTCGAATTTGGTACTGGCTTTCAGGTCGAGGAGTTGCATTAAATCTAGGTAGGCCAGCATCAGTTTGTTTTGGGCGCTGACCAGGTTCACCTTATCGCTGGCAGCCTGTGCTTCCACGTCCAGCAAATTACCTTTGGCTAAGGTTCCTACTTCCACTTCTTTTTTGGTCATGGAAACCTGATCTTCCGAAGTCTGCAGTTGCCGTTCCGAATTTTTTACCTGTTCCACATTGTACAGGATCTGCAGATAGGCAGCGGCTATATTTAAGGAGATGTTGTCTCTGATATTGTCTGAATTGTATTTCTGTGCCAGGTAGGCAAACTGTTGCTGCCGCATCTGGTTGATGTTCTGAAAACCGTTGAACAGCGTAAGACTACTGCTTACGGAACCATAAAGCTGTTTGGTTTGCTGGTTGGTATAGGTATAGGTTGACCTGTCCAGAGACCTTCCCCAACTGGTATTTTGATTGGCTGATAGGTTCAGGGAAGGAAGGAAATTCAACTTGCTCTGTAAATAATCTGCTTTCGATGATTCCACTGTCAATTTGCTTTGTTTGATTTGAATGTTGTTTTCAAAAGCATAATTGATGCAATCTTCCAATGACCATAGTTTTTGAGCACTTGCCGATACAGAAACCAAAAGCAGTGCCGTGAGTACCATGAAAAGAATAGTTGTTTTTCTCATATTGGGTTATATTTTTCAGTATTGCTTATCATAAAATGTGCCATAAATTCAAAAGGTTGAAACGGAGCTATATATATGGACAATTCATGATCGATAATTAGTTTACTTGTTCAAAATAAAACATACATTGTTCGAAAACGGACAATCTTCCCTGAAACTGTTGCATTGATTTTCAATGGTTCATGTTTTTAATGTGGTTTCATATCCGGGAACACAAATGCTTCCCTCAATCAGTTCGGGAACCAGTGACAGTTTGTCTGTTTGCAGACAATATTCCACATCCTTCTCAAAACCGTTTCTGACCAGAAGGTTTAAATGATAGCAGCCTTGCAGCAGTTCCTTCAGGTTTCCGTTTTTACTTTCATAGGCCTGCAGCAGACTTTGAGCCAGATCCGAAAGGTGCGCTTTCTTTTGCTGTACGATCCTGTGAATTACCTGGGCAGCAAACATGCCGTCGTCCATGGAATAGTCATCATTGGTACCAGAGCAAACCAGCACCACATCATCGAGGGCCAGCAACTTATCGACCAAAGCATTGCTGTTCAGAAAAGTTCCTATAAAGACCCTGGAGGCTTCCCGCAACGCATTCAGTGCACGGGTACCGTTGGATGTGGTTAAGATGATGGTTTTGCCTTTGACTCTGTCTGCTGTATATTCCAGGGGAGAATTCCCCAGATGAAAACCGGGGATAAGTTTGGTGTCGCGTTCCCCGGCCAGTAAAAAGTTCCCTTCCATCTTTTCAGCCACCTGAACTGCCTCTTCCACCGAAACAACCGGTAGAAACGCTCTGGCTCCGTTACTCATGGCGGTTACCATAACCGAACCGGCACGAAGTACATCAATCACCACTGCATTTCTTCCCGAAATCCGTTCGGTTCGAATGGCAGAGGCATACGGAATAACATCAATTTTCACTGGTAAAGCATTTCTGTTAACCAAACGCAAAGATACATGCTTTCTTTCTTTAAGCTAATTTTAGTCCGCGACTTTTTTCCGGCTTTTTGTTTTCCGTATCTTTGCCGCCTAATTCAATGAATATGTCGATGAATCAGGATATCAGGGTTCGATTTGCACCCAGCCCTACCGGCCCGCTGCATATGGGAGGTGTACGAACGGCCCTTTACAATTATTTACTGGCCAGGAAAAAAGGCGGAAAATTTATTCTTCGCATCGAAGACACCGATCAAAACCGCTTTGTTCCGGGAGCCGAAGAATATATTCTGGAGTCTTTTCGCTGGTGCGGCATTGAGTTTGACGAAGGCGTACATGTTGGTGGACCCTTCGGTCCGTACCGTCAGTCGGAACGAAAAGAGTTGTATAAACAATATGCCGACCAATTGATTCAAAGCGGACATGCATACTATGCTTTTGATACGGCAGACGAGCTGGACGAGCTGCGTAAGCACTACGAATCGGAAAAAAAGACCTTTACATACAATGCTGAAAGCCGGGGCCAACTGAAGAACTCACTGGTGATATCCGAAGATGAGGTCAAAACCTGGCTTGACACAGGGAAGCCTTATGTGATCCGGTTCAAAATGCCTGCATCTGAAGAAGTCAACATGCAGGATCTCATCCGCGGTGAAGTGGTGGTGAATACCCGTGCGCTGGACGACAAAATTTTGTTCAAATCAGACGGCATGCCTACCTATCATTTGGCCAATGTGGTGGACGATCACCTCATGGAAATCAGTCATGTGATCCGGGGGGAAGAATGGCTGCCTTCCATGCCTTTACACATTATGCTGTACCGAGCTTTTGGATGGAATGAGCCCGCTTTTGCTCATTTGCCTTTGTTGTTGAAACCCGACGGGAAAGGAAAACTTAGCAAACGCGATGGTGACCGGCTGGGATTCCCGGTATTTCCTCTGGAATGGACTGATCCCCAAACGGGGGAGACTACCCGGGGGTATCGCGAGGATGGGTATTTCCCGGAAGCCTTTGTCAATATGCTGGCTCTTTTGGGTTGGAATCCGGGCGATGAACGGGAAGTGTTTGAAATGGAATCTATGGCCGAAGCCTTTTCTCTGGAACGGGTGGGTAAATCCGGAGCCCGTTTTGATCCCGACAAGGCCCGCTGGTTTAATCATCAGTACATGGTACTCAAAGCCAATGAGGAGCTGACCCGGGCTTTTATGCCGGTTTTGCAGCAAAAGGGACTGATGGTGGATAGTGAGTATGTGCAACAGGTAGTTGGTTTGGTGAAAGAAAGAGCCGATTTTGTTCACGAGTTGTGGGATCAGTCGTCGTTCTTTTTTGTGGCCCCCGACGGGTACGATGAAAAAGCTGTAAAGAAACGCTGGAAACCAGATTCGTATGACCAGATGATGGAATTGAAAGAATTACTGGTTAAAACCGAACCTTTTACTGCCGGACATACCGAAGAAATGGTGAAACAGTGGATTGAGGAAAAGGAATACGGTATGGGAGCTGTGATGAACGCCTTCCGTTTGCTGATTGTGGGGGCTTTGCAAGGTCCGCATCTTTTTGATATTATTGCCCTGATCGGACAGGAAGAGACGTTGATGCGCATCCAGACCGGCTTGCACGAACTGGGAAGGAAGGAATAAACCGGAACATTAAATAAGAAGTTATGGCTGTAATATCCATAGAGGGCATGGAGTTTTTTGCCTACCACGGTTGCTTTAAAGAGGAACAGGTAATCGGCACTAAATTTCGCTGCGACCTTTTTCTGGAGGTGGATACCACCAAAGCAGAGCAAACCGATAATCTACACGATACCGTAAATTACCAGGAAGTCTTCCAGTTGGTTAAGGTTGAAATGAAGACCAAATCGAAATTACTGGAACATGTGGGCCGACGCATTCTTGACCGCATCATGCTGGAGTTTCCTCAGGTGAAACATGCCCGGTTAAAAATCAGGAAACTAAATCCGCCACTGGGCGGTAAAATGGACTTTGTGAGTCTGGAGCTGGAGAGCTAATGATCAACCCCAAAAACATATTGATTGAACCGGAAACCTGTCCCCGCTGCGGTGCCGGCTTTACCTGCAGCAAATCGGGAAAGTGCTGGTGCTATTCGGTGGCTGTTTCGGATGAAATCAGAGCGGCCATGGAATTGAAGTACGACCGTTGCCTGTGCCCGTCGTGTCTGAAAGAGGTCAGCGAAAAAGGAGTCTGATACCGGAGGATATTTTCACGAAGCACGTCGTGCAAATTTTGAAAGCCATCGGGCTGTAGTTTCACAAAAAAGTGTTAATTTTGCAGCCTCAGAAAGGGTACCGTGGCCGAGCGGCTAGGCGGAGGTCTGCAAAACCTTATACAGCGGTTCGAATCCGCTCGGTACCTCAAAACAGTTAAAAATCCGGAACCTGAGTTCCGGATTTTTTTTGTCTGTTCCCAATCATTGAACTGCCAACTTTCCCTTTGTTTAGGCTTTTTCAGTGCCTGTGTGGATGTTGAATGATGGCTCCGGATACTATTCCCTTTTAACTCCATTTTCAAATCTTTTCATCTTCATATTTAATTTGTTAGATATTGTTTTTAAAATGGATTTTTTTTTAATATCTTTACAGTATCAACCAGATAGCAAAATCACAGACCCTGAAAATCGTCATTTTTTTCGATGGACATGGTGGGTATTTTGCGCGACGAAAGCAACCTCCATAAACAACCGCATGGACTGGAAAATATGGTAAGGTGTGATTTGATTTTGAAGAGTGTTGGCGACAATCCACAAAATATTTTGATGGGTTGATTTAATTCAAAAAGGAATAAAATATACATCTCTGTATTTAAAATAATAGGCGTGTAATGTTTAAAGGTTGATGTTATGAGCCCTAAATTGAAAAATAGTACCCCCTTAAGCGAACAGATTACAGATCTGATCCTTCGGCTTAAAAAAAATCCATCCTGTCCTCCTGAAGAGTTGATTCGGGAACTTGACAGACTGGCACTGATGGCACATGATAATGTTCCTCTGGATCATTTTGCTCAGTCCCTGCTGAATACAATGAGCGATGCCGTTATTGTCTCGGATATCCGTGGCAGGATCCGGCAAATGAACCCTGCAGCAGAGCTTCTGACAGAGGGCCGGCTCTCCGAAAACAGAGAACTGCCTGTGACGGATATTTTTGAAACGTTTCCGGAAGAAGTGTTTGAAAAGGAGGTAAAGGACTCCACATTTATCATCTCCCGAAAGGGAAATAGAGTTCCGGTTATCTACCATTCAAAACAGATCAAGGATCAGAAGGGAAAACCGAACGGTGTCATTCTGGTACTTACCAACAGAACCGAAGAGATGCTCAGTGAACAAATGATTGAGATCCGGTTGAAGCTCTTTGAATATGCCACCGATCATAGTATTGAAGAATTGTTGACCAAGACACTGGACGAGGTTACCAAACTGGTCAACAGCAGCATCGGGTTTTATCATTTTGTTCTCCCGGATCAGGAAACAATTTTCCTGCAAGCCTGGTCTACGGATACCGAGGAAAAGTTTTGCCGGGCGAATTCTAAAGGACTTCATTACAACATAAGTGAGGCGGGTGTATGGGCGGATTGTGTCCGTCAAAAGAGGCCGATCATTCACAACGATTATGAATCCATGACCAATAAAAGGGGGCTTCCTGAAGGTCATGCCCGTGTCATTCGCGAGATGGTTGTTCCGGTGATCAGAAACGACAAAGTGGTGTCCATTTTGGGGGTCGGGAACAAGCCTTCAGATTATTCCTCATCCGACCTCAGAATGGTGAATATACTGGCCGAGGTTTGCTGGGATATTGCAGAAAAGAAGATCAACGATAACCTTGCGAAAGAAAATGCCCGCAAGTTGAGTACGATGATTGACAATCTGAATGGCGTAATTTTCCGTTGTGCCAACGATGCTGACTGGACTATGGAGTATATGAGTGATGCCGTCCGAAAACTGAGCGGGTATCCGGCCGGTGATTTTATTGATAATAAAGTCAGAACATTTGGTTCTATTGTTCATCCTGATGATCAGGATCGGATTAGGGAAGAAATACAAGGGGCTCTGGAAAAGAAAATCCCCTATGAAATTGAATACAGAATTATCACCTCAACTGCAAAAATAAAGTGGGTATGGGAGCGGGGAAGAGGAGTGTTCGATAAGAAGAATTTATTGGCACTGGAAGGCTTTATAACCGACATCACTGCCCGCAAGAAATTTGAAGAAGAACTCAAAAAAAGTGAGGAAAAATATCAGGGAATCATTCAAAATACCTCCAATTGTATTGTAGCATATAAGGCAGTAGACAATGGCAGTGATTTTGTCTTTGTCAACTTCAACCCAATGGCTGAAAAGACAGAAAATATTACTCGTGATGAGGTGATTGGAAAAAGAGTGACGGAGGTCTTTCCCGGGGTAAAGGACTCCGGACTATTCAAAATTTTTCAGCAAGTATGGAGATCCGGGAATCCCGAATATTATTCAGCACTGATGTACACCGATAACCGGGTTCAGGGATATCGGGATAATTATGTGTATAAGCTTTCCACGGGAGAGATTGTTACGGTATACGAAGATATTACGGAACGCAAGCTGGCCGAAGATGAGATTCTGAAGTTGAATTCGGATCTGGAACTCCGGGTGAAAGAACGCACGGCCCAGTTAAGTGTGGCAAATAAGGAACTGGAAGCGTTCAGCTATTCCGTTTCTCATGATTTGAGGGCCCCGCTGCGACACATCAACGGGTTTGTTGACCTATTGCTCAAAAAATATTCGGAGGCTTTGCCCGATAAAGGCCAGCACTACCTGAATACCATTGCTGAATCGGCCAATAGAATGGGCATCTTAATCGATGATTTACTGCAGTTTTCAAGAGCCAGCCGCAAAGAGTTGAAAAAGTTTCCGACCGACATGAAGGAAATGGTCCAGGAGATTATTACTGCGATTGATTCACACAATCCGAAACAGAAGATCGTATGGAAGGTGGATGATTTACCTGTGGTGGATTGTGATGATGCTTTAATGAAGCAGGTTTGGTTTAACCTGATCAGTAATGCGGTAAAATTTTCAGAAAAAAAGGAACAGCCTGTTATAGAGATCGGACATAAAAAAGATCAAACTACGCACTATTTTTCGGTTAAGGATAATGGAGTGGGTTTTGACATGCAGTATGTGTCTAAACTTTTTGGCGTTTTTCAGCGACTCCATGCTGCAACAGATTTTGAAGGTACTGGCGTAGGCTTGGCCATTGTGCAACGGATCATTGCCAAACACAGAGGAGTTGTTTCTGCTGAAGGTGAGCTCAATAAGGGCGCCACTTTTAAATTTTCGTTGCCCAACATTAATACTCAAAATAATGGTTAAACTGAAAACAATCTTACTTGTAGAAGACAGTCCCAACGATGTGGAACTCACATTGGAAGCACTGGATGAACATGGTCTTGTAAACCGCGTGATCACTGTAAACGATGGTGTTGAAGCCATGGATTTCCTCCTGTGTCGTGAAAAATTTAAAACCCGCCCGCAGATTAACCCGGCTGTGATCTTGCTGGACATCAAAATGCCCAGGATGAATGGGATGGAAGTACTGGAAGCCATTCGTAATAATGACAAATTAAAAACGATACCTGTGGTTATCCTGACTTCTTCCAGAGAAGAACCGGATCTCAAGAAATGTTACGAACTTGGGGCAAATGCCTATGTGGTCAAGCCGGTCGATTTTCAACAGTTTATTGCGGCTGTCAGGCAGGTAGGTGTTTTTTGGGCTTTGATCAACGAATTACCACCTCAAAAATAAACCACAATGCAACAAAATGACAAAACCATAAACTCATTGTCTCTTCTGTATTTGGAAGATTCTCCTTTGGATTATGAGATTATTTCCGAATTCCTGTCGGAAACCGATTTGAATATAGAGATGGATCGGGCTGAAACCAGGGAAGAGTTCGTTTCGGCCCTTCAGAATAAAAAATACGACATCATTCTGGCCGATTTTAACCTGCCGGGATTTGACGGATTTGGTGCCCTGGAAGAAGCGGGGCGAATAACACCCGAAACTCCTTTTATTTGTGTATCCGGGTCCATTGGTGAAGAAACAGCCATCGAGCTGATTCGTAAAGGGGCCGTTGATTATGTCTTGAAAGACCATCCTGACCGGTTGCCTCTTGTTGTAAAAAGAGCGCTGGAAGAAGCCCGTGAAAAAAGGGCCCGAAAAGAAGCCGAACTTCAGTTAAAATTGTTGAGCCGCTCGATTGAGCAGGGGCCTGTGTCCATTGTTATTACCAACGCAAAGGGCGATATTGAATACACCAATCCGAAATTCACAGAAATCACCGGTTATGAATTTGCCGAAGTAAAAGGGAAGAACCCAAGTATCCTGCAATCGGGGAAATATACGAAAGAGTATTATAAAAACATGTGGGAAACTATCTTATCGGGTGAGGTTTTTGTGGCTGAAATGGTGAATAAAAAGAAAAATGGTGAGTTTTTTTGGGAACTGACCATCATTTCCGCTGTGTTGGACAATCAGGGGGAGATCACCCATTTTGTATCGGTTATGCAGGACATTACTGAAACCAAAAAACTTTGGGATGAGTTGGTACAAGCCAAAGAAAGGGCAGAGGAAAGCGACCGGTTGAAGAGCGCCTTTCTGGCCAACATCAGCCATGAAATAAGAACTCCAATGAATGGAATCCTGGGATTTATGGGGCTTTTAAAAGAGTCTGATTTAGCCAACGAAATCAAGAATCAATACATCGATCTGGTTAACGTAAGCGGGCACAGGTTGCTTCATACGGTCAACGATCTGGTGGAGATATCCAAAATTGAAGCGGGTCAAATGAAGGTGGAATTTTCTAGTGTATCGATGGACGATACGATGAACTTTCTGTATCAGTTCTTTCAAAAAGAGGCTGCTGATAAAGGGTTGGAATTAACGATGACAAATGGACTGAAAGCAAATGAAAAAATAGTGCGGACCGATAAGAAAAAACTGGAAAGCATATTCATTAACCTGTTGAACAATGCCCTGAAGTTTACCCCTGAAGGATCCGTACATTTCGATGTTTCCCTTCTCGGCGACCAACTTGAATTTTCAGTCAGAGATACGGGGATAGGAATTCCTGAAGACAGGATGAGCACAATATTTGACCGCTTCGTTCAGGCCGACCTGAGTTATTCAAAGGCCTACGAAGGATCCGGACTGGGTCTTTCCATTGCAAAAGCATACATCGACATGCTGGAAGGAAAAATCTGGGTGGATTCAAAACCGGGCAGGGGAACGGCCTTTTATTTTTCCATTCCTTATGTAAAAGCGGATCCGTCACAGAATGAAGAGGAAACAGAATTTCGTGAAGTGAAATCAAAAAAATCCAAAAGCGGGATTATACTGGTTGCAGAAGATGATGTCATCAGTTTTTCTTTTCTGAAACACCTGTTAAATAAGGCGGGGTACCAGTTGCTCGGAGCCACAAACGGAAAGGATACGGTACAAGTTTGTAAGGAACATCCTGAGATCTCACTCATTCTGATGGATATTAAAATGCCCGGAATGAATGGTCTGGAAGCTACAAAACACATCCGCAAGTTCAATAAAGAAGTTCCCATTATTGCACAAACGGCTTATGCAATGGAAGGCGACCACGAGATGGTACTGAAGGCAGGGTGTAACGATTACATTAGCAAGCCCATTGCAAAATTGACGTTACTCGAAAAGATTGAACAGTTATTAAAAAATTAAACAATTCAGGGTAAGGCTGATTGACTCCATTCAGGAAGATGAAAAAATAGTCGCTTAAATGGCGACAGCACGACTTTTTTTAATAATTTTATACAAAATAATGATTCGTTTGGTGATGAGAGACGTATTCTGTTGGAGCGAAGCGAAGCCGATTCTGTAAAACATAAAACAATGAACAGCAGCGAAAATGTAAGCCCCCTGATATTAATTGCCGAAGATGATAACATCAGCTTCACTTTTTTAAAACTGGTACTGACTTCTCATGGATACAGGGTCCTTCATGCAGAAAATGGTCAGGATGCTGTTGAATTATTCAAAACAAATCCCGACATAGCCATGGTATTGATGGATGTCAAAATGCCGGGAATGAATGGTTTGGAAGCTACCAGAGAAATCAGAAAGTTAAGTCCTACCGTTCCAATCATTGCGCAAACGGCCTATGCTTTGGCCGGCGACAGCGAAAAAACACTGGAAGCGGGTTGTAACGACTATGTTAGCAAACCGGTAACTGCGGACTTGCTGATGAAAAAAATAAACCAGTATATGGGTGACAAATAAATCCCGGTCACACAGTACCGTCTTTTTTCTTCCGTTTATACGAATGGATTGATTTACCCGAAGTTTTTCAAACAAAATACGTATGAAATACAATCTATTACTCAAGTCTGCAGTTATTGTCGTTATAACGCTCCTCTTGCTGATTCCAACCTTTATGATTCAGAACCTGATCACTGAAAGACAGCAAACACAGCAAAATGCGGTGATGGAAGTCAGTTCCAAATGGGGCAATGCCCAAACCCTCAGCGGGCCTTTTCTCACGATCCCTTTTATCCATTACCAAAAGGAAATCTCGGAGAACGACAAAAAGGAAAAACTGATCCCTATCAAACAATCCCTTCATATTTTGCCTGAGAACCTTAGTATAAAGGGGGATGTATCCCCTCAAAAAAGATCCAGGGGAATTTATGAAGTGGTGTTGTATAATTCGGAGGTGAAGATTAGTGGAGATTTTCAGAACATTGACTGGGAAAAACTGGGGATTGATACCAAAAATTTGTTGATGGATCAGGCTTATATTACAGTTGGCGTTTCTGATTTGAGAGGGATCGAAAACCGGGTGCAATTGAAATGGAACAATCGGGATCTGTTGTTTAATCCGGGAACGGTAACCGGTGATCTGGCAGAATCAGGGATCAGCATTGGTGTTCCTGTCAGTGTGAGCGATAAGAAACCCTACACTTTTTCTTTTCAGTTAAACCTCAAGGGAAGCCAGTGGCTTCGTTTCGTTCCCATCGGAAAGGTAACCGATGTTGAGTTGAAATCTCCCTGGGCCAATCCGGGTTTTGACGGGGCGTTTTTGCCCGATTCACGAACTGTAACACCGGATGGTTTTACGGCACACTGGAATATTTTGAACCTGAACCGTAACTTTCCGCAGCAATGGGTCGGAGACCGGTATTCACTGAAACGAACTTCCTTTGGGGTGGACTTGTTGTTGCCGGTTGATAATTACCAAAAAGCCATGCGTTCCATTAAATACGCCATACTGTTTATTGCCCTGACCTTTTTGGTGTTCTTTTTTGTGGAAATCATGAACAAGAAATTTATTCATCCCATTCAATATGCTTTGGTGGGGATTGCCCTGGTGTTGTTCTTTTCCCTGTTGCTGTCCTTTTCGGAATACATGAGTTTCAACCTGTCGTATATTGTATCTGCCCTGCTGACCCTGGCTCTGGTGGCAGGTTATGCCCGGGCCATTCTCCGTTCGGGTCCGCTTACGTTTTTGGTTACCGGTATTTTAACAGCACTGTATGGTTTTATTTTTGTGATCATCCAGCTTCAGGATTATGCACTTTTGTTCGGAAGTGTAGGTTTGTTTGTAATTCTTGCCATTGTGATGTATTTTTCGAGAAAAATTGACTGGTACAGCATCTCAGGAGAGCTCAGTAAAGCCGATAAACAAGGGGAATAGTTTTCGATCCTGCAGAGCTGATTAGCAAGGAACAGAAAGGCTTTGACAATGAAACCAAGAATAAGCATACTGATTTTGGTATTGTTGATGGTTTATGCTTATCCGGTGAATGCCGGTCCCCCGTTTCTGACTGATGACCCAGAACCGGTGCCTTACAAACACTGGGAATTTTATATAGCATCCATCAGTACGTTCCAGCCTCATAACTGGTCGGGGACGGCACCGCATATTGAGGTCAATTACGGGTTTGTACACCGCATGCAGATTCATCTTTTATTACCACTGAACTACTCCTATGTTCCTCATGCCACGGCCTATTTTGGATATGGTGATACCGAGGTGGGGGTGAAATATTGTTTTGTCCGGGAAACAGACCACCGGCCGCAGATTGGTACCTTCCCCATCTTTGAAATCCCTACCCTAAAAAACGACCGGTTTACCGATGGAAAGATGAAGGTTTTTATTCCGGTCTGGATTCAGAAATCATGGAACAAACTGACTTCGTATGGTGGGGTTGGCTATTGGTTCAATCCCGGTCCCCAAAACAAAAATTCATTTTTCGCGGGCTGGGAACTGCAATATGATTTTTCACCTGTGGTGACGCTCGGCGGAGAACTGTATTACCAAACCGCCCAAACTATTGGTGACCGATCCGTAACGGCATTCAATGTGGGGGGATCCGTCAACCCCAGCGAAACTACCCATGTTATTTTTTCGGTGGGCCACAGTTTGGTTCATGGCAATTTCTTCACTTCTTATCTGGGACTTTTGTGGACATTCTGATCTGAATTGGAGGCATTCTATCCCAATCGTTAAGCTTTATGTGTACATTTGCCTCACTCGAATGGATTTTAGAGGTTACACAACACAAATCAGGAAGTTATGATTGGAATTATGGGGGCTATGCAGGAAGAAATTGCCCACCTTGTAGAAGCACTGACAGAGCACAAACAGGAAACCTCGGGCATGCGGACGTACCATACAGGAACTTTGTACGGCCAGCCGGTGGTGATTGTTTTTTCAAGGTGGGGAAAAGTAGCAGCTGCTGCTACGGCAACTCACCTGTTGTTGCATTACAGAGTAAGCGAACTGATTTTTACGGGGGTAGCCGGTGCGGTAGATCACGACCTGCGGATGGGTGACGTAGTTGTGGGCAACCGTTTGTTCCAGCATGATATGGATGCGCGACCCCTCATGAAAAAATATGAGATCCCTTTGCTGAAGAGAAAATTCTTTGAAACGAACGCTCCGTTAAGCGATCTGGCTTTTAAGGCAACCCGGGAATTTCTTTCGGATATTTCTGTGGAAGTGAAACCGGAGAAGGCCACTCTTTTCGGCCTCAAGGAACCCCGGGTTATTCGGGGTAATATTGCCAGTGGAGACCGGTTCATTGCCAAGAATTCCGATATTTCAGAAATGATGAGCCTCTTACCTGACCTGGCCTGTGTGGAAATGGAAGGGGCTGCCGTGGCCCAGGTTTGTTTTGAACACGATGTGCCCTTTACCGTCATCCGGACCATATCGGATGTGGTGGGAATCCATTCCGAAACCGATGTGATGGAATTTATTCATGCGGTAGCCAGCAATTATTCCAACGGTATTATCCGAAATCTGTTCCGTTATAAAAACGAGGAATAATAAACATTTCAATCCCTCCCCGGTTTCAGCTATTTGATTTTTTTAGTGGTTTTCCGCTATAAATATTCCCCCGAAAATTCATTAATTTGCTTTTCTTGGGCTCAAAACTCGTTTTGGGGTCAATAAATCTTTATATTGTAAACCAATTCATAACATACATTCATGATCAAACTCATCATAGCCGATGACCATCCGCTCATCATTGAAGGAATGCGTTCTGCCATTCAGAAGGATGAGGAGGTTTTATTGCTGGATGAAGTTTCCAGTGGGGTAGAACTGCTCAAGGTGATGAATAAAGAGCCGGATGTGGTGATCATGGATATCAATATGCCCGATATGGATGGTATTGAGGCACCCAGAAACTGCGCAAATCCTATCCTGCGGTAAAAGTGATTGCTTTTTCGCAGTACGACGATAAACACTTCATTAAGAGAATGCTGAAAGCAGGTGCCCGGGGCTATTTACTGAAAAGTACACCGGTTCGCGAATTAATCAAGGCCGTCAAACTGGTACACGAAGGTTCTGTTTATCTGGGAAAAGGGCTCCCCGATTTCTATGCCCGAGAGCGAAAACCCAAATCCGGGTTTGATCCCATACTCACTCACAGAGAACTGGAGGTGCTGAAACTGATTTGTCAGGAAAAGAATACGCGGGAAATTGCCGATCAGCTGTTTATCAGCCTGCATACTGTGGAAACCCACCGGTCAAATTTATTGCAGAAAACCGGTGCCCGCAACATAGCCGGGTTGGTTAAATGGGCTGTTGAAAACGAACTAACCGATTGATTCTATGCGGCTCTTTCTACTCCTTTTTCTCTTTTTTGTGGTCGGCAGTCTTTCGGCTTCCGACCTGAAGAAGCTGAATTTGGCCCACTCCTGTTTGCAAAAAAGCATGGTTTTTCAGCAACAGCGAAAGATGGATTCCACAGAGTTTTACTTAAGGAAGGCCATGGTGTTGGCTGATGACAACGAAGGAAACGAAATTTATTGCCAGGCGGCCCTGCGGCTGGCCTCCCTTTTTCTTTATCAGAGAAAATTTGACAGTGCCCGTTTCCTCAATGAAAACGTATTGAAGCTGAGCCGTGAAAACAGTTGGAAAAAAACCGAAGCGGCAGCGTATGAAGGAATGGGGATGAGTGCTTTTCGACAGGAAAAATTACTGGAAGGGATTACCTGTTTCCAACAGGCCCATCAAATCTCGTCTGAACTGGGCGACAGTCAGGGGTTGTCGGTTAGTTCGTATAACTTGGCATTGATTTATTCCCGGCTTTCCGATCAGGATAAGGCATTGCATTATTTCCGGGAGGCACTGTCGTGGTCCATTAAAAGCGGGAATACTTCGCTTGAGCAAAACATTTATTTAATGATGGCCCGACTGTTTCGCCGGAAAAACAGGATGGATTCGGCCAACCGCTATCGTTTACTGGAAGCGAAAGTTTCGCATACCAAACTAACCGGAAACAAGACGGCCTCTTACTATTTGTCACAGGCAGAGGATTATAAAGAACATCTGAAATGGACCGCTGCACTGAAGAACTACGACAGCGCTCTTGTGGTGGCTGCTATGAACCAGGACACGCTGATGCAAACAAACATTATCATCTGGAAAGCGGAAACCGAGCTGTACCGAAAGAAACCTGAAACAGCCATTCGTCTGCTGAATGCCATCCGGCATACCACAAACCAATTGCGGGACCGGATTGATTATGAAACCTATTATAAAACACTGGTTGGTGCCTGGAAGCAAAAAGGAAGACTGGATTCGGCTCTGTATTACATGCAGCAATTAATCAATGCAAACGAAAACAGCGAGGTTCGGCACAAGCAGAATTATCTAATGGAACTGCGCGTAAAATACCAGGCAGGCCAAAAGGAAAGTGAAGTAATCCGCCTGAAAAACCAGGTACTTCAAGGCGAACTGGAAGAAAGCACCCGACGGATCCAGATGAATACCTTGCTGGGTAGTAGCTTTACGTTGTTACTCATCATCATTTTATTAGTCTGGTTCTTTTTTTACAAACAGAAAAAGGACAAAAAAATCAGGGAAAAGGAAGTGGCCCTGCTGCAAAAAGAAAAAGAAGCAACGGTTGCCCAGTACCTGTTGAAGGGAGAGGAAAATGAGCGGAAACGGATTGCCAGCGAGTTGCACGACGGGCTGGGTGTTCTGTTGTCGTCGGCCAGTATTTTTATTACCAATCTGGATGAAGACCTCAATCCCGAAAGGGAAAAAAACCTGCAAAAAGCCAGGGATCTGGTAGATAAAGCCAATACCGAGGTGCGAAGAATTTCACACAACATGATGCCTGTGGTCTTGTCGCGGTTCGGCTTGAAAGCTGCCCTGGAAGATATGGTGGATAAGGTTTCTGATGAATTGTCGGTGGAACTCAGGGTGAAGATTGGAAAAGGCCTTTCCGAAACCATGGAATTTATGATCTACCGGCTGACCCAGGAATTACTGAACAATACGCTGAAACATGCGGAAGCATCCGAAGTGGATATCGCCTGTTTTTTGCAAGGGGATGAGATCCGTTTCGAGTACAGGGACAACGGAAAAGGGTTTGATATGAAGGAAGCAAAAAAGTCGCGGGGGCTGGGACTTTCCGGACTCCGCAACCGTGTTGAATTCCTGAAAGGGAGCATGCACATTCAAAGTTCGCCCGGAAAGGGAGTATTGGTTCAGGTACTCTGTCCCAATGTACAGCCGGGAAAGGCTAATTTATAATCGTTTAAAAACAGAAACCTGATATTTTTGACTATTGATAATTAATAAGGGGTAAATGACACAGGAGAAAGCAGAAACCAGAGGAAGCTGGAAATTTTCAAACGCATTCTGGACCGCCAACATGGTGGAATTGTTGGAAAGAGGGGCCTATTATGCGGTATTTATTGCCATTACACTGTATTTGAGTGATGTGGTAGGGTTTTCAGATATTGAAGCCGGTTATGTGGCCGGTATTTTTTCGGCCGGATTGTATTTCCTGCCGACCTTTTCAGGGGCGTACGCCGATAAAATAGGATTCAGAGCTTCGGTGATTCTGGCCTTCTCGCTGTTGAGTGTGGGCTATTTTACACTGGGTTTTCTTCCTTACAAAGCGACGGTCATTGGGGCTTTGCTGATCGTCATGCTGGGAGGATCGTTTATTAAATCCATTATTACCGGTACGGTAGCCCGCGAAACCGATGCCACCAACCGGGCCCGGGGGTATTCCATATTTTATGCACTGGTGAATGTGGGTGCGTTTGCCGGGAAAACCATAGCTTATCCTGTACGGATCAACCTGGGAACCCTGTACATTAATTATTATGCCGCCGGACTGGCTGTAGTGGCTTTGATTGTATCCCTGCTGTTTTACCGGTCCAGTCATGAAAAAGGAACGGGGAAAAGCATCCGGGAAATATGGCAGGCGTTGTTCGCTTTGATGAAAAGGGGACGGCTGGTTGTATTGATTATTCTGGTAACCGGATTCTGGATGATTCAGCATCAGTTGTATGCCTCCATGCCCAAATACATCATCCGTACAGTAGGGGCACAGGCAGCTCCCGAATGGTACGCCAACGTCAACCCGCTGATAGTGGTCATCATGGTTGTTTTTGTAACGGAATTAATGCGCCGCAAGAAAGCTATTACTTCCATGACCATCGGGATGTTTATCATGCCCATATCGGCATTTGCCATGTCATTAGGTCCCTGGCTTGCAGGACAAACCGGAGCCAGCATTTCTTTTGGATTTTTTAGTCTGCATCCCATTGCTGTGATGATGATCGTGGGCATTATTTTTCAGGCCATTGCCGAAACGTTTATCTCGCCCCGCTATCTCGAATATTTTTCGCTGCAATCGCCCAAAGGAGAAGAAGGAATGTATCTCGGATTTAGTCACCTGCATTCATTTTTGGCCAGTTTGCTGGGGTTCATCAGTTCGGGCTATTTGCTGGACAAATACTGTCCCAACCCCGACACGTTGACCGAGGCAGAAAAGTTGACCGCCTACGATCATGCCCATTACATTTGGTATGTTTATGCCGCTGTCGGACTGGTGGCCGCCGTTTCGCTGGTCGTTTTCTCCAAAGTCACCAACTACCTGGATAAAAAGAAAGCGCTGCAGCAGGCTTGATGGCGGTTGACATATAGCTATTGGCTGTTCTTATGTATAAATGATTTTTGAACGAATACAGAGAAGAATCGCAATTCTGAGGAGTGAAACGGACGTGAGAATCTGTTGATCCCATATCATCTTGATTCATTGTGAGAAGTTGTAATAGATGGATAGAGAAAACAGCCCAAAAGCCTGCCGGATCAATCATTTTCATTCTATCCGAAACCAAATAAATTGTTCAGTTTTTTTTGTTTTATAATCAGGCAGAAAAAGTACCCGGCTCCGACAAAGGTCCGACATGGGTCCGACAAGGCTCCGGCAAAGGTCCGACGGAGGGGTGGGTTTTGTCGGACAGGAGTCGGAGGTATAGGGGAGGAATGAGCGACGGTTTCATTTTAGATGGTTGTGTTGACGAACCCCAAAGTTGAGCATCAACGCCAAAGATTTTCTGAAAGACCGCTTTTCCTGGCAACGTGCAAGGACACTTTTATTTTCAGGTTAGTAAAAGGAAAACCGCTTTGAATAATTAATGGGGTTATGGTTTATATCAGGGAAGATCAAATTATGAATGAAAAAAGGCCACGGAAAACCGTGGCCTTTTGTTTTTTCTCAAAAATAGTATTGGTTATTTGGATAGAGCTACCCGAAAGGCTGTGGGGCCTTTGGGACCCTGCTCGGTTTCATACGTAACCAGGTTTCCTTCTTTCAGGGTCGTTTCACCTTCAACATTTTTAATGTGAAAAAAGATACTTTCTTTAGTTTTCAGATCTTTAATAAATCCAAAACCTTTGGAGTCGTTGAAAAAAGTCACGGTACCCTTCCTGATCGGATCATCATCCTCTTTCTCTCTTTTCGGAATTCCGTATTCAATGCCTTCCAGATCTACTTCCGTTTTTTTAGTTGGATCAGGTGGCGTATCGGTGATCATGCCGTTTTCATCTACATAGGCAATCATGTCGTCCAGACTGCTTTTCTTATCTTCTTCTTTTTTGGCTAATCTCCTCTTTTCTTTCTCTTTTCTCTTTTTCTCCTGTTTGTTTCTGACTTCTTTTTTGTTAAATGTTTCCTGTGATCTTCCCATAAAATAAGGTAAAATTTTTGTGAATAATTGATTGGTGCAGTACCCTATCCATTCAACACCTCCCGGTTGAATGATGAAGGGCACCTGTACATTCTGATTTTACTGAGCCGATTTCACATTAACTGCGAACGGTCCTTTATCTCCCTGTTTGGTATCAAAAACTACTTCCTCATTGGGTTGTAATTCAGAAAAAGGACTGTCTAAGCCCGAGCGGTGAACAAAAATATCTGCTCCGTTTTCCGTTTCAATGAATCCGAATCCTTTGGTTTCGTTATACCATTTTACTTTTCCTTTGGCCATAATCTTGTTGTTAAAAAATTAGTAATTGTCTTTTTTAGGACGAGCTTCGTTAACCACCATGGTGCGGTTCTCATATGAAGCCCCGTTTAGTTCATCAATAGCTTTTTGTGCTTCGGCCTGATTTCCCATGGTTACAAAACCAAAACCTTTGCTTCTGCCTGAGAATTTATCTGAAATCACAACAGTGTCACTCACCTGTCCATATTCTTCGAAAACGTTTTTGAGGTCGTCTTCATTTACCTTGTAGTCAAGGTTTCCTACGTAAATATTCATAGTCTTAAATTAAAAATGTTTGTTTCCGGAAGGCTGTTAAATAACTGTAGAGCAACAGCATGCCGGTAAATAAAAAATCAGGATAGAAAATGGGCGGTAGTATGAAAAAAGGGGAGGACTTTATTTAAAAAACGCGAATGATCAAAACTTAAATTTTTTGCAAAGGTAGACTAAATATCGAACAGTCTGTCATATTCACCATTTATTATTGAAAATCAATGGATCTATTCATCAGTAAAGCAGACTTCCCTTGTGTCGTTGCCTTCCTGTCCCCTCCAACGTATAGACTTTTAAAAGTTTCATTATGAATTGTTTTCCTATCCCTGAAAACCACTATTTTTCTAAAATGGCTGAAAACCACCTTGTAAATCCGAAATGTCTTTTGTTTATTTGATGTTGTATCATTAATAAATTCCTCTCATGACAAAAATGATTTTCCTGCTCGTTGTGGAAGTTTTTTTCCTTCCCCTCGGTTTCAGGGACCTGACCACCATAGAAAGTCTCCGGTTGGGCAACCTGGAATATCCTGAAATGGTGTGGGTGGAAGGAGGAAGTTTTATGATGGGCGATGAATGGGGTGTGGGCAATAGCGATGAATATCCGCTCCACAAGGTTAGCTTAAAAACCTTCAGCATTTCCAAAACCGAAGTGACGGTGCTTCAGTACCGTACCTACTGCAATGCTACGGGCAGGAAAATGCCTGAAGCCCCTGAGTGGGGTTGGTACGACAACGATCCCATGGTGAACCTTACCTGGTATGATGCCGTAGCTTACTGCGGCTGGCTGGCTGCAAAGACAGGCAAAAGGTACCGATTGCCTACCGAAGCGGAATGGGAATATGCTGCCCGCGGAGGGAATCAAAGCCGGGAACATCAATACAGTGGCGGGAGAAGTCTGTTTTCCAACGGATGGTTTAGTACGAACAGCAACGGTCATGCGCATCCCGTCGCCCAAAAAAGACACAACGAGCTGGGGTTGTATGATATGAGTGGTAATGTGTGGGAGTGGTGCAGCGATTGTTACGATGCAAAATATTACAGCAACTGCCCGGTCAGCAATCCGAAGGGGCTTTCCCCAGGTACCTATCATGTGATGCGGGGCGGCGGCTGGTACAGTACGCGTGATTATTGCCGTGTAGCACGTCGCCAGTGCAATGCCCCCGGTTCCAGATGTGGCGATGTTGGCTTTAGAATAGCCCTGTCCCGATAATTTTTTAATAATCATTTTTCTTTCCTATCCATCCCTGAAAACCACTAATTTTTTTTTTGGTGGTTTTCGGGGATGCATTTCTGAAAAGGATATTATTCTTTTAAGTTTTCATTTTAAAACATTAAATCGTGAAAACAAAAACAATTATTTTTTCCTTCATTTTGGCCGCTATAGCCACATTTACCTTATCGTCTAAAAGCAATGCTTCGTCACCCAATCCTGTCCCCCTGACAAAAGCTGATAATGCTACTTTCTATTATTATATAACAGTTTGGAGCAACTATGGTGCAGATAACAATGCTAAAGGTGTGGCCTATGTCACCAACATTTTTCCGGCGGACGGTGATGCCGGAAATGCATTTATTGAAGATCAATTTGATAAAGAGTTTGAAGCACGTTATGGCAAAAAAAAGTATTTCAACTTCATTGTTAAAGGCAGGGTTACCGTTAATTGGGAGACTACCTATGGTAAAGCACACAATGCCTTAATAAAAGACATTGCCCAATACAGGGATGACGGGGCCAAAGTGCAATTTATCAATGGATTTGAATATTATAAAGACTAATAAACCTTTTTGCAGGAAAGCAGCTGAGTTAAAACAATAAACTTTTCAGCATTTTCTATATGAAATCAAAAAGACACTTTGTTACGTCACTGTCTTATTAGCATTGTTCATTGGCAACGAACGGATGAATAAAAGATTAAAAATCACAAAACTAAAATCATGAAAAAACTACTATTTCTTTTTGCCTTTGTTTTGACTGTCTCTGTAAGTTGGGGACAGGAAAAAATTATTACAATCAATCCTTTCGGAAAAGATAACACAGATAACTTATCATTTCAAAAATTTAAAAAAGGTAGTTTGCTGAAAGTCCGCATCAACAATGTCAATTTTTTAAAATTAGAAGGAGTTTCTATACAAGTATCGGGTAAAGATCTCTCTTTTAATATACCAAGTAGTTTCTCTGGTTTATTGAAAAGCGGGATTCCCCCTAAAGATTCAATTTCGATGGACTCAACGTTTAACATTAAAACACAAAGTGAAGAGCAACAATACACAACTGGTAGTTCATCAAAGAAACAAAAGAATACGGATGAGTTTTTCAATAAATACAAAGAATTCATCCAACAACTTGTGTCCATTGAAAAATCTGTTTCGTTGGAAAACAAACTGAAAAATTTATTGGGTGACGGTGTATTTGTACAAGACACGGGGTTAATTAGAGAATCAGCAAAAAACCTGTTTAACTCGATTGGAAGCAACAACGATATTGCCAGCAAGATAGGGAACCTCAAAGTCACTTATGGAGAGCTTAAATACATTTATGATACGACAAATAAAACGCCCGCACAAGAGACCTTTGAAGTAAGCGGGGAACTGAAAGACAAGCACGGTAATTCAATCAACATTTCCGATGCAAAAGTGACACAGACGCTAAAGAAGAAATATGTTGATGAATTTGAATTTGCAAAAAACACCATGGATGCTTTGGAAACAGATACTATAAAAGCCAAGATGATTAGTAAAGCGCAGGATGGGATTAATCTGTATCATAAAATTATCAAGCAAAATGCCTTTACCTTCTATACAGATGCTGTTCAGCTAAATAAGGATGAGGAGGACCTAAAGCCGGTTCTGAAGGCATACGATGGTTCTACAGTAAAAGAGTTTAATACAATAACAGTTAGAACCTACAGTAAGTTCAGAGTAAATTTCAGCACGGGATATATGCTGAGTTTCATTGGAAATGAAACCTACGATTACAAATACAATGATGCGGGTGATGTGGTTGGGGTTTATAAACTCAGTTCCGATAAAATTACCCATGCCATCGGCGGACTCGCCCACGTATTTTTTGACGGACCAAATAATGGTCCACAACTTGGATTATCTACCGGCATCAGCATTAATACAGATACGAAAATAAACTTTTACGGGGGCGTTTCTTTGGCTTTTACCGAAAAGAACAGGATTATATTTACTGCAGGTTTATCCTTCGTAAGTGTGAAGCGCCTGAACAGGAGCAACCTGAATGCAGACAATACTTTTACAAGTCCTTTCCATCAGGAAATCAATTATATCGACCGCTATGAACCGGCACTGTTTTTTGGAGTAACCTATAACCTTTTTAAAAGTGCCAAATAATTCTAATCCAAGGTTTCCAATAAAATTTTATAATCATGATAAAGCAAAAACAAATGAAAAAAACAATCTTTTTACTCGTAGCGCTAACCACGCTCAGCGTTTCTTTTGTACAGGCACAAACCGGCGATAACGGGCCTACCTTAGATCAAACCATAGCCTGGCTGAATTACTATGGATTTTCGGGGAATACAGATCATGGTGGGAATGGTGTACTCGATAAAATAGGAGATGTACGCATTAGTATAGATAATAACACAGTAAGATTTATTGATAATTCGTATGAAAAATCTATATGGTCACAGAAGGAAAATAGTCAAATATATAGTTCTTTGGATCAAGCGCCTTGGAAATACCAACGTACAAATAATTTTACCTTACAACAAGTTAGTAGTATCGCTGTTATTCCTCCGGCAGATTATAATGGTGATGTTATCGTTGATTATGAAGTGATTATCGTGACCTCAGTAACTGTCAGTAGAATAATACGCATTGCCTTTACTGATAAGAAAAGGGCAGTTAGTTTGTACAAAGCACTCAAGCATTTGAACTCCTTTTATAACTACGACATTAAGTTTATAAATAAACTCTCCCTGAAAAACGCTTTTTAGCTTTGAAAATTTGAGGCTACTTGGCTTTTGTCCCGAGATACTTCAAACAACAAACAAATGAAAAAATACTTATTTCTTCTTATAATTCTACTTTCCGCAAGGCTGTTATCTGCCCAGGTTTACGATGACAGATATGAAAAGTATCAGTTAACCAATGTAAGCAATGGAAATCAAACAGGTTATGTTTTTGATGTCATTAATTTTACAGTTCATTTTCACCAAACCATGGCTAGCCCTACCACCTATCGTTTAGAAGCAGATGTCGGTTTTTCATTAAAGATTAAAGGATACTGGTATAAGGGCAAGTTTTATAAAAATAGCGGGGATTATCTGTCTGTGTTTGGAGAACCCGCCGGGATGAGGATAAAACTAACACTGTCTAACGGCTTTACAAAGGAGGAAATAGCCGGACCATATTTTGCTAACTATGAAGTTGCTTACAATTATAAAAAAGTGATAGACCTGTCCACTTTATCCGTTAAAAAGATTTCTGTTTCTCATTTTACAGATTCGAGCGCCGAATATGCAATTCAATGGCATATTGACCATAACAAATGAAAAAAACAATTTTATTATTATTCGCCCTGACCACGCTTAGTGTTTCTTTTGCACAGAGTCCTTCGCATAAAAAGGGTTTTAAATCAGATTGGGAACAAACCATAGGGTTTATTCAGGAGCAATCTTCAACTTATTTTCAGGTGGATAGTTTTGACATTTCAGACAACGATCGATTGTCTTTTACAGCCTATCAGTATCTCAATCAAGAACATGTGCGCTGTAAAGTAACTTATGTTGCGGATTTACAAAAACTGGAAAAGGTAAAAAAATCAAAAAAAAGCCGTATCGAGTTAGATTTTACCGGACCTGCTGTGGCCATGCACTATGATTGCCCTGCGAAACCGTCTAATGTCAAAATTACAAGAAAGGACGATAATCTTTCTTTGCCTGGAACTGCAGATAATAAAATGCCAAGGCGTTTGTATCGGGCGTTTCAGCATCTAACCAAACTGGCCTTAAAAAAAGAGCAGCGGAACGAAAGACTTCATGAGCTATTCTTAAATACACATAAGCCTATTAAGTAAGAAGGTTATTTTTTGAGAAAATTAATTTTCTCAAAAAATAAATTAAAGAAAAACAATCCCCGGCATTGGTCCGGAGGATGTTTCCTTTCCCGGCATGCCCACCCTGACGGCCATACACTTTCAATATTTTTTCATTCTTCATTTTTCACTCTTCATTTCAGTGCCTATCCCTGAAAACCACTATTTTTTTCTTTGGCGGAAAACCACCACGTGTATTCGGGTGGGTTTTTGTTTTTTTACAGTGTCTCATCAGGCGACACCCTAAAATTAATCTTTCATGAACCGAAAAACGAAGAAAACAGTAGGCCTATTGGGTAAAATATTCATGATCCTTGCTTTGGTTGGGTTGCTGTTGTTTAAAAAAATTCACCAAAGGGAGGTGCGGCAGCAGCGATACAATACCGAGCAGGTGGTGAAAGCCAGGAAAGAATATCAGAAGTACAGGGACAGCCTGCGCATTGTTCGGCAAAAGGTGGTTAGGGATTCACTCTACGATGCCCAACGAAAGGAAATGCAGAAAAAGAGGCGGCAGATGCAGGAAAACATCATACGACTGGAAAAAGAAATCAAATCAAAATAAGTAACATGAAAAAACGTACCCCTATCCTGTTGATCGGTTTGGTTGGGTTCCTCCTGTTTTTGAGCGGATGTGACAGTCTTGTTTCCAAGTCTGAAGTGGACCAAAAATTTGGTACTTTGACCATCCGTACCGAGACGGGCAATAAGATCTTGCTCCCCACCTATTTAAAAGGTATTTCGGAGAACAAACCGGTTGTTTTGGTCACGCTGAAGGATCAATGTAAAAGTTGTAAAGAAAACATCAAGGCCCTCATTAAAGAGCAAAACAAACAACATTCCTTTAAAGTCGTAGCCCTGTACGTGGATACCTTGAGTGACAACGGGTCAATGAAAAACGAAAGATATTTATCAGAACTGATGGGTAAATCGGATCTGGCTTGTACCCGTATTTTCGAGCCTACGGGGGCGTACTACAAAATCTTGGATAAGCAGGATGAATCTGATCAGTCCTATATTATTCAGAACGGCCGGATCCTCTATAATTATAAAGGAATCAATTTCCTTCCCGGAAACCAACAATATTTGATGTTGTTGTCCGCTTTGGCCTCATCGGAGAAAAAAATTGAAGACACCTTGAAATACGATAACGGTCGGGTTCATCTGATTTATTCCTTCAATCATTATCAAAGGGTGGGTCCCTGGAAAAGCTATTACGAAAAGGGGCAGCTGTATGTAATCGGCAGTTATCATAATGGAAAAGAAACCGGAGAGTGGAAAGCGTATCACAAAAACGGAAAATTATATGTGCTCGGGAAGTTCGAAAACGGAAAAAGAGAAGGAGTGTGGACGAATTATTTTGACAATGGAAAAACCATGTCATCCGGACAGTATGTATCCGGGAAACAATCAGGGAATTGGAAATATTATTACGACAACGGTCAGTTAAAACAAAATACATTCTATAAAAACGGGAAGCTGGACGGAGATTTTAAAGGATACACTGAAAAAGGGAAGGTTTCATCCCTGGGCCGATACGAAAAGGGTAAAAGTACAGGGGACTGGAAGTTCTATTACGAGAATGGAAAGTTAAAACTGGAGACCCGTTATATTCAGGGCGAATTGAACGGCACGTGGAAAAATTATTATGAAAACGGGAATTTGTTTACTGAACGCCAGTACGACAAGGGAAAACTGATGCATGTGGTATCGCTGTTGAACCCCAGGGGAAAGCCACTGGATAAGGGTAGCCTGAAGAATGGCAACGGCACGTTGATCATTTATGATTCGGACGGGAAGTTCCTCAGAATGGATCAGTATGTAAACGGTATTCAGCAGAATGGATACTGGGAGAAGGAATTGGCGGGTAAGATTATTGCGGCAGGAAAAAAATGGAAAGAGATAAAGCCGGTAAGTTATACCCGGACGATCAGCGTGAAATCGTATCCGGTAAATAGTGCGACGAAAATCTACGGAAAGTACTATGTAGTCATTCCGTTTGAGGCTCCCAGGGGCAAAACCATTAATTTTCTGATCGGGAATCCGAGATCGTGGGGGATTGTAACAGACAGTGCAACACTGGTTGTCAAAGCATTTGAAACCTATGATTTAAACAAAAGGTTTTCCGCCTATGTGGACGGCGAGAAACGCTGGGCCAGCTCGTTTCGTTTTGTGATTCAGGGGGGTGCCAAAGGGATTGATATGAAAGAGCTCAGTGGCCACAAAGGGTATTTTTATTTTATCATGAACCAAGATCAATACGATAAGCATCGTCGTGCGCCTTACTACCTGGGCTATTATGTATACACCAACGAAAGCGGTTTGGACAAGATGCGCAGTTATTTAAAGAGTTTTAAATGACGTAAGGAATTAAAAGATATTCAACTAAAAGAAAACACATGAACAAGAAACTACGATTTTCACTTTTCTTTTTTGTGATGGCGCTGGGTCCGCTTTTCTCAAAAGCACAGACTACCGTATATGTTTGCACTACAAACGGTGCTTATGGTTTTTGTTACGGAGGGGCCAATACTTCCGGTTGTGCCTACAGCGAATGCATCAAACGAGGAGGTCAAACCCCTTCGGTGATCCTGAGTTATCCGGGCAAGGGGCATGGGGCCATCGCTGTGGGTAAGTCCAGTGACGGAAGACAGATTGTGGGAGCCTCCGCCGGATATTCGGATTATTCAGGAGCGATCGCCCGGGCAAAGGAAGAATGTCGGAGGCGTGGAGGAGAGAACCCCAGAATTACCCATACCTTTTACGACAAAGAGGAAAAAAAGGAGGAGAAAAAACCCAAAGAGAAGCCTGAAAAAGAACAGCAACAAAAAGATGATTTCTGGTCAGGGAAATCCGATACCAAAAATAACACGACCGGCAAATCCAACGAAGACCCTTTCTGGGAAGGAAAAGGGTCGTACCAAACAAACGAGAACACTAAAAGTACAGGTGGTAATTCAAAAAATCCCGGAAATCAATTCATCGGGGAAGTAGAAAGCAAAACCAAGACCCTGAAAATTGTATGCTGGGACCACGGCAAAGAAGACGGAGACCGGGTCCAGATCCGAAACAACAAATCCATTATCCGTTCGAACTTATACCTGACCAAGGCAAAGAAGTACATCACCGTCTATTTGAAATGGGGGATGAACCGGATTGATTTTAAGGCATTGAATCAGGGATCGGTGGGGACAAATACTGCCTCTTTTGAAATTTTTGATGATAAGGGTGCCAAAATAGCCAAGAAAGAATGGAGTATTACAACCGGAAAAACAGCTACCCTTTTGATCGTTAAGTTGTGAAAAAAATAGAAACGAAGAAATTATTAACAAACGAACAAAATAATGAAATACAGTTTGATACTTGTTGCGCTGTTTACGGTCAGCATCCACATGGCTACAGGCCAGGTGAGCGGGGATTATAAAGCGAAAATTTATTTCAATGAAGCACAAAAATTGTTCAACCAGAATGACTACAAAGAAGCACTGAATTATTTGGTAAAAGCAGAGCAGTCGTTGCAGGGGACCAATGGTTTGATTTTGAGTTTAAAAGTTAAGATTCTTTACAACACGAGCCGGTTTATTGAAGCCGAGAACGCGTTGAATTTATTCATTAATGAGTACAGTAATCAGGTGACGGATCAGGTTCGGTCGTCCACGCTGGACTATTTTATCAGAATTGAGAAAGCAGCCAAGAGTCAGCGGGCCCGGGAGAATGAAAAGTTGTTGGCCCTCCAAAAGAAAAGGGAACAGGAAAAGAAATACAAGGCCATTGCCCTGAAAAAGGAACCTCAGATACAGAAAAAACTGAATCAGTTTTTAAGTCTGGAAGAAGGCAAGCCTTACCTCCTGACTTATCGAAGCAAGCTGACTACCAGTCCGAACGAAAAGGCAATTTTCATCTTTTACGGAAACAAGTATCTGCTGTACACCATTCCCAGCGCAACACTGGCTTACAGGTTGAATAAAGACAAGATCTATTTCGGAAGCAGCAACGCTGCTCACTTCTCACACGTAGCGCACATTAAGGTGAAGCGCCACGGAAAAAAAAGAGAGATTTCGTATAAAAAGAGCATCCATTACTCCAATGTTTTTATTGGAGGCGACGGCGATGAAATGTTGTGGACAGGCAGGCAAAACAGCGTTTTTAGCCGAAGTTTATTTTATTATTACTACCTGAATACGCTGCATTGCGATGTGAAAATGAAAAACAGTTTTTCGAGTAGTTATTACAATCCTTACATCGAAACAGGAAACCTTCGGAAGACGGTGGACTATAATGCGATACAGGACAGTAAGCTGGCAGCCCGGTTAAAAAGTGCGGGTGTGCAGCATAAATCCAATTCAGACCGTTCCCATCCGGAAGGGTTAAAGATCACCATCGTCCCCTCCGGTAAAGTGAATATGGTGCTGCCCCTGAAGAAAATCACCTATCAGTTTGAAGATAAGATAAAGGGGGAGTATGTACAAAACGGTTCGCGGCAAAAGAAAGAGTTTCTGTCGTATATACCCAAAAGCAGAACCAACCACTATGCATACATACAATACAGCAAATACCAACCCAAATCCGATCTCTTTCGGTCGATCGCCTCTTTAAAAAATAATAATTATAAAATGTCCCAATCCTTATTTACCAATATTTACAATACTTTTGACGACAATGTTGGTTCGGGATATTACAAATATTTTAAGAATACCGAGTACAAGCTCTTCTTCGACATTATTCCCCAACTGTACAAAGGAGAAAAAGAAGCATTGTTTTAATATTAATTACACGGTTAGATTGTAGGATTATGAAAAGAGTAACACTACTGGTTTTCAGTTCAATTTTGTTTGTTTTATCGGCACAGGCTCAATCTTTGGGAGAGGTTTTTGCACCCCTAAACAAAGTTGATAAGGGTAATTATATGAGCCGGCAAAGGGAGTATCTTACCAAAGTTGCTTCCCATACCGGGTATCAGCGGGGACAAAATGCCCGGTACTTATCCCGGACGGCTGCTACGGTCAAAGACTTGTATACCGAAGCGTATGATAATGCACTGGCTTATGAGGCCAACATGAAAAAATCTCAGGACTATGGTGAGATTTCTTCCAAGATCAGTTCACTGAAATACTATTTAAAACAAGGAATCCGGTATTCAAACACAATAAAAATATATGCTGCCCGAATTGCCAACAATTATAAATCGGGAAGCAACCGGGATTATTTTTATGAAATACAGAACGCGTACAATTCACTGGTTAAGGTGAAAAAGAAGGCAAAAGATAGCGTGTTCAGTATTCTGTCGTGGCAATCGTTAAAGGATACACAGAACGATCATAAAAAGAGGATGGAAGACGCCGAAAAACGGCAAATAATGCTGGAGAAAATGAAGAAAAAATAAGAGCCTCCCATGGGACTCGAACCCACGACCTGCTCATTACGAGTGAGCTGCTCTACCAGCTGAGCTAAGGAGGCTTGTTTTTGATTCGCGTGCAAAGATAATAGAAAGCATAAAACACGGTGCCCTCGGAGTTGAAATTTTTCAGAAAGCTTTCTTTTCAGGATCGAAAGGAATGGCATGTTATTTGTAAAAAATCAGATAGGGATAATATCACTGAAAATGAATATTTCTCCTGTTTTTTATTTTCTCATGGAATGAAAACATAAGGGGAATGACCCCTAACATTTTATGAGACAGAATTCAAGGGGCGGAAGTAAAAAGTTCTTCTTTAAAAAAAATTAACGACTTAAAATAAACGGAATTTATTATCTTGCGCCCAATTTTCGTTGTTTAATCCATTTTTAAAAAGCTAAAAGTATGAAGCTAAGTTTGAAATTACTCATTCTCTCTGGACTCTTGTTCTTCGGTTTGAATGTTTTTGCACAGTCGGTTGATATGGCTGGTGCCAAGTTTAATGCGGCCAACCAACAGTTTAAAGCAAAATCTTACGGTCAGGCTGTACAATTGTATGAACAGGCATTGAGGATGGCCAAAGCTGCCGGACCAGACGCCTTCAGTCTGCAAACACAAATTGAAAAACAACTGGCTGTATCTTACTTCTGGAACGGTATTGACTTTTACAAACACAGACAATTCGACCAGGCTATTGCACAAATGCAAAAAGCAAAACAACTGGCAGATCAAATCGGAGACGCCAGAACCAAAACCTTATCCGTTACCTACATTGCCCGCGTTTACTCATCAAAGGGTATGTCCATGATGAAAAGCAAAGATTATACGGGTGCTGACGCACAATTTGATGCTGCGATCAAAGAAAAGCCTACTTGTTTGAATGCTTATTTCGGCAAGAGCCTGTTGGCTAAAGAAACCAAAAACACCGATGAAATGATTGCTTCGGTAAACAAGCTGGGACAATTGGTGGCAAAAAGTACTAATCAAAAAGGCCCTCAAATGTATGGCCAGGTGAAAAATATGGCTTTTGCTACCTTGCTGAACGACGGGGCTATGGAGCTGCAAAGGGAACATCCGGAAGATGCCCTGACCAGTCTGAACAAATCGCTCCAGTTTAACCGTAACAATGCCAGTGCCTATTATTACATTGCATTGGCCAATCTGAAATTGAAAAGATGGGATGGCGCCATCAGCAATGCCAAAAAAGCATTGACAATGAACGGTGTATCCAAAACAGATATTTATTTTACTTTGGGACAGGCTTATCAGGGCAAGGGCGAAAAAGCCAGCGCCTGCTCTGCCTTTAAGAAAGTAACCAGTGGTCCTAATGTAGCCGCTGCAAAATATCAGATCAAACAGGTGTTGAAATGTAAATAGACACTACCTGTCGATTGTTGTAAAAGGCTGTCTGAATTTTCAGACAGCCTTTTTTTGTTGTTCAGATTCTCGCTTGATTTATAGTATCTTCCCGTAAACTTTGTTATTTTTGTGAGGTATAAATCTTACATTTTTAATATTTTAATGATTATGAGAAAACCATTTACTTTTTTTATCGGGCTGTTGTTTTTATTTATTTCAGCCCATGCACAGCAATTATCGGAAACCCTGAAGACGAATCCGAACGTAATGGTAGGTAAGCTGAGTAACGGACTTACCTATTACATCCAAAAAAATGAGGAACCCAAAAACCGGGTCGAACTCCGGTTGGTTATTGATGCAGGTTCCATTTGTGAAAACGACGATCAACAAGGCCTGGCCCATTTACTGGAGCATATGTGCTTCAACGGAACCAAGCATTTCGAAAAGCAGGCCCTGGTGAATTTCATTGAATCAACGGGAGTGAAATTCGGAGCCCATCTGAATGCCAGTACCTCCTTTGATCAAACCATTTACATGCTTCAGATGCCCACCGACCGTGCATCGCTGATTGATAGTGCCATGCTGGTACTGGAAGACTGGGCTCACAACGTCCGTCTGGAAGCTGATGAAATCGATAAAGAACGGGGTGTGGTCAAAGAAGAATGGCGTCTGGGTTTGGGAGCCAATGACCGCATGATGCAGAAATACATCCCGATCATGCTTAAGGGCTCTCGTTATGCTGAACGGTTGCCCATCGGGAAAATTCCTGTGATCGACACAGCACACTATGCTACCATCCGTTCCTTTTACCATACCTGGTATCGCCCCGATCTGATGGCAGTGATTGTGGTGGGAGATATCGACCCGGGTCAGATCAAAAAAGAAATCGAAAAACATTTTGACAAACTAACCAATCCCAAAGAGGAGGTCAAAAGGGTCGTCTACGGTGTGCCGAACAACAAAAAACCGCTGATTGCCATTGAAACAGACAAGGAAGCCACCAACAACCTGTTGCAGGTTTTCTACAAGAGTCCCAGAAAAGTGGGAAATACGGTGGGTTATTTCCGCGATCAGCTGATGGCCAGCCTTTATAATTCAATGATGAATGCCCGTTTGGGAGAAATCACTAAAAAACCAACAGCTCCCTTTATGTATGCCTTTGCCGGTTACGGTTCCTTTATCGGAAGAACAGAAAATGCCTATACCGACATTGCTGTTTGCAAAGACAATCAGATTTTAAATTCGCTGAAAGTCTTTTTAAATGAAGACAAGCGCGTTAAAGATTATGGATTTACACAAACGGAACTGGAGCGACAGAAACAAAATTTATTACGTAGATACGAACAGCAATATGCCGAACGCAATAAAATGTCTTCCTCCCGTTTGACCCGGGAATACATCAACAACTTTTTAACCAAAGAACCCATCCCCGGAATTACGGAAGAATATGACCTGGCCAAAAAGCTGATTCCCGAAATCTCTCTGAAAGAAGTAAACGCGCTGACCGGCAAATGGATCACCGATTCGAACATGGTGGTACTGATTACTGCCCCGCAAAAAGAAGGTGTAAAAGTTCCCACGAAAGACGAAGTGTTACAAACCATCCGTGATGAAGCCAATGTGACCGTTAAACCTTATGTGGATAAGGTTTTGAATGCCCCCTTGATTGATCATAAAATTACACCCGGAAAAATTGTGGATGTACAGCACAACGATCAATACGATAAGTGGACACTCAACAACGGCATGGAAGTCTTTATTAAACCCACAAATTTCAAGAACGATCAGGTGTTGTACAGGGCATACAGCCTGGGCGGTACTTCGCTCTTGCCGGATGATAAGGTGATTATGACACGGGTGTTCAATAATATTGTGGACCAAAGCGGACTGGGTAAATTCAGTGATGTGGAATTACAGAAAAAACTGTCCGGCAAAGTGGCAAGTCTGAGTCCTAATTTTGACTTGCTGACCCAGGGTTATTCAGGAAGTGCCAGTCCCAGAGATCTCGAGACCTTGCTGAAGTTACAGTATTTGTTCTTTACACAGCCTCGTCAGGACCAATCCATTTTTGAAAAAGTGATTGATGATGCCAAAAACCAGATCAAGCACGTAAGTGCCAATCCGAAGATGGTATTCTATGATTCCTTATATAAGGTGGTAACAGAGCATTCGCCCCGGGTGATCGTGGTTCCCACAGAAAAACAAATCAACAGCATCTGGCAGTCACAGATTTACAAAGTGTACAAAGATCAGTTCCAGCATGCTGCCGGATATAAGGTGTTCTTTGTAGGGAATGTAAATGAGGAAGCATTGAAACCACTGGTTGAAAAATACCTCGCCAGTATCCCTGCAGGAGAAGCGTTGCATTGGAAAGATGTGACCCCCGGTTTTCCCAAAGGTGAAAATAAGGTTACGGTTCACAAAGGAAGCGAACCGCAAAGTTCAGTGATCCTGATGATGAAGGGAAAATACAACTATAATGAGCACAACAACCTCCTGATGACGGCGCTGGTACAGTCCTTGAATATTGAACTGCGTGAAAAAGTCAGGGAACAGGAGAGTGGTACCTACGGTATTTACATGTACCCTTCTCTGGATAAATATCCCCAGGAACAATATTCATTGACCCTGAACTTTGGTTGTGCACCGAAAAATGTGGACAAACTGGTGGGATCGGTATTTGAAATATTTGAGAAGTTTAAAAAAGAAGGGCCTACAGAAGCCACGCTAAAGAAAGTAAAAGAAACATTCATCCGCACCCGCGAAAGCGATGGACGGAAAAACAGCTTCTGGTTGAATCAGATTATTTCTGCTCAGTTTGAAGGCGATGCAATTCAATCCGGTGCTCAATACGATGCTGCTGTCAAGGCCATTTCGGTAGGTGAACTGAAAAAGTTTGCCCGCAAATATTTGACAACCGATCACTATGTATTGGGTGTTTTGAAACCGGAAACCGATCAAAAGGGGAATTAATTTCTCCGGTTTGTAGGATACTCAAACGTTTGAGAAAAGCCTTTGCTATAAAATAGGAGTCTCGGGCAGTCGTTTTGTTTTTTGTTGCCGATGGTGCGGTGAAGAGGACCTTGTTTTTATGTAGTTTTGCGGCGTTTTTGGTGTTTTCTATTCCATCATAATTTGGAAAGACGACCAAAAATGAGGTCAAAACATTTTGATTTGAATTAAAAACAGAATACATGAAACGATTACTGATTGCTACAGGAGGAGGCGATTGCCCGGGACTTAATGCTGTCATCCGTGCCGTTGTGCATCGTGCATCACAGGAGAAGGACTGGGAAGTGCTGGGCAGTATTCAGGCTTTTAATGGTGTTCTTTGGGAACCCACAGAAGTAGTGCGATTGGATGTGGACAAAGTAAAGGGAATTCATTTTCAGGGAGGTACCATCATTGAAACCACCAACAAAGGCGGCCCGTTTGCCTGGCCGGTAAAAGATAAAGATGGGAAATGGTCCTATGTTGACCGCTCCGATGAAATGATCCGCAAACTGCAAATCATGCAAATCGATGCTGTGATCAGCATTGGGGGTGACGGTTCGCAGCAGATTTCCGAACAACTATACCGCAAAGGATTGAACATTATTGGGGTGCCCAAGACCATCGATAACGACCTTTCATCTACTGATTCGACTTTTGGTTTTCAGACAGCCGTGGAAATTGCCACCGAAGCTGTGGACAAACTGGTGACCACTGCTGCCAGTCACAACCGTGTGTTTGTGATGGAGGTGATGGGGCGTGAAGCCGGCTGGATTGCCATGAATGCTGCTGTTGCCGGTGGTGCCGATGTGTGTCTGATTCCTGAAATGCCCTACGATGTTGAACTGGTGAAAGAAGCCCTGGAGAAACGCTTTGTAAGAGACCGTGGTTTTGCCGTGGTGATAGTGGCCGAAGGGGCTCGTCCGAAAGGCGGACAAATGGCTGTTCAGCAAAACGATGAAGTGGGGTATGCCAATCAGAAGTTGGGAGGCATTGCCCGAAAGCTGATTGATCAGTTGAAATCCGCCGGTTTCAAACACGACATGAGGGAAACCGTGTTGGGGCACCTGCAAAGAGGAGGTGTTCCGATTGCTTACGACCGGGTTCTTTCTGCACAGTTTGGGGTAAAAGCATTCGAAATGGTGCTGGATGGTGATTTTGGCAAAATGGTCGCCTACAGGCACCCCAAATTCGAAGCCGTTCCGCTGATCGATGCTATTTCCAAACCCAATTTGGTGACTCCCGATAATGCATTGGTGAAAACCATGCAGGGGCTGGGTATTTGTATGGGGGTGGATATCCCGCGTAAAACAGCCAAGGCACCGAAAGTCTCCAAAGCAAAGTAAATAAACAGTTACTCGACATTTGAAAATCCCGGAGCAGGCTCCGGGATTTTTTTGTTTTTACATGAAGCTTCTGGTTGAATGTATTTTTTGTTTGGTTTCTGATTAATTTTGCTCCCGCAAAGAAACAGATGAATACAAAAAAGCAACAAACACTTTCGTGGTTCATATTGACGGCTCTGGTCCTGGTATGGGGCAGTTCCTTTATACTGATCAAAAAATCACTCCTCTATTTTACCGCTCCTGAAGTGGGATTCCTGCGTATAGTGATTACTTTTTTGTTTCTTTCACCGTTGGTCTATAAGCGATTGAAGAAGATCGACAGGAAATATTTCTGGTTGCTAACGGTATCCGGAATCATTGGTAGTTTATTACCCGCGTTGCTTTTTGCCATTTCAGAAACCGGAATTGACAGCGCCATTGCCGGCACTTTGAATTCGCTTACGCCACTGTTTACCCTGTTGATCGGACTGATGTTTTTTAAATTCAGAACCCGTTGGTATAATGTACTGGGCGTAATTGTCGGGTTGCTGGGTGCTGTTGGGTTAATTATGGCCAATAGCGGCGGAGCTGTTAATGTGGATATTTTTTATGCCTCATTGGTTGTTATTGCTTCCCTTTTGTATGCCATCAATGTAAATATAGTAAAGTCGTATTTTCATGGCATTAGTTCGCTGGACATTACTGTGTTGTCGTTCTTTTTTATTGGATTGCCGGTGTTGGTTTACATCGCTTTGTTTTCAAGAATTCCACAAATGTTATGGACCGATGCTCGTGCCTGGGAGGGGATTGGTTACCTGTCCATTCTCGCGGTTCTGGGAACAGGAGTGGCCCTGATTGCCTATAACCAGTTAATAAAATGGAAGAACCCGGTGTTTGCGTCCTCGGTGACGTATTTGATTCCCATTGTTGCCATCCTGTGGGGCGTACTGGATGGTGAAAAATTCACACTTACCTATGTGTTGTGGATTTTGTTAATTCTTGCGGGGGTGTTCCTTGTCAATGCGAGACCTTATGCAAAATTAAATTTGGCTACGAGAATATTATTTTGGAAAAAATAAATAACAATAGCTTGTTAGTTACATTTTTTTAGTATTTTTGCACCTCCAAAATTTACGGTATTTAAAGACAAAAACGAATGTACGCAATAGTAGAAATAGCCGGACAGCAATTTAAAGTGGAAGAAGGTCAGGAGATCTTTGTTCACAGACTCGATGGTGAAGAAGGTGCTAATATTACTTTCGATCAGGTTTTACTGGTTGATCAGGACGGAAAAGTGAAAGTTGGAAAACCTGTGGTAAAAGGTGCCAATGTAGATGTGAAGATCGTTGAGCACACCAGAGGTGATAAAGTGAAAGTCTTCAAGAAAAAAAGAAGAAAAGGGTATCAGAAGGAATCCGGCCATCGTCAGGATTTAAGTAAGGTACTGATTGAAAAAATTACTTTTTAACGCAAAAAATTACTGAAAAATGGCTCATAAAAAAGGAATGGGTAGCTCGCACAACGGGCGCGAATCCGAAAGTAAACGATTAGGTGTTAAAATTTACGGTGGACAGTTTGCCGCTGCAGGAAATATCATCGTCAGACAAAGAGGTACAGTTCATCACCCCGGCATTAACGTGGGTATGGGCAAAGACCACACCTTGTTTGCTTTGGCTGATGGAACGGTGGAATTCCGCAAAAGAAAGAACGATCGTTCTTATGTGAGCGTGATTCCTGCTGATACTGAAGAAAAATAGCATTGAAAATAGGATTTTTGTTTTATGAGGTCCGGTAGAATTTCTGCCGGACTTTTTTGTTTTTCTTTTTAACTTCTCAACCTCCGCTTTACGGTTGTTCATTATCTTTGTAAAAAATTATTGGCATGCTTGAACTGCAAACCATCAGGGAAAACCGGGCTTTTGTGATCGAAAGACTGGCGGTAAAAAATGTGGAAGCCACAGCGGTGGTGGATGAAATTATTGCATTGGATCAGGAACGCAGAAATCGTCAGAAAGAACTCGACGATGTGCTGGCCCGTTCCAATCAACTGGCCAAAGAAATTGGTCAGTATTTTAAATCCGGTCAACGCGATAAGGCGGAAGAAGCCAAGAAAGAAACCACCGAATTAAAGGTCAAATCCAAAATGTTGGCTGAAGATCTGGATCAGGTGGTGGAGCAGTTGAACAGCCGATTGGTGGAGCTGCCCAATTTGCCACATGCTTCGGTTCCATCCGGTAAGAGTGCCGAGGATAATGAAAAAGTACACGAAGAAGGAGTGATTCCCACTTTGGCTGAAAATGCAATCCCTCACTGGGAGCTGGCCGATAAATATCAGATTATTGATTTTAATTTGGGCAGTAAAGTAACCGGTGCCGGTTTCCCTTTCTACAGGGGCAAAGGAGCCCGTTTGCAGCGTGCTTTGATTAATTTCTTCCTGGACGAGGCCCTGGATGCCGGATACCTGGAATACCAACCGCCGTTGCTCATCAACGAAGACTCCGGTTTTGGTACCGGACAACTTCCCGATAAGGAAGGACAGATGTACTATGCAGGCGAAGACAAGCTGTATCTGATTCCCACAGCTGAAGTGCCCATTACCAATATCTACAGGAATGTGCTGCTGAGCGAAAGTGATTTCCCCATTAAGAATGTCGCTTATTCCAATTGTTTCCGTCGAGAAGCCGGTTCGTACGGAAAGGATGTGCGTGGGTTGAACCGGTTGCACCAGTTCGATAAAGTAGAGATCGTCCAGATCCAGCATCCGGATCGTTCCTACGAGACGCTGGAACAAATGAAAGAGCATGTAGCCGGACTGTTGCGCAAACTCGAACTTCCGTTCCGTATTTTGCGTTTGTGTGGCGGTGATATGAGCTTTACTTCAGCCCTTACGTTTGATTTTGAAGTGTATTCTGCTGCCCAGAAACGATGGCTGGAGGTGAGCTCCGTTTCCAATTTTGAATCTTACCAGAGCAACCGGATGAAACTGAGGTTTAAAGATGAATTGGGAAAAACCCGGTTGGCTCATACACTGAACGGTAGTGCCCTTGCGTTGCCCCGGATTGTGGCTGCGCTGCTGGAAAACAATCAGACCGAAGCAGGAATCCGTATTCCCAAAGCCTTGCAACGCTATACCGGATTCGAATTGATCGATTAACATTTATCTTTATGGTCAGGCCTAAAAAACATCTCGGACAACATTTTTTAATCGATAAAAATATTGCCCGTAAGATTACCCAGTGCCTGAATGAGAACTATCCAACGGTTTGTGAACTGGGCCCCGGAACGGGTGTGTTGACCGGGTTTCTGCTGGAACGACCTCATGTGTCTAATCTGACGCTGATTGAAATTGACAGTGAGTCGGTTGAATATTTACAGGCCAATTTCTCGGATCCCAGGTTGCATATTCTGGAAAGGGATTTTCTGAAAATGAGTATGGCTGAAGTATCGGATCAGCCTTTTGCCCTGATTGGAAACTTTCCCTACAATATTTCCAGTCAGATTTTTTTCAAGGTACTGGAGAACAGAAACCGGGTTCCTGAAGTGGTGGGAATGATTCAAAAGGAAGTGGCGGAGCGGATTGCTGCCGGACCGGGGAATAAAACCTATGGAATTCTGAGTGTCTTGCTGCAGGCCTGGTTTGATATTGAATATTGTTTCACCGTTCCGGAACACGTGTTCAATCCGCCGCCCAAAGTGAAATCGGCTGTCATAAAATTACAACGTAACAAGGTTCAGCAGCTGGGTTGTGAAGAACCATTGTTTTTCAAGGTAGTAAAAACAGCCTTTGGGCAACGGCGCAAAACCCTGCGCAATGCGCTGAAGCCACTCACAGGAACCATCACCGAACAACATTTCCTGCTGGAAAAGAGAGCGGAACAATTGAGTGTGGCAGATTTTGTATCCCTCACCCGTTTTGTTCAGAATCTTGAACATTAGCCCAGTCGGTGCAATTCATCAATTTGGTTAATTTTGTTTCGAATCAAAAGTAACTGCTGTGAGAGACCTGCCTGAATCGTTGCTGGCTATTCTGAAAACCCTTCCGGGGAAACCGGGTGTCTATCGTTATTACGATAAGAGCGGTAAAATTATCTATGTGGGTAAGGCCAAAAACCTGAAGAAACGGGTCTCCAGTTATTTTAATAAAGAACCGGAAAGTGGTAAGGTTCGAGTATTGGTTCGAAAGATTGCGGATATCCAATACATTGTTACCGAAACGGAACTGGATGCGTTGTTGCTGGAAAATAATCTGATCAAAAAGCATCAGCCCCGGTACAACATTATGCTGAAGGACGACAAAACCTTTCCCTGGATTTGTATTAAAAAGGAACCCTTCCCCCGTGTTTTCCCCACCCGGAACCCGGTACAGGACGGTTCGGAATATTTCGGACCTTATGCTTCGGTCAAAATGATGAAAACTTTGCTGGACATTATCCGCCAGCTGTATCCTTTGAGAACCTGTGCCCTGAATCTGGATCAGAAAAATATTGAAAAACAGAAATACAAAGTTTGTCTGGAATACCACCTGGGCAATTGTCTGGGACCTTGTGAGGGAATGCAAACCGCCGAAGACTACCAAACCACCATCGAACAGGTTCGGGCCATTATTAAAGGCAATCTGAACGAAGTCATTGATGAGTTGCGGAAACTGATGATGCGTTTCTCCGAAGAAATGGAGTTTGAGAAAGCACAGCAGATCAAAGAGAAAATGGAAATTCTGGAACGCTACAAAAGCAAATCCACCATTGTCAATCCTAAGATCAGCAATGTGGATGTGTTTTCTATCGTATCGGACCCGGATACGGCCTATGTGAATTTTCTGAAAGTAGTTCAGGGTTCTGTGGTTCAGGTTCACACCGTAGAAGTGAAAAAGAAGCTGGATGAAACACCGGAAGAGTTGCTACAATTTACGATTGTGGATCTTAGGGAACGGTTTGGAAGTACCTCCGGAGAGGTTATTCTTCCTTTTGAAATACCGCTACCCTTCGATGTGAAGGCCATTATTCCTCAGAGAGGCGATAAGAAGCAATTACTGGAGCTGAGTGAGCGCAATGCCGGTTATTATCGAATGGAGCGCATGAAACAGCAGCAATGGCTCGATCCGGAGAAATTTACCAATCGGGTACTGGAGCGCATGAAAGAAGATTTACGGATGAATGAGTTGCCGGTAACCATCGAGTGTTTTGATAACTCTAATTTTCAGGGGTCTTACCCTGTGGCTTCCATGGTGCAGTTTGTGAATGCAAAGCCCAACAAAAAGGAATACCGGCATTTCAACATCAAGACTGTGGAAGGCCCCAATGATTTTGCTTCCATGGAAGAAATTATTTTACGGCGTTACGGTCGGTTGCTGGAAGAAAAGAAACCATTGCCCCAGCTGATTGTGGTCGATGGAGGGAAAGGTCAGTTGAGCTCCGCAGTGAAGAGTTTGAAGCAACTGAACCTGTACGGAAAAATTACCATCATTGGGATAGCCAAGAAACTGGAGGAACTGTTCTATCCCAACGATCCGGTACCCTTGTATCTGGATAAGAAATCGGAAACCCTGCGGATCATTCAGCAATTGCGGGATGAGGCCCACCGTTTTGGCATCACGCACCACAGGAAAAGGAGGCAAAGCGGCACGTTGAAGTCTGAATTAACATCCATTCCCGGAGTGGGGGAAATGACAGCGAAGAAACTCCTTTGGAAATTTAAATCGGTGAAAAAGATTAAAAAGGCTACTCTGGATGAGCTAATTCCCGTGGTAGGAAAGTCATCTGCTTCGAACGTGTATCAATACTTCCATGAAAAATAAAGGCACAACAAAGCATCCGAAAAGCGGATGTTACAAAGTTATGGTTGCTCTAATCTAAAATTAACGGCAAGGCTAAAAGCAACCCGGACAGGTCTGCCCATTTGTTTTCCCGGATTCCACCGAGGCATACTTTTGATTACCCGAATGGCCTCTTCGTCGCACCCGCCTCCGATGCCGCGTATTATTTCAACGTGGTCGATTAAACCGGAGGGCTCTACAACAAAGCGGAGAAATACCCGGCCCTGAATTCCGGTCTGTTTGGCCAGCTCAGGATAATGAATATGATGGGCCAGAAATTTCATCAACGCAATTTCTCCACCGGGGAAAGAAGGGTCATGTTCCACTTTGATAAAAATATGATTTTCGTTAATTTTTTCATCTGGCAAGGGCGGTACATAATCAGGAATCAGCGTGTTGTCATTCGCTCCCACATCAATATCCGGGAGGTCATTAGTTGTTACATGGTTATCTACCAGATTAATTTGAATGAATTGTTTTGGAGGAGGCATTTTCTGTTTAGGAGGATCGGTAATCGGAACCATTTCCTCCGTCAGGTTTTGGATTTGTTGCTGCATCAGGACCGGTTTGTGTTCCTTGAAACTCTTGGCATTCAAAGTAAAATAAACAAGTGCCAAAACAACAACTAAACTGATTTCAAAAAAGAGGGCTTTTCTGGCTTCCAGATTGGCTCTGGGTGATTTTCTCGAATTCATTGGTTTGTTTTTAGGGTTAATAATTCAGTGATTATCTTAACCTTATAACGTTAATTTTTTGGGGATTATTGTTTTTTCCGTTCAGGAGAATAAATGTTCTGATTGATTCTAAGGCGGGAAGAAGGAAGATTATCCTGAAGAGAAAGGACTTCCTGGAAATAAAAAAAGGGCCTCTACCGTACGGTAGAGGCCCTTCTGATTTTATGAAAAAATTCTTCTATTCAAGTTTGAAGTTGATGGGCAATGTAAAAGCAACACGAACCGGCTTTCCTCTTTGTCGGCCTGGTTCCCATTTGGGCATGCTTTTTACCACTCTGATGGCTTCTTCATCACAGCCACCACCAATACCACGAAGTACTTTGACGTGATCGATATTTCCTGAGGGTTCTACCACAAAGCTGATGAAAACACGTCCCTGAATACCACTTTCCTTAGCCAGTGCAGGATATTGAATGTGGGTTGCCAGGAATTTCATCAAAGCAGCTTCTCCGCCCGGGAATGAAGGTTTGTCTTCAACAACAGTAAAAATAGGCTGTTCCTGAACATCCTCTTCCTGAACGGGAGGGGTATATTGAGCAACTTGTGTATTCATATCAGCATTCACGTCAATGTCTACATTGTCGTCAATTTTAACATCATTACTTACAATCTTAATCTGAGTAACCTGTTTCGGAGGAGGTGGTGGAGGTGGTTTAACTTTCTGCTCGGTAATAGGAACCATTTCCTCCGGCGTGTTTTGTGCTTGTTGCTGAACAAGGACAGCTTTACGTTGTTCGTAGCTCTTGGCATTCAGTGAAAAGTATACAAGAGCTAAAACGAGAACGAGACCAATTTCAAAAAAAATAGTCTTTTTGGCTTCCAAATCAGCTTTCAGTGATTTTCTCGCATCCATCGTTTTATACTTTAGTCAATTATTTTCCGGGGGCTAAATTAATCAATTTCTTTCTCATTACTTTGTGAGGCTTTGATTTTTTTTCGATACACCAGGTAAAAACCCAGCCACCCGATGAGTGCACCTGTTGCATCTGCGTAAAAATCAAACCGATTACCGTTGCGACCCGTGAAGACATAGTGTTGCAAAATTTCAGTAATCAATCCATACAACGAAGTAATTACTACAGAAACTATGCCAAACATATAACGCTTTGTGCTGTTGAAATATTGTTCTCTGATTCCGAAGAGGATCAGAAAAACCAGAGTCCCGAAAATAAACAGGTGCACCAGTTTATCCACACTCAGCCATTCCCAGAAGTTATGGACATGAGGAATGTAGTTGCCGGGCATCCCGGTCAGAACGAGAATAACAACAGACCACAACGCAGCAGGCCATAGTTTCTTAATCATTTTAAGCTTCGGTCAGTTCTTTGTATCCTTCGGCATTCATTAAGTCGTCCAGTTCCGAAGGATTGGTAATCTTCATTTTAATGATCCAACCTTCCCCATACGGGTCCTTGTTGATCAATTCGGGTTCACTGTCCAGTTTTTCATTCAATTCCAAAATAGTGCCTCCCACAGGCAGTAACAGGTCAGAAACTGTTTTTACTGCTTCTACCGTGCCGAACACTTCTTCCATATCCAGGGTTTCCTCAACGGTTTCAACTTCCACAAACACAATGTCACCCAGCTCTTTCTGGGCAAAGTCAGTAATACCTACCAGGGCTTCGTCACCTTCCACTTTGATCCATTCGTGGTCTTTTGAGTACTTTAAATTTTCAGGAATGTTCATTTCTTTAACGGATTAATAATTTGGCTTCAAATTTAGTTTATTTTTTGGTGCCTCCGGTAACGTGAAAAATATTTGGATTGATTTTTTACCCTTTTTTCGAACCCTTCCGTTTCGATGGGAATTGATACTTTTGCACAAAATTATTTGAGGAATGATTTCTGTTGAGAACCTTCAGGTTGAATTTAGTGGTACTGCCTTGTTTGAGCAGGTTTCATTTTCTGTCGCTCCCAAGGAACGCATTGGCCTGGCCGGGAAAAACGGGGCTGGAAAAACGACGTTGTTGCGCATTTTGTCCGGAGAAGCAAGCCCTACGTCAGGTTTGGTAACTTTTCCCGACGACAGTACCATTGGTTATCTTCCTCAGGAAAAGGCGGTAAAGAGCGAAAAAAATATTCTGGACGAAACATTGACTGTTTTTTCATTTGTCGGAAAACTGAAAACCGAATACGCTCAACTTCAGCAGGAAATTATAGACCGCACCGATTACGAAAGCCCGGCTTATATGAAGATGCTTGAGCGTATGGATGTTGTTCAGCATCAGCTTTCCATACACGATGAAAGCCGGCTGGAAGGAAAAGCGGTGAAAGTTTTGAAAGGCTTGGGTTTTATAGAGAATGAGCTGACAAGATCAGTGAAGACGTTCAGTCCGGGATGGCAAATGCGGATGGAACTGGCCAAGTTACTTTTGCTTCAACCCGATTTGCTTTTGCTCGATGAACCGACCAATCACCTGGACATCGAAGCCATTCAGTGGCTGGAACAGTTTCTTAAAAACTACCCTCATTCGGTACTGTTGGTTTCCCACGACCGGACTTTTCTGGACAATCTGACCAACAGAACCCTGGAGATCAACAACGGTAAGGTATATGATTACAAGGTGCCGTATTCCCAGTATCTGGTGTTGAGAGAAGAACGTCAGGAACAGCAAAAAGCGGCATTCAACAACCAGCAGAAATACATTAAGGAAACCGAAGAATTTATTGATCGTTTTCGCTATAAATCCACAAAAGCAAAACAGGTTCAGTCAAGGATAAAAATGCTTGAGAAACTGGATACCGTACAACCGGATGATCTGGACCGGTCGGGTATTCACTTTCGGTTTCCCCCGGCACCCCGCAGCGGGAAGGTTGTAATTGAAGGCGAAAATGTTTCAAAGTCATACGGAAGTAAGAAGGTACTAAACCATCTGGAGTTTCATATACTTAAAGGGGAGAAAGTAGCCTTTGTCGGCCGAAACGGCGAAGGGAAAACTACGTTGCTAAAGATCATAGCCCGGTTGCTGGAATATGAAGGGCAGCTGAAGTTTGGACACAATGTATCCATGGGTTATTACGCGCAGGATCAGTGGGAAATGCTGGACCCTCAAAAAACAGTGTTTGAATCGTTGGATGATCTGGCTGTAGGAGAGGTTCGCAAACACATCAAGTCAATCCTGGGATCTTTTCTGTTCAGTGGTGAAGATGTGGACAAAAAAGTTTCGGTATTGTCGGGTGGAGAGAAAGCCCGCTTGTCGCTGGCCAAACTTCTTTTGCAACCGTACAATTTATTGGTGCTGGATGAGCCCACCAACCACCTGGACCTGTTGTCAAAGGATATTTTGAAAAAAGCGTTGCTTGAATATGACGGTACCCTGATTTTGGTTTCGCACGACCGTGACTTCCTTCAGGGACTGACGGAACGTATGTATGAATTTAAGAATCATCAGATAAAAGAATTCAGGGGGAGCCTAGAAGAATACCTGGAAAAAAAGCGAAACGAAATTGAAATTCAAAATACACCGGCCAATGCAGAAGATCAGGGAAAACCGGAGTCTACGACAAAAAATGACTGGCAGGAGCGAAAGGAAAAAGATCGGGCCCGAAGGAAACTACAAAATAAACTGAACGCACTGGAGCAGAAGATCGAAGAAAAGGAGTCTCTGATGGAAGAACTCAACGAAAAGCTGGCTCATCCCGAAAATCATGCTGATGCGATAGCCGATGGAAGCTTATACCGGCAACATACTCAACTTCAAAAAGAAATAGAGAAACAATACGAATCCTGGGAGCAGATTCACACAGAGCTGGAAAATCTATAGCCTATTTCTCCCGGAACATAAGGCGTTTGGCCAGCTGTTCCAACACCCTCTTATTTTCTACCGGTCTGTCCACCTGATCAAGATGTTCCAGGCTTTTGTTCAGATACTCTTCAATCACCTGCTGTGTGATCTCTTCGATGTTCAGTTGATCAAAGATCCTTTTTACTTCCGCAATCTTTTGTTCCGGATTCGGGTGGTCTTTTCGATAGGCATCGATCAGTTTTGATCTGGTTTCAGGATCTGCCTTTTCCAGGGCCATGATGTACAAGTAGGTCCTCTTGCCTTCGATGATGTCGATCCCTTTCCTTTTCCCGAAACTGGATGTTTGACCGTATAAATCCAGCAAATCATCTTTCAACTGAAACGCCATCCCAATGTTGAGGCCGTACTGATAGAGATGATGCACGTCCTTTTCGGGAGCCCGGGCTATTAATGCTCCGATACGCATGCTGGCTCCAAAAAGTACAGCCGTTTTGTATTTAATCATTAACAGGTAGTCGTCGATGGAGACCCCGGTTTTGTTTTCAAAATTAATGTCCATTTGCTGCCCTTCACAGGCTTCCAATGCAGTGTTGTTAAACGTTTGCAACAAGACCGGTAAAATGTCCAGTTCGGCATTCAGGGCATAGCGGTAAGCCAGAGCATACATGGTATCGCCGGCCAGAATAGCCAGGTTCTGGTTCCACTTAACATGAACGGTTTGTTTGCCATGCCGCATCGGAGCCTCGTCCATAATATCGTCGTGGACGAGTGTAAAATTGTGCAGCAATTCAATGGCAATGGCCTGACTGAGTGCTTTGCGGATGTCGCAGTCAAACAAATCGCAGGACATGAGGGTGAAAATGGGACGCAATCGTTTACCCGACTGAGAAATGGTATAAATAATGGGTTCGTATAGTTCTTTGGGACTTTTGCTGAAGTTCTGCTTTTGGAGTTCTTCGGAAAAAATCGTGTAAAGTTCGTCGAACGTATACATTTTTCTTGCCATGATTATTTTATTAAGTCAATCAAATACTGACCGTAACCACTTTTGATTAACGGTTGGGCAATTTCACGAAGTTGGTCTTTGGTGATAAATCCTTTTTTGTATGCAATTTCTTCAATACAACTGATCTTCTGATTTTGTCTTTCCTGAATCACTTCCACAAACTGGGAAGCCTCAATCAATGAGGCAAAGGTTCCGGTGTCAAGCCAGGCAGTGCCCCGGCTCAGGAGTCCGACTTTCAGTTTTCCTTCTTTCAGGTAATGTTTGTTGACATCGGTAATCTCATATTCTCCCCGGGCGCTGGGTTTCAGTTTTTTGGCGACTTCTACTACCGAGTTATCGTAAAAGTACAATCCGGGAACAGCATATTGTGATTTGGGATTTGCCGGTTTTTCTTCAATGGAAAGTGCATTCATGTCGTCATCAAATTCTACGACACCGTATCTTTCAGGATCTTTAACATGATAAGCAAAAACCAGACCTCCCTCAGGATCAGTACTGTCCATCAGTAACTGGTGCAAACCTCTTCCATAAAAAATATTGTCCCCCAAAACCAGGGCCACTTTGTCTTTTCCGATGAACTCTTCACCAATCACAAAAGCCTGAGCCAGTCCGTTGGGTTCTTCCTGAACGGCATATTCAAAACGACAGCCAATACGAGATCCGTCACCCAGCAACAATTTGAAATTGGGGGTGTCGTGGGGTGTGGAGATAATCAGAATATCCTTGATCCCTGCCATCAACAGGATGGACAGCGGATAATAGATCATGGGCTTATCGTAAATAGGCATAAGCTGTTTGCTCACTGCCAGGGTCAGGGGATGGAGACGCGTGCCGGATCCGCCGGCTAAAATAATGCCTTTCATGATTTATGGGTTTTGATCTTTTTTATCCAGTTCTTCTTTGACGATCTTTTCGATCTTCTTGGTTTGTTCGTTTTCATTATCCATGGAAATGGTTCCCGGCCGTTTGAAGGCAGGTGTCAACAGCCATTTGTTCAGCGTGATGAGCAGCGAAGGCAAAACAATCAGGTTGGTAAACAGTGCTACCAGCAGCGTGATGGAAACCAGATAACCTAAAGCCTGAGTGCCTCCAAACGAAGAAAGCGTGAAAATGAAGAATCCGAAAAACAGGACAATAGCTGAAAAAATCATGCTGTGCCCGGTTTCCTGTAAAGTGGCCAGTACAGATTCTTTTATTTTCCACCGTTTCGATTTTAAATGCAGCCGGTATCGGGAAAGAAAATGTATGGTATTGTCTACACTGATCCCTAACGCAATACTGAAGATAATGATGGTGGACGGCTTGATGGAAATACCGAAGTAGCCCATCATGCCCGCTGTCAGAATCAGGGGGATGGCATTGGGGATAAGAGACACCAAAATCATTTTTACCGAAGAGAAAATGACGGACATCAGAAGGGTAATGGCAATAATCGCCAGCAGTAAGCTGGTAAACAGGTTTTTCACCAGGTAATTGGTGCTCTTCAAAAAGACAACACTGGTTCCCGTCAGGTGAACTTTGTAATGTGCGGGCGGGAAAATTTTATCGATTTTCGGTCTGATGGTTCTCAGTATGCTGTCAATTTCATTGGTTCCTACATTCTCCATTTGTACCGATACCCGTGCAATCTGATAGTTGGAATCGACAAATGAGTTGAGCAGGTTGTTTTTCTGGTTCCCGAAATCAGGGATATACGACATGATGAAGTTTTTCTCCTGACTGTTGGGCAGTGTGTACATCTTTGGGTTACCCCTGTAAAAAGCTTGTTTGGCAGCTTTAACAATTTCTACAATGGATACCGGCTGGGCAAACTCAGGATACTGGGCGAGCATATTCTGAAGTTCGTTGATTTTTCGAAGTGTTGTCAAACGCAGAACCCCGTTTGGTTTTTCCGTATTGATGGTGATCTCCAGCGGCATGACCCCTTTAAAGTTTTTCTCGAAAAACCGCAGATCTTTCCTGATTTTGCTGTTCTTCGAGAGATCATCCACAATAGATCCTGTTGTTCTCAACCGTGTAGCTCCGTATATACCTGCCAAAACCAGTGTGATGGTTACCACGTAAACGATCGTTCGGTAGTTTAGGACCACGTGGGTTACTTTTCGCACAAAAAGGGAAGTAAAACCCTTTTCATTTTCCAGGTGCCGCATGTGTTTGGCTTTTGGAACCGGGAAATAGCTGAAGAGAATGGGTAACAACAGCATGGACAACACATAAATCACCAGGATGTTGATGGTGGCCACAATTCCGAATTCAACCAGAAAAGTGTTGGAAGTAATGATAAAAGATCCAAATCCTACGGCAGTTGTGGCATTGGTCAGGAAGTTTGCTTTCCCGATCCGGATGATCATCCGCGACAGTGCTTTGGTTTTGTTCCCGTGTTGACGGATTTCGTCCAGGTATTTATTCAGCAGAAAGATGGAGTTCTCCACGCCAATTACGATCAGTAAGGGGGGCAGCACTCCTGTTAAAATGGTAAATTTATATCCCAGCAATGTAATGCTTCCCAGAGTCCAGATCACAGCCACAATAACCACCACCATAGCGAAAAAAACCGCCCTGAACGACCGGAACAAAAAGAAGAGTAAAACAAAGGTGATAAAAGCAGACAGTAATATGAAGAAATAGGATTCGTTCAATATCAGCTTGCTTTGAATGGTGCGGATATACGGAAGGCCTGAATAACGAATGTCCAAATGAAATTTTTGTCCGTACTGATTTACGGTTTCCGTTATTTTCTGCATCATCGGGATGCGCTTCTTGGAATTCAGAATATTTTTGTCCACGGTGATCATGATCATGTGAACATGGTTTTCTTTGTTGTACAACCGGTTGGCATACATGGGCAGGTCGTACAGCACATTCCGGATGGAGTCTACCTGTTGTTGGGTAGTTGGTTTTACCGGAACCAAATTTTTAAACTGAAACTTGTGCAAACTGTCGTTTCTCACCAGTGAAAAGACACGGGCAGCTGAAGTGACACCCTTCACGCCTTTAATTTTTCTCAATTCCTGGGTGATGTTGTACCATTCGGTAAAATGGCTGAGGGTAAACAGGTTGGGATCTTCTACGGCAACAAAAGTCACACTGCCGTCTCCGGTTTGACCGAACTCTTTCTTAAAGGTATTGTATTCGATGCTGGTGGGATCGGTAGAAGGCAGCATCTTGGCCAATTCGTAAGAGAGTTTCACTTTGGAACCTTCAAAACCCATAAAAACAGTGAGCAAACCAATCACAATTAATATCGCCAGTCTGTTTCTAAGGATGAACCTTACGAGATATTGCCACATAACTTTTTAATATTCACCGAAAAATATGAAAAATTGCCCAGAATTTTATCCAGTATTTAAAAATTCAGAAACAAGAGGGCAAAGGTATGATTTGTTTTTCTTAGGGCAAAATATTGTTTCATGCATTTTAAGCCTGCTTTGTGCTGGAAAACAACAGGTCTGTTGGAAGGCCATTAGTTTTTTTCGGAACTTTGCCCGGTAACAGAAACAGCAGAGGTACATGAAAAAGGTTTTGTTTGTGGATACGACCCACCCATACCTGATGGAAGGGTTGGAAAAGGCTGGTTTTCAGTGTGACGCTTTTTCAGGATATAAAAGAGCAGATTTTCTGAACATCATTCACGAATACGAAGGAGTGATCATCCGAAGTAAAATTAAAATGGATGAAGAAATCTTGTCGAAAGCCGAGAAACTTCAATTTATCGGCAGAGTGGGAGCCGGAATGGAGAATATTGATGTGGACTTTGCCCAACGCAGGAATATTGAGTGTTTGAATGCGCCGGAAGGAAACCGTAATGCGGTGGGAGAACAGGCCGTCGGTATGTTGCTCATGCTGATGAATCACTTGCGTCGTGCCGATGCGGAAGTTCGGCAGGGAATTTGGAAAAGAGAAGAAAACAGGGGGTTGGAACTGGAAGGCAAAACCGTGGGCATTATTGGCTATGGCAATACCGGAGGTGCTTTTGCCAGAAAGTTATCAGGTTTTGACGTAAACATACTGGCCTACGATAAATACAAAACCGGCTTCAGTGATGCTTACGCACGGGAAGCTTCTATGGATGAGTTGTATGAACAATGTGATATAGTCAGCCTGCACTTGCCTCTGACCGATGAAACCCGTTTCCTGGTCACGGATGAATTTATCAACCGATTCAAAAAGTCATTCTTTTTGGTGAACACGGCGCGGGGTAAAATTGTGCACACTGCCGATCTTGTAAAAAACCTGAAATCGGGTACTGTTCGTGGAGCCTGCCTGGATGTGCTGGAGTTTGAAGGGTTGTCTTTTGAACACCTGGAAGCCAGTCAGCTTCCCCGGGCATTCACGGATCTGATTGAAATGGATCAGGTCGTCTTGTCGCCGCATATTGCAGGCTGGACCCATGAATCCAATTGGAAACTGGCCCATACACTGGTAGAAAAAATAAAAACGTTGTACGGTATTCAGGACTAAATACCCAACTGTTCTTTAAGTGTTTTTACACGGCTTTTGCTGACGATGACGCGTGTCCCGTCTTTTAAGATCACCACATAGCTTTCTTTCCCGTATTTTTCCAGTTTATCAATTTGTTTGGTATTGATAATGGAGGAACGGTGAACCCTCAGAAACTGTCCGTCGGGAAGCTGCTTTTCGATGCTGGCCATGGTTTCTTTTTTCAGGAACCGCCCCGTGGGACTGTGGAGTTCCACATAGTCGTCCTGTGCCTGGATATAGAAAATATCAGGAACGGGAATCACATCAATATGGCTGCCTGTTTTCACAAAAATACGTTCCAGCGGACCCGATTTCTCCCGGATGCTTTCTTTCAGCTTTTCCAAAGCCGGTTTTTCGTTCGCCTGTTTGTTACGCATCCGTTCAAACGCCTTGCTCAGTGCCTGATGGAAACGGTCTCTTGAAAAGGGTTTCATTAAATAATCGATGGCATTGAGTTCAAAAGCCTTGATGGCAAACTGATCATAGGCCGTTGTGAAAATGATTTCCGGATTATCATCCAGCAATTCCAGCATTTCGAACCCGGTAAGCTTGGGCATTTGAATGTCGAGAAACACCAGGTCGGGTTGGTGTTCCTGAATGGCCTTGATTCCTTCGAATCCGTTTTCACATTCCGCAACCAACTCCAGGTTTTCATATGACTTCAAATAAGCTTTGACCAGATCTCTGGCTGGTTGTTCGTCTTCGATAATAATGATGCGCAGTGTTTCTTCCATGACTTACTGTTTTGGCAAGGTTAATATAGCTTTAAAGACCATTTTTTCAGCAATGGTTTCCAGCAAATCGCTTCTCCCGTAGATCAGTTGCAGCCGTTTCTTTATGTTTTTCAATCCCACGCCTTCTCCTTTAGGTTTTTTTGTGTCGGGATCATAATCGTTGGTAATTTCTATGACAAGATAATCATTTTTGTCGGTACATTGAATTTCCACTTCGGTTTCTTCAGAACTGTTGTACACCCCGTGTTTGATAGAGTTTTCGATTAAGGGCTGCAGCAGCATGTTGGGAATTCTTGCCTGATAACAATTTTCGGGGATGTTGTAAATGAAGTTCAGGCGTTTTCCAAACCGTACTTTTTCAATTTCCAGATATCGTAACAAATTGTCAAACTCTTCTTTCAGACTCGTTTGTTCGTTTTTGTCGTGGCTTAGTGAATACCTGAGGAAATCGGACAATTTGATCACCATTTCCTGGGCTTTGTCGGGATTGGAGATGGTAAGCGAACTGATGGAATTCAGGCTGTTGAATAAAAAATGGGGATTTATCTGTGATTTTAAGGCATTTAATTCAGCTTCGGTGACCAGATTCTGTAATTCGTTTTCCATTTTTAATTTCTCCTGAAGGTCGTCGTTGTATATCATCAGGTAGTAAAACAATACAAAAATCAGGTAGTAAAAAAGTCCTGTAACGCCCCGCCAGGGTAGCGATTGTCGCAGGAACGAAAGGTAGTCGGCATTGTTGGTATTGATATAGGAAAGGATGAAATACCCGGCAGCAAGCCAAAAGGCAATCACGACCAGGGCTACCAGTAAATGGTTAAAGATGATGTCCAGAATTGAGGGTTTCTCTTTGAGGTTAAACCGGATCACAAACCAGAGGCTGTATCCGATGATCATAAAGAGAATATTGAAAATCAGCGCGTCGGTAAAACTAACCAGGCTGTTGATTTCGTAGAACAGGTTCAGAATTAATGTGTGCAACGCAATGATGACGGTCCAGATCATCAGATAGGTTACCAGGTAATTCTTGTTTTGTGATACGGGATTCAGCGTGGTCATTTAAAGGGTTTTCATAAGTTAGTAAAAGAAATATGTTCCATAAATTGTTTCATGTTCTTGTTTTTTAGAGGTTAAAAAACGATTCGTTTCCCCACCGCCATTTGGAACAACAGCAGCTTGTTAAGGAATGTCTGGCTTTGTCTTTTCTTTGGTTTACCCGGGGTGCCCGAAAATAACCAGGGTAAAATTTGAATGAATTAGTTAATGCTTTCATGACATAATTTTTTAGTAGTGAATAGTTTGAAATTTAGTAAGCAGAGAACGTTTTGTTGTTCATCCAGTTCCACAGAGAGGGATGGCAGGCGGTGAAAACGCGACGTTTCTTTTCTTTTTTCTGGTAGTTGCGGGGTTTGGAAAAGTACCCCGGGTAGAAGCGTGATTCGTATGTTTCGTTCGTTTTCATGGCTTAAGTTTTTGTAGTTTGATTTGAGTTTGCCTGATGAGTGAAGGAGTTCCGTATCGATACTAAAGGTCGAACAGATTTTGAGGATTCATCCAGCTTCTGAAGGTTGGATGACAGGCCGTCATGGCCAGGCGGTTTTTGCCTTTTCTCTGGTAGTTCCTGGGGGCGTTGAAGTAGCCCGGGAAAAATCGTAAGGAACCAGGAGCTTTTGTTTTCATGACTTAAATTTTTTTGCGTTTACTTATATGACAGTTTTAAAATTTTTTAGTTACAGAATTTCTTCAACAATCTTCCGTATTTTTTATTTTTTAACTTACAAAAAAGTTGGAGTGACTCATCCAGTTATTGACCGAAACGGTGCCAGCAGAGGACAGCGGATTGCTGGGGTTGTTTCTTCTGTGGTTTGTAAAGTAACCCTGTTGAAACCTGACTGAGAAAATTGATCTTGCTTTCATGACATTAGTGTTTTACAGGTTATCCATTAACTATTCCTGATGTTAGAAACTTTTGATTTCTACGCCACCGAAGATCACTAGTCCTTTAATGACCAGTTTATTACCTTCCTGATCTTTGATGCTGACCCGTCTTTTGTCGGAAAGTCCGCCAAACATGGAGAATGCATCCGATACTACGGTCCAGTTTTCGGGGATGATAATCTTGGTTCCCCCGAAGATGGTGAATATATCAATGATTGCTACATCGCCGGCCATTTCCACATCGCGCATGTCAAATTCAGATCCGCCAAAAATAGCAGTGATATTTCCACCTTTGAAGTTCTTTGATTGGATCACCTTGACCCCTCCTCCAAAAATAGAGGCGTCTTCAAGATATCCTTCGGCACCTTTGTGGGAAATTTGCTCTGCGGGATCATGCGAATGCTGATGACGCCGAATCAACAAATAACCCAGGCCAATCAATATCAACGGCCAGAATACCTGATGCAGGTAAATGCTTTCACCGAATAACTCAGGAAGCCAGAAAACAATACCGATACCCATTAAAATGTATCCCGATTTTTTATTGGGTCTGGCAGCCAGTAAATAAATACCGAGAAAGATTAAAATACTTTTCCAGTTAAATATGTAATGCGAAACATTCCTGTCGATAAAATCGAAGTTGCCCAGCATAATGAGAGCCCCGATGATGATCAGGATACCGCCTATGATGAGTTTGCCATCTTTTGAGGCGCTGTGTCTGTTGTTTGAATAGTTTTCCATTTTTTTGCTTTTTTGGAATGAATTACATTGCAAATATAGGATGCCTAGCTCGTTCAGGGAAACAAAAATCGGTGAACGGCAGAGGCCAGTCGGTGAATGGTTATCACATTTCTTGTTAATGTGGATTTATTGTTTGATGGTTTGTTGATCGGTTTACTTGCAAGATAAGAATTATTTATGTTGTAGTTTTACTGATTCTTTCGTTTTCGATTGTGCCATTCTGGAAAGGATTTTCTTCAACGCTTCCAGCTCGTTTCCATATCCGGTCCAGTCAGACCTCTTCAGGAAATCCATTGCCTTGTTGTAATGCTCAAGAGCCTGCTTGGCCTGTTGCGATAGTGGAGAGAGGAGCAGCTGTTCGGCTGAAGTTTTCTGAACATTGTCCTGATTTGATAAGGATGTAACACCGAAAACAGCCTGAAGTGCTTCGTCCAGTGTAGGCCTCATTTCAATCTGATCCTTATAAGCCACAATCACTCGTTTCAATTCCGGAATCTGTCCTTCTTCCGATTGCAGATAAACTGGTTCCACATAGATGAATGAATTTTGAATGGGAATAACCAGCATATTCCCTTTGATCACCTGCGAACCCTCCTGTCCCCATAGGGTCAATTCTGCTGAGATATCCGGTTTTTGATTGATGCGTGCTTCAATTTGCATGGGACCGTAAATCAATTTATCCTTGGGTAATGCATACTGAATCAGCTGACCGTAATTGGGAGCATCACAACGCGCACACATCCAGGCGATCATGTTGTCCTTGTTGGAGGGGGTAAGCGGCAGCATGAGAATGTATTCCTCCTTCTCTGTTTTAGGCAGACGCATGATGATGTAATAAGGGAACATTTTCTGCTGTCCGGTGTTGTATATTTCGTTGGGGATTTGCCAGTAGTCTTCCTGATTGTAAAACACCTTGGGATCGGTCATGTGGTACACATTGTACATTTTGGTTTGTATGTTGAACAAATCAGTGGGATAACGGATGTGTGCCTTCAGGAAGTCGGGCATATCGCTAAACGGTTTGAATAGTTTTGGGTAGATCTTTTCATAGGTTTTCACCAGTGGATCGTTGGGATGGATTACATAATAGGTCACATCACCGTTGTATGCATCAATCACTACCTTGACGGAATTGTTGATGTAATTGATTCCGCGTTGGGCAATGTTTTGATATACCGGTTCCGAATAAGGAAACATATTACTGGTGGTGTAGGCATCCTGAATCCAATACAGTCCACCGTCTTTACCAACCACCATATAGGGCTCGCTGTCGTATGAAAGGAAAGGAGCCAGCATTTTGACGCGATCGGAAATGGAACGGTACAACATGATGCGGCTTTTGTCGGTTAGATAACCGGTAAGCAGGATCTTGATATCCGACAACTTCCAGGCATATACCAGTCTTCGGAACAGATTAGAAATACGCACACCACCTCTTCCGGAATAACTGGTGTACACATTTTCATCGCCCTTCGGGTAGTCAAATTCTTTGGTTTTGGTGTTCACCAGCACATATTGATCTGTTTCTTCACCGTAATAAATAGCCATTTGTTTCAGGGACAAAGGAACGGTGGTCGTAGGTGGAATGTCCTTCACTATAAACTCAGGCATCCCGTTGGGCGAGATCTGATTCACCCGGTTCATCACCACACCGTAACCGTGTGTAAAGATTAAGTGTTTGTTGACCCAGGTCTGAGCTCGAATGGGAATCTCCGTATACGGTAATTCTCGGGCTCCCAAAGCTACTTCAGTATATTTGTTGAAGTGGTAGCGGTCCACCTGAACACTTTTAAAATCATAATACAACCGGATTTCCTGCAGCTGTTTGTAGGTTCTGATCAACGGACGTCGGTCCCACAGACGTACATTTTCAATGGTATGGTGGTTGTCTTTTATATCCTGATAGGTCAGGCTGTCGTTTACCGGAAAATTCTTTACCTGGATTTTGTTCAGGCCAAAAGCCTCCCGGGTAAATTTGATGTTGTTGCGGATGTAGGGGGTTTCTTTCTGCAACTCATTGGGTTTGACTATATACTGCTGAATAATGCCGGGGTAAATCCACACAAAACCGATTAAAATCAATCCCCAGACTCCCAGTGCTCCGAAAACGACTTTTTTCTTTTTGTACAGCGGATAGAAAAACAGCAAAAGAGAAATAACGAGTGTAACGACCAGAATAGTCCAATAAGCCGGAATCTGTGCATGTACATCCATGTAAGAAGGTCCGTAAGCAACTCCGTGAGAAGAATAAAGTGTGTTGAACAATTTGGTTAGAAAAACACCCGAAATCCCCAGTGTCAAGAACCCTGCGAGTAAAATCAGATGTCGTTTTACATTTTTTGAAATTCTGAAATGACCTCCGGAAAGGGTAAAGGCACTGTCCAGATAATAAGACAACAACACGGCTACAATGGTCAGCGAAACGGTGGATAAATACCAGCTGACAAGAAACTCGTAAACGGGCAGTTTGAATACGTAAAAACCGGCATCCAGATGGAAAATGGGTTCGTTTGAATGGAAGGAAGAGGCGTGGGTAAATTGCAGAAATGAATTCCAGTGCCCTGTGGCTGAGGATCCCATGATCAAACCGAAAAAGATGATAACACCCGTCCAGAACCAAAAAACTGTTTTCCCTTTATACAGCGGTAATACCAGCTGCCTCGGATCATCTTCGGGCAGGAAACTGGTGTTGCGGCTCTGACTGCCCCACCGATAGGCCATTCGTACATGGATCGCTGCAAACAAAACAAATACAACAAAAAAGACCACAAAGGAGACAACCTGTGAGAAAATCATGGTGTCATACACGGTACTGAATCCCAGCTGACGAAACCAAAGCCAGTCACCGTAGTAATCGACGAAAAGTCCGAAGAGGTATACCAGAATGGCAAGAACGACAAAGGCAATAACTAGTTTTTTTATGTTTTTCATGGCTTCAATGCTTTGGTGAATAGATAAAATTGTCCTTCTCTGAAATGAGAGGATCAGATGAATCAAGCCCTGCAAGGGTAATGTGTTTCATTTATTATTATTTTCTGTTTGGACCTGTTGCAATATCAACAAAGTTAGTAAAATCTGAGGTCGAAAAATCCCTTTCTGCTTTTTAGCTGCTGACGGGCGGTAGTTTGCTGCTTCGGGCCAAAAAATGATTTTAATATCGGAGTCGTTATTCGCCTGAACTTTCGTAATTTCGCAGCCTGAAACCAAATCGGTTTTAAATATTAACCAAAAGAAAAAGAATATGTTGCGGACACATACCTGTGGGGCTTTAAGAATAGAGCATGTGGGAATTCCGGTAGTTTTGACCGGATGGGTACAACGCATGCGGGATAAAGGAGGTTTGATATGGATTGACCTGCGCGACCGGTACGGCATCACTCAATTATTACTGGAAGAGGGGCGTTCATCGGCTGAATTGATTGAAAAAGCGCGTACATTGGGAAGAGAATTTGTCATCCAGGCACAAGGAAACGTGATCGAACGCGTTTCGAAAAATCCCAAGCTGCCCACGGGTGATATTGAAATTGACCTCACGAACTTACAGGTGTTAAACGCTTCAAAAATTCCTCCCTTCACCATTGAAGATGAAACCGACGGAGGAGAGGAACTACGGATGAAATACCGTTACCTGGACCTCAGGAGAAATCCATTGAAGAACAATCTGTTGCTGCGTCATAAGCTTTCGCTGGAAACCAGGAAATATCTGGACAGTCAGGAGTTTGTAGAAATAGAAACTCCCTATCTGATCAAATCCACTCCCGAAGGAGCCCGCGATTTTGTGGTGCCTTCGCGTATGAATTCCGGTGAATTTTATGCCTTGCCCCAGTCGCCTCAGACGTTTAAACAGTTGCTGATGGTTGCCGGGTACGATCGCTACTACCAACTGGTAAAATGCTTTCGTGATGAGGATTTGCGTGCCGATCGTCAGCCTGAATTTACACAGATCGATTGTGAGATGGCCTTTGTGGAACAGGAAGATGTGTTGCGAACTTTTGAGGGAATGATGCGTTATTTGTTTCAAACCGTCAAAGGCATTAAACTGCCTGCTTTTCCCCGCATGTCCTACGAAGAAGCCATGAAAAAGTACGGCTCTGATAAACCGGATCTGCGCTTCGGGATGGAATTTGTGGAACTGAACCGTTGGGCACAGGGAAAAGGGTTTGGCGTTTTCGATCAGGCAGAACTGGTGGTGGGAATCTCTGTTCCCGGAGCTGCTGATTATACCCGCAAGCAACTGGACCAGCTTACGGAATTTGTGAAACGTCCCCAGATTGGTGCCAAGGGGTTGGTGTATGTGAAATACAACGAAGACAAAACTTTTAAATCATCGGTAGATAAGTTTTTTGATCATGAAGCGCTACAGCAATGGGCCGAAGCCTTCGGTGCACAGCCCGGTGACCTGATGTTTATTCTTTCCGGTGCCAAAGATACCGTACGTGTACAGCTTTCCGGCTTGCGTCTGGAAATGGCTGATCAGTTGGGATTGAAGAAGCCGGAGGATTATAAACCTTTGTGGGTGACTGATTTTCCATTGCTTGAATGGGATGAGGACACACAGCGTTTCCATGCCATGCACCATCCGTTTACAGCACCCAAACCTGAAGAGGCACATTTACTGGAATCAGATCCCGGAGCCGTTCATGCCAATGCTTACGATATGGTGATCAACGGGGTGGAAATCGGGGGCGGTTCCATCCGTATCCATGATGAAGCGTTGCAGAAAAAAATGTTTTCTGCCCTGGGCTTTTCAGAAGAAGAAGCTAAAAATCAGTTTGGTTTTCTGATGAATGCATTCCAGTATGGTGCTCCGCCGCATGGAGGTATTGCCCTGGGTTTTGACCGCCTCGCCGCCATTTTCGCTGGCAGGGATTCCATCCGTGATTTTATTGCCTTCCCCAAAAATAATGCCGGACGCGATGTGATGATCGATTCTCCATCCACAATTTCGGAAGAACAACTGGAAGAATTGAGGTTGAAAATTGTAAAAGAAAAGGAGTAATCATTTCTTGAAATATAAAAAAAGAGGCTTCCAAACAGAAGCCTCTTTTTTATTCACCAGCGTGGTATTATTTCGCGCTTTGTAAAACGATGTTGTCTACCTGATAAGTAGATGTTTCGCCGTTTCCGTCGTTTCCGCTATATTTAAAGGCTATATAAGCATTCCCGGTGTAGGATGACAAATCAATGGTACCGGAATTAACAAATGTATAGTTGGCATCGTTTTGTCCTGCCAGTGTGCAGTTCAAAGGAGTCCAGGTAGCATTGCTAATGTTGGTACCGTCAAAGTCGGTAGAGATAAGCACTTCCAGGTTATCATTCGTCCAGTAAGCGGTAGCGGTCTCGAACGATAGTTGAGGATTGGTCATGCCGTCAAGGTTGATTTTAGGTGTGATGAGCCACATCACATTGTTGGCATCTGTTGAGTTGTAAGCTGTAGCCTGTGCGTATATATTCCCACTAAAACTTTTCCCCAGCCAGGTACGGGTGCCGCTGGTAGCCACATTGAGCCAGCCTGTCATAGCAATTGCGGTATTGTCCGTTTGATCAGAAAAATCAACATTGAGTGACGTTACTCCGGTATCGCTTGTGCCACCACCTGTTCCTCCTCCTGTCGTTGCATTAGGACTAATCACTACATCATCAAGAGTACTGGTGGTTGATTCGGTATCACTTCCTTTGTATTTAAAGGCAATGGATACATTTCCAGTAAAGTCAGCCAGAGAAATGACGCCGGATTGTACCCAATCGTAATTGGCATCGGAGGATGTGGGTAACGTGGGAGTAAGTTCTGTCCAGGTGGCCTGATCGAAATTGGAACCGTCAAAATTGGTTGAGGCCAGGACGGTCAGAGGTTGGTTGGTGCCTGTATGCTTCCAGTATGCCTGTGCCGCTTTGAAGCTTAATTTCATGTCTCCGTTTTGGTTCTTCACCGGAGGACTGATCAGCCAGGTTTCCATGTCACTCAATCCGGAGTTATAACCTGTAGCCTGAGCGTATCCGTCGGTGTTGAATACTTTACCCTGCCAGGCACGTGTTCCTGCTACAATGTAGTTGGTCCATCCGGTGATGGCAATATTGGTATAGTTTTGAGCACTGCCAAAGTTTTCGTGAACCGAATCCACAGCCTGAACCATGACACCGCTGCAACGATCGCCTGTCATGTCTACATCAGCCAGTGATCGTACATAGAGCTGAGGAGCTCCGTTGAAAATTCCGGCAATGGCAATCAGACTTCCGTTTCCTTCGGGTAATAATGAACCGGCAAAACTGGCATAGTTGCTGGTACGGACATCAAGACTGTTTCCGTAGCAATCTTCCAGGGTGCGGTTGGTAGTGGCATTGGATTCCGACCAGGTGCTCCCCAAAGCTGTTTTGGCGAACTGAACCTCTTCGAGCTTGACCAATTCACCTATATCGTTACCGGCCAGCAAATTGGCCAGGGTTGATGCTTTGGGTTCTTTATATTGTTGTGTGGCCAGGATCACAATGTTGGAATCGTTCTGGATGCTGTCGAGCTGGAACATGCCACCGTAATCGGAAAGATAAATTCCTTTCAGAAATACCCGGATGGAATCGCCCACGCGCAGGCCGCCCGACTGTAACAGTCTCAGGTTAACAGCGCCTGAGGCGTCCTGCATATAAGCACTTTTGTATATATTTCCGGATGTTTCATCCATGGTGATCACACCGTATACAGAAGCATCGGTTTTGATGGTATAAGCCCCTGAATCAACATACATTTGTCTCAACTGGGCAATGGTATATACAGCTCCCTCAGGCAGAGTGCCAATGGGAGGCTTCTCGAAATTTTGCTTCACACAAGAAGAAAAAAGGAGAAGGAAACTACCTGCAATGATTAAAGCTAATTTTTTCATATTCGTATTTTATTGTCGTTTCTGGGTTTGTTTTACATTCTTAAATAAAGGTTGAAAAAGAAAGTTCTTCCGTACATGTAAGCATATTTTGGAGGATACTTGTTGATGTCGGTGGGGTCATAGCGCAATTGTTCGTAACCGAAAACAGGAATGTTGGTGTTGTTTAACAGGTTACTGACACTCAAGGTAAAACCAAGCGTGTACTTATGCATCAGACGCCACGATTTGCCACCGAAAAAGTCAAAGGTAGTGGCTGAAGGAAGTTCGGTCATATCCAGGATAGGGTTGATGCGAACGTCTCCTTCATAGATTCCTGTCAGGGCTTCAGCCGTTCTTCTGTCGGGATTGGGTTCCAGATAGTTTCCGCCGAAGTAGTTTCCATTTACGCCAATAAACCAGTATTTGGGTGCATTGTAGCGAATACCCAGTGAACCAATGGTCTGCGGCATTCCGCCAACGTAGTAATTTTTGAAATACACTACACGATCTGTGGCAATTACTGCGGCATTATTATCCTGAACAATGGTTACCGAGGGATTTGAGTTGTAGATGAATTGTCCAACACCGGCCATAGCTGTTACCGTTACCGTTGGGCTTACATTGGCTTCTATCCCCAATTCAAGGCCGATACTCTGTTTGTCCACTCCGGTCATGATGTAATTAACAAACGTGCTCAATACATCATGGTAAAAACTGCGGGCAAAGGTTTGGTCCTTAAATTGTGAGTAGTAGGCTGTGAGTCGGGCTTTCACAGTGGGCGAGCGCAAAATATAACTCAGGTCTCCCGAGTAGATTTGTTCGTTTTTCAACGGACTTACCACAAAGTCGCGGGTACGCACCGATACATAAGCATCCCGGAAATAAGGAGCCTGTGTCAGGGCCATCCCGTTGAGGACAATGTAATTTCTTCCGTCAATTTTATAGGTGATACCGGCTTTAACCCCATAGTTGAAGAAATTATTTTTCTTGCTGTCGCCGTATGAGTTATCGGGAAATAATCCGTTTCTCATTAATCCGGTTCTCCAAAAGGCGGTATGAGAAAGTTTCAATCCCACAAAGACATCGAGTTTACGGTAGGTAAAATCGGCTTCCCCGTGCAGGCTTTGGGTATTGATGTTGGCATAGTAATTATAACCGAAAACATCTCCTACTCTGACCACCCGGTTGGGATGGTTCAAATCACTTTGAGCCGCATCGGTGGAACCGAAAGGACTTTCCTGGGCGAACTTGTCAATATCCAACCAGAAGTCCCCTCCCAGCAGGTCGTCAATTGTTTTGAAACTGTGGCCCCTGAACCAACTGGTCTGAATGCCTCCGCTAACGGTCAGATGATCGTTTATAAAAGAATTTACATGCCAGTCAAACTGGAACTGGCTTTTGTCGTTGCGGCGGTCTTCAATAATGTATTTGGAGCGGTTACCCGTCACGGTGTTGCCATTTACTCCGTCTACATTATTCACTGTAAACAGGTATTTGCTGTTGGCAAAATACATGGCATCCCAGTTGATTTGTCTGAAGGCCGGATCGTTTTCCCACATTTGAGTATAGTAGTCGGCCAGGGTAATGTCTCCCTGACTGGCAAACCAACTGGGCAGATTGCGGTAATAATCGGGACGCGGGTCATTGGCTTCCACCCAGTTCAGTGCGGTACTTCCACCTCTTCCAAACCAATAGGATACCGAAGCCTGCGATTTTAGTTTGTCTGAGATGTCCCAGTAATGCGTCAGGGTGATCATGGGTTGGTTGTAATTGCTGACACGTGAATTTCTTTTTTTCCCGTTTTGATATCCCCAGTAAGGATTGTAGAAGTTGGTACCGGATAGATCGTATGCCTCCTGAACGGCCATACCGGCAGAAGCCCTTTTGCTGGGCGCACTGAAGACGGTCAGGGCAAGACTGTGTTTTTTCGTGAGTTTCTTTTCAACACCGATAAAATAACCCCAGGCATCGTAGAATGTACCGGGTGCATATCCTTCCTGTGCCCATCGGTGTGAGCCGGAAAATACAAACGACCAGCCATTGGTCATTTGTCCTGTTGAATAGGTAAACATCAACCGGTTGTTGTAGCTGCGATTCGATAAGGCATAGGAAACACTCGTCCGCTTCCCGAATGTGGAAGGACGGGTAATGATGTCCGTTACTCCACCAACACCGCCAAAACTGGAAGGTGAAGAAGCAACGCCTACCTGGATGATCTGGTTTCGGGTTACATCATTCAAACCTCCCCAACTGGACCAGTAGGCACGACCCGAAGTAGGGTCGTTCAAAGGCACCCCGTTCATCATCACCGAAAGATTACGGGTGTCGTATCCCCTGATACGAAAACGGGCAGGACCGAAAACATAGCCGGCAGTGGATACAAACACATCGCGAGATGCCTGTAACAAACCGGAAATGTCTGCTTCCCCTTCATCTTCTGATGAAAGGTCCGACTGGGTCAAAGTGAAGGTAGGAATATTGTTGCTCTCCTTGTTGATCTTGGTAGTGTCGCTTTGGCCGAATGTAATATTCGAGACGAAAAGGAACACCACAATTAATGTAAAAATTTTTCTCATGTGGAAATTTTTATATAACAATAAACCTGATTAACAACTGAGTCAAATCAGTTGAATTCTTTAAAAAAAATATTATGTCAAAATTATTAAATAATCTTAAAAAATAAGCGGATTTAACCTTGCTGAATCCACGATTTGCAAATTTATCGTGCTGATAGATTGTTTGTTATAGTATATTGTTTGATTATTCTTTTTTCGGGTGGATATTTAGGATAAAGAACCGTTAGCGGCACTTTATTCTCCCAATTTTGGTAAATATCAACAAACAGTGACCTATCTTGTGGAAAATGAGCTACATCGGTCCTGAAATCAAATTCTGACTCAAAAAAAAACAGTAGTTTGCACTGTGAATCTGAAGAGGAGTGAAGTATCTTTAATGTGTTGAAATATAACTGTTAAGATAATTTGTTTAAAGAAAATAATCAGTAATTATCATCGAAACAAGCTGTCAAAATGAAAAAAATGATTTTAAGTGCCGGGGTTGTTTTGTTTCTTATAGCCGGGACAATCCCCAGTGCAAATGCCCAAAAAGTTTTTCAATCTGCATTAATTGGATTTTACAATCAGGAGAATTTGTTTGATACGGTCAACGATCCTAAAATCAACGACGAAGAATTTCTGCCTGACGGAATTAATCACTGGAATACGGCGAAATATATGCGCAAGTTGCAGCACATGTCAGAGGCCATCAGTAAAATCGGGTTAAGCGTTAATCCTGACGGCGTGGCGGTGTTGGGAATTTCTGAGATCGAAAACCGAAAAGTAATTGAAGACCTGATCAGCATGCCGGCATTAAAGGACCGTCACTATCAGATTGTGCATTATAATTCACCCGATCGAAGGGGGGTGGACGTGGCTCTTTTGTACAATCCTAAATATTTAAAGGTGCTGGCCACCAAAAGTACCCGTTTGTATGTAAAGGGGATGCCCAACTTTCGTACCCGTGATCAATTGCTGGTAGAAGGTTCGTTGCTGGGAGAAAAAATTTATTTCATTGTGAATCACTGGCCTTCACGTTACGGCGGTGAAAAACGCTCCCGTCCCTTGCGTGATGCAGCAGCAGCCCTGTCACGTCATATTTCCGATTCATTGATGGCCATCAATCCCAAAGCCAAGATTATTGTCATGGGTGACCTGAACGACAATCCCAACAATGAAAGTGTACTGAAGATTATGAAAGCGGTTGGCAGTGAAAAACAAATGAAGGGTAGCGACTTTTTCAATCCCATGTATAAGCTTTATAAAAGTGGCAATGGAACTACCGCGTGGCGCGATACCTGGAGCCTTTTTGATCAGATATTGCTTTCTCCCGGTTTGATGGGTAAGAATTATTCAACCTGGGAATATTATAAGGTTGAAGTATTTAATAAACAGTTTTTAGTGCAAAAAGAAGGCCGGTACAAGGGTTATCCGTACCGTTCTTTTGCCGGTGGTGCCTGGATGGGAGGTTATAGTGATCACTTCCCGGTTTATGTGGTACTGATCCGCGAGCTCAGAAAATAAGATGGTGAATCATTATAAAAAAAACCGCCTGATATCAGGCGGTTTTTTTATGGAATCAACATTTAATTAGTCGTCGGAGGGAAATCGTCCGGGAGTATAGGGTGCTTTCAGTTCATCCAGTTTCTTCTCCAGTGCTTTCAGCCCATCGTTTGCTTTTTGCAAGCGGGCCAGCAGATCCGGCATGGCCTGTTTCACGATGTTGAAGTTCATCTTCTGGGTAGCCGTGGGTGCAGAAGTAGACTGCCATGAAGCAAACACAGCTTCGTTCAGGCGGTTGGATAGCGGCATTTGTTCCGGAGGAACTTCTTCAAAACTGGCTTTGGCAGGTGAGCCGTCCAGTAAATAAGTGATTTTTTCCAGTTCTTCCTTAATACCCTGTGCATTGTTTTTCATTTCCAGAGTTGCACCGTCGGTAATCTGAATGGCTTGTTGTACATAAGCTGTTCTCATGTATAGGTTGTCCAGATATCTTTCGGCTCCGCTCATGACTCTCCATACATTTGAAACTTCATCAAAGAATGCATCAAGAGCCATTCTGTCCTTGGCAGGAAGAGTGGTGTTATCCAGAACCCGGGCATCAAAGCTGACGGGCTTGCCCAAAGGCTTGCTCACGCCATTATGATACATTGACAACGCAATGGTGTATTTACCCGGAAGAGCCAGCATGCCGCTGCGACCATCGTTTAACGGATTGAATTTATTATTTCTCAACCGGATGGGATTGGGCAACAGGTAGCGCAGATTCCAGGTGATTCTGTTGATTCCTGTGGTTGCCGGTTTGTACATTTTGCGCACCACGGTTCCTTTGGAATTGGTGACCGTAAATTCGAAGTAGGGTCCCGTTTCATTTTTTTCTTTTACCAGTTCTTCGTGATTGGGTTGCGGAATGGGCTTTCCTTCTTTAAATAATTCCTTTTCCTTTTTCAGCCGTTGCGCTTTCAATGTTTTGGGTACGTCTTTTACATAGTAGGTCAGTGTAGCACCAAAAGGAGGGTTGGGAGCCTGGAAGAAATTGGAACCGGTGCCGTACCGGTCATCTTTTTGGATGTACATCAGCGCGTCTTTCATGGGGAAGAGGATGGCTTCAGAATCTTGCAGCTGATGAGCAGTCAAGCCCCGCAAAGCAGAATAATCATCCATGATATAAATTCCGCGTCCAAAGGTAGCAATGACCAGATCTTTTTCCCTTTTCTGGATCTGGATGTCGCGTACTGCAATGTCGGGAAGCCCGCTTCCCAGTTTGGTCCAGCTTTCACCACCGTTAATCGAGAAGTAAAAACCAAACTCGGTACCCACAAACAAAAGGTTCTTATCCACCGGATCCTGAGCAATGGTATGTACACTTTCTTCCGGCAGATTGTTGGCAATGGAGACCCAGGTTTTGCCCTTGTCACTACTCTTCATCAGGTAAGGTTTGAAGTCGTCGCTTTTGATGTCGTTGAATGATGCGTAGATCACATTCTCATCAAAGTTGGAAGGCAGTACATCACTGACGTAGGTATATTCGGGTACTCCCGGGAAGGTGGTGGTTTTGGTCCACGTTTTTCCATCGTTATCGGTTACCTGGACCACTCCGTCATCGGTTCCGGCAACAACCATCCCCTCTTTAACAGGTGATTCGGCCAACGACACCACGGTTCCCCACTGAGAGGTGGAAACGTCTTTGGCAACGGCATCAGCAGGCCAGTATTTGCCCATGACTTTAAACTGATTGCGGTCTTCATCACGGGTCACGTCACCACTGATCTCGCGCCATGAATTGCCCCTGTCGTCGCTTTCAAAGATTTTATTGGCACCCATGTACAAACGGGTGGCCTGGTGTGTACTTAAAATAAAAGGAGCATCCCAGTTCCAGCGAAATGTTTTTTCACCTTCCTTGGGCATGGGCTTGATTTTGATGCTTTCACCCGATTTTTTATCGTAGCGATAAATGTTTCCATACTGATATGCAGAATAAACAATATCAGGATTGTTGGGGTCGACAGCCTGCCAGAAGCCGTCACCACCCAGTGTGGTAATCCATTCGCCGCTGGTCACACCGCCTCGTTTCAGGTTTTGCGAGGGTCCGCCAATACTGTTGTTATCCTGTGTTCCTCCATACACCCAGTAAAACGGATAGGAATTATCGGCAAATACTCTGTAAAACTGGGTTACAGGCAAGGTGTTTTTGAAGTCAAACGTTTTGTTTCCGTTCCAGGTTTCATATACACCGCCGTCGCAACCAATGAGCATGTGTTTGGTATCCTTGGGATCGATCCAGTAGGCATGGTCATCCACGTGGCGTTTGTAGTTACCCATATTTTTCCAGGTTTTTCCACCGTCGGTCGTCACTTTTCCGTAGGTGTCTACAGAATAGACCTTATCGGGATCTTTGGGATCGGGATAAATTTCGCTGTAGTACTGACCGCTGCTGTTGTAATCGTTCATTTTGCTGAAGGAGGCTCCCCGGTTGGTCGAACGGTAAAAACCGCCTTTGCCGTTGGAAGCTTCAAACATCACATAAACAATGTCGGGATTGGCAGGAGAAACGGCAATAGCCATTCCACCTTTGTCTACACCGGGTATTCCATTGGTTAATTTGTTCCAGGTTTTTCCACCGTCGGTGGTTTTGTAGAAGGCCGATTCCGGACCACCGCCAATTTTAGAGAACTGGCGTCTGCGGCGTTGTTCGGCACCGGCATAAATCACATCCGGATTTCCGGGTTCGAAACACATATTGGCCACGCCGGTATTTTCCGAAATCGACAGAACCTTGTTCCAGGTTTTTCCGCCGTCGGTGGTTTTGTACAAACCGCGTTCTTCTCCGGGACCCCATGCTGAACCTTCAGCAGCTACATATACCACATCCGAATTACGGGGATCGATGAGGATCTTACCAATCTGACGGGAGTTTTTCAATCCCATATTTTTCCATGTCTTTCCGTCATCGGTGGTTTTCCATACTCCGTTACCGTAACCGAGTGCGCGTTGGTGGTTGTTTTCACCTGTGCCGGCCCAAACGACATGATGGTTGTTGGGATCCATGGCCAGACAGCCGATGGAATAGGCACCGTAATGATCAAAAACGGATTTAAACGTGGTGCCGTCGTCGTGGGTTACCCAAATGCCACCCGATGCCGAGGCTACGTAAAAATGACTGTGGTCGTTGGGGTCAACCGAAAAATCGGCGATTCTTCCCGAGGTTAGGGCCGGGCCAATACCCCGCCATTTCAGCCCGTTAAAAACCGAAGCCTTGAGTGCGTTGTTTTTAGGCGGTTCTTTCTTTTTTTTGGCTTCCGCTGATGTGATTCCCACAAACAGGGCCATCAGAAGTAACAAGGTTTTTGTAGAGAAAAGCTGTTTCATAATTATATTATTTAGTTGAACATAAATTTTTGGCTAAAGTTAATGAAATTCCTGATTGAAAGGAGTTCAAAGGAAACATTTGAGCCCCCTTTTCAGTGGAACCGAATGTTCATGGAAAGCATTTCGATCATCAGAATGATGCCGATTCCAAAGAAAATAACACTGATCAAATCATTCCACAAAAATGCCGGAAGCGAATCCAGGTGGATGCCTTCTTTTTCGGGACCCCTGGACCATAAAAAAGGGATCAGGAGCAATATCCCAAACAGGTAGGTAATTTTCAGGTCGAAATCGCTGAACGGAAAGATCAGCCCCAAAATGATAATCCAGGGGAGTAAAAAGGCTACAAAAAAATAAAGAAACTGAATGCCTCTGCCGGATTTATGTCTTCCGGGAAGACACAGCATGATGACTTTTCCTGTTCCAACACCTGAAATATAGAGAAAATAGAAGGAAAGCCCCAGCATCAGTACAAAAGGAATGGTTCCCAGATGCATGACTTCAACAACTTTATAAATACCGTTTTTCAGAAATCCGTTTTCAAGAAAGGTTCCAAACATATTGTTAAGCCCGAAAATAATGATCCAGATCATGAAAAAAGAAAAGGACTGACTTTTGTACCGGATGACTGCATACAGTATCATGGTTGCAATGGCCACTAAAAGGTTCAGAATAGGTTTCACCAGGTATAACGTAACGGTGGCATCCCGTGTCCAGTCAGGATTTCCTGGGCTGGTCAAAAAGCGGATGCCTTTTACCTGTAGAACGGCCTGAATGTTCAAATCGTAGCTAAAATAAAGAATGGATAATTCGGTGAGCAGATGCAGCAAGAGATAGGCAAACAACCCGGCCATCAGGGATGTGCCCAGCGTGTAGCTCCATTCTTTTATCTGACTCTTCGGAAAGGAGAATCCCATTTTTACAGTTTACATCAAACGGTAAAATTAGGAAGAATATCGTTGGATGCAAAGAATGCGTTATCATTCTTTCATCGGGGCGGTTTTATACCGTTTCTCTGGTGTGCACGATAATTTTTGTTTTTTCCTTGATGTTGTCGGTCACCGGGCAACGGTTTTCCGTTTCTTCTACCCATTCGGCGATTTCCTTTTCGGTAGCATGGGGAAAATCAGCGTCGATGTGCACTTCGATTTCCCGGAAACCGGCACGGTCGTTGGAAGGCATACCCATGAAAGTTCCCGGGTTCATGCTGCCCTCGATGCGCACACTCATGTGGTGCATCTCCAGGTTTTTCTGCTGGGCCACGAAGCTTCCGGTTATGTTGATACATCCGGCCAGTGCCATCAGCAAAGCCTGCATGGGTGTGGGGCCCTGGTCGGTACCGCCCATCTGCTCAGGTTCGTCAATGATCATACTGAACTTTCCTGAGGTTATATTTACGCGGGTGGGAGTCTCTGCTTTGCCTTCCACCACTACGTTGATTTCTGATTTTTCTCGTGTCATTTTATGATGATTTTAATGGTTTAACACTAATTTTTTACTGTTTTTTGACGGATCAAAAACACAAACCTTACAAAATAAAAAGATGAAATGGATTAGGATAACTGAAATACATCCTGAAAAAAAGAACGGGCCAGGTTCCAGACCTCCCTGTTCAAGCAGTATTTGATTTTGGGAGCCTCTGTTTGTCCGTGAATAAGCCCTGCATCTTTAAGCTCTTTCAAATGTTGCGACAGGGTTGATTTGGCGACGGGCAGAATCGTTGATAAATCACTGCTGTAACAGCATTTTTCCTGCGACAATTGCTTTAATATGTATAACCTGACCGGATGGCTGAATGCCTTAGCCAGCCGGGAGGCCTGAATGGTTTCGTTTGTGAATTGAAATCCGTCGGACATGTCTTTTTTTGTTTGTTCGCAAAGATACGAACAATACAAATGAACGTTCCTCTATTAATATAATTTAACAGGAACTTTACAGTTGGTAAACCGGCTCATGGTTCAGGATGGCGAGGTAGTGCCTGTGGTTTAGTAATTCACTGCCCGGAGTGGTCACTTGTTTCAGTAGGTCAATGTATCCTTTGGCTACCAGAAATGACCGGAAATTGTTGTTTTGCAGTACCGCTTTATGGGCCTTGTTCAGCAGCAAAGCGGCAGCCAGTGTGCGGCTCATGGCTGCCATGGCTTTTCTGGCATAAATCTGGATGGCAGCGGGATCCGCTTGCATGGCACTCACAAAGCTTTCGATGATTTTCATTTGTTCGTTCACATAGACTGCTTCCGCTTTCCAGGTAGAAGTTACCGGATGGATGAAGCCGGCAATCTTTTTCCGGAACGCATCATAAGCAATTTGGTTTTTGCCCGTACACATACGGGCTACTTCAATGGCCTGGATGTTGGCCGGCCCTTCCCAGAGGATGAGGCTGTACACGTCGCGCATGATCCGCGACATGGGAAACTCGTTGGTGTAGGCGTTTCCGCCGATGATCTCCATACTGTCCTTGGTAGCTTGTACAGCCCATTCGGCCGTCTGGTATTTGGCCAGTGCCGTAGCCAGTCGCAGCCAGGGACGGTGGTTTTCGTCAGACAGTGACTTGTCGAAATAACTTGCCGATTCAAAGGAAAGGGCAAACGAAGCTTCCAGGTAGAAGAGGATTTTGAGAATTTCATCTTTTACCATGGGATATTGCAGAATGTTGTGGCCAAACGCTTCGCGCTGACGGGTCCAGGCCATGGCTTCCAAAAAAGCCCGGCGGTGGCTGGCGCTGGCGCTGACGGTATTGTGAATGCGGCTGTATTCCAACGCTTCCATCATGGCTTTGAGGCCGTAGGGCGGAGGCACAATTTCTTCGGCAAAGGTGCCTTCCAGGTCAATTTCACCGGTCGCCAGCGCCCGGGTGCCGAGCTTTTCTTTTAACCTGCGGATGTGGTAATAATTCTGCTTGCCGTCGTCCAGATGACTCGGTACCAGGTACAGCCCCAGTCCCTTACTGCCCCGGATGCTTTCATCAGGACGGGCTGTAGCCACCGCCAGTCCCGAATCCGCATTGCTGGTGAACCATTTCAACCCGGTTAGTTCAAAGGCATTTCCTGATTTTCTGGCAACAGTTGTGGTAGCACCCACATCAGAACCTCCGTGCAATTCAGTGGCCCAGGTGCCGCCCGACAAGGACTTTCCATCCATGCGGATGAGCTGGTGAAGATATTTTTCTTTGACGGCTTCAGGTGCCAGCGTGTCGAGGACATAAGCCACCGCCCCGGTCATGGTGACAGGGCAGTGGATGGAAATGTCGGTGTGTGAAAGCAGATAACCCATCACAAAGCTGATCAGGTGCGGTTCGGGATTTTCACCGTATGCCTTTCCGATGATGCCTCTGGCATAGGCTTCGGCATGCGCTTTTTTATACCAGGGATTAAACACAATGCGGTTGGTTTTGTTTCCGTACTTTTCAAATGCTTCCAGTTTCGGTTCGGCATACCGGTCGGAATACTCAGCTTGTTCATCCACTTCAGTGCCTACCCAAAGGCCGAAGTCGGAAAGCGATTGCCGGTTGCGTTCCAGAAACGCAGCATCGTATTCCTTCAGAAAATCCATCAGCATCTTATCGGTGCTGAAAAAATCCATTCCCCTGATTTCTTTGTATGGGTCCATCGTTCAAAATTTTAATCGTCGTTGTATACTTTTTCTTCTGTGTAAGTAGCGCCTTCGGCATCCCCTTCGGTATCGCGGCTGTTGAGTTTCTGATTCAGGAATTCTTTGTAAAATTCGTGCTGGATTACCAGGTCCATGATCTCGTTGGTACCCGTCCAAATGGTGATGAGCCGCACGTCGCGAAGCATTTTTTCCACGGGATATATATTGGTGTAACCGATGCCCCCCATGATTTGCATGGCGTGGTTCACCACTTTCCAGGCCGATTCGGTGGAGAACTTTTTGGATTCGGACACCAGTCTGCGGATCTGCCCTGCCGAAACCGGGGCATCGGCGGTGTTGGCCGCCAGGTAGTTGATGGCGCGGGAAGCATCCAGTAGCGTGAGGCTGTCGGAGACTTTGGCACTGACGGCTTCGAAAGCACGAATCTTTTGTCCGAAGGCTTTGCGTTTGTCGGCATAGCGGGCGGCTACTTCCAGGGCGCCACGGGCCATGCCCACAGCACCACCGGCTGAAGTGAGCCGTTCGGGGACCATCATCTGATGAAAAACTTTGGTTCCGTTGCCGATGCCGGCTTCACCGCCCAGCACATTTTTCAACGGTACTTCGGCATCTTTGAACACCAGCCTGCCGGTACCGCCACCGCGGGTGCCCATCAAACCGTACACATGTTCCACTTCCACACCGGGACCTCTTTCCACCAGAAAGGCGGTCATGGCTTTTTTCGGATCGTCGATGCCTTCCACAATAGCGTAGACCAGCAATACGTCCGCGCCTTCGGCACCCACCACAAAGCGTTTTTGTCCGTTCAGGTAAAAGGTGTCGCCCACCCGTTTGGCTTTGGTGGTGGCAGCAAAAAAGTCGGAACCGCCGCGGGGTTCTGTTAATCCTTCGGCTACCCCGATTTCCCCTTTCAGCATGGGGATGAGGAATCGTTCCTTTTGTTCTTCGGTACCGAACACGTGGATGGCTTCGCCCACAATGGAAAACAGTGAGTACAGGCAGCCCAGCGATGTGCCCAGCACGCCCACTTCTTCCAGGGCAATCATTTCACTGCTCCAGGGCATACCGGAGCCGCCCCATTTTTTGTCAAACCGCAGACCCAGCAGATTTCGTTTTCCGGCTTCGCGGATGAATTCCGTGGGATAGCGCACCTTTTCGGCGTCCATATCCAGCAGCAACTGCGTGGGTACCCATTTCACAAAATCCTGCACCCGTTCCCGCAGGGCCCTGTCTTCATCGGTCATTAATACATTCATTGACATTTTTCTTGATTTTTTTGGGTTAGTTATTTTTAAAATTAATTTTCAAGATGAGAATACTGATCCTTTAACACCTTCTTATTCAACTTTCCGGCGCTGGTCAATGGAATTTCGTCCACAAACACATAACGATCCGGTATCCAGAACCTGGCCAGTTTGCCTTCGGGGACTTTGGCCAGCAGGAAGTCGCTCAGTTCTTTTTCCGAAACTGCTGTTTGGGCTTTGATGACGGCCAGCGGTCGTTGGCCCCATTGTTCATCGTGGAAAGGAATAACGGCTACCTGTTGTACGGCTTCGTGTTCCGAAAGCAGGGCTTCCAGCACACCGGTGGGGATCCATTCGCCACCGCTCTTGATGGCATCGCCTTCGCGGTCGGCAACGTAAATGGCATGGTTTGGGTGGAAATAACCCAGATCACCGGTACGAAACCATCCGTCAATAAAATGTTGGCTGGTGGTTTCGGGATCTTTGTAATACCCTTTGGGCAGCCACGGACTCCGTACCCAAATGGCACCCAGCGTGTGGCCGTCGTGGGGCACTTCGTTTCCTTCCTTATCGCGGATGGAAATTTCCACCAGCGGGAACGGTCGCATGCCCACCCGGCGCCATTCGAGTGCCTCGTCGGTGTCGGGTTCTACTTCTTCGGGGACCACCGAAATGGCAGTTCCCAGTTGATCGGAACCTCCGTAGATCAGGCTGAATTCAACGCCAGCTTTGTCTGCCCGCCGGGCAATACCCGAAGCAAACGGACTGCCGCCCGTCAGTACTTTGATGTTGCCAAAGCCTTCCTGTTCGAGCAGCATTTGTAACTGGGTAGGTACCATATTCATCCAGCTGACCTTTTCTTTTTGTATCAAAGCTACCTGCCCGGCTGCATCAGCGGCGCCGGGTAATACCAGTTTGGCACCGAGGTACAGCGGGAAAAACGCCGTGCCCCAGGCATGAATATGGAAAAACGGAATCAGCGGCATGAACACATCGCGGTTGCTCAGGCGGGCGCCGTATTTGTGCAGGGCCATGTGGTGAAACAGCTGCAACGCACCCGTCAGCATGGTGCGGTGTTCGTATTGAATGCCTTTGGGACTGCCTGTGGTTCCGGTGGTATAGAAAATGGAAAACACATCGTCTTCCTGAATATCGTCGGCTTCGGGCAGTTCTTTTTCAACGCCTTCTTCCACGAGTTTTTCGAAATGAAAAGCCTGTGGTGTTTCGGGCAATGGCTGATCGGTGTTGTCGCTCATCAGCACCCAGTTGGGGAATTTGCCAAACAGCGGTTTCGCCGCCTGAACGAAAATATCGGACACAAAGATCCATTCGTCGCCGGCATGGACCATGGAATAAACCATTTGCTCCGGTGCCAGCCTGAAATTGATGGTGTGCAACACGGCGCCCAGCATGGAACAGGCATAATGCATTTCGAGGAAACGGTGGGTGTTCACATCCAGTACCCCGACAACCGTGCCTTTTTTTATCCCCTTTTCTTTCAGGCTGTTGGCCAGTTTCAGAATGCGGGAGTAAAATTCACGATACGTAAATGTTTTTCCGTCGGAGACAATGACTTGTTCGGGATGGGTGATCAACGCGTGGTTGAGAACCTGATGGACGACAAATTTTTTCATGATGGTTTATTTTGGCGTAACAGATAAGCATACAGGTTTTTATATAAAACTGCAAAAGCAACTTCGTTTCAGTAATTGTGTGTCCCCGAATCAGGATTGTTCAAAATTAACAATTCTGTTTGGGAAACACCAGAAAATTTAACTCTTTTTCAGGAAAGTATTTTGGCTGGCTTGTATGGCGCAAACTGCGTCCGCTTGTGGCAGGTTTAGTTTTTCACCTTTTTAATTTTACCGAGTATTTTAGTGAACTCAGGGAGTGCTTTCAGGTTCTTGAAATAGTTGTTGTTTTCAATTCTGTAAGTGTCTTTGAATCCATGGTCAACAGCTTTTTGTAACGATGTAAGTGCTTTGTTGTTCTGGTTTTGTAAGGCTTCAAATTCGGCCTTCATCAAATACACTTCCGGATTATCAGGATCGACCATCTGGTAGATCATCAGGAATTTTTCGGTTTCTTCCATTTGTCTGTTTTGCAAGCTGGAACCTGCATAGAGATAGGACATCAGGCTCAGGTAATTCAGCAGGCGCTGGTCCATCAGTTTGACCTGTTCGTCGCGGGCGACGCTCTTTTTTCGATAGAGTTCCTGAATCTGATGTCTCCACCATCCGGAACCTTCCGAACTCAGCGACTGATCAAATTTTTGCTGATCAAAGGTTTCGGTTTGCAGCAAAGCTGTCATCTCTTTTTTCCTGAGCTGGCAGGCATGGCTGGCTGAAAGTTTTTTGATCTCATTCTGATAAAGAGTAACGTTTGTCAACCCTTCCAGGTTTTTTACCAGCGCCTGATCGGCTTCCAGTTGTTGCAAACAATGATCTCCTTTTTGTGCCTGTATTCGAAGTCGGTCGTATCGGTTTTTCACCGTATCGATGATGCTCTGGTTCAGAGGAACAATTTGTTTCCGCATGGCGTCTAGCAACAGAAACTCATAGGCTTTTTTAAACATTCTGGCCGGAGGTAGTTCGTGTTTTCCGGGATAGACCAACAGCAGGTTCTGCATGCCCATGGCATCGAGACGTCTGGAGAGGTCTTTCATTTCCAGATAATTGAAATCGGTGTTTCCCACCACACCGACCCAGGTAAGATGGGTATCCGGAATCTGACGAACAGGGGGGAAACCGGCTTCCAAGCCAATCGTACCGGCCACGCTTTTGTTGAACAGTCCGATGGCAGCGGCTACCCGGGCACCTCCGGAGAATCCGGCGGTATAAATTCTTTGCGGGTCAACGGAAAACCGTTGTTCCACATCCTGCATAAAATGATACAGGACCCGGCTTGTTTGTTGTTGTGACTGTCCGTTTTTTGAGTTGTTGGAAGCTGCCAGGATGAAGCCAAATTCTTCTGCAATACTTTTGTATTTTTTCACCACAAGCGCTCCCCGGGCATGGGCATCGAAAAAGAAAATTACCGGAAAAAGGTGTTTGGGAGAATAATCCGATGGCAGGTAAAGCGCATACGATTCGGAAGTATCGGCTGAGCAGGGGATGTGAGGCATGACTTCACCCGATTTCACATCGACGGAAACCGAAACGGGTTTCTGTATGTTTTTCTTTTGGGGAGTATTATGGCAAGCTGCTGTAAACAGTAGAATGATGAGTAACATCGAAGCGGGTAACAAGTTATTCCTGTGTTTCATGAGCCTGATTTAATCCTGTTTTGAGTTGAATTTCTGAGTGATTCCTGCAACCCTGAAAAATCGTTTTTTGTTATAACTTTGCAAAAAGCAAATTCATGAAGCGGTTGATACGCATACAAAACGGTTTTTCTTTCCGGAAACTTTTCAAAGGTAAAAGGATTTGGTCAGTCCGGGTAGGGGTGTTGTCGGTATTTTTGTTTTTCTTAACATCCTGTGGCATCTATTCTTTTACCGGTGCGTCGATTCCTCCGGGTGCTAAAACCATTTCTGTAGGTTATTTTACCAACAAAGCTAGTTTGGTGGAGCCTACTCTGAGTCAGACCTTTACCAATACCCTTCGGGATATGTTCACCAACCAGACCAACCTGGAGATGGTTCCCCGCAACGGCGATCTGCGCATTACCGGTGAGATTACGGGATATACGATTACCCCGCAGGCTATACAGGCAAATCAAACCGCGGCTTTGAACCGGCTTACTGTTACCGTTCAGGTTCAATATGTGAATACACTCGATCATTCCAAGGATTTTGAAGCCTCCTTTTCCCAGTTTAAAGATTATTCTTCCAGTGATAATTTTAATACGGTCAAGGATGGACTTTTGAAAGAGATATCCAATAACCTGGCAGACAATATTTTCAATAGAGCTCTGGTGAACTGGTAATCAAATCTTTGTTAAATTAGCGCAATGAATAAAGAGGAGTTTACAGGTTTTTTAATCAATCCCGGCGAGTTGAACGAAACCGTCTTAGCCGAATTAACGGATTTGGTCAAGGAGTTTCCCTATTGCCAGACCGGACGTATTCTGTTGACTCTGAAGTTGTTTCTGGATAAAAATGTGATGTATGATGCCGAGTTGAAGACAACCGCCATTTATGCGGGCAGTCGTCGCATGTTGAAAAAACACATCGACCGGCTCAATGACGACACAGTTCGGATCGTACTGCCGGATGAGGGGCGCGAAAAAGAAGTAAAAACTGAGGTCAGCAAAGAAGAACCGGTACCTCAGAAAGAGGATCAGGAGGTAAAACCTGCAGTACTGGAGTCGGAAGAAGATTTCAGACCTCTGGATGATGATCGGAACTATACCGTAGCAGAATTAAAGAAGATCATTGAACGGCGAATCAGGGAAATTGAAGCAGAGAAAAAAGGTAAAAAACCGGTGTCGAAAAAAGAAAAACCCCGCACCTCAACCGAAATCATTGATCAATTTATTGAAAATGAACCGTCCATCTCAAGGCCAGCGGCAGGTTTCTATAATCCTGTAGACGTGGCCCGAGAAAGTGTGGTGGACAAGGAAAATATTGTTAGTGAGACGCTTGCCAATATTTATATGGATCAGGGCCTCTACGAAAAGGCTGTCCGTATCTATGAAAAATTAATTTTGAAATTTCCGGAAAAAAGTGCGTACTTTGCACCCCTTATTGAAAAGGCGAAAAGTAACTTAAAAAATTAAAGAGAGATGTATATTTTCATTTCCGTCCTTATTTTGATTATAAGCATTTTGCTGGGCTTGATTGTACTGGTACAAAACCCCAAAGGGGGTGGCCTGGCTGCCAACTTCAGTGGTGGTAACCAGTTTATGGGTGCCCGTCAGACAGCCGACTTCTTGGAAAAAGCCAGCTGGGGATTTGCCATTGCCTTACTCGTGCTTACGTTGACGGCTTCAATCATCATTCCCCGTGGTACGGTTCAGGCTGACCAGACCAATACTTTATTGCAGGAAAAAGCCGATCAAACCAAACAACCTGCCGTAGACTTCACCGCACCTCCTGTACAGCAACAACCTGCAGCAACTCCTGATCAGAAAAAAGACAAAAAATAAAAAGCATTAAAGCGATTACTGAAAAATGTCAGAATGTCATAACGTTCTGACATTTTTTTTTGTTTGCTGCTTTGGCATAAAATATGACCGTATGAAGAGGTTAAAAAAATTAAAAATAGACAACTATGAACAAGGTAAGTATTAAACCTTTGGGAGACCGGGTGGTGGTTGCTCCGGCTCCTGCAGAGCAAAAAACTGCCAGTGGAATCATTATCCCTGATTCAGCAAAAGAAAAACCCCAGCAGGGAACTGTAGTTGCCGTTCCTGAAGCCGGTGATGATAAAAAAGTATCAGTGAAAGTTGGTGATAATGTATTGTATGCAAAGTTCAGCGGTACTGAAATCACCATTGATAAGGAAGAATACCTGATTTTGAATGAATCCGATATTCTGGCAGTAATCTAGACTTGTAAAAATTATTAACAGATAAAATCATAAAAAAATGGCAAAAGACATTTTATTTAATCTCGAAGCAAGAGACGGCCTCAAGAAAGGGGTAGACGCTTTGTCCAACGCTGTCAAAGTAACGTTGGGCCCCAAAGGAAGAAACGTGATCATTGAAAAATCATTCGGTGCGCCGCACATCACCAAAGACGGCGTAACAGTAGCCAAAGAAATTGAACTGTCGGATCCCGTGGAAAACATGGGGGCCCAGATGGTGAAGGAAGTAGCTTCCAAAACCAACGATCTGGCAGGTGATGGTACGACAACGGCTACTGTTTTGGCCCAGTCAATCGTGACCACCGGTTTGAAAAACGTTACAGCCGGAGCCAATCCCATGGATCTGAAAAGAGGGGTTGATAAAGCCGTTACCGAAGTGGTTAAATCGCTGAAAGAACAATCTCGTGAGGTAGGTGATTCCAACGAAAAAATTGAACAGGTGGCTGCTATTTCTGCCAACAACGACCAAACCATTGGTAAACTGATTGCCGATGCCATGGCCAAAGTAAAGCAGGAAGGGGTAATCACTGTGGAAGAAGCCAAAGGTATTGAAACCTATGTGGATGTGGTAGAAGGGATGCAGTTTGACCGTGGATACATTTCTCCTTACTTCATCACCGATACGGAAAAAATGCAGGCCGTTTATGAATCACCTTTCATCCTGATCTACGACAAAAAGATCTCTGTGATGAAAGACCTGTTGCCTGTGTTGGAAAAAGCTGTTCAAACCGGAAGACCGTTGGTGATCATTGCTGAAGATATTGAAGGGGAAGCCTTGGCTACCCTGGTTGTGAACCGGTTGCGTGGTTCTCTGAAAGTAGCTGCTGTAAAAGCACCTGGTTTCGGTGACAGAAGAAAAGAAATGCTGGAAGACATTGCTGTTCTGACCGGTGGTACTGTGATTTCTGAAGAAAAAGGATACAAACTGGAAGACGCTACCCTCGAAATGTTGGGTGAAGCTGAAAAAGTAACCATTGATAAGGAAAACACAACCATTGTCAGCGGTAAAGGTGAAAAAGCCAACATTGATGCCCGCGTAGGCCAGATCAAAGCTCAGATCGAAACCACCACTTCTGACTACGACAAGGAAAAATTACAGGAACGCCTGGCTAAATTGGCCGGTGGTGTCGCTGTAATTTACGTAGGTGCTGCCAGTGAAGTGGAAATGAAAGAAAAGAAAGACCGTTTCGAAGATGCTTTGGCCGCTACCCGCGCTGCTATTGAAGAAGGAATTATCCCCGGTGGTGGTGTGGCCTTCCTGCGTGCTTCTGCAGTATTGACCGATCTGAAAGGTGAAAACGAAGATGAAACAACCGGTATTGCCATTGTAAAACGTGCTTTGGAAGAACCGTTGCGTCAGATTGTTGAAAATGCAGGTCTCGAAGGCTCTGTAGTAGTAAATCAGGTGAAAACCGGTGAAGGAGATTACGGTTTCAACGCCCGCACTGAAGTGTATGAAAACCTCTACGAAGCCGGTGTAATTGATCCCACCAAAGTGGCACGTGTAGCGTTGGAAAATGCTGCTTCTATTGCCGGTATGCTGCTGACAACCGAATGTGTTTTGAACGAACACAAAGACGAAAATGCTCCGGCTGGTCCTGCCATGCCTCCAATGGGTGGCGGAATGCCTGGTATGATGTAGTCAATTTCACATCTCTATATATACGAAAAAGGCTTCCTGATCAGGAAGCCTTTTTCTTTTTTATGCGTTTAATAAATTACAAATCCAGCGGAACGGTTTCCATATAATTGGGAATATGTACATTCCAGCCAAATCGGTCCTGAATCTTTACCCGCAGGGCATCGGCAGGATGCGGTTCACCGTGGATAATAAAAACTTGTTCGGGTTTGTTTTTGATTTGAGACATCCACGAAAGCAGTTCCTGCTGGTCGGCATGCGACGACATGGTGTGCATGTGTTCAATCGAAGCTCTCACCAGAAAGTAGTTGCCGTGTAGTTTAATCTCCGAACTTCCGTTACTAAGCTGACGGCCACGGGTGCCTTCGGCCTGATAACCGGGCAAAATAAAAGTAGCCGACGAATTTCCCAGTTGCTTTTCCAGATAATGCAGAATTCGGCCTCCGTTCATCATCCCGCTTCCGGCAATCACGATCTTTGGGCTTCGGTCACCGGCGAGTGCCAGGGTTTGCTTGATGGATTTGACAACAGTTACATTGTCAAAAACTTCTTCAATAACCTCCGGATCCAGTGTCAGCCAGTCAGGATATTTCAAAAAAATCTTACTCACATCCAGTCCCATCGGGCTGTCCAGATAAACCGGAAGGTCCGGGATTTTGTTTTCCTTTTTCAGCTTCCAGATAGCAAACATAAAATCCTGGGCCCGGTCCACTGCAAAACTGGATACAAACAAAGGACCGTGTTTGCTTAACGTATCGTCGATGATTCTTTTCAGTACAACTTCTGTTTCTTCCACCGGATGAATGCGGTCACCGTAGGTGGATTCAACAAAAAGATAATCGGCCTTATCGGGACGTTCGCGGTGGATCAGCATAGGGTCTTCGGGGCGGCCCACATCACCCGAAAAAACCAGCCGTTTCCCTTTGATGTCTATTTCCACAAAAGCGGCTCCGGGAATGTGTGCGTTTTTCCGATAGCGGAATCGAATGTCTTTGTTCAGTTCAATAAATGTTTCGACCGCAACCGGTTTAAATAGCGGGATGGTTTGCTCCACATCTTTCTGATCGTACAGGGGCACTGCCGGTTTGTGTTTACTGTAGCCACCCCTGTTGGCCTGTTCGGCATCTTCTTCCTGTAATTTGGCACTGTCTTTTAAAATGATTTCCGTCAGATCGGCAGTGGGCCTGGTACAATAAACGGGATTGTGAAAACCCTGTTTAACCAATCTTGGCAAATAACCCGTGTGATCCAGATGTCCGTGGGTTAGGATTACCGCATCGATTTTGTCCGGGGGAAAGGGGAATTCCATCCAGTTGCGCCGCCGCAAATCGCGAAGTCCCTGAAACAGACCACAATCGATCAATAAATGAAAATCATCAATCGTCAATAAATATTTGGAGCCGGTGACGGTTCCTGAAGCGCCCAGAAATTGAATGGTATTATTCTGTGTTTCCATGGTTTTTGTTTTTAATGTGCAGCTTCCCCCATTTTCTTCAACACGTTATCGATTGCTGTATAAAGTTCGGTTTGTGAACCATTATTGTTAATTCTAAAGTCAGCCAGTTCGATGCATTTGGCCAGGTTTTGCTTGTTGGGATCCGTGGTAGTCATTTCTCTTTTCTCGTTGGCCAGAAAAGTATCGAAGTCCACATGATCGGTTTCTGATGCCCGTGATACAATGCGTTCATAACGAACCTGCGGGTCGGCATCCACAGCAAACAAATAAAATGAACCCTGTTTCTTTAAAAATTCAATTTCTCCCGGAGTCCGTATGCTTTCAATAATGGCATTTTTTCTTTCCTTTATTGCTTTTTGATAGAGCACTTCAATGATGTATGCAGGGTCGTGATCTTTACGGATCCGGTTGGCAGTGGTTGTCATGGTGTCCCGATTCACAGGAAGTCCCTGTTCTTTAATTTTTTCGATCAAATAGGCACGGACTGAATAATGCTGAAACGAACGTTCCTTTATCAAATAATCTACAATTGTCCCTTTCCCGGCTCCCAGTGTCCCCGTTATGCCAATAATCACCATGGTTTTAATTTTACGCAAAGCTAACTAAACTTTCTGTTGAAAGCTTGCTGAAAAGGGTGTAGAATGATTCCTAATTACAAAATAAAATTTAAATTTCCCTGTCTTCGGTCCATTCTGTTTTTATACGTTTAAAGCGGAACGGCATATCCCAGAGATACCTGCAGATACCCGTTGTGGTTTTGACCGTTGGCAGCGTCTTTTTGGATATAATTCAGGCCATATGCCCCTCTGATGTCCAAGATAAGCTGGCTTTTTCCTACACACATTGTATAGCCAATACCACCGGTTAAGCCAAAGTTCATTCTGTTTAATTTGCTGATGATGTCTGTATAGGCATCGAATGAAACAGCCATAGGCTGACCGGTTAGCGGATTGAGGGAAATAGGCATGGATTGTCCCTTATCGGCATAAACAACACTTGAACCACTGGTTTTTTGTGTGGCATTGAGTAAATAACCAGCAAAGGCTCCGAAATCGACATAAAATTTCGATGATTGAACTGGAAGGGAATATTTAAGCAGAACAGGTAATTCAATGTAATTCAGTATGGATTCGTTGTTGAATGTGGCATAGAAATAGGAGCCGGCCTGTCCCCCCATGGAAGAGGCGTCCAGTGCTTGAAAACCGTCTCGTTTTCCTCCTTCACCGGAATACAAAAAATCAATGCGTACTGAAAATTTGGAGTTCAGTTCCAGATTCGAGGTTAAACCGAAAGCAGCACCAAACCGGGAAGAGTACCCGTTGCTTAATTCATTATCGCCCCCTCCGCTGAGCTTGGGAATGTTTAACCCACCGAAAATTCCTAAAGAAAATTTTCCGGATGATGATTGAGCAAAACTTGCAGTTGTCGCCGTGATCAGAAACAACATAATGATCCATTTCATTCTTTTCATTTTATTAGTTTTAAGATTTGATAAATATATCCTTTGTAAAAATCAGAATATGAATAGGTTAATTGACCAAAATGAAAAAAGTACACTCAATAAAAGAACGTTTTCACTGATTCAAATCGCCTTAGTTTTTAAACCAGTAAATTCAAAGATAACAAAATTGTTTTTTAATTAACAATTTACTAAAACAAAGAGAACCATTATTTTATATTGCAGTATGGCTTTTTATGAGATCGGGAATTTTACAAATTCCCGATCCGAACAGGAATGTGGGGCAATTCGGGAAGCCCTGAACGGCTTATACTAAATCTTGATGATTGTGTTATCGCTTCACTTCAACTTTGGCTCCGGCAATAATTTCTTCCACTACCGAGGGATCCAGCAAAGTGGAAATATCTCCCAGTTGAGTAGCGTCTCCTTCGCCAATTTTTCTCAAAATCCGCCGCATAATCTTTCCCGACCGGGTTTTGGGTAACCCGCTTACCATTTGAATAACATCGGGTTTTGCAATGGGCCCAATAAGCCGGTTTACCGTATCGCGGATTTCGTCTTCCAGACCGTTTTTCTGCGCATCGGCCATCTCTTCGGCAATTACATAGGCATAAATTCCCGAACCCTTGATGGGGTGCGGATAACCCACAACAGCCGATTCCACTACTTTGGGATGCTGGTTGATGGCGTCTTCTACTTCGGCTGTACCAATCCTGTGGCCCGAAACGTTGATCACATCATCAATCCTTCCAATGATTCGATAGTAGCCTTCTTCATCACGTTTGGCTCCGTCACCGGTGAGATAGAGCCCTTTGTACATGGAAAAATAAGTCTGATAACAGCGATCGTGATCGCCCCAGGTGGTTCGTAACATTCCGGGCCATGGGTGTTTAATACACAAGATGCCCTGAACGCCGTTACCTTTAATTTCATTTCCTTCCTGATCTACCAGAACAGGTTGTACACCCGGCAATGGAAGCGTTGCCATTGTAGGTTTTGTGGGAGTTATTCCTGCCAAAGGAGCAATCAGAATCCCGCCCGTTTCGGTCTGCCACCAGGTGTCTACAACAGGACAGTGACCTTTTCCCACCACTTCATGGTACCAGCGCCAGGCTTCTTCGTTGATGGGTTCACCCACAGTTCCCAGAACTTTCAGAGAACTCAGATCGTGTTTGGTAACCCACTCATCGCCCTGAGCCATCAATGCCCTGATGGCTGTGGGAGCAGTGTAGATCTGGTTGACCTTGTATTTGTCCACGATATCCCAAAAGCGACCGGCATCCGGAAATGTGGGAATACCTTCGAACATGATGGTGGTGGCACCAGTCAGTAACGGTCCGTAAATGATGTAGGAATGGCCGGTTACCCAACCGATATCGGCCGTACACCAGTACATGTCGCCTTCGTCGTACTGGAACACGTTTTTAAACGTGTACTCAGAATATACCATGTATCCGGCTGTTGTATGCACTACTCCTTTGGGCTTTCCGGTGGATCCCGAAGTGTAGAGAATAAACAAAGGATCTTCGGCATCCATGACTTCGGCTGTATTTTCAGTGGATACGTTTTTGATGGCATCATGCCACCAAATGTCGCGACCTTCTTTCATTGAAACCGATTCACCCGTTCGTTTTAATACTACAACCTGTTCAACGGTAGGACTGGTTTCCAGGGCTTCGTCAGAAATCTCTTTAAGTGCAATGGTTTTGTTTCCCCTGAATCCACCGTCGGCAGTTAAAAGTACTTTTGCCTGTGCATCCACGATGCGATCGCTGAGAGCAGTGGCTGAGAACCCGGCAAAAATGATGGAATGAATGGCTCCTATTCGTGCACAAGCCAGCATGGAGATGGCCAGCTCGGGCACCATAGGCAGATAAATGGCGACCCGGTCGCCTTTCTTTACGCCCAGTTTTAATAATGTATTGGCAAATTGATTTACCTTTTCAAAGAGCTCACCGTAGGTGAGATAAATTTCTTTTTCCTTTGGGTCGTTCGGTTCCCAGATGATGGCTGTCTGGTTCTCCCTCATGAACAATTGTCGCTCAAAAATATTTTCTGTAATATTCAGCTTTCCGTTGACAAACCACTGCACATCGGGTGCCTGGTCCCCATCAAAACGCCATTTCACCACCTGATCCCATGATTTTCTCCAAAAATGAGTTGTAGCAATTTTGGCCCAGAAGTCATCAGGATGGGCGATACTTTCCTGATATGCTTTCAAATACTCTGTCAGACTGGTGATTTTATTTGTCATGGCGATCAGTTTTTTCGTAGTACAAGTAAATAAAAATCAACCGGATAAATTCCTGATCAGCAAATTTCGATAGTGCTGTGAAAGAATAACCGTTCCCACAAACTTAAAATTTTTATTAGAATAATGCGGGACTTTTACATTATTTAACGGACAAGACCAACTTCTTCACCCATTCTTACGGATGTTTCCAAATGGTTTTTTGAGTTTTTGATGAGGTCGCCATCAATGTGGATTTTCCCTTTTTCAAACAACAGGACAACTGTGGATCCCCCAAACTGAAAGTATCCTTCCTCTTCACCTTTTACCGCTGTATTGCCCAGATGCGTACTGACCATACTTCCCACCATTGTAGCTCCGATTTCCGCCATGACGACCTTTCCGAAAACGGGACTTTGGATGATTTGATACTGTCGTTTGTTCTCAAGAAATATTCGGGAATCCTCCCTTAGTGCGATGGGGTTAACAGAGTAATAGAAACCGGAAATTTTATGGGTAGGCGAAACGATTCCCGACAGGGGGAAATGATACCGATGGTAATCGGTGGGTGCCAGTCGAAATACCAGCAGACTTCCGTTCCGATACTTTTTGGCCAGTGTATCGTTCCTTAGGAAACTTTGTACATTAAACTGCATTCCTTTCACAAGGAAATCCGTTGAATCTATATCAGGATATACCAGACATTTGCTGTCTGCAGGAGCAATGACTACCTGTTTGTCAGTATCGATTTTTCTGACTCCGGGTTTGAGTTTGCGAATGAAAAAGGCGTTGAAACTGCCAAAATGGTTCATTACAAACTGGCTGGTATCGATGTGGTACTGCCGGATAAAAGGATCAATTTTGTGCGCAGACCAACTTGAGTGCATATAGGTCCCGTAAATCTCCGTGATGATTTTCCTTTTCACCAGAGCACTGAGCGTCAACTCACCCAATGGGTTGTTGTATAACCAGTACAACCAGGTTCCGGACATGGTTTGCTCGGTTTTGATCTGTCCCGTTGAGCGGTCAATATAGTGAAGGGGAGGAGGAGTCTTCCAGGGAGAAAAAAACAAAACTACAACCAACAGAATAATAATAATAAGCTGTTGTTTGTTTTTTTTCATGGGTTACAGTATCTACTACAAAGTAAGTAAATAATTATCAATGAAAGATTCTTTACCACAGAATGATGAACAGAATACTGGCTGCGATAATGACTGTAAATCCGATAATCAGTGGTTTCCGGAGTTTTTTACTGCCCCAGAATAAAGCATAGGCGAGTTTGATCAGGTTGTTGCTGGTCATGGCAATCAGTGCGGCATGCGCAATAGCCGCTACGGCGATGTCGTATTTTCCCGTGAACATGCTCAACAGGAAAGGATCAATATCGGTAACCCCCACAACCCAGGACAAAACGTCGAGGCCTTTGGTGCCATATTCACTCAGAACAAATTGCGTGATCAGGGCGAAGATCACGAATAAAGCGGCGAATAAAAGGGCTGTTTTAAATTCCAAAGGATTTCTGCCACTGGTTTCCTGTACCACTTTTTCCCCGTTTTTTCGATCGGTTCTGTTGATGATCCAGGCAACCAGTAAAGTAAGCACCGTCAGAGAAAGAACCGGAACAACCAGATGTTCTCCCAGTCGCATATTGAAGATAAAAGCAAGGATCAGAACCCGGATGAACATCATGCCGGTAGCGACAAGGACAGAAGACGCTGCCAATCCAGGAGTTTTCAAAGTTCTGCTTTTTCGGGCCAGTACAACGGTGGTAGCCGTGCTGCTGTACATTCCTCCCAAAATTCCTGTAATGATCAACCCTTTGGAAGGGAAGATGAATTTTTGGATGATATAACTCAAATAAGAAATACCGGAAATGACGACCACGGCAAGCCAAATCTTATACGGTGATATGGGCACTTCGGGAATAATAATTTTATCGGGAAGCAGGGGCAGGATGATTCCGGCAATGATCATAAACTTGGCCAGGATTATGAATTCGTCGTCATCAAAACGGCGGGTCAGGGTTCTGAACTGGGGTTTCAGTTCAATAAGGATCAGAATGGCGGTGACCAGCAAAATAGAAAACCACAGTGGTTTGATGTACAACAACGGGCCCAGACAATAAGTGATCAACAGCACGACCATGGAAGTGATGCCGTGTTTGTCCTTAATTTCAATGCGTTTCCAGTAATAGATGCTCAGAAAGATCACTACAGCAAGCCCACCTCCAAGAAAAGGAAGCCAGTTATCGGGGGACACAACATAAAGTACAAAACCCAAGATTCCGATAAAAGTAAAGGTACGGTCAGTTCCGTAAAGAGATTCCTGTTTTTCTTCGGAATGCCGGCGCCGTTGTTCCAAACCGATCAACAGCGAGAGCATGGTGACCAGAATGAAATTGATCAAATCGGGAGATATGGATTTTAGGAAGTTCATCTGAGTAACTTTTTCTTTTCTCCAGTTACTCAAAATTAAGGAAAAAATCTTGTTCTATACTTTTTTCCCGTTTAGTATTTCCATCTGATGATTGATGGACTCCTGATGAATGGCCTTGAATGCATTGTTAATGAATTCGCGGCTCAGACCTTTTTTGGAACCTTTTTCAATGCTGGAGTAGATGATTTCCTCCCATCGGCTGTTCTGCAGTACGCTGATGTTGTTTTGCTTTTTGTATTCACCGATGTGCTTCACAATTTCCATACGCTGTTCAAATAAGTCCAGCAACTGATCGTCGATCCAGTCGATTTTTTGACGCAGGTCACCCAGTATGTTCAGTTCCGAATTGTTGTGGGGTTTGGGATCACGCAAAACCAGTTCATCAATGATTTGTCCTAATTCAGCGGGAGTAACCTGTTGTTTGGCATCACTCAGCGCTACTTTGGGATTGATGTGTGTTTCCACCATCAGTCCGTCGAAATTCAGATCCATGGCTTTTTGTGAAACATCAAAAACAAGATCGGCCCGGCCACTGATGTGACTCGGATCCACCAATAAAGGAATTTCTGACAATCTGCTCTTCAGCTCAATGGGAATCTGCCACTGGGGCAGGTTTCGGTATTTGATCTTTTCGTAAGTGGAAAAACCGCGGTGAATCATTCCGATTTTTTTGATGCCCGCCTGATGGATGCGTTCCATGGCCCCAATCCATAAATCCAGATCGGGATTGACAGGGTTTTTGATCAGTACACTGATATCGGCGCCTTTCAGGGCATCCGCAATTTCCTGAACGGCAAAAGGATTAGCGGATGTTCTTGCCCCGATCCATAACATGTCAATCCCGAATTTCAGGGCCTCATATACGTGCTTGGCATTGGCCACTTCTACAGTGATCGGCAATCCGGTTTCCTGTTTTACCTTTCTCATCCAGGGTAAGCCTTTGGAACCTACTCCTTCAAAGGAATTGGGCCGGGTACGTGGTTTCCAGATACCGGCACGAAATACATCCACTTTCCCCAGTGCTTTCAGCTCCAGCGCCGTTTCCATTACCTGTTGTTCCGATTCGGCACTACAGGGGCCGGCGATCATAAACGGTCTTCCATTATATTCTTCCCACTCGCTCAGGGGGGTGATGTTCAGATGGTCTATCATAGTTATAATATTTTTTGAATTTTATTTGATTCGTGAATTAATTCGGTCAACTGATCCAGCTTCTTTTCTTCGATGGATTTTCTGAACAGGTTCAGCTTTTCAATGTAGGTATCGAGTACTTCCAGGATGTAAGTGGCATTTTGATCAAAAACGGGAACCCACATTTCTGCTGAACTCTTGGCGAGTCTTACCGTGGAAGCAAAACCACCGCTGGCCAGATCCAGAATACGCTTTTCATCTTTTTCCTTTTCCAATACAGCCAGCGACAATGCAAAGGATGTCAGATGGGATATATGCGAAACATAGGCAGCACTCACATCGTGTTGATGGGCCTCCATGAATATTACGTTCATGTGTAAGGTTTCAAACATACGAACCACCAGATTAACGGCGGTTTCAGCACTTTGCTGCCGTTCGCAAATGATGGCTGTTTTGTAATCAAACAATCGGCTGATGGCCGCCAGTGGTCCGGAGAATTCAGTGCCGGCCATCGGATGGGCAGCGACAAACTGTGCCCTGTTGGGATGGTTCATGACCTTTTCGATGATACCGGCTTTGGTCGAACCCACATCGGTGACTACCTTGTCGGTTCCCAGACAAAGATCCAGTACCTCAGGTAAAAGCCCTTTGGTAGCATCAATGGGGGTAGCCAGGATAATCAGATCGGACTGTGTGATGCCACTTTCAAGCGGAACCGTTTCCTCTACCAGTCCACTCAATTTGGCAATGTTGGCATGCTGTACATTATTGTCCACCCCGATGATGGAATCGGAAAAGCCTCTTTTTTTCAGATCAAGCGCCATGGAGCCGCCAATCAATCCAAGTCCTATGATGCAAACGTTCATTTTTTTATTTTTTCTGATTCAAATTGTTTTATTCTGCTGAGGGCTTCTTTCAATCTGTTTTCCTCGGTACAAAGCGAGATGCGAAAAAACCGTTCCCCGTTCAAGCCAAAGATGAAACCGGGTGTAATGAACACATTCGTCTGTTCCAGTAGTTGATCTGAAAGTGCCTGCGCACTTGCTGCTTCCTCAGGGATTTTTGCCCAGACAAACATTCCGCTTTGATCGGAATCGTAAAGGCAATTCAACCGGTCGAACAGCTGTAGAACGATTTCTCTCCGCTTGCTGTAGACACGGTTTAATTCATGATACCATTTTTCATCTGCAGCCAGTGCCTTGACAGCTGCCAGCTGCAAAGGCTTGAACATCCCTGAGTCCATGTTGCTTTTGACCCGTAAAACAGACTGAATGTACTCTTTATGCCCGGCCAGCATGCCGATGCGCCAGCCCGCCATGTTGTGCGATTTACTCAATGAATTGAGTTCCAATGCAATTACTTTGGCCCCGGGAATAGAAAGCAGACTCAGGTGTTCTTCATTCAGAATGAAACTGTACGGATTGTCGTTTACAATTAAGATATCGTTGCTGCGTCCGAAGTCGATCAGCTTTTCAAATGTTTCCCTGCTCGCTTTCTTCCCGGTGGGCATGTGCGGGTAGTTCACCCACATCAACTTCACGTTGGAAAGGTCCATGCTGTCCAGGGCTTCCCAATCCGGTTGACCGTCTGATTCATTTAAATCGTATAATTTCACGTTGGCCTGAACCAGTCGGGCCACTGCTGCGTATGCCGGGTATCCAGGATTGGGAACGAGTACTTCGTCTCCCGGATTCAGAAAGGCCATGGAAATATGCATGATGCCTTCCTTGGATCCCATCAGTGGCAGAATTTCCTGATCGGGATTTAGTTTCACCTGAAAATGTTTTGCGTACCAGTCGGCAAAAGCATTGCGCAAAGCAGGAATACCGGTGTAGCTCTGGTAGGCATGGTTGTTGCTTTTGCGGCTTTCGCTGACCAGGGTTTCGATGGTTTCTTCCGATGGCGGAAGATCGGGACTGCCGATGCCCAGGTTGATCACATCCTTACCCTGTGCCCGCAATTCTTCAATTTCTTTCAGCTTTTGCGAGAAGTAGTATTCACTGACAAAATTCAGTCGGTCGGCCGGTTTAATTTTCATATACTTTATCTCCTTTCGGGTATTCACCCAGTATTTCCAGTTCACTCAGCAGGGGCCTGATGGCGTTCAGCGACTGCGTGTATTTTTCGTAATCGTCGAAGTTCAGATCCACATAAAACAGATACTCCCAGTCGCGGCCCACAAGAGGCAGCGACTGGATTTTGGTCAGGTTTATTTTGTAAAAGGTCAATACGGAAAGTACTTCTGATAACCTTCCCTGTTCGTGGGGCAGAATAAAATAGAGCGAAGATTTGTCCAGCTTTCTTCCGTTCAGTTTCCGGTTGTTGTAGTTTTCTTCACTGGAAACAATCAGAAACCGGGTGTAATTTTTTTTGTTGGTCTGGATGCTTTCTTCCAGAATTTCCAGTCCGTACAATTTGGCAGCTAACCGACTGGCAATGGCAGCTACTTTATTTTTCTTTTCTCTGCTGATCCATTCGGCACTTTGGGCCGTGTCTTCCGCATCGATCACCTGTACGCCCTGATGGCGAAGAGGAGTGAGAAATTCCTGACATTGCTGGATGGCCATGGGATGGGAATATACTTTTTTGATGTCCGAAATCTGTCTTCCCGGCAAAGCCACCAGATGTTGTTCAATTTTCAAATAAATTTCCCCCAGTATCTTTAATCCCGATTCACGCAAAAGCGTGTAATTGGGAAGAATGCTTCCTACCGTAGAGTTCTCAATGGCCACCATTCCGTACTCGGCTTTTCCAAACTGTAAGGATTCAAACAAGTCGTTAAACGTAGGACAAGGTACTACCTCATATTCCGACCCTTTGAAATATTTCCGGATGGCGATTTCGTGAAACGCACCCCTGACTCCCTGCATGGCTATCTTCATCTATATCGATTTAAATTCAAAAAAAAAGTCCCGAAAAACTTCGGGACTCTTCATATAATATCAACTATTAAAACATGCGTCATCCCCTCTTATTTTTAAAATAAAAGTAATAGAAGAAGGTGTAAAAACGCACGCCTGAATGATTCATTTCAATCTTTGTTTTATGATTGGGACAAATGTAGATAAATATTTTTCAAAACAAAATATTTCTACAATTATTTAAGGTTTAAGACTTTTTAAATTCTTATAGTGTTGATTTACTTATTGTTAATATTGTATAGTTTTGTTCCGTCTTTGAAATTTTTCAATCCCTGCTCCAGAAAATCCACGAAGTGATCGACATTCAGATCGTAGGCTTTGGGTTGGGTTAGCACATCACCTTTGGCATCCATGAGCACATAAAATGGTTGGGCATTTACTCCGAATTTGGTGATTTGAAAGTCAGCATCAACTTTGCCCAACGTCTTTTTCCATTTGCCATCATACGTCGATTTGACCCATTCAGACTTCGGCAGTTCATATTTGTCGTCCACATATAAAGCCAGGATAACGTAATCGTTGCGCAGAATTTTTAAGACCTTCGGATCTGACCATACGTTGGCTTCCATTTCGCGACAGTTTACACAGCCATGACCGGTAAAATCAATGAAAATAGGTTTGTTTTGTTCGCGGGCGCAGGCCACGGCCTGCTTGTAATCGAAATAACCTTTCAGACCGTGGGGTAAATGCAGAAACTCATGGTATTTGGGAGTTTGACAAACTTCCACCGGCTGCTTGCCTCCGCCTATTGCATAGGTTTCGAGGTTTTGGCGAATGATCTTATTAACGTCAAAATCCAGCGTGGTTTGCGGTGGAAGATATCCTGCCAAAGCTTTCAAAGGAGCTCCAAACATGCCTGGAATCATGTAAACGACAAAGCTAAAGGTTAGGATGGACAGAACCAGCCGGGGCACGGTCACGTGTTTCACATCGTCGTCGTGGGCGAATTTCAGTTTTCCCAGCAGATACAACCCCATCAGGAAGAAGATGACGATCCAAAGAGCCAGATACACTTCGCGATCAAGGATGTGCCAGTGATAGGTCTGATCGGCAATGCTCAAAAATTTAAGGCCCAGTGCCAGCTCAAGAAATCCCAGTACCACTTTCACTGAATTCAGCCATCCGCCTGATTTGGGTAAATTGTTCAGCCAGGAAGGGAATAAAGCAAAAAGGGTGAACGGCAAAGCGAAGGCCAGTGAGAACCCTAACATTCCTACAATGGGTTTAATTACTGCACCACCAGCAGAGGCTACCAAAACACTGCCTACGATAGGACCGGTACAACTGAAGGAAACCAGAACCAGTGTCAGAGCCATAAACAATGGTCCCCAAAAGCCGCCTTTGTCTGCCTTCTGGTCGGTTTTGTTGACCATCCAATGTGGTAAGGTAATCTCAAACATGCCAAAAAATGAGAAGGCAAAAATTACGAAGATCAGGAAGAACAAAATGTTGGGGAGCCAGTGGGTGCTGAGGAAATTGGCAATGTCGGGACCGGCAATAACGGAAAGCACGGAACCCACAAATGTATAAATGAGAATAATGCTCAGGCCAAAAAAAACTGCCTGGAATTTACCTTTGGCTTTTTCTTTTCCTTCTTTCATGAAAAAACTGACCGTCATCGGGATCATTGGGAAGACACAGGGGGTGAGAATGGCCAGCAACCCACCCAGAAAGGCAAAGATGAAGAAACCCCACAGGGTTTTCTTTGTTCCTGTTATATCGCTGTTGTCGTTGCTTTGGGCAGTCACAATCTTAGCCTGCTCTTGAGTGGAGGTTTTGCTTACTTTGCCTAAGTCGAAGGAAAAGTCCAGATCGGTGGGGGGCAGACATTGGGTGTTGTCGCAACTCATAAAATTGACGGCCCCTTTCACGGTAACGCCCGGTTTCAAAAGTTTGACTTTCTGTACAAAAGAAACACTGTCGGTATAGAATTTCAGTTCCATCTGGAAATTCTTATCGTATTCCTGAATGACATTTCCCAGTTCCTTTACTTTTCCAATCAATTGATAGGCGGTACTGTCTTTTTCAAATTTGAATGTCGTTGCCGGCGGTGCCTGAGGAATGTCCTGTGAATACAAATGCCAGCCCTGGTCAATGGTGGCTTTAAACACAAGGTTGTATTCATTGTTGGAAACTTTTTCAGCATAATAGGTCCATTTGGTTGGAGTCAGAATCTGAGCTGAAACACCGGTTGTCAGGATCATCAGCAAGCCAAAAAGCATCCAGTGAAGACGTGGGAATATATGGTTGTTTTTCATGAAAATCTTTGCTTGTTATGGAATATAATTGTTCCTTGTAAATCCAAACTATCAAATAGTAAGTACGTGGTCCGTGCAAAAATAGGGTTTTCTTTTAATTCTCAGGAGTATAAAGTGTGTTGCCTGAGAGTTAAGGAAATAATTTTTTATAAAAAAACATAAACAGGAAAAATCATTTTCGAATGTGGGTGATTTTCAGAATTTTTTCTGTTTTTTTCTGAACTCTAAACTGGTCAGAACTTCGGTGACCAATGATCCAGATGATGTTCTCACCGGAAACCAGTAACCATTTTTTTTCTTTTTCAAACCGGTTGATCTTTTCGTCAATAAAAAAATCACTGAGCAGTTTTTTGCCTTTCATTCCGAAGGGGACAAAGGTATCCCCCTTTTTCCAATGCCGCAGTGTAAGCGGAAGTTCCACTTTGTCGGCATCAAAATAGGCAATATCCGGGTTGTTTTCAAATGAAAAACCAGGGTAATTATCCAGTACGGCAACCTTCAAATGGATTGGGTTTACCGGATCGTTGATGAAGGAGTCCAGTTGAAAAGTCTGATTTGTGGTTTCTTCTCTTACTTTAAGGAACAGATACTTCCTGTCGCATAGCAACGTATGACTTGCGCTATGGAAAAGTTGCCCGGTTTGATTGGAGAGTGATGCCGAAAGAATGTTGCTGATCTGATTTCTGGCAAAGCCAAAGGGTTCCAGGATATAGAAAAACAACGATTCAGAAATAGTTGGCAACGTGGTTTTATCAATTTTGAAACCGTCAGCATCCTGTTCGATCAACTGATTTCGTTTTTCGTCGATCAGGTTCGAAAACAATGATTCTTGTTCTTTTAATTTCTCAATGGTAGCATTCAGGGCCTCACGACTTCCGGGAAATTCTTTGTCCATAAAGGGAAGTAAATGATGTCGGATTCTGTTTCGCAGGTATTCATCACCAGCATTCGTGGAGTCTTCACGGTGCAAAATATGGTGTTCTTTGGCATAAGCTTCAATTTCTTCTCTTGTGGCGAACATCAGAGGGCGGATGATGTATTTGCGTTGCACCGGAATGCCTTTGATCCCGGCCAGTCCGGATCCGCGAAACAGTTTAATGAAAAACGTTTCCTGATCATCGTTGAGGTTGTGACCTGTAGCCAGCTTGTCAAAATTACCCGATTGCATCAGTCTGTCAAACCACTTGTACCGCAGGGCACGCGCTGCCATTTCCACGCTCACCCCTTCGCTTTGTACATGGTTCATAGCATCGCATTTGTTGACGAAAAGTGGAAGGCTGAGCCGGCGTGCCTGACTCATCACGAAGGATTCGTCTTCATCGGATTCCTGACCCCTCAACTGAAAATTGCAATGCACCAGAGAACAATTGTACCCTGCTTCCATAAATAAGTGGGTGAGGACCATGGAGTCAATTCCACCGCTCAAAGCGATTAATATGCGTTCGCCCGGTTTACAAAGGTCCAGTTGATGAATGTACTCTTTGAATCTTTCTAACATTAAGGTAAAGATACAAAAACCCTCAGCCGGTAGCAAATAGTTTGATTACAAATCAGGTAAAATTATTTTTCGTTTTCAAACCTGTTGAAAATATTCTCCCTTTCATCCTGATCGATCAACCGGACCATACTGGTATGCCCTTTTATCCCGGTTTTGCTCCCCATAGTAATGATGAATCTGTCTTTGGGGTTTGGGATTTGTTTCAAAAACTGATAAATCAGTTTGGTATCGCTCACATCGCGATCGATCAGAAATGTTTTTTCCACGCCCCAAACCAAAGCCAGTTTGTTTTTCAGCCGTTGATTAAACGTAATGGCATAAATGTTTTTGTGGGGCCGAAATTTTGAAATTTGCCGGATGGTCGCTCCGGAAGTGGAAATACTGGCAATGGCTTTGCTTTTCACTGTGGTGGAAATTTCTGCCGCTGCATGGGCAAAGGCTTCTCCCTTTTTACTTTTGTTGAAGTGTTTCAGGTAAGGAAAATCTTTTTCCGTGGTTTGCAGGGTTTGTGCCATTACTTTGACTGCCTCCACCGGAAATTCACCCACAGCTGTTTCATCGGAGAGCATCACGGCATCAGAACCGTCGAAGACGGCATTGGCAATGTCGGAGATTTCGGCGCGGGTAGGATAGGGAGAATGCATCATGGAAGTTAGCATCTGAGTTGCGGTGATCACCGGAAGGGCTTTTTCGTTGGCCTTTCGGATGATCTCTTTTTGTAGCGCCGGCAACGTATAGAGACCTGATTCGACACCCAAATCACCTCGGGCTACCATGAGTCCGTCAGCTTCTGTGAGGATTTCGTCCAGGTTTTTCAGGGCTCCTTTCCGCTCAATCTTCGCAATCACCCAGGCATCGGAATGGTTTGCTTTTAAAATATTTTTGGCTTCCAAAACATCTTCTCTGCTTTCAACAAAGGAAACAGCCACCAGATCAATGCCAATTTCAGCCGCAAAGCGTAAATCGCTTTTGTCTTTTTCCGTCAGTGCTGACATGGCAATCCCTGACTTGGGGATGTTTACCCCTTTTCCCTCACGCAGCATACCCCGGGTCAGAGCCTTCAGCACCAGTGTTTCCTCATCTTTTGAATCAACTCTGACTTTAACCGAACCGTCGGCAAAAAAGATTTCGTCCCCTGTTTGCAATTGATCGATCAACTGGGGATACGTGATGGAAAAGGCATCGCCATGGGCTTTTTTGGAGAGGTATAAAATATCTCCTTTTCTGATTTCACGGGTGCCTTTCATGCCTTTGATCCGGATCTTCGGTCCGCAAATGTCCTGCATGATGGCCACATCCTTGCCTTGTTTTTCTGCTGCTTCCCGGATGCGTTCACAGCTGGCCCGGTGACTTTCGTGACTTCCGTAGGAGAAGTTCAGCCGAAATACATTGACCCCTGCTCTGATCAGTTTATTGATGGTTGCCGGATTGTCGGTTGCGGGTCCCAGCGTGGCTACAATTTTCACTTTTCGTGCCATAGGAATGATTTGTTTTTTGCAAAAGTAAATCTTTTTAAATACGTGGTTTCGGGTTGTAATAAATCAATAGTTCATCTGAATAGTAAAATTAAACAGTTGCATTACAGTAACATGTGATTTAATTTGATAAAATGGTATCGTTACTTTTTATTCTGAAATCGTTTGCGTTTCAAAGGGAAAAAATGGATATTTCATCCAAGAAAATGGATGCCATAAAAAAAGCCGGCTCATTTGGCCGGCTTTTTTAAACTAAAGTCGAAATCTATTCAATTTCCCAGGTGTTTCCACTGTTCATCAGATCGTCCATGTTTTTGATGGGCGAAGTGGCTTTTTCGTGTTCCACTGAATTCCAGACTGCATCCTCCAGTGTTTCGGATTCCACGGAACGTATCACACCAAAAGCTGCCGGAAATTCCGGAGGAGCCATGGATGCGAGCATCATATGAATGCCTGCATCATCTGTAGTGGGATCGTGTACCAGAATATCATCCAGTGTTACACCGTCTTTCCCTAAAGTCACTACTTTTAGTTTGGTTCCTTCGAGCTTCAGCCCTTTTTCTTTTTCCTTTCCAAACAACATGGGTTTGCCGGCTTCCAGAACGATCTGGTTGTCGTCTTTGGTTTCCTTATTGGTGATCAGTGCATGGATTTTATTGTTGAAGATGACGCAATTTTGCAGTATCTCAACAATCGAGGCTCCATGGTGCAAAGCAGCAGCCAGGAAAACTTCCTGCATCAGCTTCGGATTGGAATCCAGTGCACGGGCGAAGAATTTTCCCCGGGCACCAATCACCAGTTCGCCCGGATTGAAAGGCATTTCAAAACTCCCCTGAGGAGAGGTTTTTGTTTTTTGTCCTTTCGGGGTAGTAGGCGAATACTGTCCTTTGGTCAATCCGTAAATTTTATTGTTAAACATCAGATAATTGATGTCGGGATTTCTACGGGCAATGTGGATGAAGTGGTTTCCGCCAATAGCCATGGAGTCACCGTCGCCACTGATGAGCCAGACACTCAGTTTGGGGTTGGCCAGCTTGATGCCCATGGCCAGCGGGGCCGGACGACCGTGAATACCGTGGATCCCATAGGTGTTCATATAATAAGGAAAGCGCGAAGAACAACCAATACCTGAAACCACAACAAAATCTTCTTTGCTGTATCCCAGTTGTTCCCCTACTTTAGGGAATACATTTTCTACGGATCGTAAGATGGCATGATCACCACAACCCGGACACCATTTAACCATTTGATCGCTTCCAAAATCCTCTTTTGAAAGTGTGATTGCTTTAGGTTCTACTTTTTGTTCCATGTCTATTCGTTTAAGAGCGATTCAAATTTCTGTTTCAGTTCAGATACCATGAAGGGCAATCCCTGCACCTTATTGTATTGTTCGTATCTGAATTCGGGAAGCTGCATGCGCAGGTAATTCACAAACTGTCCCATGTTGTTTTCGCAAACCACAATTTTCTTGAATTTGGAGAACACTTCGCGGACGTTTTTGGGCAACGGCATGATGTGTTTGAACTGAACCATGCTGACAGATTTGCCTTCGTTCTGCATTTCCTCAACGGTAGTCATCAAAACACCGTAGGTACTTCCCCAGCCAACAACCAGCAGGTCGGCACCTTCGTTACCATCTATTTTTAGTTCGGGAATAAAATCAGCTACTTTGTCCACTTTTTCCTGACGCAGCTGCATCATTTTTTCGTGGTTCAACGGATCGTGCGATACGTTACCCGTAATGTCTTCTTTTTCCAGACCCCCCAACCGGTGTCTCAAACCGGGTGTTCCCGGAATGGCCCACTGACGGGCCAGCGTTTGGGGATTCCTTTTGTAGGGTTTGTATTCCGGATCATTGGCTTTGGCAATGGGCGGATTGATGGGCGGAAGATCGGCTGTTTTGATGATTTTGAATACTTCAGAGCCGTTTCCGATGGACCCATCGGTAAGCAAAATGACCGGAGTCATATGCTCCATGGCCAGTTTGGCAGCTTCATAGGCTGAATAAAAAGCATCGGTAGCACTGGTGGCCGCGATTACAATCACCGGGGCATCACCGTTGCGACCGTACAATGCCTGCATCAAATCCGACTGCTCCGATTTGGTGGGCAATCCGGTGGAAGGACCTCCGCGCTGTACATCCACGATCACCATGGGCAATTCGGTCATCACTGCCAGTCCGATGGCTTCACTTTTCAGCGACAACCCGGGGCCGGATGTGGTGGTGACGGCCATGGAACCTGCATAGCTGGCGCCGATGGTAGAAACAATACCGGCGATTTCATCTTCGGCTTGCTGGGTGATGCAGGTGAACTGTTTGTGTTTGGCCAGTTCCTGCAAGATATCGGTAGCCGGAGTAATGGGGTAGGAACCCAGAAACAGGTTGCGTCCTGAACGTTCAGCTGCTGCCATCAGTCCCCAGGCAGTGGCCTGGTTTCCGGTTACATTGCGGTAGCGTCCCTTTTCCAGCTCTGCTTTTTCAATACGGAAAGTGTTTTTGATCACTTCCAGTGTTTCGGCAAAATTATATCCTGCCTGCAGTACTTTTTTGTTGGCTTCGACAACCAGTGGATTTTTCTTGAACTTATTTTCGAAAAATGAATAGGTTTTGGTGTAGTCGCGATTGAAGAGATAAAAGATGATGCCCAGTGCGAACATGTTTTTAGACTTCATTACAGACTTGTTATCCAAATCCAACTCTTTTACAGCCTCATAGGTCAACGTATTCAGCGGAACCTGAACGACCAGGTGACCCGACAAGGTTTCGTCATCCAGCGGATTGGTCAGATAACCGGCTTTCTCCAGGTTTTTATCGGTGAACTCATCGCTGTTTACGATCAGGATAGCATCGTTTTTCACCCACTTCAGGTTGGCAATGAGTGAAGCCGGGTTCATGGCAACCAATACGTCAGCCAAATCACCGGTGGTATAAATGCTTTTGTGTCCGAAATGGATCTGAAATCCTGATACGCCGGATACGGTGCCCTGGGGAGCCCTGATTTCTGAAGGAAAGTCAGGGAACGTAGCAAAATCGTTTCCCGCAAAGGCTGTTGAATCAGAGAACAGACTGCCGGTCAGCTGCATTCCGTCTCCGGAATCACCCGCAAATCTCACGACCGCCTCTTCAATTTCAACTACTTTATCTTTTTTCATTACTCTAAAATTACGGTTAATGGTATCGGCAAAATTACGGCAATTCTTTTCCCTGACATCAAACAGACCCTTTTTTTTTAAAACGATTGAATAAAATATATAAATAAATCAGATGTGTTATAAATAGCTCATAATTAATAAGATACAAATAAAAATTGTTAGAATTTCACAGGGGTGAGGGCTTAATTATACACAATCTAAATTCTAAAAAGGGCTAAAATCGGACAATTAAGATTGAGTAAAAATAATGTTTTAGCTTGTTTATTTATTCACACTAAAGGAGTTTCATTTTATATTTGTTTCTTCAAACCCAAAAAAGTGAAATTATGGCTTATAAAATTGATCCCGATTTATGTACCGCCTGTGGTGCCTGCATCGATGAATGTGCATTTGATGCCATTTCGGAAGGAGATGTTTATGTAATTGATGCTGAAAAATGTACCGACGATGCTGCCTGTGTGGATGTTTGCCCCACTGAGGCTATCATGCCGGAATAACATCCGCAATGAAATGTTAAAAAAACCCCGCATGAATTCATGCGGGGTTTTTTGTGTCTTATTTTGAAGCGTTCTATAATTGCAGGTAAAGGGAATATTTTTTTAATTGGATTCTGCGATGTTATTAATAATTATAACTTTGCCACCGTTTTAAAAATTAAAAAATTTAGTAGCTATGGCCTATAAAATTGATCCCGATTTGTGTACTGCTTGTGGCAGTTGCATTGATGAATGTCCGGTAGAGGCTATCTCTGAAGGGGATGTATATGTAATCGACGCCGATTTATGTACTGATTGCGGAGCTTGCGCAGATGTTTGCCCTGTAGAAGCCATTCACCCGGAATAAAAAGTTATTCACTTTTTTAAGTGTAAAGGTCGGCTCATTTGAGTCGACCTTTTTTCTTGATTTCTAGCCATTACTTTGTTGTGTATCGATGCACGAACTGCGTTATTTTTTAAGACTTTTATAGTTTTTTCCCGGCCTTTCCTGTGTAAAAAAATTAGTACTTTTGTACTTAAATTATTTCCGAAATAAATGGATGATTTAAATTTTTTAAATAATTCGGATCCTGCTGTTATTGAGGACCTTTATAAAAGGTTTCAGGAAGATCCCGACTCGGTTGAACCGGGCTGGAGAATGTTTTTTGAAGGTTTTGAGTTTGCCATAAACTCCTATAGTTCCGGTTCCGACGAATTGGAAACCCCCGATGAATTTAAGGTGATCAATCTGATCAATGACTATCGCCGGCGCGGCCATTTGTTCACCAAAACCAATCCGGTTCGAAAAAGAAGAGAATACCGACCTACTCTGGATATTGAAAATTACGGACTGGAATCCAAGGATCTGGACCGTACATTTCTGGCAGGTAATGAAGTAGGTTTGGGACCCGCCAAACTAAAAGATATTATCGCTTTTCTGGATGAAACCTACTGTCATTCTCTGGGAGTAGAATATATGTTTATCCGCGACCTGGAAATGGTGGGCTGGCTGCGTTCCTATTTTGAAAAAACAAAGAATACTCCCCATTATACTGTTGAAGAAAAGAAACTGATCCTGAAGAAACTGCGCAGAGCGGTCTATTTCGAAAAATTCCTGCAAAAGAAATTCCCGGGTCAAAAACGTTTTTCCCTGGAAGGAGCAGAAGCATTGATTCCTGCATTGGATGCCGTTATGGAAAAAGGTACCGAATTGGGAATTGAGGAATTTGTGATCGGGATGTCGCATCGTGGACGGTTGAACGTACTGGTGAATATTCTGAGGAAGCCTTTTGAAGAGGTATTCTATGAGTTTGAAGGCATGGAATATGCCGATGAAACTTTGCTGGGGGATGTGAAATACCATCTGGGCTATACCATTGAAAGAAAAACCAGTAAGGGCAAAAAAGTAAAATTTACCCTGTCGCCTAACCCATCGCATTTGGAGGCAGTAGACCCTGTGGTGGAAGGTATTACGCGATCAAAAATTGATCAGTATACAAAAGGTGATCGCGATAAAATTGCTCCGATCCTGATCCATGGCGATTCCTCCATTGCCGGACAGGGAGTGGTGTATGAAGTGATCCAGATGTCGGATCTGAACGGCTATTCTACCGGGGGTACCATTCACCTGGTGATCAATAACCAGGTGGGCTTTACCACAAATTATCTGGATGCCCGAAGCAGTACCTATTGTACTGATGTAGCCAAAACAACGCTTTCGCCGGTCTTTCATGTGAATGGCGATGATGCAGAAGCCGTGGTATTCACTGTTCAGTTGGCTATGGAATTTCGGAACAAATTTCACAGGGATGTGTTTATCGATATCTTGTGTTATCGCCGGTACGGCCACAACGAGGGTGACGAACCCCGGTTTACTCAGCCATTGCTTTACAAAGCCATCGAAAAACACCAGGATGCTTATGCTATTTACAAACAGGAATTGCTGCAGCAAAGCGTGGTAACCGAAGAAGAATGCGTAGGTGATGAGAATCATTTCAACGACAAACTGGAGCAGAACTACGAAAGTTCCAAGAATCATGAGAAGGCACAGATCTCTAATTTCCTTCAGGATATATGGAAAGGCATCCCAAAAGCTAAGGATGCCGATTTTGTGCATTCACCCGCAACTTCTGTACCTGAGAATCTGTTGCTGAAAATTGCCGATAAGATCACCGATCTTCCCGAAAGCAAGGATTTTTACAGAAAAACCATTCGTTTGCAAAAGCAGCGGAAAGATATGGCCCTGAAAGACGGCATGCTGGATTGGGCGATGGGAGAATTGCTGGCCTACGGAAGTCTGTTGACAGAGAATATTCCTGTGCGGCTTAGTGGTCAGGATGTGGAACGTGGTACTTTTTCACACCGGCATTCCGTGATGCGACTGGAAGATTCGGAAGAGCAATACGTTCCTTTGAATCACATTCAGGAGGATCAGGCTTATTTTAAGGTGTATAATTCATCCTTATCGGAATACGGTGTGTTGGGTTTTGAATACGGTTATGCACTGGCAGCACCCAATGCCCTGACCATCTGGGAAGCCCAGTTTGGAGACTTTGCCAATACGGCTCAGGTGGTCATGGATCAGTTTATCAGCAGTGCGGAAGAAAAGTGGAATGTGATGAACGGATTGGTGATGTTCCTGCCTCATGGATACGAAGGGCAGGGACCGGAACACTCCAGTGCCCGTATGGAACGGTATCTTGCATTGACAGCTGAAAACAATATTCAGGTGGCCAACTGTACCACGCCGGCTAATTTCTTCCATTTGTTGCGTCGTCAGATCAAACGCCCCATTCGTAAACCGTTGATTGTTTTTACCCCCAAAAGCCTGTTGCGTCATCCCAAGGTGATGTCACCCGTCAGCGATTTCACCGGGGGTGGGTTTAATGAAGTGATCGATGATGCTGCGGTTAATCCTGAAAAAGTGACCCGTCTGGTGTTCTGTACCGGGAAAGTATATTACGATCTGCTGGCAGAACAGGAAAAACGGAAAGAAGAAACCATTGCCCTGATCCGGCTGGAACAATTGTATCCGTTTCCCGGTGAACAAGTGCTGGAACTGACTGAAAAATATAAGAATGCCAAAGACTATGTGTGGGCACAGGAAGAACCTTCTAATATGGGAGCCTGGTTCCATGTGAAAAAACATTTTGGAGAAAGCCTGACGCTTGTGGCCCGTCCTGCTTCCGGAAGTCCGGCAACGGGATCCTCACGGTTCCATAACATTGGTCAGCAGAAAATTGTGGACAAGGTTTTCCTACAGTGCGATTGCCCGTATTTGGAAATCAAATGCGACATGGTGTGTATCGGAAACCGCTGGCAGTCGTTCGAGAAAGAATTGGGAGAGCTCCACGTACAGCAAATTGACAGTAAATTGCATACCGGTGATAAACCGCTGAAATAAATTTTAAGATTTTAAAAATGAAGATCGAAGTAAAAGTTCCCAGCCCCGGGGAATCCATCACAGAAGTACAATTGGCAACCTGGCTGGTGGAAGACGGTCAGCAGGTAGAAAAAGATCAGGATATTGCAGAAATAGATTCAGACAAAGCAACCCTGAGCCTGGCTGCTGAAGCCGACGGAAAGATCGAACTGAAGGTAGGAGAAGGCGATACCATAGAGGTGGGGTCAGTCATTGCAGTGATTGATACCGAAGCCGCCGGAACTGTTGTGGAAAAAACGGAGGAAAAAGCTCCTGCTCAGCCTGAACCCAAGGTAGAAAAGAAGCCTGAAAAATCAGAACCGAAAAAGGAATCTCCTGCTCCCAAACCTGCTGCTAAGAAAGAAGAAGCTCCGGTGGATCTGACGATTTCTCCGTTGGCCCGTAAAATGATGCAGCAACAGGGCGTGAGCGATAAGGAACTGTTCGAGTTCTTCAAGACCTATCGCATCAAAAAAGAAGATGTTCAGTTTTACCTGGAAAATAAAGGCAACCAACCGGTGGCATCCACAACGCCTTCAGTAACCAGCTGGAAAGGTGGGCGGGACATGAAGAGTGTGAAGATGAGTATGCTGCGTAAGAAACTGGCTCAGCGACTGGTTTCCGTAAAGAATGAAACCGCCATGCTCACCACCTTCAATGAGGTAAATATGACTCCCATCATGGAGATTCGCAGGAAATACAAAGATATTTTCAAGGAAAAATACGGTGTGGGACTGGGCTTCATGTCTTTCTTCACCAAAGCCGTTACGGAGGCGATTCCTCATTTCCCGCAGATTAATGCACAGTTGCAGGGCGACGAAGTAGTTTCCTTCGATTATGTGGACATCAGCATTGCCGTGAGTGCTCCTAAAGGGTTGGTGGTGCCGGTGATCCGGAATGCCGAAATGATGCAGTTACACGAAATTGAACAGGCCATCAAAGATCTGGCCGTGAAAGCCCGGGATAATAAGATCACGCTGGAAGACATGGAAGGCGGTACCTTTACCATCACCAACGGTGGGGTGTTTGGTTCCATGATGTCCACGCCGATCATCAACCCGCCGCAAAGTGCCATCCTGGGGATGCACAACATTGTGGACCGACCCATTGCCGTGAACGGCAAGGTGGAAATTCACCCAATGATGTATGTGGCATTGTCCTACGACCACCGCATTGTGGATGGCCGCGAGTCGGTAGGGTTTTTGGTGAAAGTAAAAGAAATGCTGGAAAATCCCGAAAGGATGCTCTTTGGTTCGAAAGATCCCCTGGAATCCTTGCTGGGATTGTAAAAGAAATAGACATGTTAAAAAAGGGGGATTTCTTAATCCCCCTTTTTTATTACACCAATTATTAATAAACGAGCTTAACTTCAGTATTATTCAGGCCAAGCTTTCTGCAGATGCGGAACAAAACTGGCCCATCCGTCCCAGGATTTGTTCACGGTTTTTCTGATCTGATTTGTTCCGTCTGCATGCATGGTATACACGTCGAAATTATTGTTGCGCTCACCTTGAAAAACGATGTATTTCCCGCAAGGCGACCACGAAGGATTCTCATTTCTTCCTTCGGGATCGGTGATGCTCCGGTCGTTTGTTCCGTTCCTGTTCATAATATGTATTACGGCTTTTCTTTCCCTCAGATTGTTTACCGAATAGGCAATTTTCTTTCCATCGGGTGACCAAACGGGAAAAATCTCGTGTTGTTTCGAGTTGGTCAGGTTCTTCTGTCCGGTTCCGTCCCGGTTCATGACATAAATATCATAGTTTCCGGTGCGGTTTGACATAAACAGGATGTTGGAACCATCGGGTGAGAAATTCGGACGTTCATCCCGGGCCTGGTTGGCAGTAATTTGTTGTTGTCCGCTGCCGTCTGCATTCATTGACCATATTTCTGTTCTGGCTCCCAGATCTTTAATGAAGACAATCTTTTTACCATCCGGGCTGAAACTAGGCTGTTCTTTTGCTTCATCTGAATAGGATAACCGGATCTGGTCTTTACCGTAGCGGTTCATACTGTATAGTTCCGTTGTCCCCGATCGGTCGCTTAAAAATACAATGGTTGATCCGTCCGGAGAAATGGCGGGACAAAAGTCATTGGACGGATTTTGGGTAAGATTTACAGGTGTTATACTACCCGGATACTGGATGTAGATCTCCTGATTTCCACTTCTGTCGGAATAAAACACAATGGGAAAATCCTGGCATTGTAGTTTTGAAACAACCAGACTCAGCATGCCGAGAATCATAATTTTAAGTTTCATCGTACAAACTTTAATCGTTAGTAAATACCCCCGGTCCCTGAAATACATACGTTGCTGCCAATAATGGCAACCCCTTGAACTAAGTCTCTAATCATGATTAAAGTTATAAACTTTTTTATTCAGATCAGCAGTTCGTAGCCCTAAACGAACTGTGAAAGGAAGGATACTGTATAATTTTTAACCGCTTGTATTTTTGGCAGGATTACAGATCAATTCATAAAGGGGAATGAGCCCGGCTTATGTTTTGTTTGTGCTGTTGCGAACTTGTTACAAAAGCTAATACAAATCAGGACTTGTATGATTTACGCTCCGTTCTTTTCCAACACCGGTGACAATCGGGAAGATTCAGTCTTTTCTCCAGTTGTATTCAGCCTTTCGCAAGCGATCCATGATGGCTTTGCCAATTCCTGTTTCGGCAACGGGTTCGGCGATAATGATATCAATCTCAATATCATCTTCGAAGGTATGCATGGCTTCAAACATGTTTACCGCGTATTCTTTCAAATCATTGGTTTCGGACACCCGGATGACTTTCTGAAATCCCGTTTCATATTTTCCGGAGAAAGAAATAAGTCCTGCTTTGCTTTTATCAATATCCATGCGGAAGCTTTCATCTGCCACCATCATCTTTTTAACGGGACTGTAGTGCGATTTCACCATTCCGGGAGCCACGATGGATTCTGTTTTTTCAGTTTCGTCAAAAGGTAATACGGATTCAATATCTTCTTTGGTAATGATACCGTTACGCAAAATCCGGAACCCTTTTTCGATGAGCTCAATGATGGTGGATTCGATACCAACAGTTGTTTTCCCTCCGTCCAGGATGCAATCGACATCCGGCAATTGCTTTTTGACGTGATCGGCCTTCGTGGGGCTGATGCGACCGAATTTATTGGCACTCGGAGCCGCAATCGGACAACCGGATTTTCTGATGAGTTCACGGGCAATTTCGTTGGCAGGCATGCGAATGCCTACGGTGGGTAATCCGGAAGTAACAATGTCGGGAACCCGATTGCTTTTGGGCAATACCAAGGTCAGTGAACCGGGCCAAAAATTTTCTGCCAGCAGGTAAACTCGTTCATCTATTTCAGAGGTTAGTTTTTTCAGATCTTCCAGATCGGCAATATGGATGATGAGCGGGTCGAAGGAAGGCCGTTCTTTGAGAGCGAAAATTTTGGCTACAGCCATCGGGTCAAGCGCATTGGCTCCCAGTCCGTAAACTGTTTCGGTAGGAAAAGCAACCAGTTTTCCTTCCTGAATCAATTGAGCTGCCCGTTCCATATTATTTTGTCGATCCATACTTCGATTATCAAATTCAAATACTTCCGTTCGTACAACATTCGGTTGCATTCGGTTCAAACTTCGGGCTGCAAAAATAACGCAAGAAAGAATACCTGAATACAAATCCTTCGTTTTAACGAATTTGTGAATATTGGAATAAAATGTAAGACACAGTTTATAAGTGTTTTATGGTTGTTTCTGTTTTCGTAAAGCCTGTACTGGAATTTTCAGGAACCGGACATCTGTCAGGTTCTCTTTCGTCCCTTAACCTTCTGAACACTGACAACAGCGAGGGTACCATTTACCGATAAGCTTATGCGGTTCACCGATTTTAGCTTTTCGTGGAGAACCATCACTCCTATATTTGCATTGAAATTAATTCTAAAAAGACAAAAAAATTACGAACTACTAAAATTTAAAGTCATGAAAACAAGAACTTTCACCACAGTAAAATTTCAATCGGGTTACTTTTCAACCTCAAGAAAAAGCAGAAGATTAAACACCTCAGCTTTGTGTCCTGTCACATCCTTAAACTGGATGAATAATTCAAACCTTTTTTAAAGGTGATATACAAATGAACTATTGCGTCATTCAATAAGCAAAACACGCTAAAATTTAAAGTCATGAAAACAAGAACTTTCACCACAGTAAAATTTCGGTCGGGTATCTTTTCTGCCTCAAGAAAAAGCAGAAGATTAAACACCTTAGCTTTGATTCCTGTTCCATCCTCAAACTGGATGAATAGCGCCAACCTTTTTTAAAGATTAAAAAAATGATTCATGGGAAATAATATGAAAACATACCATTTTACCGTGGCCATGAATTACGAACCCCCTTTTTCATTGTCAGTAATGTGAAACCTCACAGAGAACAAATTGTTCTTGCATCTCAAAATCTTCCATCAACAAGTTCAAAATCCCACCTGACTTATATGTGACAGGTTTTCGTCAGGTAAGTAATTCAAAACCAACACATCCGCCTGCCTTTTGACATGCCCCGGATTGTGTTGTTTTAATTAAATGCAGCTACAATCTTTTGCACGAATTTATTAAAGTCGAATTCTCCGTGGTTGTTAAGCCCCATGCGAACAATCACCAGGTCTTTAGACGGGATGATAAACACCCGTTGGCCGTGGAAGCCATCGCAGTAATAAATATCCGGGAAGCCTTTGATTTCTTGGGTGCCTTTGTTTAGCCAGAATTGAATGCCGTACTGGTTGTCCGATTTGCGGGCTGGAGTGGTGGTGTATTTTACCCAGCCTTCGGGAAGGATTCTTTTCCCCTGCCAGGTACCATCCTGCAGATATAACAGTCCGAACCGGGCCCAGTCGCGGGGTGTGGCAAAGGTATAGGAAGACCCTACAAAATTGCCGCTGGCATCGGTTTCGAGCACAGCGCTGCGCATCCCGATTTTATTGAACAATACTTTGCGCGGAAAATTCCAGTATTCCTGGTTGTTACCGATGGTGCGACGGATAATTTCAGAGATTATATTGCTGTTTCCGGAGGAATAATACCAAACGGAATCGGGCGGATATTCGGCTGGTTGATGGATCACATACTCGGCCATGTTTCCTTTTTCGTACAGCATGATGGTGACATTGGAAATATCGCCGTAGTCTTCGTCCCATTTCAACCCGCTGCTTTGGTGCAACAGGTCCACCAACCGGATGTTCTTACGGCTGTCGTGGGCCCATTCTTGGATAGGTGCAGGGGCGTTCACATTCAGTTTTCCTTCTCCGGCCAGTATCCCGATCAGTGCACTGGTAATGCTTTTGCTCATGGACCAGCCCAGAATACGGGTGTCCTTGGAAAAGCCGGGGGCATATTTTTCTTTCAGTAGAACAGTATCGTAAGCCACTACCACAGCTCTTGTATTGCCCTGGTTGAAGGCCGAATCGATGGCAGCATTGAGTTTGTCCATGTTCACACCGGGCGGGATGGTATCTCTCAGTTTGGATCCCATGGGCCAGTATAAGTCCTGTGGATCTTTAGGGAGAATGGGTTCGGTCATTTTCTGTTTCAGGACCGAATCAATATTGGCATCAGCCAGCAGGGTACAACCCAGTCCTTCGCGGTAAACGGCCAGCTGTTTAGCCATCCCCAGGAACGTTCCGGTTACTTCTTTCTTTTTGTAATTGATTACATTATGCGAAAGGTTCACAGGAAAGAAACTCAAATCGTGTTTTTCAATGTCTTTTTGTGTTCGGTTGGTGAGGAATGTCCAGGAGGCCAGGTCTTTGGCTGCATAGCCTGTAAAAATGGGAGCGCGGGCAATGAAATAGTCCGCTCCGTAAACAACAGCGACGAGGACAACCAGAAGAATGAGGTATTTAATTTTTTTCATGAGGATGAAATTTTGTTTGCCATAAAAAAACCATGTAGGGTACCCTCAAATATAGAAAATATTCATAGTTGTGTGAAGAAGATGGGTTAATCTTGTAGAAGCGTTGGTTTTGCATACTTAAAATATTTGTTCTGAAGAAAGAACAACCCGAATGAAAAGGTTAATTTTGTAAACCTAAACGAAATCAAATGCAGAGGAAGGTTGATTTTCTGGTGTTGGGTTCGGGAAGCGCCGGACTGATTTATGCGTTGAAAGTGGCCGATAAAGGAAAGGTACTGGTATTGTCCAAATCGATGTTGGATGATACGGCCACATCTTATGCTCAGGGAGGCATTGCAGCCGTTATGTATTCTCCTGATAATTATGAGAAACACATTGAAGACACACTTAAAGCAGGTTCGGGACTGAATAAGAAAGAAGTGGTGGAAATTGCCATCAGGGAATCTTCTGAGCGCATTCAGGAGTTGGTAGACTGGGGTGCCCACTTTGACAAGGATCAATCGGGTAAGTTTTCGCTGGCACGCGAAGGCGGCCATTCGGAATTTCGGATTCTGCACCATCAGGACAATACGGGTCTGGAAATCCAGCGGACTCTGAGCGACCGGGCGAAGAATCATCCCAACATCGAAATCCTGGAAGATTATTTTGCCATCGACCTGATTACGCAGCACCATTTGAATGAAGAAGTTACCCGCCGGAGAGAGGACATCCGTTGTTTTGGGGTGTATGCCTTAAATGAGCAAACCCAGGCAGTGGAAACCATTCTGGCAAAAATCACATTGGTGGCTACAGGGGGTATGGGAAATGTATATCAAACGACTACCAATCCGCTGGTTTCCACCGGTGACGGGCTGGCTATGGCCTATCGTGCCAAGGCCCATCTCGACAGTCTGGAGTTTGTACAGTTTCATCCCACGTCTTTGTACAATCCGGGAGAGCGGCCATCGTTTTTGATCACCGAAGCCTTACGGGGATCGGGTGCCATACTGAAAACAAGAAAAGGGGTTGCTTTCATGTCGAAATACCACGAGCTGGGTTCCTTGGCACCGCGCGATATTGTGGCCCGTGCCATCGACAACGAGATGAAGCTTTCGGGAGATGATTACGTTTATCTGGATGCCCGCTCTATCAGCAAGGACGAAATTATCCGGCATTTTCCTTCCATTTATGCTAAATGTCTGAGCATTGGGATTGATATTACCAAAGACATGATTCCGGTGGTTCCGGCCGCCCATTATTCCTGTGGCGGTATACAGACTGATGCTCATGGCCGGACCTCCATTCATCAGTTGTATGCAGCAGGTGAAGTGGCCTGTACCGGTTTGCATGGTGCCAACAGGCTTGCCTCTAATTCTTTGCTTGAATCGGCTGTGTTCTCACACCGGGCCGCGATGGATGCGCTGGCTACAGTTGATGCTATTCAATTTATGGAAGGAGTTCCCGAATGGGATGCCGAAGGCCGTGTACTGAATGAGGAAATGATCCTGATCACCCAGTCAACTAAAGAACTACAGTCGATTATGAGCAACTATGTAGGTATTGTTCGTTCCGACCTGCGTTTGAAAAGGGCCATGGACCGGCTGGAAATACTGTATAAGGAAACAGAGGATCTGTACGAGAAATCTATTGTATCACAGGAGATTTGTGAACTGAGGAATATGATCAACGTAGCCTATCTGATCATAAAAATGGCCATGGCGAGAAAAGAAAGCATCGGGTTGCACTTTTCCATTGATTATCCTGAAAAAGAAAAATAATGACAATTATAAAGAGTATTAAAGGGATTGCTCCCAAATGGGGCAAGGAGTGTTATATTGCTGAAAACGCTACCATTGTAGGCGATGTGGTGATGGGAGACGGTTGCAGTGTTTGGTTTAATGCTGTGGTGCGGGGCGATGTTCATTACATCCGCATCGGGAACCAGGTGAACATACAGGATGGAGCCATCATCCATTGTACTTATCAGAAATCACCGGTTAATATCGGCAACAATGTCTCCATTGGACATGGTGCCATCATTCATGGTTGTACGATTAAAGATGATGTACTGGTGGGCATGGGGGCCATTATTATGGATGATGTTGTAATTGAAAGCAACTCCGTGATTGCTGCCGGAGCTGTGGTGTCAAAAAATACGGTGGTGGAATCGGGGAGTGTGTATGCCGGAGTGCCGGCCAAAAAGATCAGGGAAGTGGATCCTTCACTGCTGGAAGGAGAAATCCACCGGATCGCCCGGAGTTATAAGATGTATTCCAGTTGGTACACCGAAGAAAAGTAAAGGTGCTGACAAATAAAAAAACCTGCTTGATTAAGCAGGTTTTTTTATGATGTGAAAGTTTGAAATTATTTCAAACCCAGTTTCTTTTTCACCAAAGGCATAATGTCGTCGCCGCCGCCATAGTAAAGAACGGAACCAGTAGATACGTCCAGAATGTAAGAGTAGTGGTATTCTTTACCAACAGCTTCAATAGCTTGTTTTACTTTTTCCACGATCGGCTGGAACAGTTCCTGTTGTTTTTTCTGCATATCCTGATCGGCTGATGCCTGGAAATCCTGAATGCGTTTTTGAATGTCTGCGATTTCTTTTTGTTTGGTTTGTTTGATCAGATCAGACATGGTACCCTGGTTGCTTTGGTATTCCTGAATTTTTGTCTGATATTCCTGACCCATAGCTTGCAACTGTTTTTGTAGACTAGCTCCGTATGCCTTGTACTGTGCCTGAGCTGAGTCGCTGGCAGGCATCATGCTGATGAGTTTATTGGAATCAATGTATCCAATCTTTAATGTTCCCTGAGCGAATCCCATACCTGAAAATAACAGAACAGAGGCTAAAAGCAAAAATCCTTTTTTAATTGTTTTCATTTAAATGACTATTTTTTAATTATTTGTCGATTACTTTAAGGCGCAAATGTATAAAATTTTTTAATTGAGATGCAACTTAAAATTCCTTAAATCAATTTGTTTGTTTGCTGAAATCAGCTTGTTAAATAGCTTAATGTGAAATTCTTAAGCTTGCTGTTTTCGATTTATCTCACTTTATGAAATCTAGCGTTGAGCTGCTGCCGGAGTGGCTACCTGCATCACTTTCGCCAGTTCATCCAATACGGCATCACTAATGTCGTATTTTGGATTGCCATACAAAAGGCTGGCACTGCCCGATTTATCGTATACAAAGTCGATGTTCCGGTTCTGCGCCACGGTCTGAATAGCGTTGTAAATTTTTTCCTGAATGGGACTGACCAGTTCCTTCCGCTTTTTGAATAATTCGCCGTTGGGTCCAAAGTACTTTTGCTGCAAGGTACTGATTTCCTGTTGTTTTTTCTGAATCTCTTCCTGACGGCTTTTCTTCAGATCAGCGGGCAATAAAACGGCTTCCGACTGGTATTTGTTGATGAGACTGACCAGTGCTTCGTGTTTTTGATTGATTTCTTTTTGCCACTGATTCGACAGTTTATCCAGCTCATTCTGGGCGTCGTTGTATTCGGGAATATTACTCAGTATGTATTCGGTATCAACAAACGCCGATTTCTGGGCGTGCAACACGGGAACAAACCCCATAATGAAAAGAAGAAGGATCGGGGCCAAGCGAAGTGTCTTTTTCATGATCGAGCAGTTTTGTGTCATTCAGCTGTTAAATGAACCGGGGGTAGTGCCCCCGGTTGTATTTTTTGATTAATCCAGCGACTGGTTCATGGAGAAGTGGAAATGACTTCCGTTTGCAGAAGGCAATCCCGGAATCGGATCAAATCCATAAGCCCAGTCAAGGCCGAGCATACCAAACATTGGGAGGTAAATTCGGGCACCCACACCGGCTGCACGTTTTACGTCGAACGGATTGAAGTTCTTGCTTCCCAGCCAGGCATTACCTGCTTCAACAAAGGCCTGTACGTAAATGGTGGACGATGCTGCCAGTGAAATAGGATACCTCAGTTCCAGTGTATAGCGTGAGAAAATAGTACCCCCCACATTGGTGTTCTTGTAATACTGCGGAGTAACGGTTTCGTTGGCATAGCCTCTCATTCCGATGATTTCACGACCATCGTAGTTGCTGTATCCCGACAGTCCGTCTCCACCCAGGTAGAAGCGCTGGAAAGGAGTAACCCCCAGTTTGTTGTTGTATGCCCCCAGGTAGCCAAATCTGATTTTGGGTACCAGAACAAGTTTCGGGGCCACTTCGAAGTACCAGTAGGCTTTGAATTTCCATTTATAATATTCAATCCACTTGTATTTCTCCTGGTCGGTCATGTTTGCGTAATCTTTGTTGGGTGAGAACAAAGAATACGGAGGTGTCATTTGCAGTGAAATAGAAACGTCGGAACCGCTGCGGGGATAAATGGGCTGATCCACAGAATTACGTCCGAAAACAATGTTATAGTCGATGTTGTTGTAACGGCCGTTTCCGTTCCCTACACTAAAGATGCTGGCGTAATTCTTCAAATCGTACAACTGTACTTCGAGTGCCTGGTATAAAGTAAATAAGTCATCGGGCCAGGTAAGTCGTTTTCCCAAACCAATCTGGAAGCCGTGAATTGAGAAGCGACTATCCACGGAGTTGCCGTAGGCATCTAATCCCTTATAGGCAAACAGTGACCGGTAATAGGACAGGGTGAGCGAGTTGGGTTTTCTGCCTCCCAACCAGGGTTCCGTGAAGGAAATACTCCAGTTTACATATCCTTGTCCGTAGCTTTGGAAACGGATCGATAGTTTCTGTCCGTCTCCGGAGGGCACCGGTCTCCAGGCATTTTTGTTAAAGAAGTTTCGCAGTGAGAAGTTGTTGAAGCTGACACCAACGGTTCCGATCAACCGGCCGTAACCCCATCCTCCGGATAACTCCAGCTGATCCGCTGAGGTTTCCTCAACAGCATAATTGATGTCTACGGTACCATCTGTGGGGTTGGGTTTGATGTCCGGTTTCAGGTTCTGGGCATTGAAATATTTCAGGTTGGCGAGTTCCCTGGTGGAGCGGATCACCGCACTCCGATTGAACAATTGACCCGGTAAGGTCCGTAATTCACGAATCACTACATGGTCGTTTGTTTTGGTGTTGCCCGATACGGTTACTTTATTGATTCTGGCTTGTTTTCCTTCGTGAATCCTGATCTCCAGATCGATGGAGTCATTACCCACATAAGTTTCCACCGGTGTAGCATTGAAGAACAAATAACCATTGTCCATATATAAACTACTGACATCCAGTCCGCTTTCGTTGTAATTCAGGTTGGTTTCCAGCAATTTTTTGTTGTACACATCGCCGGGTTTGATGCCCAGCACGCTGCTCAGGAATTTGGAGGGATAAACGGTATTTCCTACCCAGGTAATTTTTCTGTAATAATATTTGGGGCCTTCCGAAACATACAGATTGATTCCCACATGTTTTTTGTCGATGCGATACACCGAATCTTTCACGATCTGAGCGTCACGGTATCCTTCTTTATTGTATTTGTCAATAATCTTGGTAAGGTCATCGTCAAACTTAGACTGGATGAATTTGGCTGATTTAAAGATGCGGATGTTGTAATTTTTCAGCGCATAGTTCAGTAGTTCATCGGGAATTTTCCCCCATTTTAATGTGAAGAGGTTTTTGGCTACATTTCCCACCAAATGCGGAATGGGAACCAACGGATTAAAATGCCCAATGGCCCGTGTGTCCTTCATAGCCCCTGTGATCTTATCCTTTGGAAAGGCTTTGTTCCCGAAAACATTGATAACAGCAACTTTTACTTTGCTGTTCTTATGAATGTTGATGTAAAGGTTCACAAAATGACTTTGCTCGTTTCCCAGCTTTTTCTGGTCAATGGAAATTTGGGCATTCAGATACCCTTTGTTGTTGTAATAATCTTTGATGATATGGATGGTACGCATGATGAGGTGATTGGTCACCACATCTCCTTTGGTCAGGTTGATCTTGTCTTTCAGGTCATCCTGTTCCGACTTCTTAATTCCCTTGAAATAGTACTTGTTCATTCTGGGTTTTTCGTCCAGTTGAATATACAGGAACACACTGTCGTTTTGTATTTTGGTTGCCAGGATCTGAACATCGTCAAAAAGCCCCTGTTTCCACAGGCTCTGAATAGCCTGGGTGATTTCATCACCGGGAATACTGATTTGCTTGCCAATCTGCAGGTTGCTGAGCATAATGACCACCGACTTATCCACATAGCTGTTGCCGGATACTGTGATGCCGCCAAGCGTATAAGTTTTCGGGCTTTGATAACTGATATTGTTTAGTGCGTCGTTTTGAGAATTTGTTTGGGCCTTAAGTTCTGGCAGAAAAAGAAAACTTCCAGCAAAAATTAAGAGCCAAAGCCAATGTGTCGATTTAATCTTCATTCCGTTCTTCAAATTTTAATTGCTCACTCGTTAACCCGAATCGGCGTTCACGTTTTTGATAATCCAAAATGGCCCGTTGAAAATCTTTTTTTCCAAAATCGGGCCATAATTTTGGAGAAAAATACAATTCTGAATAGGCAATCTGCCACAGTAAGAAGTTACTGATCCGCTGTTCCCCACTGGTTCTGATCAGAAGCTCGGGGTCCGGGATTCCGGCAGTTTGCAAATATTTTGCAATTGTCTCAGCCGTTACTTCATCCGGTACCAGCTTTCCGTCTTTGATGTCGGCAACGATTTTTCGAACTGCGTCGTTTATTTCCCATCGGCCACTGTAGCTGAGGGCCAGAATCAGGGTCATGCCGCTATTGTTCTGGGTTTGCTCAATGGTGTTTTGCAGCTTTTGCCTGTTTTCTTCAGGAAGACTTTCAATGTCGCCAATGGCACTTAAACGAATTTTATTTTTGTTTAATGTGGGTATTTCCTTTTCAATGGTTTCCACGAACAGGTGCATCAGTGCGTCCACTTCTTCCTTGGGACGGTTCCAGTTTTCAGTAGAAAAAGTATAAAGTGTGAGGTATTTGATGCCCAGTTCGGCAGCAGCTTCTGTTACTTCTCTGACCGCATCCACGCCTTTGTGATGGCCAAAAACACGTTCTTCACCATACTTACGGGCCCACCGGCCGTTGCCATCCATGACGATGGCTACATGCTGAGGGAGTCGCGTTAAGTCTATACGTGAAGATAAGCTCATGTTTTTACCACTTTAATCCATTACAATTCATACCACTTTCCAGGTCAATTTTATAAGTAAGGCTGACCAAAGTAAAGTTGTACCAATCCTTATAATTGTTTCCGACCTGGATCTGCTGACTACTGTTGGGAATGTACGTACCTACACCATCCAGATAGTCGGTGAAGGTTTTGCGCATACCCCATTCAACACCCACTCCCAGTTTCTTGGACAGGCTGTATTTTAATCCCATGCCGAAAATCAGTGCAAAGCTATTACTTTTATAGGTTGGTACGGTTGAATTTCCCACCGAAAGCTGTGAATCATAAATAAAAAAACTTCCTCCTCCCATAAGATAGGGAGTGAAAATCTCTCGCTTGCTTCCTGTAAAGTAATTCCAGAAGTTAAATTCTCCGGTGACTGCCAGTTCATTCACCGTGGAATTAAAACTCAGGTTGCGGTTGGTTACCGCTTTGGAAATGCTATCGCTTCCGGCCAGAGAACCATGAGTAATGGATACTTTCACTGCCCAGCGGTTGTCCACATTGTAGCGGGCCAAAATACCGAAAGCGGGTTTGGGCTGTACAAAGGGCTTCCCGGGTGTGATGTCTCCGTTGTAGTAGGCGATACCACCTGCAGGGCCAATTTCCAGTGATTTTTGGGCAAACGAAATCAACGGAAACAGCATACCTGCCAAAACAAGTAACCAAGAGGAAATTTTAATACCAGTATTTCTTTGATTCATACAACTCTACTGCCTGATTTTGAGCGGCAAATTTATCATTTTTTTAATAAAGCCCGGGTTTTAGTTTCTAATGTCCCTGCCCCATAGGAGTTTCTCGCGAATGGTGGAGAAAAAGTCATGTCCGGGCAATTGAACCAGGTTAATTTTAAAATCACATTTTTCGAGCACGATTTCTTCCATTTCATGGATGATTGTTTGCCTTGAATCCATCGTGAGCTGGAACTTTTTTTCGCGCCCCTCTATTTTGAGCCGGATCCTGCTTTTGTCAGGAATAACGATGGGACGAACCGTTAAATTGTGTGAAGCAATAGGGGCGATAACGAAATTTTCAGAACCCGGAGTGATGATCGGACCGCCTACGCTGAGCGAATAGGCTGTGGAGCCAGTAGGCGTGGCAATAATCAATCCATCACCCCAATAAGTATTTAAAAACAAATCGTCAACAAATACGTGGACAGCCACCAGTGAATTATTGTTGTCGCGGTATAGGGTGACATCATTGAGTGCAAAATTCAGAGAACCAAAAAGATTTTCGGGTTGAGACAACCGGATCAGTGCCCGTTGCTCCAGTTTATACTCATGATTGTAAATATTATCAATGGCCTGTTTGATCCCGCTTTTCGAAACGCTGGACAAAAAACCGAGACGGCCCATGTTGATGCCCATCATGGGAACATTTTTGTCCTGTACGTAGGGAACGGCATCCAGAATGGTTCCGTCACCACCAATGGAAAACAGGATGTCCAGATCTTTGATTTCCTCCGGTTTCGTGAAGACCCCGGGATTGAAAGCCAGATTCATTCTGGAACGCAACAACTCAAAATAGGGTTTGAAAATGCAAATTCTGGCCCCTCGATTGTTCAGTTCCAGAAACAACTGCTCCAGATAGGGAATGTGAGCATCCGAAAGTTGTTTACCAAAAATTACAATGTTCATGAAACATGGGTTGTGATTGTATGCAAATGTAACTTAAATATCAATATTGGAAAGAAATTACACGGTTCGTATGTTTGTGCGATATGTTAAGGAAAGATGAATTAAACAGCTGTAAATGAACTGTTAATATGCGTCTTGTGAATGGAATCAATCAGGATATTTAACTTTTTTTTGCTTTCAGGAAATCAATATCTTTGAATCGCCCATAGATTCATGCATCAGGTATGCGCAACATTTACACGGAATAGACACCCAATGAAAAAGTTTTTCCTTTCTTTTTTTCTGATCCTTTCTTTGCATCATCTTGTAGGTCAAACACTTCATTTTACTGATTCATTGAAACTTTCCTATGAATATATTTCTTCATTAAAAATATCTGAAGGGCAAAAAATTCTGACTGATTATGAATCAAAGGATCCGAAAAACGTATGGATCGATTACGAAAAAAACTTCAGTGATTTTCTGGAAGTGTTCATCAGTGAGGATAAAAATCTTTTCAATCAGAAGCAGGATTTCATCGCACAACGCTACAACCGCATTTCGAATTTACCGGAAGATAATCCTTACCGGTTGTGGATGATGGCGAACATGAACCTGCAATGGGCTTTTGTACGGGTTAAATTCGGACAATATCTTCAGACAGGGTCGTCGATCATAAAGGCGTACAGATTGATTTCCCAGAATGAGGTACTTTTTCCTGATTTTGTTCCCAATGGATTGACCCTGGGCGTGCTTCATATCATGATCGGACTGATTCCGGATCAGTATCGATGGGTACTCAAACTTGTTTCCATGGAAGGAACGGTGGAACAGGGAAAGAAAGAAATCTATTCGGTGTTGGAACATAGTTTGAATGATCCTCGATACAGTTTCCTTAGGGATGAATCTTTGTTTTATATGGGATTCATTGATTTAACCCTTACGCCCGATCACCAAACGTTGAGTGTATTGAAAAAAAAATTGGAGCAGGTGAGTGATACCAATTTGCTGATGGATTTTCTGAAAGCAGACATACTGGTCAGAACCGGTCAGAATGATGCTGCTCTGGCAATGCTGAACAAGACCACCAGGATGAAGGGGTATTTTCCGTTTTATTACCTGAATTATATGAAAGGTGATTGTTTGCTGAAAAAGTTGGATTATCAAGCAGACAGTGAATACCGATATTTCTTACATCATTTCAAGGGAGAGAATTACGTAAAGGATGCCTGGAGAAAACGGGCATGGATTGCCCTTCTTCAGGGAGATACATTGGGTTATCACCGGTTGATGGATTCGGTATTGGTAAGGGGAGGAGATATGATAGATGCCGATAAACAAGCGTATCGGGAAGCCCAGAGTGGAAAAATTCCCAATGTTTCTCTTTTGAAATCGCGGGTGTTGTTTGACGGGGGATATTATGGGCAATCAAAAAAAGTGCTGAATGCCATGAATGGTGCTAAAATCTCACCTGACCAGCATCTGCAACGAACGTATCGTTACGGGCGAATTGCCCAGCATCAGCATAATTGGCCCGAGGCAAAAAAGGAATACCGGCGCACAATTGAGGAAGGCCGGAATTCACCTTTGTATTTTGCAGGAAATTCAGCACTCAAACTGGGCGAAATATATGAGATCCAGGATAGTTTGAGCCAGGCAGAATATTATTACCGGTTGTGTCTTCAGCTAAATTTTAAAGGATACCGCAACAGCATCAAGGGCAAGGCCAAGGAAAGCCTTACCCGTGTGCAGCAGCGTTTAAAGAATCAATAAAACCGGTAACTCAGGCTTACAACCAAAGAGGTTTTGTTGAACGTGTTTTGTGAAGGATTTACAGGAACATACTGATTTCCGTAAAAATAGTATTTCTGTTTTTGCAGGGAATGTACGGCAGCCAGTCCCAGATTGTAATGGCCGATGTTGAATCCCAGTCCTCCCGAGAGAATTTCCCGTTTGCCATCGTTATAATTGTTGGCATAGGGACTTCCGTAATAAGCATATCCTGCACGTACATCCATTAATCCAAAGCGCCATTCGGTACCCAGCCGGATGTTGTTCACCGAACGATAATATTTTTTGATGTTGTCGTTTTCGTTTGTGAAGCTATAGTCCGAAGCCGATAACTTCATTGTGGAATAATTTACATTTTCAAATTCGGCAGATATACTTCCTCTTTTACCGATAATGATGCCCACATCGCCGAGCAATACCGTAGGAGTGGTCAGTTTATAGCTATAGGTTCCCACGTCTGACTGTGCGGTTCCTGTATACCAACCCGGTAGATCAGCGTAGGTTTTGGTTTGCCAGGTATCGGTCATGCTGTAATACCATGTGGGAGTGTGGATGGCAGCGCCGATGCGGAGCCAGTTGACAGGCTGGTATAAAAATCCGAGTTTCAGGTTAACCCCTGATCCGGTTGTTTCCAGAGACTGATCCACACCCCAAAGACTGAGCTGTGTGGTGGAATCGGTGGGAAAGGTTTCAGAATAGTATGAATCCTGTTTGTAATGCAGGGAGGTAAATCCCAGGGTCGCCCCAATGAAAAATTTGTTTTCGAAGTTTGCTGCAGCACTTAAAAACCATTCATTCACTCCACCTGATTTATAAATTTGATCTCTTTGGTATACTCCTCCTTGCGGAACCGGACTGTAATACTCGTTGGTATATCCGGGGATGGTATCGAGCAAATAAACAGACCAGGCTGGATAGAGGTAGTATGGATCCTGGTTTTTCAGGTCAGTATAGTTTATTCCGTAAGCATTGTATAGGTAGCTGTCAATTCTTGAATTCTGCGAATTGTTGCCCTGCATATCCGTATAGGAATTAAAGTCATTGGTTTTGTTCATTCCTATTGCAAATTGTACGTATTGCCAGCCACCGGAATTTTTAGGCGCCAGACGAATAGCCGAAACATATCCGAAATTACTGATGCCCACATTCATTTTGTATCCGTCGGATGCGGTATTGTTGTATTCAGAGTGCGCAAAGGTATTGGTGAAATAGGTGGACAATGAATATTCATTGACCCGGTATAATCCTAATCCGGCCGGATTGGTCGCCGCCACAGAAAGATCAGCTCCCAAAGCACCAAAAGCTCCTCCCATAGCCATACTTCTGGCAGTTCCCATGTAATAAATTTGAGAATATCTCAAAGCATCCTGAGCACCCTGTGCAAATACCGATCCTGAAAATATGCTAAGCATCAGTACTATGATATACTTTTTCATAATGTTTGAATTTAATTATTGCCTAAAAAAGAGAACTTATCTTCTGTGCGGGCTTCCACCACCGCCACCGGATGTTCGAGAACCGCCTCCGCCACCGGATGTACCGGTTGAAGTGGTAGAGGGTGAAAACCGGGGAGCGCTGGTTGGCCTGAACGTATTGATGCGGGTCCGCTGAGTAGAATTTTGGGGTGAATAAGTCCGGATGCGTGATCCGTTATTCGTGGGAGAAAAACTGCGGGACGGCTGGTAGCGCATTGAGTTGTTGTTTGTCGTTCTGTACACCGGCCGTTGATTAACCCGTTGCATATTATTGGGTCTGTATACGTTGAACCTTCTTGTAGGCGAACTGTATCGTACCTCACCAGATTTGGTATTGGTCCTCATCAGGTTGCCGGGCTGAGGTCTGAAATATTCCTTACTGCTTCTGGGATTTCTGTTGTCCAGACTTTGATATTGTTTCGGTTTCTGATATCTGGGTCTGGCATTCATTTCCCGTTCCTGCGTATTTACCCGGTATCTGGGTGCCCCAATGTTAGATCCCCGGGTTCCATTGGAACTTTTGAAATTGGGATTGACAGGCGTGCCGGTGGTGCGACCGGAGGGTTTCTGATAGACTGCCTGATTTTTATTTCGTCCAAAATCAGTTCTTTGCAGTGCTTTTCGGTAACTTTCAGAACCTTTTACCATCCGTTGTGTCGAAGCAGCTTTGCTGTTAATCACGTTGTTAGCAGGGGCGCTGAGCCTGGTTCGGGTATTGGCAGATTTGGTGGCTGTCAGTGGAATAGCACCTCCCGAAACGGAACGGTATGGCAGGTTACCACCCAGCATTTGTGTGTTTCGGTGTCCGTATCTGCGGTTGGTGTAATAAGTGTTGTAGTAATAACCCGGATAGTATCCGTAATAATATGGGTAATTCCATCCGTAGTATGAATTATACCAGGAATAGGGTGAACCCCAATACCAACTGTTCCATCCGTAATAATAAGGATAGTTCCAGCTATAGAACGGATAATTCCAGTAATAGGGATTATAATAATTCCAGTAACCGTTGTATCCGGATCCCCAATAGCTATTCAGGGCCCAGCCGGAAGTACCGGTACCGAAATAAGGACTGTCAAAATTCAAACCCGAATAATAATTGTAAATGTTGTTTGTGGCGGGGGTAGTATCGTTTTTAATCAGAACCACTTCTTTTGGGGATCGGAGGGTATCGGTGGCACGTTGTAAGGTATCCATGGTCCCTAAATTGACAACTTGCACAGAGCCTTCCTTATAAGTATTATTTTGAGTGGATTGAGGTATAGTGTGTTGGGCAGGAGCCACATATGGCGATACAGGTGCGGTAGAGCTGTATACATCATCATACGGCAGACTTTGCGTAACGCTACATCCTGTAAGCATCAATAGGCTGAAACCCATGGCAGTTAAAAAAATGGTTTTTATTGTCTTCATCGTATTAATTATTGTGCTTATATAAACATTGTTTATTTTTGCCGTTCATTAAAAAAGTTGCAAAGACTATACCAAAAATTCAAAATGGCAAAAAAATTAACAAGCAGAAGTGAGAATTATTCTCAGTGGTATAACGAACTCGTTGTAAGTGCCGGATTAGCTGAAACTTCAGCGGTACGGGGATCCATGGTGATCAAACCTTACGGATATTCCGTTTGGGAAAAAATGCAGCGCGTACTGGATGACATGTTTAAGGAAACCGGTCATGAGAATGCCTATTTTCCGTTGTTTATCCCCAAATCGTTTTTTAGTAAGGAAGCCAGTCACGTGGAAGGATTTGCCAAAGAATGTGCTGTGGTGACCCATTATCGGTTGAAAAATGACGAAAAAGGGGGGATTATTGTGGATCCGGATGCCAAGCTGGAGGAAGAATTGATCGTAAGACCTACTTCTGAGACTATTATCTGGGATACGTACAGGAAATGGATCCAGTCGTACCGCGACTTGCCTTTGTTAATAAACCAATGGGCCAATGTGGTGCGCTGGGAAATGCGTACCCGCTTGTTTTTGCGTACGGCAGAATTCCTCTGGCAGGAAGGTCATACAGCCCACGCCACACGCGAAGAAGCGATTCAGGAAGCAGAAACCATGCTGAATGTATATGCTGATTTTGCTGAAAGATACATGGGGGTTCCTGTTTTGAAAGGAGTTAAATCACCCAACGAACGTTTTGCCGGAGCTGTTGAAACCTATTGCATTGAAGCCCTGATGCAGGATGGGAAAGCGCTGCAAGCCGGTACTTCCCATTTTCTGGGACAAAATTTTGCCAAAGCCTTTGATGTGACTTTTTTGAGTAAGGAAAACAAACTGGAACATGTTTGGGCTACCTCCTGGGGGGTTTCCACCCGTTTGATTGGAGCATTGATCATGGCTCATTCTGATGACAACGGTTTGGTGCTTCCTCCGAAGCTGGCCCCTATTCAGGTGGTGATCGTTCCTATCTACAGAAAAGAAGAAGAAAGAGAAGCCATTAGTATTTATGTGAAAAACATTATGGCTGAACTGAAAGCTAAAGGTATTTCTGTTAAGTACGACGACCGCGACTCCTTCAAACCCGGTTATAAATTCAACGAATGGGAATTGAAAGGAGTTCCTGTTCGGTTGGCCATTGGCCCCCGCGACATGCAAAACAACACGGTGGAGGTAGCTCGAAGGGATACCCTTGAAAAAGAAATGCTGCACCGCGAAAATATTGCTGCTAAAGTGGAAAATCTGCTGGAGCAAATACAGAAGAATATATATCAGAAAGCATTGGATTTCAGAGAAGAAAACACTTTTAAAGTGGACACCTGGACGGCTTTCAAAGAGCAGATCGAAAAAGGTGGTTTTGTCTGGGCACACTGGGACGGAACTTCCGAAACGGAACAGAAGATTAAAGAAGAAACCAAGGCAACCATCCGTTTGATTCCTTTAAACAGGAAGTCGGAAACCGGAAAATGTATTTATACCGGTAATCCTTCCGAAGGACGGGTCGTGTTTGCCAAAGCTTATTAATATGAAAGATCATTCTCCCTTCGGGGCTTCGAGAGAAGAGAAAATAAAAGCATTCGGACGGTTACTGGACATTATGGACGATTTACGTACCGGCTGTCCGTGGGATAAGAAACAAACGCTTGAAAGTCTTCGTCACTTAACGTTGGAAGAAACGTATGAGCTTTCGGATGCCATCCTGGATGAGGATTTGGAGGGAATTCGTGAAGAGCTGGGCGACCTGCTGATGCACATGGTTTTTTACGCCAAAATCGGTTCCGAAAAAAAGGCATTTGATATCAAGGATGTGCTGGATCAGATTTCCGATAAACTGGTGTACCGTCATCCACATATTTACGGAGAAGTCAAAGTCAACAATGCCGATGAGGTGGCTGAAAACTGGGAGAAACTGAAACTGAAAGAAGGAAAGAAATCAGTGCTTTCGGGCGTCCCCGGATCACTTCCCCCGTTACTTAAAGCATACCGGATTCAGGAAAAGGTAAAAGGCGTGGGTTTTGAATGGGAACACATGGATCAGGTTTGGGATAAGGTGATGGAGGAAATGAATGAACTGAAAGAAGAGGTGGAACTAAACGAATCCCGTCGTAAGATCGAAGAAGAATTCGGCGATCTGATGTTTGCCCTGGTCAACTATGCCCGGTACATTGGTATCAATCCCGATGACGCCTTGGAACGCACCAATAATAAATTTATTCGTCGGTTCCAGTTCATTGAAACCGAATCAGTAAAAGACGGTAAAAAACTGGTGGATATGTCACTGGAAGAAATGGATGTTTACTGGAACAAAGCCAAAGAAAAAGAATAGGGTCCTATTTAATTTTCCCTGTCAGCATCTGGAAAAACATCTTGAAGTCTGAGATCAGACTCCACAGTGGATATTTGAAAGTCGCCGGTTTGTTTTTTTCAAAAAAGTAATGCCCGACCCAGGCAAATCCGTATCCGATCAAAGGTAACGTCCACCAGAATTCAGCCCATAAACCGGCAATAATCAGGTAGATCACATCCACAAACAAAAGAGCAGTACCCGTAAAGTGAAGCCGACGACAGATTTTGTTCTCGTGTTCTGAGAGGTAAAACGGATAAAACTCTTTGTATGTTTTAATTCTTGTTTCTTGCTCAGCCATCTTGTCTTTTTTAAATGGAAAACACGACGAAAATAAGAATTCATTGTGAAAAACTCAAGAATAATCAGAAACCGATGATAATACCTACAGTAGGCAACACCGTGCCACTCACATTGGGAACCTGCTTCAGAACATATTCTGTATTGTTGTTTGTTGTGAGGTAATTGCCGTCCGGACCTTTCTCTCTGATGACAAAATTCTGACCTTTATATTGGAAATTATATGCATTTTGCACATCGAGATACAACCAGAGTGACCATTTTTTGAAAAAGTATTTTTTGTCAATGCGAAGGTCCAGTTGCTGAAACGAGGGTAGCCGGTCCGCGTTGAGTTGTGCATAATTCAGATAGGGCTGGCCGGTAGCATCCCAAGCCTGTATTAAAGCAGATTTGGAAAGATCATACGGGGTATAGGGAAGTCCGCCTACAAACCGCCATTTGAAACCAACCTGCCAGTTTTTCTGAAAGGATTGGGAACCCGTCAGTGTGAGGAGGTTTTTGCTGTCCCAGGCCGAAGGAATGTACTCTCCGCTTAGGTCGCTGAACAGACTTCTGACAAAAGTGTAAGAAGCAATCAGGTTGAAGCGTTCAAAGTTTAACCGGTTCACTAGTTCGAAACCATACGCTTTCCCTTTGCCGTTAAATACAACCGGAACATTGCCTACTACACTGCTGTAATTGGCGCCCTCGTTGGCCAGACTGGAACCGGTGAGCAGGTCGATGGGATAATCGTTGTATGCTTTATAAAAACCAGTTGCCTGGAAAAATACCGGTTTTGATGGCCGGTAGCTGATTCCCAGGTTGTAATGGTTGGCGGTAATGTATGTGGCGGTTGTCTTATTGGCATAAGCACCGTTGGTTTTAAAGCCCAGAGTGGTGGCAGCGGGTAATTCGGAATAATGACCCATTGATGCACTGAGTAGTATTTTTTCCGATAATCTGTACGAGACAGCAAATCGGGGAGAAACCTGATGCAACGGATTACTCATGGCCGAATTGTAATTATTTCCGTCGAAGCGGATGCCCATACTGAGGGTGATTCGGTCATCCATAAATTTCTTGGAAACCTGTCCCGAAAATCCGTAACCCACAGTTTTTAATAGCGTTTCATACTGATTGTACATACTACTATCGTTGCTGTATACTTCCTGGGTTGTGGTGTTGTAATATTTCAGGAAGTCTAAGTTGGCACTCAGGTTAACTTTGAAACCATTCTTCAGGTAGTTGAATTCATACCGCATTCGGTTTTCTGACTGTTTGGATTCATAATCCAGACTTTTTCGCAGTGAAGTATTGTTATCAGGATATTTATACAGTTGGTTGTAAAGCATGGAACGGCTCAAAACAAAGGTGTGGAAACCGTTTTTTGTAAAGTGTTTAAAATTGGCTCCGATGGTATAACTCCACTGGTTATTTACCGGAATTTGAGACAGAATATATTGCTGTGCTGCATCCGGGTTTTTAATGCCGGTATTGATGCGCATCTGGTCATAGGAACCCAGGCTGATGATGGTCAGCTGATTCTTGCTGTTGAACTGGGTCTTGGTTTTCAGTTGGTAATCGGTAAACGTGGGCAGAAAGGGGAGCCCGATCGCTGAAAATAGAAATTGCAAATAAGATCTGCGTACGGAAAAAATGTAGCTGGTTTTTTTCCCCAGGGGTCCGTCTGAAGTAATGGCGGCTTCGCTGGCTCCCAAAGCAAATTGAAAATGGTTCTTGTCGTGGCTCCCTTCTTTCAGAAAAAATTCAAAGACCCCGCTTAATGCATTCCCCCTGTCGGCAGGAAATGAACTGGCATAATAGTTTAGCGATTGTATAAAATCAGCATTTAAAATCCCTACGGGACCTCCGGAAGCGCCCTGAGTGGCAAAATGATTTAATACAGGTATTTCAATACCGTCCAGGTAAAACTTGCTTTCTGCCGGTCCTCCACCACGAACAATGACATCATTCCGGTAGTTGGGAGTAGAACCAATACCCGGCAGTGACTGAATCACCCGGGAAATATCACGGTTACTTCCCGGATTGTCCACGATCTGTTTGATGCTCAGTCGCTGCATGGAAACCGGAGCAATGTCGCTTTGCCGGAAAATTCCGGCCGATATTTTCACTTCTTTCAGATTCTGAGTTGCGGGTTGCATTTTAATTTCCACAAAGGGTATATTTTCGTTGCTGACAAAAATATCACCACTTTCAGCATTCTGGTATCCCAGAGACGACACTTCCAGTTTGACAAATCCAGGTTTGATGCCCGTTAGGACAAAATAACCTTTCTCGTCGGTTGAGGTGCCAATGGTGGTGTTTTTAACCTGAACTGCAGCAAACGGAACGGGCTGGTTGTTCATGCTGTTGATAATTTGTCCCTTGACGGAACCGTTTTGAGCCTGCAACTGGAAAGATCCCAGTAGCATCACGAGTAAAATAAGAATAGCGTATTGTTTTCTTATCATGGAAGTATTTATTAAAACTAAAATGTATTACTTTTGCAAAAGTATTATATATTTGTAATATAAACTACAAAAAAACAATAAAATATTTAATTAATTATAATGTCGTATCATATTGAGTTAATCAAAAACCTGCTTAATTACATTGATTTGTATGAAGAACACGCTGCTAATGCCAATATTGAAGAATTCTCTTTGTTTTTGAAAGACCGTGTGTTTGGCTCTAAAAAATATCGAAATACAACCTCAATAGAAAAGGGAGACCAACCCAATTACAGAAATTATGCTGAAGTGGAATTTTCTATCGGGCTCACCACTCTATTCCGTTATGCAAAAATTTATATTAAAAAAGCTTTTACCGGCAGCTCTATCAAGACGCTGGATGAATTTGGATTTCTATCCACTTTATTTCGAGAAGGAAATCTGTTGAAAAGCGAATTGATCCAAAAGCATTTGCTTGAAATTTCCAGTGGAAGTGAGATACTGAAACGGCTGATCAAACAGGGGTTGATCGACGAGTTTGATGATAAACAGGACCACAGGGCAAAAAGAGTTCTGTTGACAGAACAGGGGAGGAAAGAGGTTTTGGTTGCTTTTGAGCAAATGCATAAAGTATCAGAAATCATCATCGGAACTTTAACCGAGCAGGAACTAAAAGACACGCTGGCTGTATTCCAAAAACTGACTAATTTTCATCGGCATATTCATGAAAACGATAAAAATACGGAACTGGATGCTCTGCATACTAAATACATAGAAACTGAAATGTCATAAATATGCTGTGATTGTTCTTACTATCAGGGCAACCTCTGACAATCTTTATTAATGAATTAAAAAGATAGAAACCCGGAGTTCTTGGTGGGTGAAAATTACTATTTTAGAACATTGGCTGTAAAACTATCCGGATATTCAAACTGTTTATGGAGAAATTTATGGGAAAAAGAATTCTAATTGCTGGTGGTACGGGACTGATTGGCTCATCTCTGTGTGATCTTTTACAGGAGAAGGGGTATGAGGTGGCCATACTTTCCCGTTCACCAGAAGTAAAAAACTACCAAACATTCCAATGGGATGTGGAACGTCACTATCTGGATGAATCAGCCCTGGATTTTGCTGAGGGCCTCGTTTTTCTTTCCGGAGAAAATGTCGGGGCAAAGCGGTGGACCCAAAAGCAAAAAGACCGCATTCTGAACAGTCGGATCCAAGCCATCCGGATGTTGGTTGAAAAGATAGAGAAAGCAAACCGGAAACCAGCGTTTTTTATTTCAGCGTCGGCCACCGGATTTTACGGTGGGACCCTGTCAAAGCGGTTTTCAATTGAAACAGATCTTCCCGGAGGGGACTTTCTGGCTGCTGTAACCCGGCAATGGGAAGAGTCTGTGAAACCTTTACAGGAGATGGGTATTCGGATGGTCGTTTTGCGCACGGGTGTGGTGCTATCCGAAAAAAGCGGAGCGCTACCCAAAATGGCCAAGCCGGTACAGTTGGGTTTGGGGTCTGCTCTTGGCTCGGGAAAACAATATATTTCTTGGATTGAATTGAATGATCTGGCTAGACTGTACCTCTTCGCCATCGAAAACGAAAAATTGCAGGGGGTCTACAATGCAGTATCACCGGATCCGGTCACCAATGAAACCTTTATGAGGCAATTGGCCAGGGCATACCGGAAGCCGTTCTTTCTGCCATCAGTTCCTTCGTTTTTGTTAAAGCTTTTGATGGGTGAGATGGCCGATATGGTTCTGAAAGGGAACCGGGTTTCGTGTGAAAAAATCAGGGAAGCCGGCTTCAGTTTTCAGTATAATAAGCTGGAAGATTATTTCCAAAACCTCAAACAACAACCTCACTAAGAATAGTCAAAACTACTCCCGTCTAAAAATTCTCGTAAGATGGAGGTGGGCGGGATTTCTTTTTCAGGGATGGGCAAAATATAGGTGAGAAATTTCAACAGACGTCTGGCTTCAGAATATTCGGGGACTACCGGGGGTACTTCCTGCAATAAGGGTTCGGCCCACCGCCGGAGTACACCCAGTTCAAAAAGCAGGGCACTGTTGAACATGATGTCGGCTTCTTCCTGGTATGGAAAGATGTGTTTTTCTTCTCCCTTTCGAACACTGGGCCAGCGTTCCAGTGTTTCCAGTGCCGAATAACCGCGGTACAGATAATCGCGTACCATGCGGCGTATCAATCGGTTATCGGTGGTGGGAATATGGTTGTTCGTATCGATGCTGAGCGATGTCAGTGCCGACACATAAACCTTAAATTTTCTCTTGTCGGGAATAAATTGAGTTACTTCAGGATTCAAACCGTGAATACCCTCTACTATCAAAATACCATTATCTTTTAGTGATAACGTTTTGCCATCGTAGTAGCTTTCCCCTTTGGAAAAATTGAATTTGGGTAATTTGATGGTTTTCCCATCAAACAGGTCCAGAAGATTCTGATTGAAGAGTTTAATATCCAATGCATAAGGGCTCTCAAAATCATAATTGCCGCTTTCATCCTTCGGATTGAATTCCCGGTTTACAAAATAGTTGTCCATGGAAATCACTACCGGTTTGAAACCGGTAACACAAAGTTGTACGCCCAGGCGTTTGGCAAATGTAGTTTTCCCCGAGGACGACGGTCCTGAAATTAAAACCACTTTCACGTCGTCTTTTCTATGGTAGATTAAATCAGCAATTTGGGCCAGTTTTTTTTCCTGTAATGCTTCAGAGACTTTGATTATCTGACCGATCTGGCCTTCCTGATTTCTTTCGTTGAGCTTACCCACATTGGGTACGCCAATAATTTGTCCCCAATCTTTGAATTCCTGGAAAATTTCAAACAATTTGTTCTGAACAACAATTTCTTCCAGCTTATCCGGTTCATCCATCCGGGGCTGTACCAGCAACATGCCTTTATAATACTTGACCAGATCGAAATTGTGGATACAACCCGTGCTGGGAGCCAGGTATCCATAGAAATAATTGACTACGTCATCCAGATAGTAAACCGAACTGTAAAACTGCTTTCTGGTACGCATCAGGGTGCATTTATCTTCCAGACCGAACTGATCAAAGATCTCCAGCGCTTTTTCTGTTTTGATCTCTTCGCGGGTAAACGGCAGGTCGGCATCAATAATTTCCTGCATTCGTTTTTTGAGCTGCATCACGATTTTTTCGTGACTTTCTTCGTTGATCACATCATCCAGTTCGCAGTAAAGACCTCTGGATACAGAATGTTCAATCCGAAGCTTTTGATCGGGAAAAAGATCATGCACCGCTTTAAACAACACCATCGAAAGAGACCGAATGAACAGGCGCCTGCCGTCGGGATGACGATAGTCCATAAACTGAACGGTTTTGGGTTTGTAGATCTGGTAGGTCAGTTCCTTGACGGTGTGATTGACCATGGCCCCCAATATAGGATAGCCATTGTTTAACTTCTGGTCTTTAGCAATTTCACCCAGTGAAGTCCCAAACGGATATTTTTTCTCGGTTTGTGTGTTTTCGCAATATATGGCAAATGTTTTTTCCATCGTTCCTGTTGTTCCATACAAAAATAAGAAAGGAGCCGCGATGTTGACGACTCCTTTCAAAAAAATTAGATTTTCTTATGAAAAATCAACATTACTCTTTTGTTTTCCACTTTTTGAATACCACTTTCGCACTGTACAGTGCATGGTACATGGAAGGTACAATAATCAGCGTAAGGAAAGTGGCAAAGCTCAGCCCGAAGATAACAGTCCATGACATGGGTCCCCAGAAGGCGGTGTTGTCGCCTCCGAAGAAAATCTGTGGATCAAAATCACTGAGCCAGGTCACAAAGTTGATGTTCAGGCCTACTGCCAGCGGCATCAGTCCCAATACGGTGGTAATAGCTGTCAACAGTACCGGACGCAAACGGGTTTTACCGGCTTCCACAATACATTCGCGGGCTACATCCATGGGCAGTTCATCGTTTTCGTCGATGCCCATTTCCTTTTTCCGGCGCAGTTTCACCAGTCCGATGTAGTCGATGAGCACGATGGCATTGTTGACGACTACCCCGGCCAGGGATACAATTCCGATCCCGGTCATGATTACCACAAAGTCCATGCGGAAGGTGGCCAGACCACCAAACACTCCGATGGTACTCAACAGTACGCTGAACATGATAATCATCGGTTTTACAAAGGAGTTGAACTGGCCTACCAAAATAATCAGGATCAGCGCCAGGGCAATCATTAACGCCCGGGCCAGGAAGTCAGCAGCATCTTTTTGCTGTTCCTGTTCTCCTGTGAACGAGTAGGTGTATCCGGCAGGGAATTTGACCGTTTTCAGAATTTTCTTCAGCTGTCCGTTGATCTCATTGGCGTTGTAACCCTTGATTACATTGGAATAAATAGTGATGACTCTTTTGCGGTCGATACGGGTGATGGCACCGTAGGTAGAACCGTATTCGTAAGAGGCCACCGAAGAAATGGGAACCTGAATGATTTTCCCTGAAGAGGCCGAACGGAATGTGATGCGTTGATTCATCAGATCAGAAACATTGTACCGGTATTTATCGGCCAGCTTCATTTTAATCTTGTATTCATCTTCCCCAACCTTGTAATCGGAAATTTCTTTTCCAAACAAAGCAGTTCGGATGGCATCGCCGATCTGTCCGGTGGAAAGCCCAAAACGACGGGCTTTATCCCGGTCAACGTGCACCAATAATTCAGGTTTTCCCACATTCAGATCAATCTTTAGACCTTCAATACCAGGTACGTTTTGGTTGTTGATGGCTGCACGAATCGTATCGGTCAGCGCCAGTAACGTGTTGAAATTCTTGCCGCTGACTTCAAGGTTGATGGGGTATCCAACCGGAGGTCCCTCCCGTTGTTTTTCGAGTGAGATGTTGACACCCGGATATTTACCAATCAAGCTGTCACTCAAGGTTCGCATGATGGTAAAGGTGTTGATCCCGTGACGGAATTCATAATCCACAAAGTTGATGGTAATGATCCCTTTGTTGGGACTTCCACCCCGGCTGGTAAAGCCTTCGTTCTGACCTACAGCTCCCTTACCGGTCACACTCAGTACCGATTTAACAATGTTCATATCGGGTTCCAGGATCTGGTATACCTTGCTTTCGATCACCTGCATCACCGAGTCGGTGGTTTCGATGTTGGTGCTTATGGGCAATTCGGCCATCACATTGATCAGCTTGGGATCCGAAGCCGGGAAAAAGTCCACCTTGGGCTGGGTACTGGCATAAAAGATTATCGTCAAGATCATCAAAACAAACGTGCCGGCAATCAACCAGTAAGAATTGCTTTTACGCAATGCAAAGCGAATGAATCTCAAATAGGTTTCTTCCAGCCACACCAGAAATACATTCTGGAACCAGATACTCCAACGGGTCAAAAAGGCCAGGTTCATTAACGTGATGAGGGCAATGACCACCATAATGGAACCCAGGATATTTACATGTAAAATATAGAATAGCATCCCCAGCAGGGTGAATACGGCTGCAATGATGAGTGATTTTCTTCTTTTGGGCAGTTCGCTGTCTCCACCGGGTTTGTAAAAATCAATGAACAAAACGGGAACAATCACCAGTGCGTTGAACAGCGAGGCTGTCAGCACTATGATCAGCGTGATGGGCAGATATTTCATGAATTCGCCCATGATACTTCCCCAGAACAACAATGGGAAAAAAGCTGCCAGTGTGGTTGCGGTTGAGGTGATAATGGGGATTGCCACTTCACCCACACCCTGACGGGCAGCTTCCTTAATGGAAAAACCCCGTTGCACAAAACGATAGATGTTTTCGGTGACCACAATGGCATTGTCCACCAGCATACCCAGTGCCAGAATCAACGCAAACAACACCATCATGTTGATCTTGAACTGGGCGATCCCCATTACCATAAAGGCAATGAGCATGGACATGGGAATGGAAAATCCGACGATGAATGAGTTGCGTGTCCCCAGGAAGAGGAACAGGATACCCACCACAAACAGAATTCCCATAATGATGCTGTTTTCCAGGTTGTTGATCTGCGATTTTACCTGACTTGACTGGTCATTGGTAATCGTGATCCTTAAATTGTTCGGAATGATCTTGGTAGCGCGCGCCTCTTTGAGTACCTTGAAAACTTTGTCGGTAGTAGCCAACAGGTTTTCTCCGGTTTTTTTCACTACCTGTAAAGTCACCACAGGCTGACGGTCCAGTCTTGAATAACTTTCTCTTTCTTTAAATCCGAAATCTACCGAGGCAATGTCGCGCATGTAAACGATGTGCCCTTTTTCTCTTTTAACGATGATGTTGTCAATCTGTTTGGGATCGGTGAGTTCGCCGACCACACGAACGGTTCTTTCGTAGTTGCCAATTTTGGCATTCCCACCGGAAATGGAAAGGTTTTCCGACTTGATGGCGTTTTCCACATCGCTGAAGCTTACTTCCATGGCAGCCATTTTGAACGGGTCCAGGTTGATCTTCACTTCCCTATCGGTGATCCCCGTTATGTTTACTTTGGACACTTCGCTGATGGATTCGATCTCATCTTTCAGGTCGTTGGCGTAATTCTTTAGTTCGCTCAAACTGAAATTTCCCGAAAGGTTTATGTTGATGACCGGAAATTCTGAAACATCGATATCCGTAACCAGAGGGTCGGACGGCAGATCATCGGGGAGGTCACTTTTGGCCTTGTCCACAGCATCTTTCACATCGCTCAGCGCCTTTCGGATGTCCACATTGGTATGGAATTCGATGAACACATTGGAAGCATCCTGAGAAGAAATTGAGGTCATTTTTTTGATGCCCTTCACCGATTCCAGTTGTTTTTCCATCGGGCGGGTGACCAGGTTCTCCATATCCACAGGGGGGTTACCGGGATAGAGTGTCTGCACCATGACCGTTGGAATTTTGATGTCGGGAAACAATTCTTTGGGCAGGGCAATATAGGAAAGGATCCCAAAAATGATGGTGGCCACCGTAAACAGGTATACCGTATTTTTATTGTTGATGGCCCAGGTGGACAACCCAAAATTCCGGACTACCTTTTTTTCCTTGTTCTCGTTGTTTAAATCTTTACTCATGATAGTTTGTTATCTGTTCACATGAAAAAAACAGGACTAATAAATAACAATGGTTCCTTCAGTTACATTATTAAACCCATCGGTAACCACAACGTCTCCGGGTTGAACTCCTTTTACAACCTGGGTGTATGGTCCGGATGACAAGCCAGTGGTAACATACTGTTTGTGGGCAATTTTCTGACCTTCTTTGTCCTTCTTCACCAGGAAAAGATAATCGCCTTTGATGTCTTTTCTGATGACAAAAGAAGGAACGACCAGTGCTTTGGGGTTGGAGTAGTCGTTGATGCTGATAATTGCCAGCATATTGGGTTTGAACAAGTTGTTCCGGTTCTTTATTTTGAGCTGTAGTTTAAAAGTACGGTTCTGAGCCAGAATTACTTCACCTGTTCTGAACACTTTTTCATGCAGCTCAATATCGGGATAAGTAGGGAAGGAAACCGACACTTTGTCGCCTTTGTGTACCACCGGCAAATAGTTCTCAGAGATCTGGGCATTGACGTATAAATCTTCAATGTTCACAACATGAAAAATGCGTATTCCGGGGGAGGCCAGTTCACCCACCTTCACGTCGATGGCATCCACATAACCTGAGATGGGTGCACGAATGAAGGATTTATCGTACTGGGTTTCCAAACTTTTCAGCTTGCTCTGAAGCGACTCCATGTTGCTTTTGGCCCTAACATAGTCCAGCTCGGATCCAATGTGTTTATCCCAGAGGCTTTTTTGTTTCTTATAAGTAAATTCTGCCAACGACAAGGATGCTTTCACTTCCTGAATGTTGTTTTGAATCATGTCCGTGGATAGCTGGGCCAGCAACTGTCCTTTCGAAACTTTGTCTCCTTCATTCACCAGTACTTTTTCAACCTGTCCGCTGACTTCAGGGCTGATGAAGGCTTCGTGGATGCTTTCTACAGAAGCAGAGGCATCGAAATAGTGCCGAAAGAGTTGGGGATTAAGCGTGTCGACAGCAATTCGAACTTTCAGTCCGGTGAGCTGATTTTTCTTTTTTTCCTGTTCATCGATCTGTTGCTGTAAGTTCGATATCTTGGCATTCAGCTTACTGGCTTCTTTTTGGTAGGAAATGATTTCTTTTTCCAGTTTTGATTTATTCTCCTGTTTGCAGGAAGCCAAAAGAGCAATCATGGCCAGGAATAATGTAATCTTTTTCATGTGTTTTGGTTTATGTTTTTTTGTTTTTGTTCTGATTTGAATGTCATCCAATATTTTTTAATTCCTGGATGTGTTGTTCTAAAAATTTTGATCCTTTTTCGCTGACAATACCGTGGAGATGATACAGAAACATTTCAAGGGCGAATTCCTGTGAAAAAAGTTCCTCATTGGAAAACAGGTCACTGTCAATTAGACATTCGATTCTTAGAACATTGAGTTTGGCAATAATTTGTTCGTGGAGATCCGATCGGTATAGACCTTCTTCTTTTCCGCGAACAATATTTTCTAGCGTGTTGTGCAGCATCCTTTTTCTGCGTTCCGTTTTTAGGTCGGCATAAATTTCAGGATAGTATTTTTTTAAGTCGAACTCAAAGGATGGGTATTGTTCTTTGAGCATTTGAGAATAGTGTTTGAAGATCAGAAAAACTTCTTCCAGCGCGTTATTCGGGTGGAGGTCTTCCAGATTGAATTTCTTTTTTTGACAGGAAAACTCATGCTCAATTACGATTCTGATGAGTCCTGATTTATCTTCAAACTGTTCGTACAGTGTTTTTTTAGAAATACTCAGCTCACGGGCTACATCGTCCATTGTGACACTTTTGATGCCGTAACGGTGAAACAGTTCGCTGATTTTTTCAATCATGTCTTTTACTTCCATTTTATTGCGCTTTGGTAAGTAATGTTTGCAATTTTTCAGCGGATTGTAGCAAATCAAATTCAGCGTTTACATAATCGCTCTCTGCACTCAAAAACTGGTTATGGGTGTTCAGCAAATCGAGACTGGACGCCATTCCTTCTTTGAATTTTTCGGTAGTCTTCCGGTAAATCTTTTCTGCAACCTTACGGTTCTGATCTTTGTTGTTGTAAACTTTCCGGGCATTTTCGTAGTTGTCGATCAGTGTCTTATACTGAATGTTCAACTGTTTGCCGGTTTCTTTCTCCATCACCTGCATCTTTTCGAAATTCAGCCTGGCTTCATTCAGTTTGGCTTTACGTTGTCCGCTGGAAAAAATTGGGATGTGCATGGTGACTCCAACAATTGCACTTTGGTACCATTTGCCCGCGTTAAAGAAATTCCAAACATCTCTTTGTGCCTGAGTGTTGTAGCTTACGGAAGCATTGATTGAGGGCAGGTAGGCAGCTTTGGCCAGCATCACCTGTAAATTGGAAAGTTGTTTTGCTACCTGGATGGTTTGGTAATCGATGTTTTGACCCAGATTTAATGTTCCTGATTCGGCAATCATCTTTTCCTTTTGTATGATGAGTTTACCGATATCCTCAGTCAGCACAAGGCTGTCTTTCTCATCCAGGCCCAGGTAAAATTTCAGCAGTGCCTGATTGATCACCCTCTGGTTGTTCAAACGGGTTTGAGTCGCTTTCAGGTCGGATACGAGTAAGTTTAACTGGTCAACCGAAACATCGTCGGTCAATCCCTGTTTGTATACATGGTTGGTTTCACCAGCCAGCCGGCGTGTCACATTCAAAGTTGAATCTACTATATGCAGACTTTTTTTGATGGACAATGCCTGATAATATGTGTTTGAAATCTGTTCGCGTACTGCCAGTTTATTTTTGAAAAATTCTTTGTCAGCCTTTTCGATGGCTACCTTGGCGGCCTTCAATCCCACAAGATAGCGGCCGTCAAAAATTAGCTGCGTAAACTGGCCGTTGAGGGCAGCATCATAGCGGGTTCCGAATTGAACTGCAATTTGTTCACCGGGTTTTCCAAAAAAATCACCAGGAATCAGGGAAACAGGTCGTGCTACATTATCGTGATAGGACAGTGTACCGTTGATCTGTGGTAATCCTTCCGCTAACGCTGCTTTCATCTGTTCTTTGGAAATTTCAAGGTCCTTGCCCGAGTTAATCATGCTGTAATTGTGGGTGTAAGCATAATTAATCGCTTCATCCAGATTAAGCCTGAAGACTTTTTGCGCCTTCGAAGCAGGCAGTCCGATGAAAAGGATAAAAATGAAAGAGAGTAAGATTATTCTGTTCATTGTTTCAAATTTTTAGCGGCAAAAGTACATAAAAAATACTTAGGAAACTTTTTTACTATTAAAAGTTTTTAAATTTTTTATTGAGAAAAAGTTAAAAGCAAGACCAAAGACATTTATATCACAAAACGGGAACTTATAATTCATGTTGGAATACATTCATTTGATTGATAATCAACGGTATGAAAATCTGCAAAAGTGAAGTCAAAAATAAGGCTACGGGTTTGGTGCTGAAAACAAAAATTGATGAACGATAGAAGACAGTCGGTAAAAAATGATTCCTGTTCTTTTGAATGGATACATTCCTTATTTTTGTTTGTTAGCCCAAATTATTTTGATTGCAAATTAGATACATAAAAATGAAAACAATCCCCGCACTATTTGAAAAAAGTGTTCAAAAATTCAGCGAAAATGCCTTGGTTTGGGAAAAGCAGGGTAGTGCAGAATACCGAAAGATTACTTTTTCAGAAATCAGAAAACAGGTCCATTACCTGGCTGTTGGGCTCATGGAACTGGGAGTTCGTAAGGGCGACCGGGTGGCTTTGTTGGCAGAAGGAAGAAGTGAGTGGCTGATTTCGGAACTGGCCATACTTTACCTGGGAGCTATCGATGTGCCGCTTTCGATTAAGATCAATGAGCCGGCAGAATTATCGTTCCGGATTAAACATTCGGAATGCAAATGGGTGATAGTCAGTGACCGTCAGTTATCCAAAATCAGAGAAATAAAATACGACATCCCAAAGGTGACCACGACGATTGTTTTCGGCGACGTGAAATTGCGTAAAGAGCAGAACGAGATTTATTATCGCAGTGTGCTGGAAGAAGGGGAACGTCAATACGTAAAAAGGGAAAAAGATCTGGAAAAACTGTGGCAGTCAGTCGAACCCAACGATCTGGCCAACATCAGTTACACCTCAGGAACTACGGCTGATCCCAAAGGGATTATGCTGACACACAGAAATTACACTGCCAATGTGGAGCAGGCCAATTCACTGATGTTTGTTCCGGAGACCTTTGTCACATTATTGATTTTACCGTGGGATCACTCATTTGCACACACCGTGGGTTTGTACACCCTCATCCGCCAGGGAGCAAGTCTCGCAGTTGTTGAGTTGGGAAAAACACCCATGGAGACGCTGCGGAATATTCCCAAAAACATCAAAGAAATCAAACCTACTTTTTTGTTGAGTGTACCGGCGTTGTCCAAAAATTTCAGAAAAAATATAGAAGCCGGCATCCGGGCCAAAGGACCGGTGCTCGATAATTTATTCAAGCATGCCTTGAGCGTCGCTTATAAGTATAATGGAGATGGTTGGGATAAAGGGCAGGGAAACCGTAGTTTACTGAAACCGTTGGTACAACTGTATGATAAAATCCTATTCAGCAAAATCCGTGAGAATTTCGGTGGCAGACTGGAATTTTTCATTGGTGGAGGTGCATTGTTGGATGTGGAATTGCAACGGTTCTTTTACGCCATAGGAATCCCTGTTTATCAAGGATATGGTTTGTCAGAATCGGCCCCGGTTATTTCGTCCAATGCCGAAGCCAAACACAAACTGGGCTCATCGGGTTTTCTGGTAGACAACCTGGAGCTGAAAATCTGTGATGATGAGGGTAATGAATTGCCGTTGGGGGATAAAGGAGAGATCGTAGTAAGGGGTGAGAATGTCATGAAAGGCTACTGGAAGAATGAAGCAGCAACGGCTGAAACGCTGAAAGACGGATGGCTCTATACCGGTGATATGGGCTACATGGATGCTGACGGATTTCTGTATGTACTGGGTCGGTTCAAGAGTTTGCTGATCAGCAACGACGGAGAAAAGTACAGCCCTGAAGGTATTGAGGAAGCCCTGGTGGAACAATCCCGCTACATTGACCAATGCATGTTGTACAACAATCAAAATGCATACACCACAGGTCTGGTTTATCCCAATGTACAGCTGTTGAAATCTGCAGTGAAAGAAAAAGGACTTTCCGGAAAAGAGGGCTACGAATATGCTTTGCAACTGATTAAATCGGATGTGGATGCTTTTTTACCGGGTGGAAAATATGCTCAGCAGTTTCCTTCAAGATGGCTGCCTGCTGCCATCGGTATCATGGATGAACCGTTTACCGAAGAAAACAAATTGTTGAATTCTACCATGAAAATGGTCCGAAATAAGGTGGTGGAACGGTACAGTTTACTCATTGATGTTCTGTATAAGGCAAACGGCAAAAACATTGACAACGAATCCAACCTGTCAGTCATTGAGAAGCTGATGAATTAGAAATTTTGGAGGTATAATTTCTGTTCTGATTATTTTTCACATTCAAGTAATGTAACTTGCTCATTCAAAAGCAGGTCTATTTAGACGGGGTTTAAATTTATTCAGAAACAAGGATTTATAAACTTTTAAGAAAGATTTTGGCTGAAATATTTGTAATTTTGATTCAATAAAAAAAGAGCTTTAACATCTTAAAAAAATTATAAAAATGAAAAAAGTAACCGTAGTAGGTGCCGGCTCTGTAGGGGCTACCTGTGCTGACGTACTTGCTAAGAAAAATTTTCTGAATGAAGTGGTTTTGGTAGACATTAAAGAAGGGTTTGCCGAAGGAAAAGCACTCGATATCTGGGAAAGTTCTGCTGTGAATTATTTTGATACCCGTGTTAAGGGTTATACCAATGATTATTCAAAGACAGAAGGTTCCGACGTTGTAGTGATCACTTCCGGATTGCCCAGAAAACCGGGGATGTCTCGCGATGACCTGATCTCTACCAATGCTAAAATTGTTAAATCTGTTACTGATAATGTGATCGCTGCCTCACCCGATGCCATCATTATTATTGTTTCCAACCCGCTGGATGTAATGACCTATGCTGCCCATATGGCTTCCGGAAAATCAGCCCACCAGGTGTTTGGGATGGCCGGTGTTTTGGACACAGCCCGTTACCGTGCTTTCATTGCCGACGAACTGAATATTTCTCCTATGGATATTCAGGCTCTTTTAATGGGTGGACACGGTGATACCATGGTGCCGTTGCCACGTTACACCACTGTTGCCGGTATTCCTGTCACTGAGTTGATTGCCAAAGAAAGACTGGATGAAATCGTGGTTCGTACTCAAAAGGGTGGCGGAGAAATTGTAAACCTGCTGGGCACTTCTGCCTGGTATGCTCCGGGTGCTTCTGCCGCTCAGATGGTAGAATCCATTATTCAGGACCAAAACCATATTTTCCCCTGTTGTGTTCGTTTGAACGGAGAATGGGGTTTGAAAGACGTCTACCTGGGAGCTCCTGTTAAACTGGGTCGGAACGGTATCGAACAGATCATCGAAATTGACCTGAACAAAGAAGAAAAAGAATTGTTGTATACATCAGCCCATCATGTGAAAGATGTAATGGATGTGTACGATAAAATGAAGCTGGATTAATTTTTTCAGCAAAATAATCGCATTGAAAAGGCTGGCTTTGAAGGTCAGCCTTTTCTTTTTGCCTAATTTTACGAAATATTAACTGCGTTGGTCTAATCACTGGTTTATGAAAAGAATTGTTGTTTTAACGGGGGCCGGAATGAGTGCGGAAAGCGGGGTGAGCACATTTCGTGATAACAATGGGCTGTGGCAAAATCATCGCTTTGAAGACGTGGCATCTCCGGAGGCCTGGGCCAGTGACCCGGAACTGGTACTTGAATTCTACAATCAGCGTCGAAAACAACTTTTTGAAGTGGAACCCAACATAGGCCACAAAGCATTGGTCCGATTGCAAGAGAAATTCGATGTGCGCATCGTAACCCAAAATGTGGACGACCTGCACGAAAGAGCCGGTTCGGATCATGTACTGCATTTGCATGGTGAATTGAAAAAGGCAAGAAGCACGATGGATCCCAGCCTGGTTTATGAATTGAAGCATTGGGAATTGAAAAGGGGAGACCTTTGTGCCAAAGGAAGTCAGTTGCGCCCTCACGTAGTATGGTTTGGTGAACCGGTCCCTATGATGAACGAAGCATTGAAGCTGGCCCGAAGTGCCGACATTTTTCTGGTTGTGGGGACTTCCATGGTTGTCTATCCTGCTGCCGGACTGATTCATTCAGTGGATTCATCGGCTCCCAAGTATTACATTGATCCCAAGGCTTTTGAGATGCATGGGATCGAGAACTTAAAAATCATTCAGCGGACGGCTGTCAAAGGAGTTCCCCGCTGGGTGGACCTGATGCTGGAAAGAGCGTAGTTTTTATGCTTCACAGTATTACTTTTTCTATTTTTGCACCATCAACAAAAAATGAATGAAAAAATATATTCACTATTTTATCGGACTGACCTTGCTGATTCTGGTTTTGGGTTCGTGTAAAAAATCGGATCAGCAGTCTTTAGTTGACAAACAGATCATTGAAAATTATGTTCAGGCCAACAATCTGCAGGGCACTTTTACCTCATCGGGTCTGTATTATGTCATCGTGTCTCCGGGAGGGAGTGTTCATCCCACGTTAGACTCCACAGTGAATGTTGATTATAAAGGGTCATTCCTGAGTGGTTCGGTTTTCGATCAGGGCACCAATGTTTCCTTTACCCTGAATCAGGTAATTCTGGGATGGCAGGAAGGTCTTCAACTGATCGGTGCCGGCGGAAAGATTATCCTAATTATTCCATCTGCCTTGGCATACGGCACTTCGGGTAGTGGAAGTATTCCTTCCAACACGGTCTTGCGCTTTGATGTGACCCTGAATTCCGTCACTAAATAATTCGGTCCATGAAAAGGCACACGATGAAGAGAATTGTATTGATCCTGCTTGTTCCGGTCATGGCCGGAATGCTTTATCGTTGTGCCAAGATTACAGCACCAGTTGGTGGGCCGAAGGATATTACACCTCCCAGGGTTTTGCAATGTGTTCCGGCAAATCACTCAGCACATTTCAAAGGAGATAAATTTTCTGTCACTTTTGACGAATACATACAGCTGGACAAAATGAATCAGCAGTTGCTGATTTCTCCACCGGTGAAAGACATGCCTGATTACCGGCTGAAAAACAAAACCCTGATCATTAAGTTTAAAAATCCGCTTAAACCCAATACGACCTACACGGTTTTCTTTGGCGATGCAATTGCTGATTTGAATGAAGGCAATGTGCTGAAGAATTTTTCCTATGTTTTTTCAACCGGAGACTATGTAGATTCCTTAAGTATGCGGGGGGTGGTGAAAAGTGCGTTGACTCATGAACCGGTAGATAATGTGACGGTTATGTTGTATAAAAACAACAACGATACTCTTTCGCTGGCTTCGTTGCCGCTGTATGTGAAACCATACTATGTCAGTAAAACAAATAAAAACGGTCAGTTTTACTTTTCGGGTTTGGCCGACACCAGTTATATGATGTTTGCTTTACAGGATCAGAATTATAGCCTGACCTTCGATCAGCCTAATGAAAATATTGCTTTTATTGATTCCATGGTGAAGCCACAATATCGTCCTGCACCGGTACTGGATTCTGCACTGATGGATACCATCCGGCTTCATACAGCCAAAGATTCTGTTCAGTACAAAATTGATTCGTTGGTTCGGCAGGCTGATTCCATAGCTGATCTCAAACTGACCAATTATCAATTGTATTTGTTCAGTCAGCCCGATTCAGTGTTGAAACTGCTTCGATCGGGATTGGTGAAGCCCAATGTTTTGAAGTTTGTGTTTACCTTGCCCCCCGACAGTCTGCGCATCCAGTGTTTGAACTTTAGTCCCGATACGACCTGGTATTTACCGGAATGGAATAAAGAAAGGGACAGTTTGACCTGGTATTTACATCAGCCACATCCCGATACCTTAAAACTGATGGTCTACAATGGCAGCAAACGCCTGGATTCTTTGGACATGCGCGTGGCCCCCAAGGAGAATAAATTTTCACGCAGGAAAAAGAAACAGGAAGAAAAAAAGAAAGTATACCTTTCGTGGAAGTCTGATCTCAAAAGTGGTGCCATCAAGCCAGGGGATACACTTCACCTTATTTTCGATCAGCCCGTTGTCAAACTAAATCTGGATTCGGCTTTGTTTGTTCAAAATAAGGACAGCATTTACCACCCGCGCGCACTATTTACAGATACGATACACCGGATTCTTGCCTTTCCCTTTGATGTAAGACAGGGCAGTAAGTATACTCTATTTCTGCCCGATTCCACCATTAAAGACTGGAACGGACTGGAGAATAACGACATTCGGTTGTCCTTTAAAGCCAAAACGGCAGATGAGTACGGTGTGATTACCCTGCTGATCAGTGTTGCTCAGAAGCAACATTATATTTTACAAATGCTGGATAACAAGGGGAAAGTGCTGGAGACCCGCCTGTTTTCGTCTTCCGGATCGAATAGTTTTACTAACCTTGATCCGGGCAAATACAGCTTCAGAATTATTGTTGATGCCAATAGGAACGGTCGTTGGGATCCGGGAAATTACTTCCGCCATCTGGAACCTGAAAAAGTGATTTATTTCCCCAAAACGATAAATGTAAGGGCAAATTGGGAAATTAAAGAAGACTGGTCAGTGAAATGAGCATCAGCTGTTGTTGCAGCGGTTGATGCATTCAAGAATTTCAGTAATTGTGTGGTTTCTTAGCGAATAAAAAATCTTTTTTCCGGTTCTTCTCGATACCAAAACATTTTTATTCTTCAGTATATTCAGATGATGTGATGCTGTAGCTTGTTCTATGTTCAGTGCCTGATAGATTTCGGTTACGCTTAAAAACTCCTTTTGCGAAAGTAAATCAATGATGGCAATTCTCATGGGGTGAGAAATCGCTCTTAACTTACCAGCAGCCATTTCTAACTTATCAATATCGATTTCGATGTGTGCCATTTTCGTGTGTTTTTTGCAAAAATATAATAATTAAACTCATAAATATATACATATATGGACTTTCTATATATTTTATAAGCTGTCTAAATAAGAAGGGAAAGAATCAGTGACCGGCCGAATCCGGTAGTTGAAATAACAACGGTTTAAAAACAAGTTGTTTAATTGGCGTACACCGATGTGAACTGGAACGTTTTGCCGTCAAATAACCCTTTATCACTGAGTTTGAGTTCGGGGATCACCAGCAGGGCCATAAACGAAAGAGTCATAAACGGTGCCCGAAGCCGGGAACCCATTTCATGGACTTTAGCGTCCAGTTTTTGATAAGCCCGGGCTACTTCAAAGCCATCGTTGTTCGACATGAGGCCGGCGACGGGAAGTGCCAGCGACTGAGTGGCTCCTTCATGCACTACTGAAATTCCTCCTTTATTATCAATTACCGTATTGATGGCCTGAACAATTTCTTCATCGCTGGTTCCAACGGCAATGATGTTGTGGCTGTCGTGGGCCACACTGGAAGCAAAGGCTCCCGAACGGATACCTATGTTTTTGATGAAAGCCACTGAGGGAGGAGCAGGTTCGTATCGGTTCAGTACCACCATCTTCAGAATATCTTTTTCCGGATCACTGATAAGATAACCTTCTTCTGATTGGGTTTGAGCTGTCAAAACATGGGTGATCAGTTCTCCATCCAGCGCTTCAATCACCCGGATATTGGTACCTTCATCCTTGATTCTGATATCTAAAACCGATATGGGTTGGGCCTGAAATGTATTGGGCGTTTGTTCTGAAACCGAATCGATCAGCGTTTTTCCATTTTCGGCTACTTTAATTCCATTGACATATGTGCTCAAAATATTGAAATCACTCAGATTGTCCACTACAATCATATCGGCAGGATCGTCTACCTGTAAAAGGCCGACGTTGAGTTTGTAATGCTCAACGGGATTCAGTATGGTACTTTTCAATACAGAAAACACATCGTATCCTTTGGCCATGGCCCGTTTTACTAATTCGTTGATGTGTCCTTCGGCCAGACTGTCGGGATGCCGGTCATCGGAACAAAACAGTACTTTATCGGCATGATCTTTCATGAGGTCGATCAATGCATCAAAATTTTTAGCGGCACTGCCTTCCCTGATTTGGATCTTCATTCCGAATTTTATTTTCTCCAGCGCCTCTTCCAAAGTAAAGCACTCGTGATCGGTAGAAACACCGGCACTGGCATATTTCTCGGCTGACTCACCTTTGACTCCGGGGGCATGACCGTCAACAGGCTTGTTGTATTTTTGAGCGATCTCAATCTTTTTCATTTCACCCGGATCGCGGTTGATGACACCGGGGAAGTTCATCATTTCAGACAGATAATGAATTTCATCCATCTTTAATAAAGTATCCAGTTCATCCGGAGTGAACCGTGCACCGGATGTTTCAAATGGGGTAGCGGGGACGCAGGAAGGAGCGCCGAAATAAAATTTGAAAGGCACTTTTTTCCCGTTTTCGATCATGAACTTAACGCCATCGATGCCCAATACATTGGCAATCTCATGGGGATCGGAAACCGTGCATACCGTGCCATGAGTTACAGCCAGACGGGCAAACTCCGATGGAATCAGCATGGAACTTTCCACATGGATGTGGGCATCGATTAATCCGGGCAGTATATACTGCTCTTCGGTAACGGAACTGTCTTTGATAATGGAGCTGATTTTTCCGTTTTCAACTTGGACAACTCCTTTGAATATTTCTTCTTTTTTCAGGTCAATAATACGACCTGAAACTGTATAGGAATCATGTGTTTGCATCATTGTACAAAAATAGTGAAATTCGGGACGCTTCGTTTAGTTTTATTAAGAAAGTGATCTGTCAGACTCACCGGAAAACATTAAATAATTCATACTTTTGTGCACAAAGGACAAAACAGCAGGTTCTTTTCATACGAACTTAAATTGATCAAAAGATGAAATTAACTCCCATAGAAACAGGAAACCTGAAACTGGATGGTGGTGCCATGTTTGGCGTGGTTCCCAAAGTAATGTGGTCGAAGGTATATCCGGCCGATGAGAACAATTTGGCCAACTGGGCCATGCGTTGTTTATTAATTGAAGACGGAGACCGGAAAATATTGATCGATAACGGAATAGGTGACAAACAAGGCGAGAATTTTCTGAAGCACTATTATCTGAATGGTGAGGAAACATTGGAATCATCGCTGGAAAAAGCAGGTGTAAAACCGGAGGATATTACCGATATGGTATTGACCCATATGCATTTTGACCATTGCGGTGGAAGTGTGAAATATACTGAGGATCGTTCGGGTTTTGCGCTGACCTTTCCCAACGCTACCTACTGGACCAGTCGGCAGCAATACGAATGGGCTATAAATCCCAACCGCCGGGAAAAGGCTTCATTTCTGAAAGAAAATATTCTGCCCATTGAGGAAAGCGGGCATTTAAAACTGATTGAGCAAGAAGGTGAATATATTCCCGGTATTGAATTTAAACTGTACGACGGACATACGGATGGTCAGGTTATTCCGCACATTCATGTCAACGGGAAAATTCTGGTTTATACCGCTGATCTGATGCCCTCGGTAGCCCATTTGCCCATGCCCTGGATCATGGCTTATGATACCCGTCCTTTGCAGACGTTGAAGGATCGTGAACGGTTTTATGCTGAAGCGCTGGAAAACGATTACATCCTGTTCTTTGAGCACGATTTATACAACGAGGCCTGTACGCTGGTGGATACCCCGAAAGGAATTCGAGCGGATAAAGTTGGAAAACTGAGTGAGTTTATATCCTGATTCTAATCCTCAATATATTGGGGGTCTATTTCGTAATTGTCGAATTTTACCAGGTCGTTTGCCCTGATCATCAAGGCCAGTTCGTCCACATAGGCCATTCCTCTTTCCGAATATTTATCCAACCCGTTGATCAATACAAAAGGGTCATCGGTTTGTTGTTGTAAATTTCTGAGTTTTCGGTAGGGCTTGCGGGTGGCCAGCATGTAATAATAAGCTTCAATGGCCGACTCCAGTGTGTTGAACTTTCGAAGGTAAATTTCCTTCCCGTCTCTTGTATACAAGGCAACGATGCGGGCATGATCGTCGTTGAAGGACCACATTCCAAACGGATTGTTGGCTTCTCTGAAAAACCGGGAAGTTCCCCAGCCACTTTCGATGGCCGCCTGTGCCAAAACCACACTCACCGGGAGTGCATGAAGTCGTTTTAGCAACGTTTTGGGATTTTGTGTGTTGTATCTTATTTCGAGACTGTCGAGAAAAGACCGTTCAACAGGGGTCTTTTTTTTCTTTGCAGTGATCTGTATTACCCTTTTTCTGGTCATATCCAGCTTGGTTTTCGCAACCAGGACGGCAGGCAACATCATATCAAAAAACTTTTTCTTGCGGACATTGACAGGCAGAGTATCCAGTGGAATGGCATCGGAATAAACAATCGGTGGAACCAACGAATCGCTGATGGCAACAATATCCTCAGGATTATTGACCTGCTTCCGAACCACTTTAATGTTTGCATTTCTTTGGATCGGTTGCGGTGTTCTGACGCATGCCGTATTCAACATGAGAGGAACGAACAAAAGAACCAATGTTTTTGTAATGAGCCCTGTTACAGAGGCAAACTTCATAATTAGTTTTTTAGTTTCCAATCACTTCTGTTTTGCTTTTCAAAAGTAATTTTGGGGCGCAAAGGTACAGAAGTTTTATTTACGACCGGTCAATGACTTGGGAATCCTCCCCTGGTTGATGGTTTTGGAACGTAAACGCCGACCTACAATTTTCTCCACAACCTTGCCTGTATTTAATATCCGATCGATGTCAAGCTGAGTATCAATTCCCATTTCATCCATCATCACAATCATATCCTCAGTACTTACCAGGCCTACTTCATGAGGATCATTGTAGTAATAGCTACCGGTGCCTGATACGGGAACTCCATCCACAAAATTGGCCGGTTGTCCGCCGATCCCTCCCAACGTCGATTCAAAATTGGTTATTCCGGCCTGAAGCGCTGCCAGTACATTGGCCAGCCCCCATCCACGGGTTGTATGAAAGTGGGCTATCTGTTTGTGCGGGTTGTCCACTTTGTCCAGCAGCATGGTAAAATATTTGTAGACTCTGTCGGGTGAAGCCGAACCATCATGATCTGCATGTTCAACGTCGTTTGCTCCAATGCTAAACCAGCGGTTGGTGAAATCGATGGCGTCTTCCATTTTGGTAGGGCCTTCAATGGGGCAACCCCAGATGGTACTGACGGTACCGTTTACTTTTATGCCGGCATCTTTGGCTTTCGGAATCCATTCTTCAGCCATTTTCCAATATTCCTTTAACGTAAGACCCGAATTCTTTTTCTGGTGGGATTCACTGGTTGAGACCATCAACAAAATCCGGTCGGGGCCATAGCCTTCTTTTCGGGCTTCAATGGCTCTTTCAATGGCTCGTTCGCGAATGGTGACGGCGGTCAGTACCACGTCATCCATTTGATCCTTTACCCGTTTGCTGGACCTGATTTTCTTGAAGAGTTCATCCGCATCACTGAACTGGGGCATGCCTTTTGGGTTTCCGAAATTAGTTACCTCAATATGTTTTAGTCCGCTAAGAATCAATTCTTCCAGAACCCATACTTTGGCTTCGGTAGGGATGAATTTTTCTTCGTGTTGAAATCCGTCGCGGACGGTAATATCGCCGATGACTACTTTTTTGGGATACTGCATAATCTATTTTTTAAGAGATAATCTGTTATATACTGTCATCTGCTAAAATAGAAATATTTTTTTCACGCTTCGGCGAATGTTACTATTTCACATATCTGCCTTCGACTGTCAGCCGGTAGCGGGTAGTTCTTTGATTTTTGAAAAAATTATAAGACTTTTTATGAGTTCTTTCGGGATGAAAAGAGGCAAAAATTGACTAAATTTCCTTAAACTTGCATACCGGAATGGTGTAAAAATACCAATGAAATAGTTTTTAAATTCACAACCATTGCAAAAATTAGCCACCAAAATCGACATTCAATCGGAAGAGTTTCAAAACAACCGCAAAACTTTTCTTAAGATTCTGAATGAATACAAGGAAATTTTACGAACACATACGACTGGCGGTTCAGAGTCTGCTGTTGAAAGACACAAAAAAAGAGGAAAATTACTGGCCCGCGAACGCATTGACTTGCTGGTGGATCCGGGAACTCCGTTTTTGGAGCTGTCACCACTGGCAGCCTACGGACAATATAAGGATGAGTTTCCATCTGCCGGAATTGTGACCGGTATCGGTGTTATTCAGGGTAAAGAATCCGTCATCATCGCTAATGATGCTACTGTAAAAGGAGGCACCTACATGCGGTTCACCATCAAAAAACACTTGCGGGCCCAGCAAATAGCCATGGAAAATAACCTGCCTTGTGTCTACATGGTGGATTCCGGTGGCGCTTTTCTTCCTGAACAGGATACCGTATTCCCCGATTCCAATCATTTTGGACGCTTTTTTTACAACCAGGCACGGATGTCGGCAATGGGTATTCCGCAGATCTCCATTGTAATGGGTTCCTGTACAGCCGGTGGTGCTTATGTGCCTGCCATGAGCGATGAAACCATTATTGTTAAGGAGCAGGGGACAATTTTTCTGGGTGGTCCTCCGTTGGTGAAAGCCGCCACCGGTGAAGAAGTGACGGCTGAAGAGCTGGGTGGTGCCGAAGTGCATACTTCGCTTTCGGGTGTAGCCGATCATTTTGCGGTAAACGACAAACATGCAATACAAATTTGTCGTCATATTTTTGAACATCTGGAAGCAAAAGAAAAACAGGTTCTGGATATGGCTCTTCCTGAACCTCCGGCTTATGACCCCCAGGAGTTATACGGTCTGGTACCGGTAGATCTGAAAAAAATGGTGGATCCCCGCGAAATTATCATGCGCATGGTGGACGGCAGCCGTTTTCAGGAATTCAAAGCTAAATATGCTACAACGGTAGTCACGGGTTTTGCCCGGATCATGGGATTCCCGGTCGGAATCATTGCCAATTACGGGGTTTTGTTTTCCGAATCGGCCCTGAAGGTGACCCATTTCATTGAATTGTGTACATCGCGAAAAATCCCGTTGGTATTTTTACAGAACATTACCGGGTTTATTGTAGGAAAAGAATTTGAAAGAAAAGGAATTGCCAAAGATGGTGCCAAGATGGTGCATGCTGTTTCCAATACCAATGTGCCCAAGTTTACAGTGATTTTTGGTGGTTCATTTGGTGCCGGAAATTACGGAATGGCTGGCCGGGCTTATGATCCCAGACTGTTGTTCATGTGGCCTAACGCCAAAATATCAGTGATGGGCGGTGAACAGGCAGCTACCGTCCTGGCCACGGTAAAAGAGGATCAGTATCGTGCCAAAGGAAAAGAAATGACTCCCGAGGAAATTGAGAAATTACGTCAACCCATTTTGGAAAAATACGAAAGAGAAGGAGCTGCTTTGTACAGTACTTCACGAATTTGGGATGATGGCATTATTGATCCTGTGGATACCCGAAAAGTATTGGCCATGGGGATTGCTATGTCACTGAACAACAAATTCCCGGATCAGAAGTACGGTATTTTCAGAATGTAACGAATAAACAAATGGACACACTACAGCAACCCCAGACAATTCTTTTAGACTTCAAAGAAAACTATCTTGAAATCAGGTTGAATCGTCCGGAGGTTCATAATGCAATGAATCCCGGAATGATCGGGGAGCTGACAGCTATTTTTAAATCACTACAGGTTGCTAAGAAACTTCCATTGACAGTTGTCTTGCGGGGTGAGGGCAAAAGTTTTTGTGCCGGTGCAGATTTGAATTACATGAAAGAAATTGCGGGTTATGGTTTTGAAGAAAATGTGAATGACGGTCAGAAGCTCGCCAATCTTTTCTCCTCCGTTTATCATTGTCCCGTCCCAACCATAGCTTTGGTGCACGGTGTGGCTTTTGGTGGTGCCAATGGATTGTTGGCCGCTTGTGATGTTGTGGTGGCATCAGAAGAAACAAAATTTGCATTTAGCGAAGTGAAACTGGGGATTTCCCCGGCAACCATCGGTCCGTTTGTGATGAAACGAATTGGCGAGTCCGGAGCCAGGGCTTTAATGCTGTCAGGCAAAAGATTTGATACTGCTGAAGCGCTCAGATGGAATCTGGTCAATGAAATAGTTTCTCAAAACAGGCTGGATGATAGACTTAATGAATGGATTGGTCATTTTCGTTCGGCAGCTCCTAATGCGGTTCGAGAAACAAAAAAACTGATTGAAAGACTGGCTTCAGAGGGAGACGAGAATACCGTTCAATATACGTCCGAATTAATCGCCCGTTTGCGGGCTTCTGAGGAGGGACAGGAAGGAATGGCAGCCTTTTTGGAAAAAAGGAAACCATTCTGGAATCAATAAATGGAAAAAACAGCTTATCAAAGAATACAGAATGGATGAAATCATTTAAGAAAATACTGATTGCCAATCGGGGTGAAATTGCAGTTCGGATCATGAAAACGGCTCGTAAGATGGGCATCAAAACTGTGGCAATCTATTCCGATGCAGATCAGGATGCATTGCACACAAAACTGGCCGATGAGGCCCTGCACATTGGGGGTGCCGAACTGAGTGATTCGTATCTGAATGTGGAAAAAATAGTTCAGGCCGCCCTAATGTCGGGTTGCGATGCCTTGCATCCGGGCTATGGATTTTTGTCGGAAAGCGCTTTGCTTGTGGATGCCTGTGACCGGGCCGGTATCGTATTCATAGGTCCAGGAACCCGCGCTATGAAACTCATGGGTAATAAAATTGAGGCAAGAGCCTTTGTGAAGAAACTGAACGTTCCTATGACCGAGGGAGTGACGGGAACTCCTTCAGAACTGGTAAAAAAAGCAACTTCGCTGGAGTACCCAATCCTGATCAAAGCAGCCGCAGGAGGAGGCGGAAAAGGGATGCGAATTTTGCACGATGCTAAGAACCTGAAAGAAACCCTGGAGGCCACCTCACGAGAAGCCAAAAACTACTTCGGCGATGGGGCCATCTACATCGAAAAATATATTGAAGAACCCCGTCACATTGAGATTCAGGTGATGGGGGATCACCACGGCAATGTGGTACATCTTTTTGAACGGGAATGTTCCATTCAGCGACGCTATCAGAAAATTATAGAAGAAAGTCCTTCTCCGACGTTAACTCCCGCTGTCAGAAAAAAAATGGGAGAAGCGGCAGTGGCCATTGCTAAAGCTGTTGGATACAACAGTGCGGGAACGGTTGAATTTCTCGTCGACAGGAAATTGAATTTTTATTTTCTGGAAATGAATACCCGTATCCAGGTTGAGCATCCGGTTACGGAAATGGTGACCGGAGTAGATTTGGTGGAAGAACAAATTAGAGTGGCACAGGGGCAACCGCTGCGCTTGCAACAAAAAGACTTAAAACAAAATGGTCACGCCATTGAATGCCGGATTTATGCTGAAGATGCAGAAAATGAGTTTATGCCGGCCCCTGGAAAAATGAGTTTTTATCAGGAACCCTTTGGCGACGGAATTCGGGTGGATTCATCCACCGATCAGGCCGTTGAAGTACAAAGTCTTTTTGATCCCATGATTAGTAAGATGGTCGTGTGGGGAGAGGACCGGAAAAAAGCCATCGAGAAAAGCATCCTCTCTTTGCAAAATTATGTGGTGCAGGGTGTGAAAACCAATATTCCCTATCTGAAGTTTTTATTACAGCATCCGGCCTATCAGAAAAATCTGGTGTCCACCGGCTTTTGTGACGAACACACTCAGGAAATTGTGGATGAAATCAATATTTTCAGAAGTGAAAAGGGGAAAGAAACAGCCGCTTTGGCTTTGGCCTTGTATGTGCTCAACCTACACCGGATGAAAGAGGTTTCCAATGTTTGGAAAACTATGGGATACTGGCGCCTCGTTTCCCGATTTTCATTTGCTTTGGGAACTGAAATTATTTCACTGGAGCTGGAAAAACAGGAAAACAGCGAGTATGAATTTTTGTTGAACGGAAAAACAAGAAAACTTTCATTGGTGAAATTTTCACAGTATAAGATGGAATTTAGTATCTTTCAGGAGACATTTACAGCCTACTTATCTGTTGATGAAAAAAATCATCATTACATCACGATACAAGGCGTTTCATTTTTACTGGACCGGACGGATCTGTTGAACGAATTTGAAGATTATTCGGCTGGTGATCATGCTTCGGGTAACGGGAGTTTGTTTGCTCCCATGCCGGGAAAAGTGATTAAGGTTCATGTAAATGAAGGTGACGAAGTACACCGTGGGAGCTTGTTGCTGGTGGTGGAAGCCATGAAAATGGAAAACAACATTGTGGCAACACAGGATGCGATTGTGGAAAAGGTGAATGTGAAAGAAGGAGACCGGGTGGACACCGATCTTCAGTTGGTTCTATTAAAAACAGAGGAGTAAAATTAAATTTAGATAGAAGCGATGAATTTTGATTTAAATGAAGAGCAAAGAATGATCCGGGAAACCGTCAGGGATTTTGCGGAAAGAGAAATAAAACCGGTAGCAAAAGAGTTGGACGATAAGGAGGAATTTTCCTATGATCTGACCAAAAAAATAGGAGAGTTGGGCTTGTTTGGGATGACTCTGCCTCAAAAATATGGTGGGCAAGGTTTGGATACGTTGTCTTACATTATTGCTGTGGAGGAACTCGCCCGTGTCGACGGCTCCCAGGCTGCCACAGTGGCAGCTCATAATTCACTGGGTATCAGCCCCCTGTTCGAATACGGTACCGAAGAACAGCGTATGAAATATCTTCCTCAGCTGTGTACAGGAGAAGCGTTGTGGAGTTTTGGTCTTACTGAACCGGGGGCTGGTTCGGATTCGCGGGGCTCTAAAACCACGGCAGTGCTGAAGGATGCGGAATGGATCATCAACGGATCAAAAATCTTCATTACCAATGGGGCTTCCGATATTGCCAAAGGATGTACAGTACAGGCAGTGTCGGGTGAAGAAAATGGGAAAAAAGTATTCACAACAATTATTGTTGAAAGTGGAACGCCCGGATTCAAACAGGTGCCCATGCATGAAAAACTGATGTGGCGGGCGTCGGATACTTCTGAACTGTATTTTGATGACGTTCGGGTTCCTGAAGAAAACCTATTGGGAAAAGTGGGTGAAGGTTCTCACATCATGCTGCATACCCTTGATGGTGGTCGATTGTCGATTGGTGCCATGGGTTTGGGACTCGCGCAGGGTGCTTACGAAATGGCACTGAATTATGCCCAGGAACGCAAGCAGTTTGGAAAACCAATTGCCAAATTTCAAATCAATGCTTTTAAACTGGCCGATATGGCCATGAAAATCGAGCTCGCCCGAAATCTGTTGTACAAAGCCTGTTGGTTGAAAGACGAAGGCCGTTCTTATTCCAAAGAAGCAGCTATGTCGAAGTTGTACTGTTCGGAAATTGCTAAAGAGGTAGCTGATGAAGCCGTTCAGATTCACGGAGGGTACGGACTGATGAAAGATTATCCAATTGAGCGTTTTTATCGCGATCAGCGTTTGTTGCAGATCGGAGAAGGAACGTCCGAAATTCAGCGACTGGTGATTTCGCGTCAGATCGGTTGTTAAATAGAAAAACAAATAATGGACAAATGAATAAAGTAGTAAAAAATGCACAGGAAGCCATTCAGGGAATTGAAGACAATATGACTTTGATGCTGGGGGGGTTCGGATTGTGCGGGATTCCTGAAAAAACCATTCAGGCTTTGCACGATGCAGGTGTTACAGGACTTACCTGCATTTCTAATAATGCAGGCGTAGATGATTTTGGTTTGGGATTGTTGCTGGAGCGTCATCAGATTAAAAAGATGATTTCCTCCTATGTGGGAGAAAATGCCGAATTTGAGCGTCAACTGCTGTCCGGTGAACTGGAAGTGGAATTAAATCCACAGGGAACGCTGGCTGAACGTTGTCGTGCGGGTGGTGCAGGCATTCCGGCATTTTATGTTCCGGCAGGATATGGTACTGAAGTGGCCGAGGGAAAAGAAGTGCGCGAATTTGACGGCAAAATGTACGTCATGGAACATGCCTTGCATGCCGATTTTGCGGTGGTAAAAGCCTGGAAAGGCGATACCGCCGGAAATCTGATTTACCGTCATACAGCCAATAATTTCAACAACATGATGGCTATGGCCGGAAAGATTACCATTGCCGAAGTGGAAGAACTGGTTCCGGCAGGAACGCTTGATCCGAATGCTATTCATACACCCGGCATTTTTGTTCAGCGTATTTTCCAAGGCGAGAACTACGAGAAACGAATAGAATTTGCCACAACAAGCGATTAGTGTTAAACATGAAAAATTGAAAATTATGGCTTTAGATAAAAATGGAATAGCGAAACGAATTGCCCAGGAATTGCAGGATGGTTTTTATGTGAATCTGGGTATTGGCATCCCGACCCTGGTGGCCAATTATATTCCAGAAGGCATGGAAGTAGTGCTTCAGTCTGAAAATGGCTTGCTGGGCATCGGACCCTTCCCGAAAAAGGAAAATGTGGACGCGGACCTGATCAATGCAGGAAAACAGACGGTAACCTATGTGGATGGTGCTGCCTTTTTTGATTCGGCAACCAGCTTTGCCATGATCAGAGGAGGACACATCGACCTGACGGTATTGGGTGCTTTTGAAGTAACCGAACAAGGTGATATCGCCAGCTGGAAGATTCCGGGAAAGATGGTCAAGGGAATGGGCGGTGCCATGGATCTGGTGGCATCAGCCAAAAACATTATTGTGGCCATGACCCACACCGACCGTGCCGGGAATCCTAAACTGATAAGGAAATGTACACTCCCTTTAACCGGAGTCTCCTGTGTAAAGAAGATTGTAACCGATCTGGCCGTTGTAGAGGTAACCTCCAAAGGATTTAAGTTACTGGAGCGGGCTCCGGGAGTTTCGGTGGAAGAAATTGTGGAAAAAACAGGGGCCCCTTTGATTGTTGAAGGAGAAATCCCCGAGATGTTTAACTAAATTTTTTATTATGGGAAACGATACTTTAAGTACTGATGCTGTCTGGACCATTGTGATATTATCACTGGCTCTGGCAATAATTCTACTCGCCGCTATGTGGCGTATCTACGAAAAAGCGGGCAAACCCGGCTGGGCCTGCCTGATCCCTTTTTACAACACTTATGTATTGCTCGAAATTGTAGGAAAACCCGGATGGTGGCTCATCTGGTATTTTATTCCGTTTGCCAACCTGGTGGTTTCCATTTGGGTAACCAACTTATTATCCAAAAGCTTTGGAAAGAACGAAGGGTTTACCGTAGGCTTGATTTTTCTTTCCATCATTTTTTACCCGATTCTTGGATTTGGCAATGCTACTTACCAAGGGGGTGCCGGCGCGCCCAAAGTTACACAGGTGAACGTGTAGCTATTCTTCCACTTCGGGAGCTACCAATTTAAAGCCGACTCCATGCACGTTGATCAGTTCAACCTCAGGGTCGTCTTTGAGGAACTTCCTCAGTTTGGTAATGTAAACGTCCATTGACCGGGCATTGAAGTAACTGTCGTCGTACCAGATCTTGTTCAGTGCAACAGTACGATCCAGCACTTCGTTAAGGTTGTCGCACAGCAAACGCAACAATTCAGCTTCTTTGGAGGTGAGTTTGTTTTGACTTTTTCCCAGGGTTAATAACTGTCGGTCATAGTCAAACGTATATTTGCCGAATTTGTAAATGTGGTTTTTGTGCTGGTGCTCTGAAACATTGCTTCTTCTTAAAATGGCTTTCAACCGCAACAGTAATTCTTCCATACTGAAGGGTTTGGTAATGTAATCATCGGCTCCCAGTTCGAATCCCTGGAATTTGTCTTCCTGAATGGATTTTGCCGTAAGGAAGAGAAAGGGAACATTTTTGTCGATTTTCTGAATTTCCTTGGCCAGAGTGAAACCGTCCATAACGGGCATCATGACATCCAGAATACAAAAATTAAACTCTTGTTTCTTGAACGCTTCCAGAGCTTCCTGACCGTTTTCACAGAGTGTGGTCTGAAATCCTTTTGCCTCCAGATAAGTTTTTAAAATGCTTCCGAGGTTTTTGTCGTCTTCTGCAAGCAGTAAATTGATTTTCTTATCCATGTTTTATTGAATTTTCATTAGGTAAATATACGTGAAAAATTGATCCCTTTCCCAGTTCGGATTCAACGGTTATATTTCCATTGTGTTGTTCTACAATGGCTTTCACATAGTTAAGCCCCAGTCCAAAACCTTTGAAGTTGTGCACATTTCCGCTGGGAACGCGATACAATTTGTCAAAAATCTTTCTCTGATTTGATTTACTGATTCCGATGCCGTTGTCTTGCACACTCACCAGAATTCCCTGCCTCAGATTTTTGGAGGTTACTACAATCCGGGGCTCTTTTAAATTGTATTTAACGGCGTTGTCAATCAGATTGGTGAAAATATTGGTCAGGTGAACACGGTCACCGTATACCATCATGTTGTTACCTGCCAGATTGAGTTCGATGGTTCCCCCTTTATTTTGTGCGCTCAAAATTTTACTGTTTACAGCATTTTGAATGAGCTCAGCCAGGTTAACCGACTCCAGATTCAGTTTCAGTTTTCCATGCTCAATGGTAGCCGATCGCAGGATATGTTCCGACATGGTTCTGAGTCGTTTGTTTTCTTCATCAATTATTTTGACGTATTGCTGATAGACAGTGTCAGATTTTTCAATGTCCTTGTCACTCAACACTTCACAGGCCAGCGAAATTGTTGAGATCGGTGTCTTGAATTCATGGGTCATGTTGTTGATCAGATCGTTTTTCATTTCAGAAAGCTTTTTCTGTTTCTGAATGATGTGGATACTGAAATAAAATGATCCGATCACGATTACGAATAAGATGACAGACACAAAAAGGAGTTTGTACAAGCTACTGATGATGAACGACTGTTCTTTTGGGAAATAGATCAGAAATTTTAGCGGAAATTGCATGTTGTCCCCAATAGGGGATAGATCATAAACAAAACTTGTATTCAGCAACTGGTTTGGGAATTTGCCGGTTCTTTGATAGATCATGGCATTTCTGTACGGATTAAAAATGCCGTAATCGTATTGAGTTTTAACGTTTTTCTGGTTCAGTGAGGCTGTAATCAATGAATCAATCACCCTCTTGTTTTGAGAAAAAAAGTCGGTATCGTTTACTTCCCTAAATGAATTAAAAAGCTTTTGATAGGCCTGGTTGAGCTGATTTCTCTTTTCCAGAAACCGGGCAATATCGTCCGCACTCACCATTGGAGTAAGGTGAGAATAAAAAGCCTGATTGATGGAGTCGAACAATGCATAGGCATTTTGATTTTTCTGATAAAATTCTCTGGATTGCAGGTAGTAATCCTGGTAGCGTAACTTTTCCAATGAGAAGATCACCTGGGTCATGGCCTGGTTCACATCCCTGTTGAAAGCGGCTCGCCGGACCTGTAATGCATTTTTTATCCAGTAAACCTGGATAAAAAGAAGGCCGATACTTGCAATCGTAACCAGTGAAATGATCAGTGCTGTAAGCTTTTTATTCATTTTGCAAAAGTAATTTAAGCGCAAGTTACAATACTTGTATTAACAAAAATTAACATCTTTTTAAAGATTTTTCTACCAAAATGAAATTTTTGTCGTATATTTGCAGTGAATAAAGCAAGGGTAAATTCCTATTACATTTTGCTTTGTTTAAAGGGTTTTCATAATTGTTGGTTTTGGGAGG
>JAFGYB010000022.1 GCA_016936355.1 Bacteroidales bacterium | reverse complement strand
CCGTCGTGGTTGACATCTACATAAATTAAATCACCGGGTTTGGCACCAGCCATGTGCGGAGAATTATCAATCTGACTCTGATTTTGGTAGATTCCGTTTGTTTTGTACACCCAGAAAACACCCACAGGTTGTCCTACGGCAATCTGAGTAGTGGTTTGGCCGTTGTTCAAGCTTCCTCCGTTGATAGGACTACCGGTTGAAACATCCAGCACTTTATTGGTATTGAAGGTGACATTGCCTCCGACAGAAACTTTGAGTTTGCTGAAATTGTGGTTCCAGTTCAGAGCCAGCTCAAGACCTTTGTTTTCCATTCGGGCCACATTGGTGATGTAGCTGGTGGAACCCAGCAATGCCGGCAAAGGAAGCGGATACAACATGTTTCTGGTCTGCTTGTTGTAATAATCAATGGTTCCCGTAAACGCATCGTTAAACAACCCGAAATCCAAACCAATGTCAATACTGTTGGATGTTTCCCATTTCAGGTTAGGATCCTTGACGTCGGTAATGGAGGAGCCGGTCACGATTTGCTGATCAAATACATAATTGATGCCGGTATTGATGGTATAGAGGAATGCGTTGGTAGGAATGTTATCATTTCCTACGATACCCCAACTGGCTCTCAGTTTCAGGTTGCTGATCAAAGGGATGTTCTTCATGAAGTTTTCCTGCGAGATGATCCACCCCAAACCCAGTGAGGGAAACAAGCCCCACCTGTTGTTAGCAGAAAAACGTGAAGAGCCTTCTCTACGGAGTGTTCCTGTAAACAGATATTTGCCTTTGTAGTTGTAAGAAGCTCTTGCAAAGTAGGATAACCGTGTCCATTTATCACCTCCGTTTGAATTGGTAGCTGTAGCAGCATCCCCTAAATTTAAATACCAGTAATTTTCCTGAGGAGGAACATCTTTCCGATATCCGGTCAGGTAATAGGATTGGTACAATTCAGAGGTTATACCGGCTACAATTTTAATGTTGTGTACTCCACCCAACGATTTATCGTAAGTGAAGTAGTTATCCCATGTATAATGATATAATCCGTTGTCTGAAACGTTCAGGTTGCTGATGGGATTTTGCTGATTGGGTGATACTGAATCGGCAGGATTGTATGCGATGCCGCGATTTTGTTCAATGTCCATACCAAAATTTGATTTAAATTTTAAGCTGCTCAAAATCTTGGCTTCAGCCCAGAGTGAACCAATGAATTTATATCCTTTGCTTTTGTTGTTGAAGTAATACAATTCTGCAACGGGATTCCCCACATTGTTAATGTTATTGGACCAGCCCCAGTTGCCGTTTGAATATCTTGGCGGGAAATTGGGTCCCTGACGGTATGCGGCATTGTAGGCGTTGTTGTCCGGGTTGTTTGAGTTGTACGAGGAGAAGTTGAGGTTGTTTCCAACAGTAAGGAATTTAGCGATGTGGTAAGTATTATTCGACATCAACGATACCCGCTGGTAATCATTTTTCAACAACACTCCTTTTTCACCGTAATATCCCAGGCTGATATAGTAAGATACGTCAGGATTTCCTCCGCTGATGGAAACGGTATGTTGATTCACGTTCCCCACACGGGTAATTTCTTTCAACCAATTGGTATTGTAGGTTAAATCCAATGTGGGGAATGCAGGGGCATCGCCATTTCTGATAAGGGCGGCGTTGGTGTAGGTTTCATACAGTTTTGTACCGGCCATTTTCACGTTGTCGATAATGGAACGTAAACCATAATAGCCATCATATTTCACCTGAAGCTTGCCAATACTTCCGCTTTTGGTGGTGATCAAAACAACCCCGTTGGAACCCCGGGCACCATAAATGGCTTCCGAAGAGGCATCTTTCAACACATCTATAGACTTGATGTTGTTTGGGTCGATGTTGCGGATGTCGTTGGTAATGACTCCGTCAACCACATACAAGGGTTGTGTACCGGCTTCAATGGAACCTACACCGCGAATCAGGATTTGAGGGGCGGAACCGGGTTGACCACTGTTGATGATTTGAACCCCGCTCACCTGCCCCTGAAGGCTGGCAATAGGCGATACGGCTGTTACCCTGTTCAGTTGTGCGGAGTTTACCGAGGATACAGAACCGGTCAGGTCTTTTTTCCGGGTGGTACCATATCCCACCACAACCAGCTCATTCAATCCCAGGTTTTGAGGTGCCAGACGAACATTGATTTTTCTTTGGTTACCAATGGTTATTTCTTGCGACTTATAACCAATGAAGGAAAATATCAACGTTCCGGAAGCCGGAACCGTCAGTGAATATTTTCCGTTAATATCAGTAGTGGTTCCGGTTGAAGTACCTTTTAGTAAAATACTCACTCCCGGAAGTGCACTGCCATCATTTGCTGATTTTACTGTGCCCTGAACGGTTACCTGCTGTGCCAGCATCGGTAAACTCAGCAACAGTAAAGCAAAAATGAATAAACTTTTTTTCATGATTCAAGATTTAAAGTTTGATTATCAATCAGGCTTTTTTAATTAAACATTTTTAGGTAGGTATATAAATAAGGTGAAAATTGAGTAGACTCAATTTTTTTAGGATGGAATTTTTAAGGGGAATGTTCATGTAAATTTATTTTTTTCATGATTTAAATAGATTTTTGTTGATTAAAATTATCACTAAGTAAAGTGTAATTTGAACACAAACACTTTTAAAAAGTGTTAAAATATAATTCGTAATGTCAGATTTTACGTTAAGTTTATGGAATATTTCTTCAAAACCAGTGGTTCATATATTGGGATCTATTTGTTGATTAAACAAGGATGAATATGTCAAATAATTGTTTTTTAATTATTTGACATATTATATGTAAGAATAAACATTCAATTTATTTAAATATAATTTTCAAAAAATATTTTTCATTTGAAATAATATAGAAAATTGTTATTTTGAATAATTCTTGATAGAATTCATGTATAAAAGACAATAACATATATACATTTGTACACTTACTTCTGTTTTATTAAAAAATCATAGATTTGTAAAGGAAAAGAATCCTGTTTTTAAAAGGATGATGCTACTGATTGAAAAGCGGAGGATTAGGATACTTACAAAATAAAACAATATGGATAAAAGTCTTGTACCCAATGTTTCAGTAGATTCTGTTGTTTTTGGTTTCGACTCAGCTCATTTGAATATTTTGCTGATCAGCCGCAGTATAGTTCATAATGAAATATTGTATCAGGATTGGAAGTTTCCGGGTGATCTGATCTTGAAAAACGAAGACCTGGACACAGCTTCCAAACGGATACTGAAAGAGCAAACCGGGCTGGAGAAGATTTATATGAAGCAGCTGAAAGCCTTTGGCGCATTGGACCGACTGCTCAAAAGGCCCCAGGACATGGCCTGGTTGGTTTCAATCGATCATCCCGAGGAACGGGTAATAACGATCCCCTATTATGCATTGATTAACCTGGAAAAAAACGGGAAAAAAACAGGAGTTTTAAATCAGAATGCCCGCTGGTTTCCGGTCGATGAAGTTAAAAACATTCCCCTGGCTTTCGATCACCATGAGATACTGGAATTTGCCCTGGAAACATTACGGAATGAGGTTCGTACCAAACCCTTGGCTTTTGAATTGCTGCCTCCCAAATTTTCGCTCAGCCAGCTGCAAAAGATATACGAAGTAATTTTCCAGGTGACTCTGGACAAACGTAACTTCAGAAAAAAAATAGCCAATCTAAGTTATATTGTTCCGTTGAATGAAAAGGAAAATGATGTTTCCCACCGACCGGCTAATTTGTATATGTTTAGCAGAGACGTATACCATAAACTCAAATCACAGAACTTTGATTTTACGATCTGAATAGTCGCTTAATTTAAGTGGCTCTTTCAGCTGATACTCCTCCAGAGTTATTGATACCATCTCAACTTTTTATTGTTCGCGGAATCAGCAATGTTTCAAGGCTTCATGCCCAAGGCTTCAATGTATCCTTTATTGATGGTGCAATTGGAGAACTTCAGGTTTTGCAGCAGGTCATTCAGGGCCATCCTTACACTGTCCTGCGACGGGCGATGCTCACGGATTTTTTTAAAGGACGAATTATCCTGATGTGTAAATGCAATGATTTTGTTCCAGTACTTGGGTTCTTGAATAGAAACCATACAACTGGACTTGACCATCTTTTTGTAAGGCCAGAAGGTCCAGCCGATGTTGTTTTTTTCCATCAGTGTTCGAAAACCGTGGATCCAGGCATCAGTGTTCTCGCCGGTTTCTCCCATGTATAGCGGTAAATCGGTTTGAGTTCTGAAGTCCAGAAAATCCTGAACGGCTTGTTGAACGGTATCGCACCAATACCGGTGACAGGTGTACATCATATTAGGATCGAAATGGAAATCGTGGAAAACCTTGAAATTTCCATCCCATTGGGCTCCTCCCAGGATCATGATATGGTTCTTGTCTACTTTACGGATGGCTGTAATTGCGCGTTTGTAAAGCGGTTCAAGCTGCCTGTTGAGCAGGGGCATATCGTTACCAAAATAAGGCGCAATGGGTTCATTCAGCAGGTCATATCCCAACACGGTAGAGTTATTGGCATAGTGACTGGCAATTTTTTGCCAGATAGCGCAAAACAATTGCTGATCTTTTTTATTGACCATGAGCCACGGATAACCGTAACTGTCGTCGATGTTGTCGCCGGTTTGTCCGCCCGGCGCATCATGCATGTCCAGGATCACATAAATCCCTTCATCACGACACCAGGAAATTACCTTGTCGAGTAATTCAAATCCCCGGTTTGGATCGTTGTTTCCCATATAATCTTCATGGGTAAACAACTTGTAATGAAACGGAATTCGGACGGTATTCATTCCGGTTTCATGAATGAAATGAATGTCCTCACGTGTAATATATTCATCCTGAAATTTTCTCCAGAACTGATTGACAAATTGCGGACCCGCCATTTCTTTCAGCGACTGGTCAATTAAATGATAACAACTTACATCACCAAACAGAAACATATATCCTTCCGGATTGAGCCAGTTGCCCAGGTTGATTCCCTTGATCAGAAAGGGTTTTCCGTCGGGAGCAATTATATTTTGTTTCTCCACATGAAAAAATTGATTCGAAGTTTGTTGTTTTACTTGTTTGCAAGCTGGTAAGTAAACCATAAAGGTCATCAACCCCACGATCAGTATTGGTAGTTTAAATTTTTTCACGACAGTAGCTTTTTATGATTTGCTTATTGATAAGAATATACCCTTACATAATCGATTTTATACGTCTGTGGGAATACGGAGTCATCTACACCCTGAGCTCCTCCCCAGTTTCCTCCAATGGCCAGGTTGAGAATAATAAAACAGGGTTTGTTAAACGGCCAGTTAGATGCATCTTTCACTGCGGGGCTATAGGTATAATAGGCATTTGACGGATCATCGACCCAAAATTTAATCTTGCTCGGAGTCCAGGTCATGCCGTAGATATGGTAGGCAGAGTCGCAGTCGGTAACCTGAATTCTTCCATTATTTACGGTGTTTCCATAGCTGGAAGGTGTATGAATGGAACCCTGCACCCACGTGGGGTCGTATCCTACATTTTCCATGATGTCGAGCTCGCCACAGGCAGGCCATCCCACTTGTCCGATATCTGACCCCAACATCCAAAATGCCGGCCAGGTTCCTCTTCCGCCGGGAAGTTTTGCCTTTACCTCTACTATACCATAAAGAAATTCCTTTTTCCCTGAAGTGTTGATTCGCGACGAAGTGTAGTCTCCAACACTCTGTCCGGGTCCTACCAGCTTGGCAACAATGGACAGAAATCCGTTATTTACAAGGGCATTCTGATCGGTATAATTTTCCAGTTCGTTATTTCCCCATCCACTCGAACCCAGATCATAGTTCCAGTTCGAAGTGTTCAGGCTTGTCCCGTTAAACTCATCACTCCAGATCAGCTTATTGGGGGTATAGTTTGGATCATCCGAACTTATCGTGATTTGTTTGGAAGTGGTTAGTGAACTTCCGTCCGAAAGGAATAATGAAAGCGACACCGTATAGTCTCCTTTTTTGGGAAAATAATAGGTGAACGTTGTATCCTGCTGAAGCGATTCTCCGGCCAGCGACCATTCCAGGTGGCTGTAACTTCCCGTGATTTTTGAGTGAAATACAATATAATTTGTGCTGTCGGTATTGTTTTTTGTGTTGTAAGTAAAATCTACCTCGGGTTCGTTATAGTGAGGAACAACTGGCACCGGTTTGCTACTGCAACCCAAAAACAAAAAAATACCGGCAAAAACAATAAATTTTATCAGTTTCATTTTTTATAGATTATTTTAATTTTATTCAAAGACTTTAATCCTGGGTTTTATTTTCTACTGTACAATCAATGTGGAAATGGAATGAGGCAGACTGGCTGTGGTGGCTACTTCACCCGCGATCCATACATGATAATTGATCTTCTGTTCCGTAGGATTCATTACAATAATGACCAGTTTTCCATCTGTATTCATAAAAGCGGTAGTCAACAGTTTGCTGTCGCTGGAAGAACTGATAATTCGCTTGGCGCCTGGACGGACAAATTTTGAAAACTGCCCAATGTAATAATATATATTCGTGAAAATAAGTTGTCCGGTTTTGGTGTTGGCAATAATGGGGGCAAAACAATAATTTTTGACATGATTCGGGCCGCCCTCCTCATTCAAAAGGACATTCCAATCGGTCCAGGCTTCTGTTCCGTCGTTGAAATCATGCACCATTGAACGACCGTAAAATTCGCCCAAACCCCAGTCATTTAAACGGCTGTAGTTGAAAGGCCCTTCGCAACCTTCGGTAAAAACAAGGTGTTTGTCGGGATAAGCTTCATGAACTCTTTGTTCATTGTTAAACATCATGACACCGTTTTTCAGGTATTCATACCAGTGGTATCCGACCCCCCAGACATATTTTGCCGCTTCCGGGTCGTTCAGTATCGTACTGGCCCGTTGGTAGAGAAGATCCCGGTTGTGGTCCCAAACAATCAGTTTTACATTACATAAACCATCTTTCACCAACGTTGGACCCAGATAATTTTTTACAAAATCACGTTCTTCATCGGCCGTATAAATGCAGGATTCCCAAATCTGTTTAGCCATGGGTTCATTCTGTACGGTCAACCCCCAGACGGGAACTCCCTGAGCTGCGTAAGCCTTGACAAACTTTACATAATAATTGGCCCAGGATTGTCTGTATTTGGGTAACAATTTGCCCCCGTGGAGCATATCGTCATTGGTTTTCATCCAGGCCGGAGGACTCCAGGGACTGGCAAAAATCTTCAATTGGCCTCCTGAAGCAGCCATGGCATCTTTGATAAAAGGAATTTTGTATTTCAGATCGTGAGCTACACTAAAGGTTTTCAGCGAAGAATCGTTTCGGGCAACGTAAGTATAGCTGTCGCTTGAAAAATCACAACTATTGATGTTGGTACGACCAAAAGTATATCCGATTCCCTTTTTCGTACTATAATATGCAGTTAAAAATTCTTCTTGTTGTTTATTGGGAAGCTGAGCAAAAGTTTCTGCCGAGGCATCCGTTAAAGCGCCTCCGATTCCTATGATCGTTTGAAATTTCTTAGTAGGATCAACAAAAATCCAGGATTCTCTTTCCAGTGGCTGATATGAAGGTTTCAGTTGTATGGACCCCACATCTGTCAACTTCAGGTCGGTGTTTTTCGCAGTAGTGTAGATTTCTATTTTCTTACCGGAATAATTTGTTGACTGGCCCCAGGCAGGGGTTGCCAATGCCATCAACGAAACGGCAAATAATTGGAGGATGTTTTTTATTTTCATAACCTTATCTTATTCTGTTATTTCCAAATAAATGTTCCGACCGCACCGGCAGTCAGGGTAGGGGAAACTGTTTTTCCTTGAAAACGAATGTTAAAAGTGGTAGAATAACTACCGGAATTCAGCACGATCAGTACTTTTTCACCATTGGGGGTTTTAAAGGCTACATCCAGCAGGTCGCCAACATTGTTTGAACCAATGCGCACAGATCCGGGTCGGACAAATTTTGCTGCGTGAGCAATAATATAATAGCTCACATTTCTGCCGATGGTGTTGTTAGTTCCGATGGTCAATCCCCCCAGGCAGGATGAACAACCTCCGTTAGTATGCAGCGACTGAGTCGGATCGGAGGCAAGATTCCATTCAATTACGTTTTTGCTCCAATTACGAATGGCTCCAATGATCAAATTACGGATATGCCAGTCCAGATCCCCTCCAAAATTACCTGATGAAAAAGTAGCTTGTTCAGTAAAATACAAATTTTTATTGGGGAAAGAATTGTGAACACTGGACATGGTGTTGATGTTGCCGGCATATAAGTGAAAGGCTGAACCATCGATGTATTTTGCGGCAGCAGTATCGCTCAATATGGAAGTTGCATATTCCGGATGATCCAGGTTGTGATCGTAAATGATGATTTTTGTATTGATGTTGTTGTCTTTGAACGCAGGACCCAGGTAATTTTTTATGAAATTATCCTCTTCTGAGGCAGACAGAAGCATGGCTGGGTTATTATATGCATTCAGGGGTTCATTCTGGGGAGTGATGGCCGTGATGTGAATGCCCTGCGACTCCATGGCCTGTATGTATTTAACGAAATACTTTGCATACACTCCGTAATATTGTGTTTTAAGACTACCCCCCACATAACTGTTGTTGGTTTTCATCCAAATGGGAGCGGTCCAGGGGCAAGCTAATATTTTTATATGGGGATTCAGGGCGATGATTTTAAGAAGCACAGGAATCAGATCCTTTTTTTCTTTTTCAATGGTGAAGTTTTGAAGGGTTGTATCTGATGTCTGGCCCGGTTTCAATTCATCGTAAGTAAAAGGTTCGCTACTTAAATCAGATGCTCCCAGACTGATTCTTAAATAACTTATTCCGATATCAGTTGAATCAGTCAGAAATAGTTCCTTAAGCAAGGTCTCTTTTGTGCTTTCAGAAAGATAGTTTATCAGCTCGGCACTTGCTCCTGTTAAGGCAAAACCAAAACCATCAATGGATTGATATGTTTGAGTGGTATCCACAGTAATTGTAGAATAACCATTCGGTTCGGAGCTAAAGACAAGGCTGGTGTTGGTTTGTTTTTTAAACAGCACTGACTTATCGGGTTTGGTCATCCAAAAAACAACATCTGTTTTCACTGCTGCCGGGATCGAATCATTCGTTACCGGTGCCTCATTGGGATTGTTGTTCTTTTTGCACCCCATGGATGAAATCAGAAAGGGTAAAAGCAAAAACAGCCAGATACCGGCTGTAATTGCTGATTTCTGTATTCCCGTTTTCTTTGTACTTAATTTAATCTTCACTTTAAAATACCAAAGGTTAAAAGATGTTCATACAAAACAAATGGGACCATCTAAAAAAATCATTATGAAATTTAGACAGCCCCATAGTTTTTTATTAATAATTAATCATCAGAGATTCATGCTTCAGTTCAAAGGTTTTTTGTTTTTAAAAAAGAGACTATAAAACCTTATTTTTTCATTTTTCAATAAACAAGGAGAATCAATTGTTACTCTCCTTGTTTATCAATGTTCAAAAGAGAATTCGTACTAAATTAGGATAATAATTCTCTTTGAACGAAGAAGCTTACTTCTTTGCTTTTAATTTTACATACCAGGCTTGTCCCCAGTCGGTCTTGGGAGTTCTTAACCACATTGTGGAATCAGTGATTTCCAAAATCTGGAACACCTGGGTGCCAAGATAATATCCTACAGAACCCGGTTTCTCAAAAATAATTGAAACACCCGTTGATACATTGGCATCATCAGCACCGGCAAAGGTATATTTTGTAGAATAGGCAGGTCCGTAATAGGTCCAGTCATCACCATATCCACCAAATTTTCCTGGAGGAGGAGTAACGCCATTATTGAAATCATCAGCAAAAGCGTTGACATTACCAAACATTTGACCGTAAGTGGAGTCAACAAAGATGCCGTTTTCGGTAAAGGTGTAAACATTCTGATATAAACCTAAACCTGCTTTATCACCAGGTGCTGCTGAATACCAGTCGGGATAATAAGAGTCACCAGGTCCCAGACCTACATTGCCGGAGGCGGTGCTGTCAATTACCCAGCGTTTGCCTGTGGTAGAGTTATTGGTTACCATAGCTAGAATTTCAGCGGGCACATGATAAGCGTAGAAAACCTTTACAGAATCTGTTTTTGAAACAGTAGGAGTTGAACCGGCAACACCATAGGCGGTAACACTCACCCCATAGGTAAAAGTACCTACTTGTTTGCTATAGGTTTTTGTCAATGTAGTGTTTTGTGTAATGACTGGAGAAGATCCGTCACCAAAATCCACTTTGTACAGGGCGGCATCTTTTGCTGTAATACTAAATGTTACAGTTCCTGAACCATCGCCGTTAGGTAAGGTATCAGCCTGACCCTTCAGAGTTGGAACGATGGTCAGATCTGAGGGGGTAGCAAAGGGCCCCAGCGTGTAGTTTTCTTTTTGGCAACTGCTAAATCCAATTATTGAAGCTACACTGATTATGGCTAAAATTTTAATCTTAGTATTCATTTCGATTGTTTTTTATTCAAATTAGTTCAATTGCTCAGTAGACTAAATTTCATTTCTTAATATTTAGGGAAGGAAATCAATGGGACCACCTAAAAGTCACGTTATGATCAAGGTGGCCCCATGATGTCTTCAGCTTATTAATAACCCGGGTTCTGGACCATTTGGGTATTAGTCAATTCAGCTAACGGGATAGGCAAAACCTCATTTTTACCAGCGGTAAAATGTTTTGAGAATCCGTTTTCCATATTATCCAACACGCTCGGAGCATCTCCCCAGCGTACGAGGTCAAAATAACGAACCCCTTCAGTGGCTAACTCAAGACGACGTTCTTTTTTGATGTTGTCCATAGTAACCGGAACAGATGGTAAACCTACTCTGGATCTAACGGCATCGAGTAATTCCTGAGCACGGGTGAGATCAGTATTTGACATCACCAAAGCTTCGGCTTCCATCAGGTAGGTGTCAGCCAAACGAATAAGGATCAGATCCTGATCAAAATTCAATTCTTTAACCCCTACAGTACTGGTGTATTGAAGCAAAGGAGCATATTTAACCATAAAGTATCCTGTTGCATCGTAGCACTGGTTTTTGGCATAAGTACACTGGCCGGCTTCTACTAGGCTATCCAGGTTGTAAATGGTATATTTATACCGGGGATCGTAAACCCCATTTTTAACAAAGGCATGAACGAGATCGGGAGTGATGGGGTTGAAACTCCATCCTGACAAATAATTAGGTGCGGTACTGTTATCACCGGTTCTGGCATAACCTCTGGGGCCTACCATGATGGAATAAACGTCCGATTTAAACTGACCCCAGGCACCCCAGTCATAATTCTGTGTTGAGGTTTTTTGAACTTCAAAAATAGATTCTGAGTTGAATTTATTATTGGGATCGAAAATTTCGCCGTAGTTTGCCAGTAAGTGATATCCAAAACGGCTTGTTTCACCGGGAGTTCCGTTCACATCTTTCAGAATAGTGGCGGCTTCGGTATATTTTTTCTCATACAGGTAAACTTTACCCAGCAAGGCTTCAGCAGCCCCCATAGTGGCACGGCCGTTTTCAGATGTCGGAACGGTTACGGGCAGGTTGGGAATTGCTTCTGTCAGGTCCTTTTCAATCTGAGCATATACTTCTGCAGGAGTTGCCTGTTTTGCAGCATAGAGTTCGGCAGTGGTTTGCGGGGTGGTAAACAACGGAACATTTCCAAACCATAAAACCAGGTTGAAATAATAATCAGCACGCAGGAATTTGGCTTCCGCCGTATAGCGTGATTTATTGGCTTCACTTAAACCCGGAACTCCGTCAATCTTTGACAAAATCAAATTACATTGTTTCACACCAACGAAGTTCACATTCCACATATCAACGGGCATCTGAGCCGGGGTAAGCTGATTCATATCATTCATGGCTTGCCACTGGTTCATGTCAGAAGGACCACCACCACCAGCATAGCAATCATCTGATGCGGAATTTTCAGGTCCCAGGGGATTACAGTAAGTGTTCGCTGCTTCAGTATTTAAAGCGCTGTATGCAGCTACCAGTCCGGCATAGGCTTCGGCAGGGGTCGAATAGTAATTGGACTCCAGCGATTCTCCTTTTGGTTTTACATTCAAATAGGAGTCGGAGCAGGACGTAATTATTGCGGCACTAAACATGATTAGCAAGCCGGTTATTATTTTATTATGTTTCATTTTCTTCATAGTTTTAATATTTTTATCAATATCATAAGGTTATGTATTGAACCATCTTAAAATATTGGCTATAGTTCACTTAGTCGTTTTAGAATCCAACATTAAGACCAATTAAAAAGGTTCTTGATTGCGGGTAAATACCCCGATCAATACCATAACTGCTACCCCCTACTTCCGGGTCGTATCCGGTGTATTTTGTGAGGGTGAGTAAGTTGCTGACACTTGCAAAGACCCTGGCTCTTTTAAAACCGATTAAACTCTTCCAGGCATTGGGTAAAGAATAACCCAACTGGATGGTTTTGACACGGAAATAAGCACCGTCCTGCAAATAGAAGTTGGAAGGATATCTGAAGTTGTTGTTCGGGTCACTGTCAGAAAGTCTGGGATAATTACTATTGGGGTTGGCAACTGTCCATGCATTGAGCGCTTCAATGGGATAGTTTGCGGTTGTAATATCCAAACGTCTGTATGCCTGGAAAATTTTGTTGCCCCAAACACCCTGTCCGAATACCATGAAATCCCAGTTCTTATATCCAAGATTAATGGTGATACCATAGGTGTAAGGAGGGACGGGGTTGCCCAGGAACGTACGGTCTGCCTGATCAATGATTCCGTCTCCGTTCAGGTCGGCCCATTTAAAATCACCAGGTTTTGCATTCGGCTGAATCAAATTTCCATTCTTGTCTTTATAACTATCAATTTCGGCCTGTGAATGGAATACTCCCAATTCTTGAAATCCGTAGAATGCACCAAAAGGTTGACCTACTGCAGTGCGGGTTAACGGATAAGATGCTGTCTGGAATGTGGCACCACCATCCAGATACTGTTTGCCTTCTCCTAAATAGGTTACCACATTTTTATTGTAAGCAAAGTTTCCCTGTACGTTCAATTTGAAATCTTTGGCAATGGTTTTGGAATAACTCAGGTTGATTTCAAAACCTTTGTTTGTCAGGTCACCAATGTTTGCCCAGGGTTGAGCAGTATATCCGGAAAATCCGGGAATCTGAACCTGCAACAACATGCCTGTGGTTTTTTTGCTGTAATAATCAAAAGTTACACTCAGACTGTTGAACAGGATAGCATCAAATCCGGCATCAAATGAACTGGTTTGTTCCCATTTCAGATCAGGGTTTGCGGGTGAAGTTGTGGAATAACCGATGGCCAGATTATCGTTACCGAAAACGTAGTTGCTTCCGCCACCACCGGCGATAATTGACTGGTATTGGAAAAAGCCTAATGACATATCGTTACCCACGACTCCGTAAGAAAGTCGGATCTTTAAGTTTTCCACAACCTTATTCTTCGGGAAGAAATTTTCACGGTCTACCACCCAGCCGATTTGTGCTGAGGGGAAGTAACCATAGTGATTATTGGTTCCGAATTTTGAAGAACCATCCCGGCGCAAAATACCGGTGAACAAATATTTCTGATCGTAGTTGTACGTTACACGACCAAAAATAGAACTCATTGTGTACTCCTGGTCATCGTAACCCCCGGCGATTCGCTGTGCTGTTGGCAGAGCAAAATTGAAAGAGGCATCCAGATAGTTGGTTACAGGTTCTCCCTGATAAGTTGCACTTACTCCCGATCCGGTTGTTTTCAGCGCACTGGTACCCAACATGATGTCAAAGTTGTGTTTTCCAATTTCTTTGGTGTAATCAATGGTGTTGTCCCAGTTCCAGGAAATGTTCTGATCGGTATAACGGTACTGAACAACCATATTTGTATTGCTGTTATTAGCATTCAGATAGAAAAGTGGGGAAAAGGAATTATAACCCCAATATGCTTTTTTAACATTGATTTGTGATTTCAGGGTCAGTCCTTTAATGGGATGGATGTCGATATAGGCATTACCAACCAGGTTATCGGAGTAACCGGCATTCCCCAGCTGTGTCTGGATATAAGCCAGCGGGTTGGTCATTTCCTGACCTACATATTGTGAGATTCCGTAGTACATTCCATTAGGGGCTTGAAGAGCATATTTTGGATAGGTTGCTCCGATATCGGCTCCCACATAAACAGGGGTAAGCGGGTCGAGGTTCAGGGCTGAACCCAGGGGACCACCAAATTCGCTGTTGGTATTAAGGCCGGTGTTGTTTATACGGTATGTATAACCCAAGTACTCTCCGAAGGTTACATACTTACCCATTTTAAAAGTTGTATTGGAAGTCAAAGAAAATCTTTTATCGTAAGCGATCGAAGGATCAACAATACCTTTTTGGTCAATGAACCCAGCAGACACATAATAAGTAGCATTGTCGGAACCTCCCGAAACACTGATGCTGTGGCTTTGATAAGGAGCTGTGCTGAAGATTTCATTTTGCCAATTGGTTCCTACACCCAATGAAGCAGGATTGTCAAAAATTGGAAGGCTTCCGTCATTCATAACCGCTTCATTACGTAGCATGGCATATTGAGAAGCATCGGCGAGCTGAACTTTTTTAATGACATTCTGGACACCAATTTGCATGTTATAATTTACCTGCAATGGAGTATGCATTCTTCCCTTTTTAGTGGTTACCAAAACCACACCGTTTGCAGCACGTGCACCATAAATAGCACAAGAAGCCGCATCCTTCAAAACTTCAATCGAAGCAATATCATTCGGGTTCAAATACTCAAGGCCGCCATTCATAACAATTCCATCTACAACATACAGAGGATCACTGTTATTAATAGAGGTAACACCACGAATACGAATTGTAGGCTGACTTCCCGGGGCACCGGAACTCTGAGCTACCGTAACACCCGAAGTCAGTCCCTGCAAAGCATCGTCCAAACGCGTAATGGGTTTGTTGTCGATACTTTTTGCGGTAACGGAAGAAATCGAACCTGTAACAAGGCTTTTCTTGATTGTACCATAACCAACTACAACCACTTCATTCAGTCCGATATTCGACTGACTTAAAAAAACATTCACTGTCGTTTGGCCCTTTACGGCAACCTCTTTGGTTTTAAAACCAACATAGGAAAAAATCAAAGTGGCGTTCTTGGGAACAGTAATAGAATAATGTCCGTTTAAATCGGTGGTTGCTCCGGTTGTCGTTCCCTTAAGTAAGATGCTTACTCCCGGGAGTGTTGCTCCATCCGATTCGGACTTTACAATTCCCTGAACCGTAACCTGTGCCAGAATTGGCAAGCTTAGTCCAAGGAATAGAGCAAAAAGTAGAAACTTTTTCATAACAAGAAATTTTAATTTTACTTTTTATAATTGATTATATATTAATTAGTTAATTAGGTTTCGTTATTGAAGATGGAATTTTTGTTTCAGTTGACCAATATGAACTTCGAATTCGCCTGGTTCTGTTACTCTTTTTAGCTGGCTGTTTACAAAGGAAAGGTCTTGTTTGTCAACAGTGAAAAGGACCGTCTTGGTTTCTCCGGCCATCAGATCAATTTTTTGAAATCCTTTCAGCGTTTTCACGGGAGGAATAATACTGGCATACAAATCACCGATGTATAATTGAACCACTTCTTTTCCTTCTCTCTTACCGGTATTCGTGACTTCAACTTGTATTTTTAGTTTCTGATTTCCTGAAATGGTGTCGCTGCTTAATTTTAAGTGGCTGTACTTAAAGTTTGTATAGCTTAACCCATAACCAAAGGGAAACTGTGGATTATAATCGTGCTGACTTTGTTCGGTATAGGAATAATCGTAGGTTTCCAGTGAATTAGGATATCTTGGGTAAGTAATGGGTAATTTACCCGATGGGTTTACTTCACCGAATAAAATATTTGCCAGGGCATCACCCCCTTCATTTCCTGGAAGGTAAGCCATAAGAATGCCTTTCATTTTGTCGGCAAATTTGCTGATCAATCGGGGGCGTCCTTCGGTAAGAACTAAGATGACGGGTTTTCCTGTTTTGGCCAGTTTTAATGCAAATTCAGACTGGTTGTCGGGCAGGTATAAATCGTCAATATTTCCCGGGGTCTCTGTGTAGGCCATTTCTCCCAGACACAGGACAATATAGTCGGCTTTTTGTGCTAAATCCAGGGCCTTTCTTTCGTTTACGGATTTGTCGTATGCCGTACCTTCAGCATACAGCACATTTGATTTTCCAATTTTTTGTTGAATGGCTTCCAGAATCGTGTTTTTGTCTTTGGTGTATTTGTCTGTTTCCTGTCCCTGCCAGGTATAGGACCACCCTCCATTGAGTACTTCCATCGAATTGGCTCCAAAGCCGGTTACAAGAACCTTAACTTTTTTCTTCGGTAGCGGAAGTACCTGATCTTTATTTTTCAGAAGGGTGATGGATTCTTCCGCAGTCTTTCTGCTGAAATCCTGCGATGCTTTTGATCCAAATTCAGGATAATCTTTTTCAGGATAAAACAGGTGGTTAAATAAACCCAGTTCAAATTTTACCCTGAGAATGCGTTTTACCGCCTGATCAATTCTCCACATCGGTACTTCACCGTCTTTGACCAGTTCGGTCAGCTGTTTTGCAAAATCGAAGTTATTGGGGACCATACTCATATCAACCCCAGCCATTACTGCCATTTTTACGGCCTCTTTTTCAGAAGGGGCATAATGGTAAACGGTGTACAGTTTATTAATGTCTTCCCAGTCGCTGACAGCGATTCCTTTAAAGTGAAGTTCTCCTCTGAGGATGTCAGTCAGCAGATGATGATTGGCATGGACAGGAATTCCGTTTATAACAGATGAGTTTATCATCAGTGTGGGAGATCCGGCTTTAACAGCATCGGCAAAGGGGGGGAGAAAATATTGACGAAGGTATTCTTCAGGAATCAGAGCTGGCGTCCGGTCCTTTCCGGTCAAAGGAAAGCTGTATCCCATATAGTGTTTCATGCACGAAGCCACCTTAAATTTACTGGCGATGTTGTTTCCTTCATACCCTTTTATAATTGCTTTTCCCATGGATCGGGTCAGGTACACTGCTTCTCCAAACGTTTCGTAAATCCGGGGCCAGGCCGGTTGCCTTCCCATACCCAAAACGGGCGAAAACACCCACGGAATGGCAGAGGCTCTTGTTTCATAAGCTGTAATGGAAGCCGCTTTTTCCACCAAACCGGGATTCCAGGTCGCTGCCATACCCAGTTCTTGAGGGAACAGGGTGGCTCCTTGTGTATAGTTGGCGCCGTGAATAGCATCAATTCCGTATAGGATGGGTATCTGTAACCTCGACTGACCGGTAACCTGTTTGATTTCATTCATAATCTGGTACCAGTGGTCGCGGGTGTAGGCATGATTGACCACATTTAAAATAGACCCTACATGATATTTCAAAATCGCCTCTTTCAGTTTTGCTGTGTCAATCTGCTGTGGCATTGTCGGGTTGTACACAGGACCTTTACTGACTACAGCAAGAGTAACCTGGGTCATTTGTCCTACTTTTTCAGCCAGGTTCATTTGAGCCACCAGGCTGTCGACTTTTTTATCCAACGCCGTTTGTTGGTTCGGAACTTTGTCCCCGTTACATCCAGCGATAAGTGCTGAAAAAATCAGCATTATCAACAAGAGGGCCCCCGCATTTTGAAAGGTATATTTTCTCTTCATTTCAACCGTGTTACTTCAAAAAACTACTTCATGTAAAACAAGCACGAAGCTAAGTGTATTAAAAACACAAACATTTATCAAAAGTATTAATAATTTGATACGATCAAAAAAAATATTTAAAAGATGTTAATATATTTTTTTTAAAATTATTTCGCATCACTAATTGAATAATTTATAAAATACAGTAAAAGAGATTTTTAACAAACATAATGCATAATTTTACAGTCGAATTAGCGCACGTTATTTATAATTATTATAAATTAAATAGAGTAAAAAAGGCGGTTTTCTCTTTTTAACACTTGTTGTATATAATAGTTCCAAACTAACAATAACT
>JAFGYB010000021.1 GCA_016936355.1 Bacteroidales bacterium | reverse complement strand
GGATCGTGTTGAGTGATCTGAAGTTCATCAATATCGGAATTCTGGGTAAGCGTATTCAAGGCCTTTTGCAGGTCGAGAAAAGCTTCATCCATATCTTTATTCCAGGCGTATTCCACGGTGATTTGTGCCGATCCTACCCTTGAGGAAGAAGTTACCTGCACCACGTCGGACTGGCGAATGGCAAGCGCTTCGATGTTTTCAACAAACTGCTGCTCCATTTCTTCCGGAGGGCGCTCGCCCGAAGTCACTTCCACAAAAATGCGGGGTGAGTTCAGATCGGGAAACAGATCGACCCCCAGTTTATCGTACGAAATGTAGCCCAGCAACAAAACGCCAAGCACCACCATTAAAACGGTAACCGGGTAATCGACAGAAAATTGCGTTAATTTTTTCATAACTGATTTGTCTTTGTTTTACCGGCTACACTATAAAATCACTTTTACTTTTGAATTATCGCGGAGTGTTTCAAATCCTTTTATAATCAAACGGTCATTCGGGCTTAAGCCTTCAGTAACTTCGATTTCATCCTGGTTTGCGATACCTGTTGTGATACGACGATCGTTGGCTGCGCTGTTACGCCCAACAATAAACACATATTTTCCGCGCGAACCGGTCATTATCACGTCTTTCGGAATAACAACGGCACTGTCTTTCTGAGCTGTAATAATGTTGGCTTTTATAAACATTCCCGGACGCAGTTTCAGCTCCGGATTATCAATTTCGAGCTTACCTGTAAACGTGCGTGTTTCGTCGCTGATAATTGGCGACAGTTCAGTAACATGACCCACAAGCGTATCTTCAGTAAGCGTATAGTTCGTAATCATTACTTCCTGCCCGGTTGTAACTTCCGAAATATTTTTCTCGGGCAGGTTAATCTCTACATACATTTTGTTGTAGTTCATCAGGCTAACCATACTTTCGCCGGCCGACACACGAACGCCTTCGGTGTAATAAGGCAGTGCAACGACAACTCCTGAAAAAGGAGCCACAACCTGCATTTTTGACAACTGTATTTCAGCACTTTCGTAATTGTTTTTGGCTGAAATCATCGACACTTCAGAGTTACGCATTTCGAGCAGCGTAACACCACCTTTTTCGTACAGCGACTTTTGCTTTTCGTATTCCTGTTCCGAAATCTCAAGGTTCAGTTTTGTCGATTCAATATTCAGTCCGTTCAGGTATTCTGCATTTTCCAGTTTTATAATAACCTGCCCTTTTTCAACGCGGTCGCCCAGTTGAAATTTGCGGCCCGTTCTTGGGTTGGTTTGTAAAATATAATTTCCTTCAATTTCAGAACTCAATTCGGTTTCGTAAACTGCTTTTGCAGTTCCGGTAGTACTTACAAATTGCTGAATACTTTTAAGTTTGATATTTTCAACTGAAACAGGAACAGCTAATTCTGTTGACTCAGAACCGGTTTGGTTGTTACACGAAATGGCGGCAACAACAACACCTAACAGGATAAGTAATTTTATATGCTTCATTTTTGGTATAATTTTCATGGTTTATTTTTGATTATCGGTTACATACAATTCCTCAGGAATAATGGCTTCGTTCTTTTCGAAATCGTACAGCGATTGTATTTTAAGGTTTAGCAATTCGATTTTGTAATTTATAAGTGCCTGGCTTAATGCTACTTTCTGCGACGAAAGCTGGTTTTGATACAGGTTTAAATCCATACCTGTCAGGTCGCCATTCTCGTAACGCTCCAGGTTAATTTCGTAGGTTAGCTGGGCATTGCGCTCATTTTGTCTCGCCAGTTCAATCTGGTTCAACTGATTAAGAATGTTGCGGTAAACCTGGCGAATATCAACAACAATTTGTTTTTTCTCCTCGCTTAGGTTAAGTTCCTGCGATTCGATGGCTGCTTCGGCGGCAGCAATTCTGGCTTTACGCTCGCCCCAATCGAAAATTGGGATATTAAAACTGATACCTACCGACGGACTTTTTGTTGGATTCTGGTAAATATTACCCAACTCACTGTTATCGCCGGTAATACCAAAACGCAGGTTCATATCTCCCCGGAATTCATTCTGCGATTTGGTACGGACAAGATCGAACTGACTGGTTTCCACATCAATTTCGCGCTGGCGCAATTCCATTCTCGACTCCAAACCATTTTCAATGGCTTTATCCAAATCAACAGGAACAGGATTTACGCTTACATCGGCCAGAATCATTATATCTTCGAAAAGATCCATGCCCAAATAAAGCTTCAACTGGTCTTTGGCATTTTCGAAGGATACTTCGCTGTTTTGCAAAGTAGATTTTGCCGATGCCAGGTTCAATTCCGCCTGGTATTCCTCTTCTTTTGCAGCCAAACCGGCTTCCACCTTGTTTTTAATAATGTCGTAACTTTTTTGCGTATTGTCCAGCTCGTCTTTTGCAATCGACAAGTTCATTTGCGCCATGTAAACATTGTAGAAAAACTCCGTCACACTTCTTTCAAGGTTCAGGTATTGCATGGCGTAACTTATCCGGGCATTCTCAAAGTTCAGCTCCAGCTCCTTCAGTTGAAGTTTTAAGGTATTATAGGTAAATAAGGGCTGATTCAGGTTCAAATACAGGTTATTAAAAAACACCTCACTTTCGGTGAACGAAGAACTCGAATTATTACTCGACCAGCCAAATTCGTTGGTAAGCGAGATGGTACCATCGGTTATTAAAATTGGCTGAGCAACGGTAAACAAGGTACTTGTTTCGAAGTTTTCGTTGGTGTACCATTCGGAAACACGGTTATCGAAACGCCGTTGCTTACTGTAGTTTACCGGATTAACCTGTAGCGAGAAACGCGATTTCAGAGCGGCCCGCTGGGCTTCCAGGTTTTTTTGGTAACGCTCGAGATTTAATAACGACAGCTTCAAATCAGGGCTTCCCGTTTCGGCAATACTTAAAGCCCTTTCCAGGGTTAAGGCCTCCTGCGCCTGAACAGCAAAAGTAGCAGCCGCCATAACAAACACGGCAATTGCCAGCTTTCGCATAAGTTTGATTTTTGTTTTCATCTTAGTTAAAATTTTTCTTCAATTGTTCCGTCCCGAATTCGTCACTGCTTTACAATGACTTAGTTCGCAACGTATGCTGATTTATTTTATAATTTCACGATTTTTACTGCATCGGCGTATATCATTCGCAAGTCGGTTTTATCGGTTAATTCAATAACCGCTTTTTCCGATGAGAAATAAAATGAGCCTAAATGCACCCACCCTGTTTCGGCACTTTGCGAATCAAGGAAAGCTTCTTCCGCTCCGTCGTCGCCATGAATAATAAAGTTTAAACTTCCTTTTTCTTCTCCGCGGTTACGGCCAAATCCGCGCCCTTTATAAAAGTGGTAAAACACATCGTAGTAACCGGCCTCTTTCACCGGCACATTCCAGCGGGCAACCTGCTCGCCATTTCCACCTTTAATGTAGTAGGCCGAACGAACGTACTCGCCGTAAAACTCGTCGCTGGTTGTGGCAGTCCACGACAACGGAGGCCTCCACCTGTTTACACTCGAATATTTTTGTTTTGTTTCTTCCTCTTTTACGATTAGTTTTTCGAGCAAGCTAACCTGGTGATTTTCGGTTATTTCAAAGCCCGGATCTTCGTTATCCACAATTTCTTCATTAGGCAGTTTTGTTTGAACCGGTGTTGAACTGATACGCTCTCCCTCCCACACTCTGACTTTCAGGTCTTCTTCCACTTCGCGGAACATTTCCATATAGGTTTGCGGAACGTTCTTCGATGTTAAAGAGTTAAAAATCACCATACGTGGCACACCATCAAAAAGGTAGCTCATTTCTTTGGTTTGGTGAGCTGCCAATTCAATCAGCTTATCTACGGTATCTTCCGAGCCCATTCCCGGAGGGCCAAAGCCACGGCCGCCGCCACCACCTGCAAGCCGGAAAGTGAGTTTTACCAAACCATCAACATCCGAAAAGTTGGTTACTTTCAACGAGATCATGGTTTTCATGGCATCTCCCGATTTTACCTTTACACCCTTTATGGGCGAAACCAGGTAGCCCGGCAATGCTTTTGCTGTAAACCAGCTGTTCATCATCGGTTCCAGCTCGATACCAAACCGGTCTTTTATTTCTTCGTCAAATTCCTCAAACGAAATATTCTGGTACTTGTACTTTTCCAGCACACCGCGCAGAAAATCTTCAAAATCTTCTTCACCAGCCTCCAGTTTTATGGTAGAGAAAAGCACATCGCCTTTCAGTTTAATTACGCTGTTTATGATATCGCTTTGGTCAGGATCAGCAAGAATTTCTTCGAACGAATAATCCTGCAGGGCGATATTTGCCATAATCTCGGGGCTTTCGCCACTCATGCTACTCATAAACAGCGATCGCATATCGGTGGACTGACTTTTTAGATAAGCCTCGAAAACGCGGTTGGTAATCGGCCATTTATCCGATTGAATATTGTTTTGAAAATTGTACAACCAAGGAAAAATAAAATACGGATTTGGCGACTGCTCCATGCTCATTTCTCCGCGCGACCAGCGGCGTTCGGTTTCATTTTCTTCGGTAAATTTCTCGAGAAACTGCTCAAGAACGCGCAACTCTTTATCTTCGTCGGTCATTTCGGCACCGCCGCCACGGCCTCTCCAGCGCCCCATTCGTTCTTTTTGCTTTTCAAAATCAGCTTCGCGAAACATGTAGCCTTTTTCCTGAATGAGCACCTGCCCGGGCTGAATAACTTCCTGCACCGATGTCCACATGCGCTCGTAGGTTTTAAACTGCGCGGGAACTTCAACCAATGCCAATTTCTCGGAATTGTACTCCAGGTTATAACCCCGCTTAAAATCTTCGAAACGTTCGGAAATTATTGAGGCCAACGTATCTTTCGATTCCGGGAAAGCATTGCTGAAATGGTCGTGCCCCTCGATTAGCCAGATGCCAAATTCAAAATTATTATGTTCCAGACTTTTATATTCGTATTTGCCAATGGCCAGCGAAAGTTGTGTGAGCGGTGTTTGCGGCTCAAAATGGAACTTTCCTGCCGAAATTTCAGTCATCTCTCCTTCCGAAACCGCTTGTAATCCTTCTTTTGTGTTCACGGTTAACGAATAATCCACAAACCCGGGTTTGTACCAACTTACATCTTCAGTGCTATAGGTAACACCAACTTTCGGATACCAGTTGGCTTCGCGCGTAAGCAACACATAAT